>JAQVJY010000053.1 GCA_028694915.1 Paludibacteraceae bacterium
GAGGTAGGTCGAAAACCGTCAAGTTGATAGCTGTTCCTCCTTTCAAGGCAAGAGATTTCGATAGCAACGGGTTTTCGCCAAAATGTTGTAGAATATTGCATAGACGAAATGCTTTTTCCAGATTATCCCGAATAAAATTCGTTTCCAAAGCCAATTTGTCCAAATCTTGCTTGCTGTACCTATGCAATTTCATTTTGACCTTGTTCCAGATAAGAGAGAATATTTTCAGGAGCAAATAGCTTCCATTGGGAGTGATAGACCAACGTAGCCGCCGGTTCATCAAGAAGATAACGCGTACTTTTTCCTTTCTTTTTTCGGCAAACCTCTAAGAATTCGTCGCTCAATTTTAATTCCTTTTGAAAATAAGAAAGCAAAAACCCCGTCTTCTGGTAGAGAAATTGTTTGTCGTATATTTCAAGGTAAGTCATCAGTTTGTTTTCGTTCAAATAAGTCATGGCAGCTATTGCATGCAGCAGTTCTTCCAATCCTCCTGCTCGATCAATGCGGTCGATGCAATCGATTACCGTCCGCTCTTCATCGGTTACATGCACCAGTGAATTCATTGGCGGCGTATAAACCCCTTTTTCGCTTATCGATTTGCAATAAAAATAATGAATACCTTCGAAATCGAATGGAGTAAATTTTTGTGCAGAGGAAATGTAAAGGATAAAAAATTGCTGGTGAGCCAATCCATGATATTCTAAAGCTGAATGATGCGATACATAGGCTGAGGGTGTGATATTGCTTCCGATTTCGAATTTTGTAGCTATGGCCTGTTTTGTTGCCAAATCGGTAACTGTATACAAATCGCGGCGAATCTGGCAGATCAATTGTTGTTTCTTGTAATTTCGCAGTAAGTCTTTTGCCGATTTTTTATTTCCGACAATTTGGACAACATCTTCCAGACGAAACAATTTCATCCGATGAAAATCTTCCAGATATTTCTTCATTTTATTTTAAATTTTTCTCAAAGGTACGGAAAAATCCGGACTTTCGGGAAACATTTAAAGTTTTTTCTAAGAACAGCATAAATACGGAAAAAGCTATCTTTTTGTCTCGTATTGGCATTGTCAAAGACAACATCGATTTTTTGCTCGCCAATTTTTGTTTTGAGCTCTGCCGGAAATCCCACTTTTGCCTCAAGAGTCGAAACCTCCTCGTTGTCGTTGCCTATAAACAGAAATGTTTATTTTTCGGCGTCTTTCTTTCTATTATATTACGTTCTGAAAAAAGTCGCAAAAGTATTTTTATCATTCGCATAGTATCGGTTTACGGCAGAGAGTGAAGATAGTTTGCTGGTTGGTATCCAAAACTGCGGTAAACCTGACACTATGAATCATAAAGCCCTAATTCTTCATCTGCATTCATTATTTCAACGAGGTATTTCTTTTGTTCCTCTTTTTTTGTTAGATCGGTTTGTCGAAGAAACCTTGGTTTAAACTTTTTCAAATCGCTTTCCGTTAGTTGATAATATCGCATGATTTCGTCGATTTCTTCTTTATTCCCTCTCTCCAACACCCTGTTGATAACAGCCGTTTTATTTCTTTCCCAATCAATTTTATCAACATCCGTATCCCAAAAAACTATCCTGCGAATGTGGGGAAATTTTTTGGGGTTTAATCGCGAAAACTTTTTATCCTTGTATTGTTTTATATCGTGGTAAGTTTGGAGCAGCGAAAGAAAGCCTTCTTCATAACCCATGAAACTTTCAATTTTCATTGCCTGATCAATGGTCAAATTGCGTTTTCCGGCGACAATTGCGTTTATGGTTTGATACTTAATGCCCGTATTCTTTGACAATGTCCGCTGCGTTATTCCCTTTTTCTTTAAGTCTCTTTCGATAAGTTTTCCGGGATGAATACCTTTTATGAGTTCAATGCGATTATTCATATTTTTCACTCTTTAGGCAAAGATATGAAATATAAACAGAAATGTTTATTTTTCGGCGTCATTCTTTCTATTACGTTTATGTTCTGAAAAAAGTCGCAAAAGTTTTTTTATCATTCGCATATTGTCGGTTTACAGCAGAGAGTGAAGATAGTTTGCTGTTTGGTATCCAAAACTGCGGTAAACCTGACACTATGAATCATAAAGCCCTAATTCTTCATCTGCATTCATTATTTCAACGAGGTATTTCTTTTGATCCTCTTTCATTTTCTGCTTGTAACGAACAATATCTTCGTATTTAATGCGTCTATGTTTACCTATTTTGGTGTACTCAATCTTACCCTCTTCCAGTAGTTTCACCAGGTGAGGCCGTGAACATCCCAGCAATTCTGCCGCTTTCTGTGTGGTCACTTCCGTAGCCATAGGCACTATTGAAACAGGTTTTCCCTCGCTCATCGCTTTTAAGATTTCACTTAAAAGTTTCAATGCTTTTACCGGGAGTATAATTTTTTCTCCGGTCTCTTCAATTTCAATTTCAGCCTGGTCTGTTTTTAACCGGTCGATAGCCGAAATCAAGGAAGAATAAGAATTCCGTGCTAATTTTCGTTCATGCTTATCCGGTCTTTTTATTTCATTGATTGTTTTCATATTTCTTTCATAGCTTGATGTAAATTGTATTCACTACAAATATAATCGAAATATTTGGAATAATCGAAATATTCGAAACATTTAACATCTATTTTTCGGCGTCTTTTTCATTGTTTCATTGGTAAGTTGCAACTTCAGAATGCAGATGGTGGTTGGTGGAAAGTTGAGAGTGAGAGTGAGAGTTGAACGCTCGTGGTGGGTAGTTGGAGACTAGAGTAAGGGAGCGTATGGGAATTTAAAGGTTGGCGGAGCGGGAATTGTCGTAGTGGCCTGAGTGGTTGGGGAAGCCGGAGTAGTTAGAAATTTTGGGATGAAATGAGATGAGATGGTTGGGTGTGAATTCATGGGTTGCAAGATGATGGTGAGGGGAATGGTGATTAGAGTTTGGTTTCTGATTCGGATTTCATTTTTACGAAATTTACCGGGGGCAAGAAAATAAGTCCGAGTCCGGCCTTTGCTGCCAGTTGCGAGAAATGCTCTCTTATATAAGGATAAATTATAGCAGAAACCTCTTAATTATACGGTTAATGCTAAATTATC
>JAQVJY010000026.1 GCA_028694915.1 Paludibacteraceae bacterium
ACTGTTGGATTCTTCTTTTTTATCCTTTAGGATGGCTATGTAGTTGTTTGCGCCACTCGTTGAAAGCCATGCCTGTTTCATTGCGTACAGCGCGTTTTAGCGAGTCTATGCAACCAAATCCAGCTAAGTCGGCCAACGTTTCTAATGATTGTTGTGGTTGTTCTTTTAGGATTGCTTCTAATTCCTTTACCCGATAGCGGTTGATGTAGCCACAAAAACTTGTTTTATGTTCACTATTAATGTAGTTTGATAGATAGGTGCGATTACTACCTATAGCGACTGCTAAATCGCGTATGGTAAGCGATGGATTTAAATAAATTTTCTTTTCGATGGCTTGCTTTAGCTGTTCTTCCAATAAATTTGTTTTAGAATTTGTTGTTTTTTTGGAAGACCGTATATCGGCTTTTTCAAACATGGGATTAATTAACTCTTGATGAAAACCAAAGAGACCAATAGCAAAAAGAGTCGTCGAAAATAAAATGGAGGCAATCGTAATTCCAATTAATTCATGTGTGAAAAAATTGCGTCCTAAGCAACGTAATATGAATGAAGCACAAGCCACCACTAACATCGTGATGTTTAATAATGTTGCTTTATTAATTCGACTGTTTTCTAAATCAGAATAGTACTGTTTGGGTTTATCTTCGTATGTCTTGAGTAGTAAAAAATTTTTCCAAACGGTGAATATGACTTGTACAAGAAAAACTATTTTAATGATTAGCATCACAGTACGTTGATACAATCCTGCAAATGAGGTCGGTAAGCCATCGCCCAAAATCAGTCGCTCATAACTGCCTTTATCCATCCAAATAGCGCCAATGGTGTAAAGTATCAACAGTATTGTTGGAGCTGCTAAATAGATGCTGTGTTTGTGAAATGAAAATTTACGGTCGACTGTAAGAAGTCGTATGTATATATGAAACATGGGGTAAACCATCAATGAAGCATATTGATAGATTGGATCGATAATCATGTACAATCTATGTAGTGGAGCAAAAAATAGAAAATGTGAGGTGTATACCACAAATGCAAATGTCATGAATTTTCCTAAAAACGCTTGTGGAGAACGTCGGTTTTGTCCAATTTGAAGTGTTATACTCCAAAAAAATGTCACAAATACAGGGAAGGCCAATAGTAATGTTTTGAGCATATGTGTGGTCTTTAATGTGCGTACAAAGGTACGGTTTTTTTTGTTTTTTTAGCATTTTACAATAAAAAATGTACCTTTTGCGTAAAAAATGTACTTTTTGAGAAACGAACGATGTTAAGTCATGATATCTTTGCTCCATCGTTTAATCTTAAAAATTACAATCATGAAAAAACAATTTACATTGATGTTTTTGGCATCACTCGTGATGTTATTGGTGTCCTGTGACCCCACCAATAATAACAATGGGGACGTTACGAATTATTGGACAACTAATGCGTTAGTACGTTTGCAACTAAAAGGTGCTGTGAAAACCATTACACAAAATGAAACTACTACAGAATTTAATAGTGATGGAAATGTTGTGAAAATAACTAATCCGCAAACAGGCGAAGTGACTTATTCCTACAATGCAGAAGGAGTTTTAGTCAATAATGGTGAATATACCATTCAGTATAATAATTCGGGGAAATACATCCCAAACTTTCCATTTCACATTAATCATGCTGGTTTAACTCCCAACTTAAGTGCAATGATTGGTGAGTCAAGTCGTATGGATTATGTATTTGTAGGTGATACGCTGTGGTTGATGGGACAATATACCTACGGCGAAACCATAACCAAGGATACGACCAAAATTTATTATGCCGACAAATATCCAACGAGCTTTGTGACGGATTATTCATTTATGGAAGCTACTTACCAATCGAATGGTATGTTTGATGTGTATATTGAAGGATTTTTTGGCGAAGGATATACTAGTGAACGCAAGTCTACGTATAAGAAAGATTTACAGTATTTATTGATTGATAAGTTTGAAGTGACTGATACCTCCGTTTCTGGCAATTCTTATAACAGAACCGATTATACATATAATGAGTCGAAAGATCTGGTGCGCGAATCTCAAATAAATGGTGAAGATTCTTATTACATCACCGAATATTACGATTATGTGTACGATGCAAAAGGCAATTGGACGAGTCGAAAATATCACAATCAAAATAATAGCGAAGTGTGGGAAAATGAAACAGTAGAAACACGTGTTATTACCTACTTCGAATAAACCATAAGAAATAACGTTGTGTGATTATTTCAAAGAAAATTCCCGATTGCTTGTGTGTCAATCGGGAATTTTTGATTTCATAAAGACTACTTTCGAGTATTTATTTTGTGAGCTTGATACTTAGTTTTTGTAGTCCTATGAATTCTACACTGTCATCCGTCAAATTTTTATAATTAATTTGAGTCGGGATGCTTGGCGCAAAATTAGTTCCTGAAACCGATTTAAGTAGTTGAGCAGTAGCTAGATTGCCTAATCCACCACTTTGCTTCATAGCAGATTGCGAACTGATAAAGGCAGTCTCTGTGCCTATAAAATTCTCTAATTGGCTTCCACTTCCAGTAATTTCAGGATGGTTCATTTGATTTTCACAATAAACCAATACGCCTTTAGGAGAAATTTTATATTCTACTGTGGCTACTACTACATACTGGTCGACTACAAGTGTCGTTTCTTTTTTATTCCAACTATCAATACGTTCTTCTACTGTTTTTTGTGGTAGGGTAAAACGAAAAGTTGCAATACCTTTACGTCCTTTGGAATCAAATTCTTGAAATTCCACAGTCGCTTTTTCATACGTAGTTCCAATCTTCTCATCACCTTGTTTACTAAATGATTGGATGTTCCAAGTTCCAAGTAATTTAGAAGTTACTTCTGTGTACTCTTTTGTACCAGGTGTGTGATAAGGATTTTTCTTTTGCCCATAGGCACCGAAAAAAGTTAATAAGGCGAAACTCAGGATTAATAATTTTTTCATGTGTAGTAAGGTATTAATTTGGCATACTCTATTCGGGATTTTCTGCATCCTCCTTATGCTTATTTTAATAGGTTATTTTTTTTACTTTTGCTGATAATTTTTCAAAAATAAATCATTTTTATATATAATGCAAGCTAAAATTGAAAATTATGTTAAAAAACACATAAAAACGGGATAGATTTTATAATCTATCCCGTTTTGGAAGGTCTGTATACAGGTCTGTTTATGCTAACTCATTATTGGTCGTGCCCAGGTGGCGTACTACGTAGGTTACCTTGAATGCGGTGTGTGACAGGCTGTGGAATTAGAATTGGTATCTTTTCTTCTATAGTTGAACTGGAATCCAATCCTAAAGCTTTAATGTCGTTATTACCTAAATTTTTGATGATATTGTGTAAATTCATAATAAATCCCTCTTTGGCAGGTAATTTATAATCAACTGTGAGTACGCGGTCGAGATTAATAAATAAAAAGTTCGAATTAATATTGTATTTACGCATCGAGTCAAATGGGCTTTCTAGGCTAAACTCGCCACTCGCCACTAAATCTTCGATTACTTGACGGAAGTATAAATTAATTTTACGCTCAATCTTAAAGCCCAATTTAAAATCAATCTTGATGAGTGTGCCAGGAATAATTTGGTTCACTTTGTATTGAAATGTATTTGGCGAATCGTCGTTATCTACATGCAACAAAAAGTAGGTGTTAGCTCTCTTTGGATTTTTCTGAAAAATAGAGTACATAATTTTAGATTCAATCTCCATGGGCATATCGGCTTTGGTAATGTATACCAAATTGGCACTGAGATAAGGGATGCTAGTATCATTTTTCAAGTCGCGGAATTGGTTTAAATATTGCCCTAAATCGGTAAAAGTGATGTAACTATTTTTAATGCGACGTCCGTAAAACCAACCATACATAATGGTAAAGAAGAACAGAGCTAATAGAATAGAAAACCAACCACCATGCATAAACTTGTTTAGATTGGAGATTAAAAAGACACTCTCTATGGTTAAGAAAAGGGTTACAACCGCTATGCGGAATAGATTTTTCCAACCGTTTGACGGTAGCCAATAGGATAGTAAAAGAGTAGTCATAATCATGGTAATGGTGATAGACAACCCATAAGCGGCTTCCATTTTTTCGGAACTACCGAAGAAAATAACTACAAACGAACAGGCAATCCATAAAAACCAATTGATGATGGAAATATAAACTTGCCCTTTGATGATAGACGGATAACTAATTTTGAATTTTGGCCAAAAGTTGAGCGATATAGCTTCGCTTACTAATGTAAAAGATCCTGTAATTAACGCCTGGCTCGCAATGACTGCTGCAGCTGTGGCGAGTATGATGCCAGGTAGTAAAAACCAAGTAGGCATAACCCCAAAAAATGGGTTCACAGTTTGTGCTAAATCGGGATGACTGAGTGCCCAAGCACCTTGCCCTAGGTAGGTTATAACTAACATCGATTTTACGAATACCCACGAAATGCGTATGTTCTTAATGCCACAATGTCCCATGTCGGAGTATAAGGCTTCAGCTCCTGTGGTAGCTAAGAAGACCGCTCCTAGCAGAAGAATACCACTTGGATATTCAATCAGTAATTTGATGGCGTACATCGGGTTGAGCGCTACTAAAACATGTGGTAGGGTACTAATTTGTATGGCACCTAAAATGCCTAACATTAAAAACCACAATAACATGACAGGACCGAAAAAACGGCCAATCACATTTGTTCCAAAGCGTTGGAAAGCAAAAAGGAGTGCCAAAATAAGTAATACTACGGGAATAACAGAAATGCTTGGATAAACCATACGTAGCCCTTCTATGGCGGTGGTTACCGTAATGGCAGGCGTTATAACGCCATCGGCTAGTAAGGCACTACCGCCAATCATGGTGATAAGCACAATAAATGGCGTTTTCTTTTTCAACAATGCAAATAGCGCAAAAATTCCACCTTCGCCGTGGTTATCGGCGCGTAACGTGATAAGTACGTACTTAATGGTAGTTTGTAGCGTGAGTGTCCAAAAAATGCAGGAGATACCACCTAAGACTAATAACTCGTTGATACCATTACCGCCAGCAAGAATGGCTTTCAATACATATAACGGGCTGGTACCAATATCGCCGTATACAATACCAAGCGTAACGATAAGACCGGCTAACGTAATTTTATGTAAGCCAGTGTGTGACTGTGATTGACTCATAATGAGAGTTCTGATAACTTAAAGACCTAAATACTGATTTTTATAAAAACTTGCAAAAGTAGCTATTTGTTAGCATATAAATACCATATTTTATTTTTTTTCGAATTTCAGTGTTTATAACTAGTTGCTAGGGCATACACTAAAGCTCCGTAACGAAAAAGTTACGGAGCTTTGTTTTGAGATGATTGTCAGATGGCTGTTCAGTGTGTTATCTACTAGAACGGACGGAACTATATGCAGTTGCCGACTGCGGGCGGTTTTCCTGTCGAGCCGCACCGCCGCTGTTGCGGGCTACACGGCTTGTTGTCAGCACGGAAACGGCAATTGACATATAGTTTTTGTTATGCGGTCGTGTTTCTTTTGTCCAGTTAATCATTATTGTCCAGTTCTGCATTTTCTAATTCCTCATGAGTCAGACCATACGGAAATCCTCCTGATGTGTATCCTGCAATAAAAGCGAAATTGTAGTCCGAGTCATTTACTGCGATGTCGAGAGCCTCAGCTTTTTCTTTTGCTAATTTTCTTTGTTCTATTCTCCTTTTAAGCGACTCAACGATTTGATTCTCTAAATTCTCCGGGATAATTACTCCGAGGGTTTTCAACTCATTAATCGCACAAATTTTGTCCACACCAAACCATTTCGCATATCCAGAGATTAAATTTTGTCCGTCATACTTTGTAATCCAGTCTTTTGCAGAGGCTAAGCGTCCTTTTTTAGTCAAGGTCTTTCGTCTAGGTGTCTGTTTTTTACTCACACTGTGAATGAACTTACTTTTTATCTAAGATTTTTTTAATTGAAAATCCGAGCAATCCACCTAGGATTGTCGTCATTATAGCTATAGGTATCAATGAAACAGGCTCTTTCCAGCCAATCAAAATTGCCGTCGGCAATAAGACCAAAAAAGCTGTCAAAATACCTTTGATTATCGAATTGATTTTTAAATCAATTGTCGCAATTAGAAATCCTACAACTATCCACATGGTAAATGCAGAAATATTTGCATCCCAAGTCAGCTTTTGCATAATCATTGGAATTACGTCAATAATCCCAGCAACAACTCCTAATAATATCCCAATTTTAATTTTTTTCATATCGTATCGAATTAGTAGTCTGTCGTTTTAACGTTTTGCAGCTACCCGAAGGTGGCGATTTCGAAGCACTTCACTGTCAACCAAGCAGAAACTTTGGTAGAAGCACAAAGCTTGATTTAACCACTGAACCGCCACTTTTGGGTAGGTGCTGTTGGCAGCTGGCTTTCCTTCTGGGACTATGTTATTTAAGTTCATATTCAGAAAGTAATTGTCTATATAATTTGTCTTGCAAACCTTCTGAACCTGAACCACCATATGCTCCCTTCTTAGAAAATAGCTTTGAAGCATTTTCATCGTCTATCTTTTTGAATACTTTTTTGATATTTTCCTTAAATTTTTCAGGTTCAGATTTTACCAGTGGATATATGTCCCTTATTAGTCTGAAATATGCACCTAAGCCAGTTGTTTTGCACAAAATATATTCATAGCTAAATGATGAATAGACTAAGGAATCATTTTTGAGGATTTTTACAGGCCAAGCAGTTGGATAACACTCTTGCAATGCTTGAAAATAGGATTTCATAAATTTTGCAATATCTCTATACTCAGTACCTTGATTTATATAATCGATTAAGTAATGATTCCATATACCCGTTCTGAAAACCCGTAACATATTAAAAACAAAAAATGCTTGTGAAAATAATCCGTAACCCTTGCCTAATAATTTTATCATTGAATTAATTGGTGAATTTGGGTTGTTATTCAAGTGTACCGCTAAATCGTGAGCTAATCTTATATCATTTTGGAGATTACCTTCTCTGTCAGTTTGTGGTGCTGAGCCAAATATGTCATAGTATAATGACCTATTTACAGGTTTTTGGTTAAAGTTTACTGTTGCGAAAATTTGTCCAACTTCGTAAATGTCAAAGCCTACAAGATATGTAATAATGAATTCAAAATCGTTTACGATATCCTTCATTTTCTTGTCATTGAGGCTGTCATACAACATTTTGGTACCAAAAAAACGATGTTGTCCATCAACAATCAATGTTGAGTTAGGATTATTGGGAATGTAAAGATTATATAGGTCTTCAAGCTTGTTGTCTTTGATATAAAAGCAACAATCCAATTCATTGTTAAAACTATCTTCAATCAACGATTCAGTAAGAATCACTTCTTCATTATCAGTTAATGACTCATTACTACCATTAAAAACTAAGTCGTCAATTTCATAGTTTCGATTGTATAAAATTACTGATGAGGGAAACATTCCTAAAGATTTTCTTTTTTCTATTTGCTTAATTTCTTCAAACAAATAATTCTGAATTTCCTTTAGTTTTTTGACACTTAATTGTCGTTGAAATTCACTCGACACTTTTGATTCATTGATTGGTGTATTATCAAAAGGGTCAATGGTTTTTTCTCTTCTTTCTGTAAGTTTATATACTTGGTTTAGTTGACTAAATTTCATTTTTCCAGTAAAGACAATACCATTTTGTAATTGCCTAACCTGAACCACATTTAGCTTTATATATTTATTGTTTTTCATCTTCGAATGCGTTTGTATGTTTAGATCCAGTTACTGTGTCGCCATTTAAATCATTTGGAAATTCTTCACTTTGATCGAATTGACGATTATCTGTTTTAATCTGTTCAATTGTGCTAAATATATCGGCTACCTGCTCGTTCAAATTGTTAATTTGTTTACCCAAACTATCTTTCATAATTCTATCAATTGCTTCTTGCAACTGTAAAGCCAATCCTTCCTTTATTTTTTCATTTGCAGATTTTTCAAATTTTGCATAATCTTCTTTTTGTTCTTTTTTAAAGTCTTTCAATTCGGATTTAATGTCATTTACTTTTTGATTAATATCTGTCTTTATTTCACTTGCCCGTTTGTCTAACTTTTCTATATCCTTTTCAATTTCATTCTTAATGTCTGAAATACGACCAGAGATGCTTCTATATCCGATTACACCCAAAATTGCAATTAGTATCCCAATAACAGTGAAGATTAGGTTTAATGAGTTTATTTGGCTATCATAAATTTCTTTTTTGGAATTTGCCATATTGAAATTTGCGTTAGCCAACTCGTTCTTTAATTCTAATACTGTTTTTTGATTTTTTTCAAAATCATCTATTCTACTCTCTAGTAGTTCATTTTGTGTTTTTAATTTTGCGACTTCACTTCGCAAACTGTCCTGTGTTTTATTCTGTCCATAAAGGCTGACAGAAGAAATCAGAAATATTAAAATTATTCTCAGATGATACTTCATTGTCTTTTTTGTTTGTCTTTTAAGCTTGCTGCCAACGGTCGGCGGTATGGTTAGTTGCCGATTGCGAAGCACTTTCCTATCAAGTTACAACTACTTTTGATACGAGCTGTGCCGCTCGAATACGCACTGCACCGGCAATTAACTATACCGCGTGTTGGCTGCTGGTGTTTTGTTTGCACTATAACTTTTCTATTAACTGACTTTTCACTAATTCCCACGCTTCTGTCGAATTATACTTGTCATCGGGTCGCAATAATAAATTGGTGTCATCTAAAAATTCTCTGTCTTGCATTTTCAACTCCATATTTTGTAGATATTCTTTTTGCGTTGGCGGATTATCAACCACAAAACCAATATATTCACGATAGCAACGGATAATGTTTTCAATGTTAATGCTTTGCATAGATAATGCCTTATATAAATCGAACAAATCACGACCTTTTCGGCGTTGATATAATGCTCGAAGTTTTGTGCCTAACAATTCTTCCAAATGATAAGTTGTTATTTTACAACCTCCTGAAAACCATTGATTATTTACATTGAAATCTTGTTGCGTTAATTCTAATACATTAAAATGTTCTCTTGTATTGATTTCAACTTTCAGCCGAATGGGAATTACTGGTGGGATTTCGGAGTTGAAACGGAAAATTAATGTGTTGTTGTGTGCTTTTTGCTTTATTTTTGGTTCGCCGAGAAACGATAATACTTCCCTGATTTTATCCATCGTTTCTTTAATTGGTTCTGCATTTATTTGAACTAAATCAATATCTTCCGAATATCTGGGTTGTGGTTGTAAATATAATTTATGTAATGCCGTTCCCCCACGAAACGCCAAATGTTCTGCCAAATACTCATCATTGAACAATGCGACCAAAGCGCGGCAGATTATCAAATCCTGTTCGATTTGTTCGTTTCTGTGCCAGGGAGTAGTTTTATTCCATTCTTTTATTGCATATTCGGGTATCATTCGTCTATCTCAATTTGTTCATTAATAATTACTTTCCATTTTTTATTGGTTTCACAGTTTGCAACAGGCTTTTTATTTTTCAACGGTGTTTTACGGAATGAAATGTTATGTTTTTTAATGCAGATGTATAAATCATCAGCCTGCGATTGATATTCCAACACGTCGTCAAGTAAATAGCCTAATCGCTGAATGACAGGAGTTGGAACATATTGAAAAAACTCTTCTGTGAGGCTCTTGAAATCGCAACTTTCAGCCAATTCATTCAAAACTGTTGTGGCACGGTTTATACCTCCGATTTCTTTTTCAAATTGTATCAAATCGGTTGCTGTTAGTTCAGGCGACGAAATTTGAATATAGCCGGTAGGCGTTTTACGCTGTTCGGTAAACTGTTTAAGGATAGTTGCTTTGTTGTTGAAATTAATTTTTGTCCCTTTCTTTTGCGTACTTCTAAGCGAAGGAGGAGTTGTTGCAACGGTAAATTCTTGTGGTTGCTGATGCGCTGCACCGTAAAAAACAGCGGCATTGAGTAATGAAATATAGTAATCTCGTCCCAAAAATTTCATTAACCAATCAATATAATATACTTCGGGAATTATCCCTTTTGATTGATATTCAACAGGAATAATCACATAAAAACCTTTCCATACGGAACATATTTTTTTCTTGCTAACCAAGCGAGTAAGTGTATTTTTCAACACATTCTTACTATGCAACGGAAATTTTTCCATTGCATCAACAAGCGAAAAACAAACTCGACCATCTTTTTGAAGATCTTCTACCCAATTAGTTACCGTATATTTCATATTTCAGAATTACAATTCAACATTAGAACTGCAAAGATAACTGTTTTTTGATTATTATTGCAGTTTTAATGTTAAATATTTAAAAACTTATTCTACTTTTTTATAAAACTACCTTTATAACTTTGACTTTCAGTTTCAATAACTAAAACATATACTCCCGAACTTAAATCTGAAATGTTTATTCCGTTACCAAAAACATAAATTTGTTTTGCTAAATTGCCTCCGCTGCTGTAGATATACCCATTTCCACTAACATCTTCCGAAAAATTGATTTGAGTTTCAGCGGGATTTGGATAAATTGTCAGATTATTGCTTGACGCTCTCTTTTCTGCAACTCCGCTTGGTAAGTTTTGCTCAAAAATGGCGGTTGCAACTGTTGCTCCATTAAGAGTATAATCAATTAAATCATCGTTGATATTTGTGCCATTGATAGTCCATTTTGTACAAGTCCAACCTTTCATTGGAACGGCAGCCAAGCGAATTGTGCTTTGTTTCAGATAATAGACCAAATTATAATCATCTGTTTGATAAGGAAATGCAATACCTTTTCCCTCACTTTTTATTTGTAAAGAAACAAAATCTAAATTCATATTACTGCCTGAAATGGCAATCTTTTGTTGCATACTTGCTGCACCTGCAACGCTCATCATTACATAATAATTACTGCCCGACTGCAAACGCACTTTGCCTATTCCATTGATAATTTGAACACTTTGCACAGAAGTCTTTTGCTCGTTATATATCATTACATAACCTGTGGTTATTGCTTGTCCGTCTTTTGTTACATTCAGCGTTCTTTCGTTAGGCAACTGCAAATTAAGCGTATTGTTCTGATTATTTATGGCAAAAGGTGTTTCCTCTTGTGTTTTTGTATTGTATAATTGATAATTTCCATTTGGCAAAAATGCAATTGCCACGCCTTGATTGTTAGTTGTAAATGAGGTGTTTATAAATCCTCCATCTTGTTTTATGTAGTAACTTATTCCCGAAATAGCGGTATTATTGTTGTCTTTCACATTTAATTGGAAAGTATATAAACCTTGTACGGTTGTATTTTGATTTACGGTAAATGGTATTTTGTGAGAAGAAGAAAATCCACCGTTGGCTGAATAGCAATAAAAATTATAATCCCCCGACAGCAAACAGACTTTCATTCCTTCGGTATATGGATTATAGGTAACGGTTTTTCCTGTATTTATGGAAGTTACATAGACATAATCGGGTATTACACCCGATAAATTTTGAGCAATATTAAATGTTACATCATATAAAGGCGGTATAATTGTTTCCCCACTACCCGAAATAGTAAATGGATAGCTTGAAAAACCGTCTGAAAAAATGTAACTGCCTACACTCAAATTTACTTCACAAGTTCCGCTTGAATTGGTTATATATGAGGACAAGCTACTCATATCTTTTCCAATTTTGAATGGTTGATTTGCATAAGCCGCAGAAGTAGTACCATTTCGCAAATTGAAAGTAACAGTTTGTGTCGTTAAATTAATTGTCATATCATTCACAACTGTGAAGGGTTGAGACATTCCCAAATGTGAATAGGTGTAAGAACCTGGCAACAAATAAAAATCAGCGTAACCTTTTCCGTCTGTTATTTTTGTATCTGTTGAATAAGTGCCATTTGAAACAACAACATTTTCCAATATATTGGGTGCAGTTTCATTCGAAATAAAACGCACTTTTTTGTAATCCAAAAGTATTTGTTGATTACTATTCGTAATATTTAGTTCGGTGTAAATATTCAATTTATTTTTCAACCAATACTTGCCTGTTGCTACATTAAAATTAACTTCGCCGTTAGTAGCGGAAGAATATGCCGTAGCAAGCGAAGTGTTTCTATCGCTGTAAGGATAAAGCGTAAAATTGTCGGCAACAGGATAATTTTGATATTTTGCTATAACACTCACATTATTTTTTGTCAGGTTAAACGAGACATCGTTTTGTAGGGAAAAAGCTGCTTGAGCAAAACTTGTTTTGTAAGCGTATTTATCGCTCGGTTTTAAATAAAATTCTGCTATTCCCGAAGCATTGGTAGATTTATTTGCAACTTCTACACCATCTTCATAAATACGAATCGTTTCCGAACTTATGGGATTACCTGCATTGTCTTTTACTGTAAAAGTAACTTTTTTATGATCTAATGTAACTGTTGAGCTTGCTGTAATATCTCCTATGAAATTTGTTGCTGTCTTATAGGAGTAATTACCTGTGGGAAGGGTAAATGATACAGTGCCTGTGGAAGAAGTACTTCCCGAAGTCACTTGTTTTCCATTCTGATAAATCTGTATGCTTATTGAAGAAAGATTTGTACTTCCGTACTTCAATGTAAAAGTTGCCGAAAATGCAGAGGAATTTATAATTCCCAATACAGCAAAAATTAAAATTAGTCGTTTCATTTTCTATTAAATTTTAAAGATTATCAATTATTATTTTCTTTTCCATTCCAACGATATTGTCTAACCAAGCCTTCTTTTTTGGTTTCAAAATGGCGTTTGTCATTATCAATGACTTGTTTAAGTAGCCAACCTGCATCTTTGCCCGCTTGCTCTACATTTTCCGATTTCTCGTATAAAGCAACCATAGGCGTACTTTCCCAATAATAATTCTCGCCGCCAAGCAAATCCCTTGCAGCAAACCACTCGTTTTTCCTATTTTTGCACCAGCAATAAACAGCTCCTTGCAAAAAATCTCTAATTCTTTGCTTTTGTTCTTCGGATATTCCATGAATATCCCTAATTTCTGATTTTTCTACTAACATATTGTGACTTTTGATATTTTTTCCTGTTCTAACGGCTTTACAGGTCTTGCCTCTCGTTGTTGCTGTAAAGTCTTTTGTTTAGTACAGTTTCGCACCGCACTTCCCTACACTTGCAGCTAACGTTTACGTATATGAAACGTTTGGCATTTCGAAGCGATTTCCTGTCAAGTTACAAGTACTTTTGACACGAGCTGAAATGCTCGATAACCCACTGACTGCCAAATGTTTTATATACGATGTTAG
>JAQVJY010000054.1 GCA_028694915.1 Paludibacteraceae bacterium
CATTTCTGATTTCTGCTTTGGATAGGGTTGTGGGTTCGAGCATATCGATTACAGCGATCAGATCTTCGGCTTGAAATCCAATCCATCGGCCGGTTTTGTAATTTGCACTTTTCCCGAACAAACCGTCCACCAACATGGGCGCACCATCAAAAGCATAATTAGGAGCAGGATTGGTGAGCAAAGTGATGGGTTTAAAGGTTGCCTTGCTTACCCTTACTTTTTCATGAAATATTTTACTGTTTTTTCCATTTTCACGAATGGCTACCGCTTTAATTTCGGCATCTTCCTTTATGGTAAAACTACCTTCGTACAGGGTAGATGAAGTGGTCGGTTCTTCTCCATTCAGGGTATAATAGATGGGAGCATCGTCAATGGTCGATAATTCCACATTGAGTGCATTGGTTTCGAAATTGGGCGTTAATTTGGCTTGAATGTCAAAAACGTGAGTTGCATAGTTGTATCCCAGCTTGTCGTACAATGCCAGCAGACGGGGCAATCTTTTCAGAAATTCTTCGTAGTTTTTCTTTTCGGGCTGCAGCCACTGCACTTCGCAAAGTGCAGCAATGCGTGGCATGACCATGTACTCAACATGTTCGGGCGTTTTAATATATTCTGTCCACAGATTGGCCTGTGGGCCCAAAATATGTTTTTTCTGTTCAGGTGTCAATACTTCCGGAACAGGTTCGAAACTATACACTTTTTCAATGGGAACGTATCCGCCAATGGAAAGCGGTTCGTTTTCGATATCTTGTGTTTGATAATAGTCGAAATAGCAATATGAGGTGGGTGTCATAATGACATCATGATTCATCTGAGCAGCAAGAATACCTCCTTCCATCCCGCGCCACGACATCACAGTGGCATTGGGCGCAAGTTCGCCTTCCAGAATTTCATCCCAACCGATGATGTTTCTGCCGTGATCGTTTAGGAATTTCTCAATACGGGCAGTTACATAGCTTTGGAGGTAATGTTCGGCTGTGTGTTTATTGTCGCCTTTCAACCCCAGTTCCTTTATGCGTCGTTGACAATCCGGACATTTTTCCCAGTGGACTTTAGGACATTCATCACCTCCGATATGAATGTATTTCGAAGGGAAAAGTTCCATCACTTCGGTAAGCACGCCTTCCAAAAATTCAAAGGTAGCCTCCTTTCCCGGGCAAAGCACATCTTCGAAAATACCCCATTCCTTTGCCACTTCGTACGGTCCACCCGTGCATCCGAGTTCGGGATAGGCAGCTAAGGCAGATAGCATATGGCCGGGAAGATCGACTTCGGGGATGATGGTGATATACCGTTCTTTGGCATATTTCACGATATCTCTGATTTCGTCTTGCGTATAGAATCCGCCGTGTGGCGTGCCGTCATATTTTCCCGTATTTTTTCCGATGACGGTTTCTTTTCTAAAGGCACCGATTTCGGTAAGTTTGGGGAATTTTTTGATTTCTATTCTCCATCCCTGATCATCGGTGAGATGCCAATGAAATCGGTTGATGTTGTGCAACGCCAGCATGTCAATGTATTTTTTTACGAAATCGGCCGGTTCGAAATGACGAGCTACATCGAGCATCATTCCCCGGTAGCCAAATCTCGGCTGATCGTTGATGATGACTTGCGGATAAGTTATCGAAATGTTTTTGCCAACGGGTGTTGCTTTTCGTAACGTTTGAATGCCATAGAAAACACCTGCTTCGCTCGATCCGGTTATGGTAATGGTGTTTTCTGCGACTTCAATTCGGTAAGCTTCCGGATTTTCGTTCTCCATTCCCAATGCCAGGATAATGGCATTTTTTTGGGGAGGAGTATCGGTTGTTTCAAACTTGATCCCGGTGGCGATTTCCAAATATTCTGCCAGAAACCGGGCATTGCGTTGCATTTTTTCGTTTTCTTTCGGGAAAACGATTTTTGTGGCTTTCGATAAAGTAAAAGATGCCCCATTTTCCGTAGTGATTTCGGAAGGTAGAGGTACTACCTCGTAATTGGCCTCTTTTATTTCTTTTTTTCCGGAGCAGGAAAACAAAAGTCCTGTTGCTGCCACACACATAATAAAATACCTGATCTTTTTCATGTCATTTCACATTTAGTTGTTTTGGCTTTATAATTAATTCCGATATCGGATTACATTATTGTCTCAATCGGTTTGTTGTAAATTTTTTAAGGCTTTTTCCACGCGCAATGCGCTGGTGATTTCTTGTGCATACTCGTCTATGGTGATTGTTGTGCTTTCCATAGAGAGGTTCGGATTGCGATAGATCATTTTGCTTTCCACTCGCTCGCGTACCGATAAATGAAATTCTTTTGCCCCTGTTTCGCGAGCGATTTTTGCAATATTGTGTTCGTTGATACCGCTTCCGGGCATAATAACAATACGATCTCTTGCTTGTTGAATCAACTGTTTTATCAGAGCGGTGCCTTGTTCGGCCTTTGGTTTTCTACCGGAAGTGAGGATCCTGTCGCAACCCAAGGATATAATATTTTCCAAACTTTCGAAAGGATTGCGGCACATGTCGAAAGCCCTGTGAAAGGTAACGCTCATACCTTCGGCCGCCTCCATCAGTTCGCGATTTCGTTGCATGTCCACGTCGCCATGTGGGGTAAGGCAGCCAATCACCACACCGTCGGCATGCAGTTTTTTGGCCGTCTCGATATCGTTGAGCATGATTTTGTGTTCCAAAGGGGAATAAAGAAAATCGCCACTCCGGGGGCGAATAATCACGTGAAGTTTGATATTCAATAGTTCACGCGCCAGCGCAATGGTTGCATAAGAGGGGGTAGTTCCGCCTTCGGGAATGGAAGCACAGAGTTCAACACGATGAGCTCCGCCTTTTTGTGCTTCCAAGCAACTAGCAACGGAATTGGCACATATTTCCAGTTTATAATTCATCTTTCGCAGGCATTTTCCTTATTATGTACGGGATATCAAAAGATAATAAAGATAATGCAAAGATAATTTTTGTGTACCGATAAACCAAAACGAACCGATGGTTCTTTTTTAGTGTGTTGCTGCGTACCAGCTTGTTTTTGTTTTATCGTTGATTACTTTTTGATTCGTACTCGG
>JAQVJY010000055.1 GCA_028694915.1 Paludibacteraceae bacterium
GTATGTAATGAATGTGGTTACTACAGAGGAAAACTCGCTATTGAAAAAGAAACCACAATATAAATTTTCCCAAAACAAAGCATAATGAAAAAAATCCCAAGAAACACATGCTTTCGAGGGACTTTTTTCTTATGAATCCAATATGAAATCATTTGTTGTTTTCCTTTTTTCTCTCTTCCTATCGGCATTTTTTTGCGTTCAAGCGGCAAAAGTCGATACCATTGTCACGTACAGCCATAAAATGCAAAAAGACATAAAAGCCGTAGTAATCACCCCCAACTCGTATTCTCGTCATGCAGAATTTCCCGTACTTTATCTTCTTCACGGATATAGCGACCGATACGACGGCTGGATAACCAAAGTACCTGCCATAAAAGACCTTGCCGACCTTTACGATATGATCATCGTTTGTCCCGACGGTGCTTATGGAAGTTGGTATCTCGACAGCCCGATCGACCCCGATTTTCAATATGAAACCTACATCGCCATCGAATTGGTCAATTGGATCGACAAAAACTATCCAACCATTCCATCCCGAACAGGAAGGGCTATCACCGGTCTGAGTATGGGAGGTCATGGCGCATTATACCTGGCATTTCGTCATCAGGATATCTTCGGTGCAGCCGGCAGCATGAGCGGAGGAGTGGATATCAGACCCTTCCCCAACAACTGGGATCTGGAAAAACGATTGGGAAAACAAAGCGAATATCCCGAACGTTGGGAACAGCACACCGTGATAGAACTGTTGCATCTGCTTACTCCCAATTCACTTAAACTTATCATCGATTGCGGAACAGAAGATTTTTTTTACGAGGTCAATAAAAAGCTACATGAAGAACTTCTTTATCGAAATATTCCTCACGACTTCATCTCCCGTCCCGGTGTGCATAACTGGGAATATTGGGAAAATGCCATAAAATATCAGGCCTTATTTTTTAACCGATATTTCGAAACAAATAAAACGACAAAATGAAAAAACGACTCGCTTTTTTTTCTTTTTTAATCGCATGGATCGGCCTCTTTGCACAAGCAGCCGATTCATCATTCAAATTTGCATTGGTTACCGATACACACGTTGGGAACCCCAACAATAATGAAGACCTCTATCGGACGGTCAAAGATATCAATTCCTTGCCCGACATTGCATTTGTCATCGTTTCGGGCGATGTAACCGAATTTGGTTCGGACGAAGAACTGAAAACGGCAAAAGAACTACTCTCCGACTTGAATAAACCCTTTTATGTGATTCCCGGCAATCACGATTCCAACTGGTCGGAAAGCGGAACAAACAGCTTCAAATTGATTTTTGGTGCAGAAACTTTTGGATTCGAACATAACGGTTACAAATTTATCGGTCTGGCATCGGGACCGAATATGCGTATGGGACCCGGGCAAATTCCGCGCGAAAACCTTACTTGGTTTTTCGAAGAACTCAAGAAAACCGACAAAAACACCCCAATCATCTTTGTGAACCATTATCCGATGGATCATTCACTGAACAATTGGTTCGAAGTATTGGATGCCCTACGATCCTACAACGTAAAGCTGATGCTTTGTGGACACGGTCATGTCAATAAAGCGTTGAATTTCGAAGGTGCAAATGCCGCCATGTGTCGTTCCAATCTTCGGGGAAAAGCCGATTTTGGAGGCTATAACATCATTACCGTTTCGCCCGACTCCATTTGCTTACAAGAACGCATTGTATCAGGACAAACTCTTTCGCCGTGGCTTTGTTATTCCACCACCGATCGACCTCAATGGGAAGAAAATCCACCACGCCCCGATTATACGATAAATAATCAAAATCCCCATGTGGAAGAAATTTGGAGCATTCAGGAAACAAGCGACATGGGCAGTGGCATGTGTTTGGCCGGCGAGTTACTTATTTATACCAATACCAATGGCGAAATAAAAGCAGCTGATTCCTCCACAGGAAAAATTGTATGGACATACAAAACCAACGGAAAAATTTACTCTACTCCCACCGTATATAAAAACACGGTATGGTGTGCTTCCACCGATTCCTGTCTTTATGGTCTAAACCTAAATAACGGGAAAAAACGGTTTAAACTGAAAACCGAAAAAGCCGTTGTTGCCTCTCCCGTATGCACAAATGAAAAAGTCATTCTTGCCGGGGGCGATGGCCATTGCCGCGCTTGGATGGTAACCAACGGTAAATTGGCTTGGGACTTCAATGGGATAAAAAATTTCGTGGTTACCCGTCCCCTTGTAAAAGACCGTACCGTATTTTTCGGAAGCTGGGGAAACGAGTTTTATGCTATCGATATCCAAAACGGAACGTTGAAATGGAAATGGACAAACGGGCAAACCAATCGTATGTTTTCTCCTGCACAAGTGTGGCCTGTAGCCTCGCACGGTCGCATCTATCTGGCTTCGCCCGACCGCTACATGACGGTGCTCGACGAAAAGACCGGTAACGTGGTCTGGCGATACAACGATCCCGAAAACCGCGTACGCGAATCCATCGGTATATCGGAAGACGGCAATACCGTTTATGCCAAGACGATGGACGGAAAAATTCTCGCCATTGACGCCACGGTTTCCGAGCGGAAGGTAAAATGGATTTCGTCGGGAGAAGATATGGGTTATGAACTGGCGCCAACAGCCATCCCCGAAAAAAACGGCATCGTATATGCACCCACAGACAAAGGGTTGATCTATGCCTATCGCGCAACTGACGGTCGCTTCCTCTGGAAATATCGGATTTCCTCTGCATTGATCAACATGATTTTGCCCACCGATCACAACGAAATATACGTTTCGGCAATGGACGGGAAACTGGTCAAACTCAACATTTCCCCCAATCTTCGGTAGGATGAAAAATCCATTTTCCCAAAATACCGGGAAAAAGACTTGTCCAATCGTCCTTGCCGTTCAAAAGAATGTGGGAAATAGTCGAAAAAAAAGAACTAACATTCAACTTTTACGACTTTCTTCATCCGAACATAAAAAACGTATCCCAACACATTGTCGTAACCCATTTCTCGAACGTACTGCACATAACGACGCACTTGG
>JAQVJY010000011.1 GCA_028694915.1 Paludibacteraceae bacterium
CTAACGTTTTATTTACGTAACAAATATACAACATTCGTAAATGCAAATCTTATAACATTCGTATATGAATTTACGTATAATTTATAAATATTTGATAATAATATTTTTATGTAATAAACTATTGAAAACTTTTTTCGTTTACGAATGTTACATATCTTTGCAAGTATATTAAAGTAGGATGTTATGGATATAAATAATTTACTTTCGGTGTTTGAACAACGGTTACGTATGCAACGTTATAGTGATGCCTCTATACGTAATTACAAAAGTGCGGTGGATAATTTTCTTCGTGTGGCATCTAAAAAATATCAAAAACCAGAAGAGTTGGATGGGGATAGAATCGAGAAATATGTTTTTTGGCTCATAGAAACAAAAAACATAAGTGCTTCTTATCAACGCATGGTGGTAGCAAGCATCGATAAATTTTATCGTTTGGTACTCAATATTCAACTCCCTATCAAACACCTTTATCCCACTCGAAAAGAACATCATCTGCCCGAATATCTGAATAAAGAAGAGGTGAAACGTCTTATAAACAGCACCGACAATTTAAAACATAAATGTATTTTGGAAATGCTCTATTCTGGCGGCTTGCGTTTGAGCGAATTATTGAATATACAACTTTCCGATGTGGATTCTAACGATATGATAATACACATCCGTATGGCAAAAGGCAAAAAAGACCGGAAGGTGATGCTTTCTGAGGTTCTTTTGATTGATTTAAGGCTATATTTTACACAATATAGACCAGAAAGATTTCTTTTTGAAGGTCAGAATAAAGAGCAGTATTCTCCCAAAAGCGTACAAAATGTAGTTCGTCAGGCAGCACAAAAAGCTGGAATAAAAAAACAGGTTACGCCCCACACACTTCGCCATAGTTTTGCCACCCATTTATTGGAAAACGGTGTTGATATTCGATATATTCAGGAATTATTGGGGCATCAATCCGTAAACACAACTGAAATTTACACGCACATTGTGGATATTTCAAAATCAAGCATCAAAAGTCCATTAGATTTAATATAAAAAATGTATTCTTTTTGGGGTACACTTTTTGCGTTTTTATTATCTACCCTTATATTACTAATCACAGTCGGTATTTGGTACGTTATTAACTTTCGCTTTTTATAAGTTCTTCTATGGCATAAAATAACCGGTTTTGTGCGCCATCTTGCGAACCAAAAATGGATCGAAAAAGTTCTCCCTTGGGTGTGATTAGTATCCACTGTGGTGTGCCCGCAGATTCAAATTGATCAAAAACCTGATGGTTCTCGTCTATATAAATAGGGAAAGGCACTTCGCCAGACGTAAAGATACTTTTAATAGCTTCTTTGGTAGTTTTAGTCCCTCCAAAATTACTATGTATGCCAATGACCTGAATAGACGGATTATTTTGTTGGAAATCGTATGCCAACGGAATAGCTCTGCCCGTACATCCTAAACAACTGTTGTTGTAAATAATCAGCACTAGGGCTTTATCCTTGTATTCGGTCAATAGGTCAATTTTACGACCGTCTAAATCGGTTACGTGTATGGATTCTATCATTTTTAATGACGTTTTAGTTTTAATAAATAGGATTACAAAGATAATGCAAAGAACGTAATAACTAAAAAACCTCTGTAAACGAATGGTGTACAGAGGTTTTTTATGGAGCTAATAAATCGCCAACGGCGTTTTATTTTACTTCTTCGTAAGTATTTACAACTGATATTCAATAATATACAAACTTATGGTACAAAAATGATACAATTATAAAACGACTAACCATAAATGCTAAATAATTGATTTGTAAAGATATAAATCTATTTCAATAAACAACTATAAGAAATGGCGGGAAAAAGCGTTTAAGCGATTTCTACGCCTTATTTTGTACTTGGTGGGACTTGTACCTAACGAAAAAAACCGCCCCTTTTGAGGGCGGCTTTCGCAAGAAAACAGATAATTCGCAAATGTTAGGCTGCGGTTTCCTCACCGAGCGAAACGGAGTTTGCTACGGTTTTGCCGTCGGCGGAAATGAAGCCGAGATACAACTCCACTTTATCGCCCACCCAATCGGCGGGGGTGTTTACTTCTGCCGTGCCGTCGGCGCGGGTGGCTGCGGCGGTGTTGAAAACCGCCTCGCCTTTGTCTTTGTTGAATACCAAAGGCATTGCTAAATCGGTGGCGAGGGCATCGCCCACGCCGCTGTTGTCGTTCCACGAAAACGTGATTTTGCCAGAAGAGGCGGCAGCGGCCGCATTTTCGGCAGACATAAGCGAGCCACGAGATACGAGTGCAAGCGAGAAATCGAGTGCGTAATCGGGATATTCGCCAGTTATTGCATTCTTTACAGTGTACGACATTGCAGCGTTGAACGCTGTTTGCTTGTTGGCGTAGGTTTTGAAGCCTGTGCGAACATACGAAGTAATTGGTTTCAGGAAAGCGAGCGTTAAAGCAAATTTACTGCGTTGTTCCATTTGTGCCTCCGTGCGAGGGTTCTTAATGTTTTGGGCTTGTGAACGCATATAGGATATGCCTTTCCACGAGCCGCCAATAACTGTTCCGACTTTGCCGGAGAATCCGCCGAGGATTCCTTGTTTGATTGTTCCCATAATTGAAAAAATTAGAGTTAGAAAAAAATGTTATTTACTTCGGACTTGGTATTGCCCTACGGGCGAAGTTTCTTTTGCTCTCACTCGGACGAAACATTGACCAAATACGGCTCTGACCTTATCCATTTGCAAAGGTAATATCAGTATAAGTATCTGATTTATATTTGGTTTGTTGTGCTTTGTATTGCTTTATTTTGCTTTGCAAGCCCTCATTTGAGGGCTGCAAAGGCTGTCATTTTGCGAAGTTGTGCGAGCAACAATAATTGCTTTCTTAAAATTTCGGTTTGCTGTTCGAGTTGTGCCAACGCTTGGGCGGTTTCGATTACTTTTTCAAGTGATAACGATTGCCAAAGATTCAAGAATGCTTTGCGGTAGGCTTTGACGGTTACAAATTCGATAACTGAACCGTGCAAAAAGGGCTTCAACTTGCCCGATACAAAAAGAATGTGAGCGACTGCCCGAACTTCCGAAAGGCTTGTTGTTTCGGCTTGGATTGCGTAACAATTTGGGCAAGGTTTTGCAAGCGGTTTCCCGCTGTTTTGTCCTCTGCTTAAAACGTAAACGGCTGGGGTTGTTTCTGTGCCGTTGTGGACTTTGATTTGAACATCTGTTTTCATTTTCTTGCGGATTAAAATGTTGATACTGTGTGATTTTCAGCGACATCGACCGCCGCCGCACGCAAAAGAGGCGACAGCCGACAACAACATTTTTTCCCCAGAGAAAAGAGAAAAACCAAAAAAAGAGAAATGAAAAGGAATGCCTTTCAAGCAGCGAAGCGTAGGGCGTTTGTCAAGGTTTGCTCAAAAAAAATACTCTTTGTAGCGAAGCGGAAAAGGAAGATTTTTTTTGAAAGTAACCCGTAGGGCTTGACCTTTACTAATGCCCGAAGCGTAGCTATCTTTGCATTTCCTTTTTATTTTTTGGGGATAATATGATTTTTACTTCATTGTATTTCAATCGCTTATCCATTACAACCCGTTTCTGTAATTAACTGCTATACACTAAAATTCAACCCGATAGGGTTGTTTAACAACTATTTTCAACTGTCTTTTGGGGTGGGTGGTCGGGGGCTGTGCGTGGGCGAAGCGAAAAACAGAGCAGGTAAAGCAGCCTTGAGCCGACCGAAAGAAGCTGGACAAAATGCGAAGCGTAGCGAAGTTTTTGGACGGCTGATTGAGGGAGAGGCGAAGCCGTTGCGAGTGGAGAGAGGGCGGCGGCAGCAGGTAGCCCGCAATGTAGCGATAGCGAAATGAGGGCTGCGGACGGCTGCCGTTTACGGCAGGGCTGGCGCGACTTTTTGCTGTGTAGTGTAGTTTTTTTTGCGGGTTGGGCAAGTGTGGCGACGGGAAAGAGTGAACGAAATGGAACTTGTGGAATGTAGAGAACGAATGAACGGCGGCTCTCTTGCTTGGGTTTAAACAATATTTTGCGGTGTGAGTGTCGGGAGGTACGACCAAAACGAACACGGCAAAGACCTATTAAAGGGTGGGGCAAAAAAAACGAAACGGAACATTGCAAAAAGCGTGACAGCCCGATTAGCCCGAACGACCAGCAGGCGAGCATAACACTAAGTGGCGGTTGCCCCCTGTTTAGAAAGATTTATGAGCGTAGCGAATACATTATTGGGGTTCAGGGGGCAAGAGTAGCCACGAATGAGGATTGAGTGAGCGTGTGTAGCAAAACAAGCAGCCACGCCCATAGTGAGCACCTAATGAAGCGTAGCGGAATGAGTTGGAGCGCAACGGCGGAGTGTGGCTGCAGTGCTTGCAAGGGCAGACAAAAAAATACTACCCGAAGCGTAGCGCAGGTGTGGAGATTTTTTTAGGCTGTTTATATACCCTTGCAAGTATGTTTTTGCGAAACAAAGTGAGCGATTGACGAATACCTTTTTACCTGCTCTGTTTGTAGCGTGGGAACGCTTAATAAATGTGTTTACACCTATCGAAAAAAGGAAATCCCCATTTCCTAACATTTAGGATTTGGGGATTTGAGTATTTCTACCTTTACCATGTCTCTTGGCTTCAAGAGTGGGCTTTTTGTCATATTCTAATTTTAATCTGTAAAGGTCTGTTCCAGATTCAACTACATCTTTTCGATAGTTAATGTAATAGGCAAGAAGTTCTATGATTTTAGGATTTGAGAACTTTGCGGAAGTGTTTTCAAAATCGTTATTGTGAATTACTTGCTTGACTATTGCCCACTCATCAGCAGACAATGTTTGTTCGCAATCTTGAAAAAGTGTCCACCATGCTTGGGTTGAACTCTTATAAAAGTCTCTGCCTAATATCTCTTTTGATTTTTCTATTCCCTCTTTATCTCCTAACCATTCAAAAAAGAAACGGTAAATAATCATCGTCTCGGGCATATATAACAGTTGGTGATACTCTTCAATGTTTCTGCCAAATGCCTTTTCAAAGAAAGATGTACCACGTCCTATTTTTCCTTTTGTACTATTAAGAACAGCTTGAATGGCACGAATAAATTTCCTATTCCAATGTTTACCGATATAATCGCGGTTATGCGAATAGTCTTTATCCATTTCGTCAGTCTTGCGGATTGGATGAAACTTCATCGGGAATGAATAAATGCTTACAGCATGACCCACCTCTTCTGATAATTTTTCACACAAATCCACATTAATGCGTAAACGTTTGTAAAGGTCATCAGGGCGGTCATCAAAATTATACAGCAAGTAATTAGAGAAATCTTTAATATCTGCTTTTACGCACATTTTAATGGCTTCTACATATTTCTTTTCTGTTTTAATATTATCGAAAGCTATACGAACAGGGCGAATTGCTGTTTTGCCCAACAGCTCGGCTTTCTCAGGAGTAAAAAGCCTTGCATCAAGACCTTGATTGAAATCGACAAAGCGAAGTTTGCCAAGTCCGGGCTGATGATATTTTTCGTATATCGGTTTTATTTCATCGTAGGCGGCAATAAGGTTTTCTTTTGTTGATGTCAGAAATTTGTCGATATGATATTTTTCTCTGATACAATAAACAGTATAAGAATTTTCTCCTTTCAAGGATTCGTAAAACTCATTTATTAAACGCCACGATTTGCGAATATAGGCACGGTCGTTTACTTCGTTATTTAAATTACGAATAGCAATTTCGAGCATATTGGGTTGCTTAAATTTTGCACCTTTGGCAAAACCGCAATCAATTATTTCATTGATTATCTTTTCGTAATCCTTTGAAGCAAGCACATTGTTATCCATTAACAACAAATCTTTCTGTTCGCCATACTGACCGTTAATGCGGTCAATCCTTGATTTTAGTGGGATATAATCCTGATAAATTGGTTCAAGTGTTGGAACTGCACAAAATGGACATTTATTAACGCAACCACGTGTCGTGTAGCGATAATATGAATTAGCCATCGGATAACGATAGTCTATCTCGTCAAGAATGGAATAATCAAGTTCCAATTCGTCAATGTTTTGTGTATCGCCCTCGTCAAGGTCGCCGGGACGAAGTATGCCGATGTGGATTCCTCCTGCTTGTCCATATTTATGGATTGGAAGATTTGTTTGTTCAGACAATTCTTTTGGCTGGATAGATGCCAATACGCCACCAACCATCAAGTTCTTGGGGTCTTTTACAAGGTCTTTTGCAAAGTTGATAGTATCAACTGTTACTTGCCAATAGAAAGTAAAAAGAGTGGTTACGCCCACTCTGTCCCATTCAGGTTCTGTTTTCCATGTGCCTTTCCAATATTTATCTTTGGCAGCAAGAATTAAGTTTGTGAGCAATAGACAAACATCTGATTGTTTGATTGGTAAATGGTCTAAAACTATATTTTTTCTTGTTCTAACGTATTCTGTAAGAATGTCTTTGTAAATATGCCAACTCGTGTTTGACGTGTCGCAATCGTTTAAATCATCAACTAACTTATCGACAATACGTTCAATGACAAACATCTTGAGGTCGCCTTTATAAAAGACAACTTCCCAATTTTTCAAATTTCGGTAGTAGGTGGCAATTTTCATCAAGCCTACTGGTGGAAACTTGTTAGAGTAATTGGGCTCAATTAGTAATACTTTTTTCTTCTGCGATTTATCGTCCATTTAGTAATCACTTCTTTAAATCATTAACCACAGAAGATTTTACACCTTTAATTACTTGCTCGTAGTACTTACTGCTTTTGTATCTTGTATCAATAATTTGAAAAACTCTTTTAAGCATATCAATTTTTTCTTCTCCGTATTTTGGAACAAGAGTTGCAATATCTTCATCAATTGAAGGTTTTGCCTCACGCCCTTTTGGTTTGTCTTTCCCTTTATCGAGTTCGATTTTTCCTTCAGAAACATCTTTCTTGAATTTGTCAAATTTTTGCTGATAGACATCAAGCATGGCTTTCATACCTTCTGACACATTATCTTTTTTGTTCTGATACTTGTCAAATTCAGATTCAGCCTCTGTTCTCTTTTTGATGCTTTCTGATAATTGCGTTGCCTTACTCTTTTCTGGGAAATCAGTAGAAATATCTAATTTTTCTGTTTCAACACGGATCGTTTCAGCCTCAACGATACGTTCAAATTCTTTTTTTACCTTGTTTGCGGTTTGATATACTTTCTGCAATTCAGAATTAAAGAAGTCTGAAATGAGTTCTTTTAACTTCAATGCCTCTTTTGATGGTGCGAGGTCGGAACGGTCTGTTGTGGGTTTGATTTTTGAATTAACGACATGAATTTCTCCGTTGAAATATTTATTGCTTCGGGCTTGACGGAAATATGAAGTGCCATCAAAGAAATTTTCGTTTCCAATTTGAATGTTGTGTACACGCAGACGAATACCACGAGTTAAAACGCGTGTATTTCCATTATATGGGTCAATATCTGGAATAGCCTTTTCAAAGGGAGTGATAGCATACCACCCCCAAGCCAAATCTCCATATTGAGGGTCTGTAAGAGTAAAAAAACGAAGTTTTGCTATCTCATCGCCTGTTCCATCAATGGTTAGCCCGTAAGGTTTACGAATATTTACAATGTTATTGACAGAAACCTGAATAGAGTTCAGTCGCTTGTAATATGACAAAAACACATCTTTTTCGTCTGTAATATTAGGCTTAATCAGATTGTTTTTAAACTCCGGCAAATATGGAATTGGTGCAACTTGAACCAAATATTTATAAATCAAGTCTTCGTTTACCAGTTCGGGATATTCAGGAAGAATATCTGTTAGTGTTACAACAAAATAGTGTTCCGATTCGGATTCGGGCATTGATGTAAGTGTGGTAACTGCATCTATGACTTCTGATGCCGAAAGGTTGCATTCATCATCATTCAGTATTTCCCGGATTTTCTCCACATCAAACACCATTTCCGATGCGACATTTTCTCCAAATGCTGATGTCTTAAATGATAGCTGTTTGCAGTAACCTGCACCAACCAAACGCCCTATCCCATAAAACCCTGCGGCCGATTCTTTGTGCTTTTTGTAGCCTGCGGCAATATCTTTTAATCGAGATTCGGCTTCTTTGGCGACTATACCAGTACCATTGTCGGATATAGTAACTTTTTGATGATAGGTATCTATATTAATTGTTACGTGTCCGTCTTCCTGCTTTGCAAGAAGATTCGTTTCAACAGCTTCGTTTATTGAATCGCAAGCATTTTGCAGATACTCGCGATAAATTGTTTCCGCTTCTGGATAAAGCGAAAACATCAACATTTCAAGAATGTCCTTTCCTACTATTGCGTTGTGAGTCATGATATTAATTAACCGTTAGGGAATTGTTTATAAGTATTATATGGAAATTTCACATTGACAAGCGAGCGTAGTGCGGGGTTTGCGATAATGTATTCACCTGCCGGAAGCCTTGTCATCATATTTTGATATACTTTCGGAATATAGCGGTAATCAGGTTTTGAGACTTCGATTGCATTAGTTCTTCCATAAGCCGACGTTGCACAGTTGCCTTTTACTCGATCGTGTATTGCACTGCGGAACTGTTCAACCGAAAACAAGATTATACCTAAAGATCGTCCACGCTCTGTAATATCCAATAATTGGTGCAATATTGGTGAGTTCTTTGGAGTGTCGCTTGAAGCGTATTTATTCAACTCATCGACAAAGATGATTACCTTTTTGGGGACGTTTGTTCGTTCTGTATCGAATTTCATTTCCCAAATGGCACGTGCCACACTGCCGAAGACAAAACTCTGTGTATTGTCGTCCAACAATGTAATATCAACCACCATCACTTGACCACCCACAAGATTATTCTTTATTTCAGTCGTCAAATCTTTTTCGTAATCAGCAATATTATCATTGAAAACCCCTTGTGTGTTTACCGCTTTATTTATGATACGAAGAAACTTTTTCCAAGACGAAGGTAGTATTTCATTTTTTGCACCCGTAGTACTACCATTGGCATACTGTGCGATGACATCTTTGAGCGTTTCCCAAGTGCTTACATTTTTAAAGTTTCCTTGTCCATTGATAATGTAATTCACGCAACTTTCCATTGTGCCTGTGCTGTCGTCCTCGTTAGCAAGCAACAAATCCAGTTTATCAAGATAATTTTCGCAAGGGAATTTATAGGTAAAGGCCTTATGCTCGGCTCGTTGTCTTTTTACATCCTTTGGGTCGGCATTGGTAAATATATTCTCCGCCTTTTGGTTATCAAATGGATAGAAATAACGAACATTATGAAATGGCTCTGTTGACAACCCTAATTCTTCAGTATATATCTTTTTATCTGCTTCTTTTAATTCGGAATTAGGCTCATCAATAGCCATTAGGTCTCGCCCTTTTACATTGAAAAAGACAAAAGCGACATCTCCGCCGTCTTCGGTGCAAAATTTCTGTTGAATGGCATTAAGCAGAAACATTGAGTACGATGTTTTTGCTGCCAAACCCGAAATACCCGAAACGTTGAGGTGCGCCCCATCGGGACCAATCAAGAAGTTTGCGTTTAACTCGACTTTGATTTTTTGAGCCTCTTTGCCCTTGTACATTTGGAGATAGCCGCAGACAATAGGATTTTTAACATCGTCTAATCCTAATGCTGTTCTTATATCTTTGGGAGAGCAAAGTGATACTTGTTTACCATCAAGTACAGGCGTATAAATGTTACCCGTATTACAAACCACTTTGGCTTTTACATAGTTCATCCCTAAACGGTTCATATTTCCGACATTATCGTCTATATCTCCAAAATCACTGGAAATATAACTTGTGAAATGGCTTGGGGCATCAGTTATGTGATTGATTTCCTCAATAACACCATACGTTATTGTGGTGTCATTGGGTAAATGTTTTACTTTGACAATATCAAACGGGCTAAGAATTTCGCCCTTGTCTGTCCAAAAATAAAAATCGTCTGTAGTAGATGGACTTTTCTCGGTGGCAGATATTTTGCCTATAATTCTTTCTGTACTCATAATCAAAAAAGACTTAAGAATATATTGCTGTCGATATATTGAGCCTTACAAAATGATTCTGTAAGAAAAACCGGGTACAAATGATTTCCCCAACGGGAATCAGAACCAAAGCAGACAGGATAAGCCTCTCTGATTAGATTTGCACTAATAGCGTCTATTGTACTGGTTTTTATAGAGACAGCAGGATTGAACATTATCATTTCACACTTCACGACATCGGAAAAGTGTGTTTCTCTAAAATTTTCTTCTTTGCGAAGCCTTAAATACCAAACGGCAAAAGTCATTCCGTTGGAATGTTCCGACACATACTTATATGCTTTTGTCCGTTCAAAAGGCTTTAAGTTTGCAATTATCTGCGACAGTTTTTTGCCATCGTAGTTTTTCAACAAATCGGGATCAAAAGATTTTGACACACCAACAACGGATTGATAATTGGTTCTCATATTGTTCCACTGTGCATTATCTATTGAAGAAAAACGAGGATTGTATTGTAGTGAACCATCTTTGATTAACCAACTTTCATCATTCAGTCGTTTATGAACACAAAGTTGATTGACCATTAATTGCTCTTCGTCTGTCATCTCGTTTTGGATCTGTGCAATTGCACTATTCTTGAAACGATTTTTGTCAGTGGGGTCTAATCCTGCACCGTCTGTTCTGTAGAAAACGATCTTGGAAATCTCAACTTTACGAGATGCCACAAAGCGATTGTTTGCTTTGAGGTATTCATTCAGTTTTTGGCAGTAGAAACGAGAAAAGTCTTCGGGCTTTCCTTTAGTGTGGAATAATTTTGGTAGAGAAATAACTATTTTAGTACACAGTTCGGCTTTTTTAAAAGTGTCACGGTCGGGACGGTGGCAGCAACCAACAACAATTTGCCCGGCAACAATCGGAAATATTTTATTGCCAATAGCGATGTCGTCAACCTTGTAGGTGTGCCGAGAACCGTCTAAAAAGTACTTAAAATAGGGGGGGGTATTGATAATCAATGAGTTATGAATTAAGACCGTATTAAACCGCCTTGCATCGCTTTCGGCTATCTTGCCCGATGTATCAATTGGTGCTGTATCTGTATCAGAATTTTCGCTTGTAACAGTTTCACGGTCACTATCGTCTAAAGAGACTTTCTTTGTACTGTAACAATGAAAGCCACTTTCGTTATTCTGCTCTATGTATTCTAAAATTTTGCCCATAACATTTTCAACCTGCAAAGATACAAAAAATTGCAATATTACAGAAACAAAATGGCAGAAAACATAATTAACAATAAAGCAAAGCCTTACAAAATGTGATTCTCGTAAGGCTTTGATGTCATTTTTCTTCGGTTGCTTTTGAATACAAACCGTGCTTAATCCTTGATATTTTTTGTGTTTTAAGATAGGTCTCAATCTGTTTTTCGGCGGTTTTGTCTGGAATGCCTATCTTTTGAGCAGTAGATAGGTATGTTGGTCGGTCAAATTCAGGTGGCAAAGCTAACAATAAACGCATTTGCGGTGGCGTATCACTTTGTTTTGACTGCTCATTTTGGGGAAGATGCTCAAAAATATACGATGCGTGATTGTGTAGCGTTTTTGCTATTATCATGGCCGTTTGGAAATCATTATCAGAACACACAAGTGATTGCAAACCAAAATTGCTTTCCATTGTTCGTATTACTGAAAGAATCATTGCTATACGGAATGTGGATAATCCTAACCGCCTGACTGTACCAACAAATGAATCGCCATATTTATTGAGATATTGGAGTTGACTTTGCTCGAAGTATTCGTTGAATTGTTGCTGCTGGTATTTGCTTAAACAGAAGCGTGTTCGAGTTGGCTGTTGTTTCAATAATGAATATAAATGTTTGAAATTGAGTGCTAACTTATCGAAATATGCTTCAAGTGGCTCTTCATCATTTGAGGCAAATACATCCTTCCAATATGGCCGCATACTGATATAGTAAAATAGAAAACGGCTGAAAAGTCCGTTTTCGGCATCGGGTATAAGCGACAAAACTTGTTTTGGCGTACCCGAAAGAAGAGCCGACAATTGCGGATGTGAAAGTTCGACAAATTCACGGTCTTTGCGACGGTTGTAAGAAATAGGTTCGTGATGGAACGCTTTACGGAAGCCATCGGAATAGTTACCATGTTCGCTTTTGAAAGTTTGTGCTAACGTGTCGCCCTCGGTTTCAAATATCAATCCCTTTTCATCATTTTCTTTTAGCAATTGGAATAAACCAGTTGCGCTGTTGTTTGCTGGAATAAAAAGAGTACGAAGAGGCGGTTCTTGTGGCCGTTGAGCTTCTTCTTTGTTTTTTGTTGCTACATATTGGGCAAGTTCCATTTGATAACGTTCCTGTTCGACCTTACATATTTCTCTCATTTCATTATGTATAGGTGCAACTAACCGCCTGCATAAAGATAATCTACCCTTTCCTGCTGATGCTTTGGCAGACACGAAGAGAAACAGATTTGGGAAAACTTCACATTGATTATAGATGCCGTAAACATTGGGTAAACATGACGAAAAAACAGTAAGCGAACCAAGTAAAAGCAAATCGGCATCCTCTGGTGAATCGGCTTTGCAAATGATGTGTTGCAAGAATACAGGAAGGTTTGAATACACTTCTTCGGGGAAAGTAGAAACTGTTTCTTCTATAATCCTCAAATCCTCAGAATCCCCATTTGAGGATTTAGAGGATTTGAAATTTTGCGTTGATTGTTGCGAAGCAACGGCAACGCTGATACCGGCTTGCTTGGCAAGGTGGAAAAGGGTTTTGACGGTTACGCCATGATTATGGGCGTTGAGGCATTTATTGAATTGCTTATCAGTTTCGGTAGCGGCATAATTTGGATAAAAGCGACTTAAACGTTGGTAGTATGTTCTGCCACTTTCGCCCAAAGCGTAGGCGAGGGCAAAGCCGAGGTCTCGCCAATCGGCATAGGCGGGGGCTATGTCGGTGGCTGCTGATTCAATTCTGCGGGTGATTTCTTCAATGTCGGATGAATAGGATAAAGAGGACACAGAGGACGGATGGGACGGATATGATTTTGGCGAAACTGCCGATTTATCGGTGTTGAGCCATTCTTGCGGATTAAATATTTTCTTGCTCATAAGTTTTTCAAATAAATAGGGTTGATAAATGCTTGCGGGTCGTGGGGCAGGAAACAGGCACGGGATATGTCCCGCCCTGATTTGTCTGCCTCAACGGTGTAAGTTTGCTGAATGTAGGCGGCAACGGCGCGGAAGAAGTCCGCGTGTGTTGCAGTGGTTGTGTCAATGGGGATTATCCATTTAAGCCCATCGCCTGACGGACTGCGAAAAAGTAGTTGTGTGTCGAAATATTCATCTTTTAAAAGGCATTGAAACAGCGCTGAAACGTCCGTTAAATGGTCGAAATCGACACACAGCAAGCCCGAATGTTGAATGAGGGCTTTGTCGCTGCGAGTGCTGAATGTGCCTGAAAAGGTGCAGTAATCGAAGTTGGCGGCTTTGAATTGCCTGATTTGAGCCGTAGCACGCTGCGGCTCTACGAGCATTGCACGATATTTTTGGGTGCGTTCTTTGGCGTAATCGCCGACAATGTAATGGTAGGCATCGAGCAACGAAACCGCTTTATGCGGTTTAGTGTTGCTGATTGGGGCAAGGAAGAAAGAGAAAAGAGCCAACGGCGATTTTTCTTCATTTGAAATAGGACTGATAGAACTTTTAGGACACATAACCGCTTTGCGGTTGTGTCTGTAAAAGTCGCGTTGTTCGCCTATGTGCAGGAACATTTCGCGGTTTAGAGTTTGCAACAATTCATCGCCTTGTTGGTGGTAATGCAGTTTGGCGAAGTCGAACGCATCACCGGTGGGGATTACGTTTTCGGTGTCCTCGTGGCGAGCGTGTTCTTTATCAAATGCGTTGTGCAAAACGTTTTCTTTGATAATAAAAATGTGCAAAGTCGGTTTATTGTTGTTGAAAGGGTTGCGGCATAAGCCGCAATCCCGTCCAACAATACGCATTACTACCTCATCGGGATAATATGAACGCAAAATGTGTGCGTAGATATTTGTTCCGCAGTGGGTTTTGTCTAAAATGGCTTCTTTGGTAATAATCATTTGTTGCCCTCCTTTCGTCCGTAGTTTTTGCGTAGAAGATCCTCAATATCCTTGCGGAGGTAGTAGATTTTGCCGTTTACACGTGTGTAGGGCAATGTGCCGTTGCTGCGAAGTGTTTGCAGGGTTCGTATCGAGATATGAAGCCTTTGCATTACATCTTGGTTGTCGATCCAATCTTCGAGAAAGGCTTTTTCTGCCATTTCGCTAATTTGTTTTTCGCTTGCCAAATCGAGATTTACGATTGGTTGAATGCCGAAATGTCGGCGAAATTCAATGGCAAATTGTTCTTGGCTGTTCTGGAAGTAATCTTGCAGAATATCGCCTAATTTTCTTGGCTCGCTCATTTTACACCTCCTTTTTTAGCGTTTACATACTGTTCTGCTTCGGCTTGCAACTCGGCAACGGATTTGCGTTTGTCGGCTTTGAGCCAACTGTCGATTTCCGATTTCAGAAATTGCAGTTTCTTACCCTTTTTGTGGTAAGGGATTAGCCGCTGCCCAATCCAGCCGTAAACGGTTTGGCGTGCGGGACGGTCGGGCAAGTACTCGCAGAGTTCTTGCAGGTTAAACCATCGGTCGGATTCGGGTTGTTCCGACTTTGTGATTGTCAAAAAGGATTTCAGCCCTTTGACTTCTTCAATGAGCGTGGCTACCGCTTGCGGGAGTTGCTCAAAACTGATTGTTTTTTCTTCTTGAAAAGACATAATCTGTTAAGTATTAAATTTTTGACTATGCTTTCTTTTCAAGTGGCCACGAAAAAAGAAAACCGTAACTCCATCGTGGAATTACGGTTACAAAGGAACAAGCAAATAGAGGGTGTAACGAGTTTCTGTAACGGGTTACAAATTATCGATCTTTGTTATATTCTATTGATATATCGCAATTTAGCTCATTTAGAATTTTGTTCACAGTTTCAACTTCTTCTTTGTGATACGAGGTTAATTCATCAGTATTTGATAAACGTTGTCGAATCTTTTCCTCTGAAAATCCTGTAAGATAACTAATCAAACGAGCCATCTTTGCTTTATCATCGGATATAGCACTAACACCTAACTTTTGTAACAGCAATAATAGAACATCGGATGTAACCTTAAACGTCCGTTTTGTGTTTGTTTTTGTTGTTTTACTACTTTCTTCGTCCACATTAACCATTAGGCTTCGTATCTGCTGAATTTTATCAATTTCAAGTTGACATTTTTCGGCAAAGTGAGCATCAATTCTTTGTTGTTCGGTTAATGACAACTGTAGAAATCTCGTTTTCTCTGTCAGTAACATCTTTATCTTTTCAAAATCAGAAACCATATTTTCAACAGTTTCTAATAAGATGTCCCATTTCTCGTGTGCTTCAGAATTGGCTGTTTTCTGATTGTTTCGTTGTCGAATGAATTTTCCTAATTGGTCGGCTATTTGATTTAGTTTTTCTTTTTGTTCAGGAGAAAAATCATAATTGTAATCGTGAGCAAAAATGCTTAACAGACGGAGTGTATCATCTGTTATTTGTTCTGTTTCTCCTTTATATTCTTTGTAGATATGTGAGGCGTGTTTAGGCTTTTGCAGTTGCTGCCTTATCTCATCAAACAAACGATAAGCAGAATTGTAAATATCAAGTTCTTGCGATTCTGTGTAGTTCCGTTTTTCAATTGTCTCGACAAATGCAGCATTGGTTTTGTTAGTCAAATAATCGTCAATGTACTCTTTGGGATAATCTTCGTATTGATTGGCTATTTGGGTGTCAATGCTTGCAGAAGTGGTTACTTCCGATGTTAGGATATCCGTTTTGTTGATGCAATGGTACAAGTACACAAAAGAAACGTCTGTTGCAACTGCATTTTCTAAGTTCTGCATAAACTCCCAATGATTTTCAGGCTTAACCTTAATTTTCAAGCATTTATCCATGAAGGAAACCCACTTGTCTGCATTTTCAATGAGTTGCTTAAAATGTCGATTCGTTTTTGAAAGATTGTTTCTAAAATCGGCGAAACGATCTAACGTACCTTTAACTCCATCTACAAATTTTAGATTTTGTCTATAATATTCAATGTAATCTTTTGCTCTCATTGCTTTTCCTCCTTATTTAGATTGATTTGTATCGTATTAACGGCTTTCTGTTTTTTTTCGTCCACAACCTTGGCGTAAACTTGCGTGGTTTTTACGTTGGTGTGTCCTAACATTTTGCTGACGGTGTAAATGTCTGTGCCGCCCGCGATTTGCAGGGTGGCGTAGGTGTGGCGGAAGCAATGAAAGGTTATTTTGCGAGTTATGCCTGCGGATTTTATCCAGCGTTCCAATGGCTTTGAAATCCATGAGGGGTCGGGTAAGTCCTCAAATACAAACTGTTCGGGCTGGCGCGGTTCACCGCAAAGTTGGTAGGCTTGGTCGCTGATTGGCATATATTCAACGCCTTTGGTCTTTTGTTGCGTGAAGTTGAGGCGAACTTGGTCGCCGTCCTTTTGTACTTCCGACCAGCGGAGTTTTTGAATGTCGCAATGGCGTAAGCCGGTGAGGGCTGAAAACAGTGCGGCACGTTTCATTATGGGACGGTCGCACGGTGTGGCGGCAAGTGTGTTGAGTTCTTCGGCTGTCAGGTGCTCACGGCGGCTCTCTTGCTCTTGTATGCCTTTGATTTTGGCGGAAATGTCTATCGTTAAATACCCGTCGATAAAGGCTTGTTTTAGTCCTGCTTTGAAAATGCTGAAATATGTGGAGGCTGTATTTTGGGATATTGTACCGGATTTGTTGCCGCCGCAAGGTGCTGAAAGTATGAATCGGCGAAATTCTTCGGCGGTTTTCAGGTTGATTTGCGAAAACAGAAGCGTATCGCCGGCAGCAAAGATTTTGAGTAATTCATAAACGCGCTGCCAATTCACAATGATAGATTGCGAACTGTTGCGGTGGCGTTCTTTGGCTGTCTTTTGAAAGTATTCTATGAAGTTGCATTGCAAACGCTGGTTTTGTTCGCTTTGCTCGGTTTCGGTGTCGCTGTACAAATCGGCATTGTCGTATTCTTTTTGGCGGATTTTACGCACGCCATCGGCGTAGATACAGGCCTCTTGGTCGGGTTCGGTTTTGCATTGGATAATGCCGTTTATGTCGCGTTTGGGCTTGTAGGTTTTGCTGCTCTCGGTAGTGCGTGCGGTGCGGGATTTGTCGAAAATGGGGGTTGTGATTGTGCGGTTGAGGTACTCACGCACTCGCTTTGTCTTACCGCTTACAAGAACCGGATAAGATTCGAGGTACAGATACCAGCCTTCAAAATCTTCGCTTTTGCGAAGTTTGACGGCTACTTTGGTGCTTGTAATTGGCTTTCTCATAATGAACTATTTTTACCTGTATATAATTTGTTGATTTCGGATTTTGGGGCATATACAAATCTTCCAATCTGTCGAGTGGGAATGGAGTTTTTACGGATATGGCTGTAAACGGTACTCTCGGAAATACCAAACTTTTTGGCTATCTCGCCAATGCTATAACAATCTTCGGGTTCGAGGCTGTAAACCTTTGCTGCCGGTTTTTCCTTTGCTGCTTGTGGTTGTTGTCTTGCCGTAAACATCTTTTCTATTTCTTCACGGCTTATGCGCAATAATCTTGTACCAAGATTGATTGCAGGAATTTGACCTAATCGGATAAGTCGGTACAATGTGCTTTTGGAAACTCCGTAAATGGCGATTGCTTCGGGAATAGATATAAATGGGCGTTCATCCGGAACGGCATCAGCAATGGCTTTTAACTGTTCCGCTTTTTTCTGTTCGGCTTTCTTCTTTCGATATGCTGATTGGCTGCATTTATCGGAGCAATAGAGCGAAGTAACCGTTCTTGGGGTGAACGGCTGTCCGCAAATTGCACAGGTCTTTTGATATCTAATTGTCGCCATAGTTATATGCCTTTTAGTATCTACAAAATATCATAAGTGTTTATAAGTTCCATTTCATCATTAATTAAGTTCAGATACAAATCTGGTACAAAAATACAATAAATAACCCACATATAAGCATAAATAGCAATAAATATTTATCAACAAAAAAGGTGTAACCTTTTGGGTTACACCTTTTTGCTTATGATTAGTCGTTAGACTTTTATTGTACTTACTTTACTTCTTCGAAGTCGGCATCTTGCACGTTGTCGCCTTGGTTAGCCGATTGGCTGTCGTTAGCGGTGTGCGCTTCTGCATCTGGTTGTCCAGCGGCTTGCGAAGCGTTGTACATATCTTGGCTAGCTGCGTGGAAAGCGGTGTTCATCGCTTCCATCGCTTTGTCGATGGCATCCAAATCTTGCGATTTGTGAGCGGCTTTCAAATCTTCCAATGCTTTTTCGATTGGTGCTTTTTTGTCAGCAGGGATTTTATCGCCTAACTCTTTCAACTGTTTTTCCGTTTGGAAAATCATACCATCGGCTTGGTTCAATTTGTCGATACGTTCTTTCTCTTTTTTATCGCTTTCGGCGTTAGCTTCAGCTTCGGCTTTCATACGTTTAATTTCGTCGTCGCTCAAACCGCTCGATGCTTCGATACGAATAGTTTGTTCTTTGCCAGTAGCTTTATCTTTAGCCGATACTTTCAGAATACCGTTAGCATCGATGTCGAATGTTACTTCAATTTGAGGTACGCCACGTGGTGCAGCAGGAATGCCGTCCAAGTTGAACATACCAATTTGTTTGTTCTGACTTGCCATTGGGCGTTCGCCTTGCAATACGTTGATTTGTACCGAAGGTTGGTTGTCGCTAGCGGTTGAGAATGTTTCCGATTTTTTGGTTGGAATTGTGGTGTTAGCGTCAATCAATTTGGTCATTACGCCACCCATGGTTTCGATACCCAATGAAAGTGGAGTTACATCCAATAACAACACGTCTTTTACTTCGCCAGTCAATACCGCACCTTGAATAGCAGCACCTACAGCTACCACTTCGTCAGGATTTACACCTTTTGAAGGCACTTTACCAAAGAATTTTTCAACCAAGGTTTGAATAGCAGGAATACGAGTTGAACCACCTACCAAGATGACTTCGTCGATATCTGATTTGCTCAATGCTGCAGCTTTCAATGCGTTTTCGCATGGAGCTAAACAAGCCTGAATCAATTTGTCGGCCAATTGTTCGAATTTAGCACGAGTTAATGTTTTTACCAAGTGTTTTGGAATACCGTTCACTGGCATAATGTATGGCAAGTTGATTTCGGTAGACGTAGAACTTGACAATTCGATTTTAGCTTTTTCGGCAGCTTCTTTCAAACGTTGCAATGCCATAGGGTCTTGACGTAAATCTAAACCTTCGTCGTTTTTGAATTCGTCAGCCAACCAGTCGATAATTACGTGGTCGAAGTCGTCACCACCAAGGTGTGTATCACCGTTAGTCGATTTTACTTCAAATACGCCGTCGCCTAATTCCAAAATAGAGATATCGAACGTACCACCACCAAGGTCGAATACGGCGATTTTCATATCTTTATGTGCTTTGTCCAAACCGTAAGCCAAGGCAGCCGCAGTAGGTTCGTTCACAATACGGCGCACTTTTAAGCCTGCAATTTCGCCAGCTTCTTTTGTAGCTTGACGTTGTGCATCGCTAAAGTAAGCAGGTACGGTGATAACGGCTTCAGTTACTTCTTGTCCTAGGTAATCTTCGGCTGTTTTCTTCATTTTTTGAAGAATCATAGCAGAAATTTCTTGTGGTGTGTACAAACGATTGTCAATATCTACACGTGGCGTGTTGTTTTCACCTTTTACCACTTTGTAAGGCATACGTTCGATTTCTTTTGTTACACGATCGTAAGTTTCGCCCATAAAACGTTTAATAGAATAAACGGTTTTATTTGGATTAGTCACAGCTTGACGTTTCGCGGGATCACCCACTTTACGTTCGCCACCGTCGATAAATGCTACAATAGATGGAGTGGTACGTTTGCCTTCGCTGTTAGCGATTACTACAGGCTCGTTACCTTCTAAAACAGCCACACATGAGTTGGTTGTTCCTAAGTCAATACCAATAATTTTTCCCATAATACATTATATAGTTTAGTTGTTAAAATTCGCGTTCAGTGGACGCTTTTCGCGTCGTACGACCTGATTTTTGCAAATGGTGTGCCATGCCAAAAAACCGATGAGGTTCTTTCATTTTGGCATAAAGCAACCAAATTTAACCTTTTTTCTTGTCATATTCTGTGACAAAGTGTCAGTAAAAAGCCATTCAAAATCCTCAGGTGAGTGTGACGTGCGTATGCGAAAAAAACAGTAACTTTGCGCTCATGAACAACGCCATTCGTTATTATCATTCGCCAGTTGGTTGGTTGCAGCTTGTAGCTACAGACAATGCTATTTCTGAGGTTTCATTCGTGTCGGAAGCGGGTGAATCTGTTGGTAGCTCGGCGGTATTGGATTTGTGCCAACAGCAGTTGGAGGGTTATTTTGATGGGACGTTGACACAATTTTCAGTGCCGCTTCGTTTGGAAGGAACACCGTTTCAAAAGCGTGTTTGGGAAGCGTTGCAAACTATTCCATTTGGTGCAACTTGGTCGTATAGTGAATTAGCGCAACGTGTAGGAAACGCCAAAGCGTGTCGTGCTGTAGGCGGGGCGAATCATCGCAATCCAATCGCTATTTTGGTGCCGTGCCATCGCGTCATTGGAGCGAGTGGTGCGCTTACTGGTTATGCTGGTGGGTTGGAGCGTAAGCAGTCGTTGTTGGCGCACGAACAGCGCACGCAGTAGGTGTTTTAAATATGAATTATTAACTCGAGTTTGAGATATGAAAAAACCAAAATTAGTTTTTGCCGTTGCATTAATTTGCTTGGCGGTGTATATGTTGTTTTTTGTAGATAGAGCCCCTAAAAAGGAGTATTTTATGGATAGCGGTTATGTGTTTGGCACCACGTATCACATTACTTATGAGGCCGATTCGTCGCTCACCAATGCTATTCGAGCTTCGTTTCAACGTTTCGATGCGTCGTTGTCCATGTTTAATCCTAAATCGGTGATTGCGTCGGTCAATCGTAACGATTCGGTAACGCTTGACTCGCTTTTTTTGAATGTGTTTCATAAAGCAACCGAAGTGTCGGCAGCTACCAATGGGGCGTTTGACATGACCGTGGCTCCCTTGGTTAACTTATGGGGGTTTGGATTCAAAGAAAAAGCGCAAGTCACCGCTGCGCGTGTCGATATTTTGTTGCCGTTGGTTGGTTACCAAAAAATGACGATTCAAAATAACCGTGTGGTGAAACAAAATCCACAGATGATGATTGATGCTAGTGCTATAGCCAAAGGTTATGCCTGCGATGTAGTAGCACAGGAATTGGCCCGTCATGGTGCCAAAAACTACATTGTGGAAATTGGTGGTGAAGTAGTGGCCGAAGGGCATAATGCCAAAGGAAATCCGTGGCGTGTAGGCATCAATAAACCAGTGGAAGATAGCACGTCTACCGTGAGCGAAATTGAGCAAGTGGTAGAATTGACACGTGGCGGTATGGCGACGTCTGGCAATTATCGTAATTTCTATGTCGAAAATGGTAAAAAATATTCGCATACCATTGATCCGAAATCAGGTTATCCCGTGCAACATTCGTTGTTAAGTGCCACTATTTTGGCTGACGACTGTATGACTGCCGATGCCTATGCCACGGCTTGTATGGTCATGGGATTGGAACAAAGTTTGGAGTTGTGCCGTGTGCGAAACGATATTGAAGGCTATTTTATTTACGACGATCATGGTGCGTTGAAAACCGTTTGGAGTGATGGTTTTCCTATTCAGCAGGATAAATGATTGATTTGTAAAAAGTATGCAATAATGATGACTTAAGTAGCGTTGTACTAAGTGTTCAAAAAATATTTTCATTATTCGTGCTTTTTATGTAACTTTGCAAGCTGAAATCATTATGACTAAAAGAATTCTCTATATAAGCGCTTTATTGCTGCTTTTGGTATCGTGTAACGACTATCAACAGTTGCTTAAAAATACCGATCCAGATGTAAAATTTACAGCTGCTAAGAATTATTTTCAGGAGAAGGATTTTAGCAAGAGTGCTACGTTGCTCGAGGATATTATGGCATATTACAAAGGTAGTAGTCGTTCCGAAGAGGTGCTCTATTTGTTGGCTGAATCGTATTTAGGACAAGAGGATTATTACTCGGCTGCCGAATATTACCGTACTTACGTGAAAAGTTATCCACGTGGTGAGTTTGCTGCCGATTGTAAATACATGGTAGGTTATTGTTATTATAAAGATTCGTCTGACCCTCGTCTTGACCAAGCCAGTACGCACAGCGCTATTCAAGCATTTACTGAATTTTTGGAACAATATCCACAAAGCGAACGCACACCACAAGCTTATCAATATATGTTTGAACTAGAAGATAAGTTGGCGTACAAAGGTTATTTGAATGCGAAGTTGTACTATAATTTAGGCATGTATTTGGGTAATAATTACCGTTCGGCTATTATCACAGCCAACAACACGTTGAAAGATTATCCAGAAACTAAACATCGCGAATTATTGCTCTACTTGATTTTACAATCGCAGTATAAAGAGGCAACTCTGAGTATCGCAGAGAAACAACCTGAGCGTTATAGTGAAGTGGTTGACGAATATTACAATTACTCAAGCGAATATCCGAATGGTAAATACATTCGTGACGCCAATAGAATGTTGAAAGAAGCAAAACAACACATAAAATAAATAGGATTATGGACTACAAAAAAGTTAAAGCACCTACTAACACGATTACACGTGATATGAACTCATTGTCAGAGCCTGTAGGAAATATTTACGAAACCGTGCGTATCATAGGTAAACGTTCCAATCAGATTGCTGCTGATGTAAAACGTGAATTAGACAAAAAACTTCAAGATTTCTCATCGGTGAGCGATAACTTGGAAGAGGTATTTGAAAATCGTGAACAAATTGAAATTTCACGTTATTATGAAAAAATGGCAAAACCAACATTAAGCGCTATTAAGGAATTTGAAGAAGGCGGAACCTATTACAAAAATCCAGCTAAAATGGAGTCTTAAATGTAAACTAACTTGGACTTAAGGTCAAAATACAAAGAGCGGAATTCAAGATGCAACTGCATACTGGATTCGGCTCTTTTTCGTTTCTTTGTTTGTAGGTTTTGAGCGTTATTAAGACGCTATATTTGAGTATTAATCACTTAATCGATCATTATATGTACGAGGATTTACTACAATTAGATACGATTCGTATCAATTTTTCGGCTGGTGGTATGCATATCATCAATATTGTGTTGGCATTTGTCATGTTTGGTGTCGCTTTGGGTATTCAGCCAAGCATGTTTAAAGAGGTTTTTAAAAAACCAAAATCGGTGGTTGTGGGTTTGGTCTCGCAGCTTGTTTTGTTACCAGCACTTACGTTTTTACTTATTGTTGTGTTTAATCAGTATATTACGCCCATGGTCGCTATGGGTATGATTTTGGTGGCAGCATGTCCTGGCGGCAATATTTCCAATTTTATGTCGCAGTTATCTAAAGCAAATACCGAACTATCAGTTACACTAACCGCTATTACTACTTCACTTTCTACAGTGTTAACGCCAGCCAATTTTGCTTTGTGGGGAGGTTTATACGTCAATTTTGTAAACCCAGAGGCAGGAAGTGCTTTGCGCGAATTACACATCGATATTTATCAAATGTTTGAAACCGTTTTTTTATTGTTAGGAGTACCGTTGTTGATAGGTATTTTGGTTTCACATTATTTACCTAAAGTGGCTTAGAAGCTGAAAAAGCCAATGCAATATTTTTCCATCTTATTTTTTATTATGATGGTTGTATTGGCATTTGGTAATAACGTAGACTTATTTTTGAAATACATTGGTTTCATATTTATTTTAGTTCTTATTCATAATGGATTGGCATTGTCAACAGGGTTTGGTATGGCAACTTTGTTCAAATTGCCTTTTGCCGACAGACGGACACTTACGATTGAAACTGGTATTCAAAATTCGGGTTTAGGTTTGGTACTTTTGTTCAATCCTAAAATATTTCCACCCGATTTAGCCATTGGCGGTATGTTGTTTATTACCGCTTGGTGGGGCATTTGGCATATTATTTCAGGTTTGTCAGTGTCGTTGGTGTTTTCACGTTGGTACAAAAATTAATTGAATTGTTTTTTTATAGCTATGGCTCGCATTCAAGATAAGAATAAATTCTATTCACTATTACGTTATTACGTCGACGCTACCTTTTTTATGGCGTATCGACGGTTTGAATATACCGAATTGGATAAAATCCCGAGAGACGGAGCGGTGATTTTTGCACCGAATCATACGAATGCTTTGCAGGATGCCTTGGCGGTGTTGGTGGCCGACCATAAACCAACTGTGTTTGTGGCGCGTGCCGATATCTTTAAAAAACCGCTTATCGCTAAAATCCTTACGTTCTTGAAAATTATGCCTATCTTGCGCATTCGCGATGGCTTTAGCAATTTGTCGAAGAACGACGAAATTATGGATCGTGCTGTGGATGTTTTGTGCGATAAAGTGCCGTTTTGTATTATGCCAGAAGGTACACATCGTGCCAAACATAGTTTATTACCTTTGGTGAAAGGTATTTTTCGTATCGCGTTATTGACCAACGAACGTGCTGCTGGCCGTATGCCCGTGTATATTGTGCCTATGGGCGTTGAATATGGGAACTATTTTCGTTATCGCTCGTCGTTACTTTTTACAGTAGGTAATCCTATTAATGTAACGCGTTATGTAGCCGAACATCCCGACGATGAAGTACCGCAGTTGATGAATGGACTTCGTAACGAACTAGCCGAAGAATTGAAAAAGGTTATTTTGTGGATTCCCGATGATGAAACGTATGATGCTATATTGGAATTGTGCTATTTATCTACGGCTAAGCGTATGAAAGAGCAAGGCGTGAAGTCGTCGCTCAAAAACCGATTACAGATGAACCAAACCGTGGTGGCTGATGCACAGAAATTGGCTCAAGAGCAACCACAAAAAGCGGCACAAGTGTTTCAAAAAGCGGCACAAGTGGCTGAGGCACGTCAGAAATATGGTATTTCAGTCGATTCTCTGCATGTGAAACATTTGGTTGGCTCTTTACTGCTCAAGGCGTGCGTGTTATTGGTGACGTTACCTTATTTCTTGGTGGCGGCTGTGGTTACTTTGCCTATTTGGGCAACGGCTGAGGGCATTACCTCGCGTATGGAAGATAAAGCATTTCGCAATTCGTTTCGGTACGTGTTGACATTGCTTTTGTTGCCTATTATTATGTTGGTTTGTGCGTTGATTTTCTTTTTGAATTTTTCGTGGCCTGTAGCTTTAGTATTATGGCTGGCGGTCGTTCCATCACATATCGTTCTGAACGAGTATATGCGTTTATTACGTTTAACAGTTTCCGATTGGCGTTTGTTTAGAAACCCAACGTTACGTGCCCTTATAGCAGAAGTGCGTACGTTATTTTATTAACCACCAAAATCTGTTTACGAGTATGAAAAGAAAAATCGTATTATTATTTGCTTGTCTGTCGGTCGCTGTGCTCTCAGCACAAGAAGACATGCACGACTTAGCTCCTTTGGCCGATGATACGTTGGTATCGACGGTGTCAAAAAAAGAGCTTCTTGCTGTGGATTCTACAGTGACTGAAAAGAAAGGACTTTTTGGTCACAAAAACAAAAAAGATATTATTAAGAAAGGATTTTCGTTTGGTCCACTGCCTGTGGTTGCCTTCGATCAAGACCGCGGTTTGCAGTATGGCGCGTTGTTGAATATTTACGACTTCGGCGATGGTTCTACGTATCCACAACCACGTCAACAATGGTATCTTGAAGCGTCGGCTTATACCAAAGGCGGACAAAAATACATTGTTACCTACGATACGCGCCATTTGATTCCACATGTTCGTATGTCGCTCGCTGGTAATGTGATGATTGAAAAAGCGTTGGATTTTTATGGATTCAATGGCTACCAATCGTTTTACGATTTCGATAATGTGACAGCGTTGAAAGACGCTCAAAAAGCTGGAGATGTTTATAGCTCTACCAATTTACCAAATCCTGAATACATGACCGCTTTTTATCGTGTCGACCGTTTAGTGCCCACCTTTAAGGCAGATTTTAGTGGCAATATTTGGGATCATAAACTCTTGTGGGAAGCTGGTTATCACTTCAGTTGGTTTCGTATGCGTAGCATCGACCAAGACCGTGTGAATAAAGGCAAGGACAGCGTGTATATGTTTTCGGGAGAAACGTTGTACGACAAATATAAGGCGTGGGGCGTGATTCCTGCTGATGAAGCCGATGGTGGTTTTTCGAGTGCCTTGCGTTTAGGTTTGGTGTACGATACACGCGATTACGAAGCTGCGCCAAATCGTGGTATTTGGGCGGATGTACACGCCATGATAGCCCCTAAATTCTTAGGAACTACGCATCCTTATTATCGCTATTCTGCCACGTTTCGTCAGTATGTCCCTATTGTAAAAGACCAATTGACATTCGCTTATCGTGTAGTTTATCAAGGCACGATGGGGAAATCGGCGCCATATTATGTGTTGCCTTACATTACCAATATGGGTTTGAATTTCGATCGCGAAGCGTTTGGTGGCTATCGTAGTACACGCGGTTTGTTGTTCTGCCGTTTACAAGGACTCGACTTGGTATCGTGGAACAGCGAATTTCGTTGGAAGTTTGTCAAATTCCCGCTATTGAATCAAAATGTGGCGTTGGGTTTGAGTGCTTTCTTCGATGGTGGCATGGTAACGCGTCCTTACGATATGTCCTACAATCCAGCGCCTGGAACCGATACGCCAGCGTTGCGTGCTGCCTATGATGCGTATATGGCCAAAGGCACCAAAGAAATGCCTCACATGGCTGCTGGTGGCGGTTTTCGTGTTATTATTAACCACAATTTTATTGTGGCGGTGGAATACGGTATGCCATTCAATCACCAAGATGGCGGCGGTAGTTTGTATATCAATACAGGTTATTTATTTTAAAAGCTAAATTTCATAATATAAAAAATCCCGCTCTGAAATTTCAAAGCGGGATTTTTTTGTGGGATTATGTGAACGCTGTTTAGCGTAGTTTTGCACCTAGTTTTTCTTCAAAATTGGCAATCAATTTTTGCATAATGCCGTCAATCTGTTTGTCGTTCAAGGTTTTTTCGTTGTCCTGAAGTGTGAAGTTTACCGCATACGATTTTTTACCAGCTTCGAGATTTTTACCTTCATACACATCAAACAAGTGAACCGATTGCAATAGTTTACGTTCGGTGTTGCGTGCTATTTGTTCAACTTCGGCAAAGGTGACGTGTTTGTCGAGCAATAAAGCCAAGTCGCGTTTTACAGCCGGGAATTTTGAAATTTCGTGATACGCAATTTTGTGTTTACCCGATTCTTTGAGCAACTGTTTCCATTCCAAATCGGCGAAATAGACTGTGGTGTTGATGTCGAATGCTTTCAACAATTTTGGAGCAACCAAACCGAGTGTTGCCAATGGTTTGCCCGATACGGTGGCAATAGTTAAACCTTCCGACCATAAATCGTTGCTGAATTCCGTAATGGTTGTTTTTTGTAAATCGATACCCAAACGGCGTAATACGTTTTGTACATACGCTTTTAGTTCGTAGAACGATGCTTTTTCTTCGGCACGTAACCAACTTTGTTGCGCACGTTTTCCGCAAAGCCACAAGCCTAAGTGATACTCTTCTGTGTAAGGTGCCAATACGTTTTCTGCATCACGTTTGTCGCTGTTGAAATGGTAGCAATTACCAAATTCGTAGAATTTCAAATCGGCATTTTGACGATTGATATTGTAAGCCACACTTTCCAAACCACCAAACAACAGCGTTTGACGCATCACGCTCAAATCGTTGCTCAGTGCGTTCATCAATTTCACGCAGTTTTGAGCTGGTAAGGTTTCGAGTGTATCGTAATAGCTGGCTTTGGTCAAGGAGTTATTCAAAATTTCGTTGAATCCACAGGCTGTGAGTTGTTCCGAAATTTGGTGTTGTAACTTGTTGTTGTCAGGACGTTGTGAGTAGCTGATATTCGATTTCAACGAATCGCTAAATTCCACATTGTTGTAACCATAAATACGCATAATGTCTTCAATCACGTCCACATCGCGTTGCACATCCACACGGTAAGGCGGAATGCTTAATTCGTATGCACCATTGGCTTTGGCGAGTACACGCATTTCCAAACCTTTGAAAATAGTCTCGATAGTTTCTTCTGGAATGGCTTTGCCAATCAACGTGTGAATTTTATCGAGCGTAACGTTTATTTTGAAATCGGCCATCGGTGTAGGGTAGAGGTCGATAATTTCGCTCGAAATTTCGCCGCCAGCCAATTCTTGAATGAGTAACGCCACGTATTTAAGTACATAAATTGTATTGTTGGGGTCGATGCCGCGTTCGTAGCGGAAGCTCGCATCGGTATTTAAGCCGTGACGACGTGCCGTTTTGCGTATCGTTACTGGATTGAAATAAGCACTTTCGATGAAAATACTCGTGGTTTGTTCTGTTACGCCCGAATCGTGACCGCCAAATACACCCGCCATACACATCGGTTCTTCGGCGTTGCAAATCATTAAATCGTGTGCCGATAGTTTGCGTTCCACGCCATCGAGTGTGATAAACTTGGTGCCTTCTGTCACTTTTTTTACAATGATTTTTCCACCTTTAATTTTGGCTGCATCAAATGCGTGTAGTGGTTGACCAAATGCGTGTAGCGCATAATTGGTGGCATCTACTACGTTATTAATTGGACGTATGCCGATAATGTTGAGGCGATCTTGTAACCATTTTGGCGATTCTTTTACTTGAATGTTGGAAATGGTTACGCCTGCATAACGCGGACAATCGTCGCTGCTCTCAACGGTTACAGGAATAGTCAGGTTGGTATGAGCTACTTTGAATCCGTCAACGCTTGGTTTGGTTAAAGTGGTTGCTTGGTTGTGTGCTGCAAAATAAGCCGCTGCATCGCGTGCCACACCAAAATGAGAAGCTGCATCGGCGCGGTTTGGCGTAATGTCAACTTCAATAACGGTGTCGTCCTTAATATCAAAATAATCTTTGGCAAATGTTCCAACTTTGGTGTCGGCTGGTAATACCATAATGCCATCGTGGCTTTTACCAACGCCAATTTCGTCTTCTGCGCAAATCATGCCTAATGATTCCACGCCACGAATTTTGGAACGTTTGATGGTAAACGATTCGTCGCCCGAATAGAGTACCGTGCCCACAGTGGCTACAATTACTTTTTGACCAGCAGCTACGTTGGCTGCACCACATACAATTTGTAAGGGTTCGCCACTACCAACATTAACTGTGGTAACGTGTAAGTGGTCGGAATTTTCGTGTTCCGTGCATGTGAGTACTTCGCCTACAACTAAACCTTCTAATCCGCCTTTAATGGTTTGTACTGTTTCAACTGAACCCACTTCCAAGCCAATGGAAGTAAGTATTTTTCCAAGCTCAACAGGAGCTACTTCGGTGGCCAAATATGTTTTGAGCCAATGATAAGAAATATTCATTGAATGATTAAATTTAGCGTGTTATTCTGTCATTTTTTTGCAGTCGACAAAGGTACAAAAAAAATATGTATCCTTGAAGTCTATCGGTGTTTTTCTCTAGTAGATAAAAAGAGAACTAATCGAACAGAGGTTTTGTTACTCTATTTGATTAGTCCTGAATTAGATTTGACGATAACTAATGCTTTACATGTCGAAGTCCATGTGGAAATCGAATTTGCTTCTCGGAGTCTCTTCTTCCTTGTCGGTAGGCTCGTCGGTAATGTCTGTTGGAGCGAGTTTTACCTCATCTTCGGGTAACGCTTGGCGTACAAAATCAATCACATCTTGTAAGGCCACCGTGAATTTTTCAAAATCTTCTCTGTAGAGAAATATTTTGTGTTTTTCGAATGTGACTTGTACATTTTCGTCGGTACCTGTAACTCGTTTTTTACTTTCAGTAATAGCTAAAAATAGATCGTCGGTACGTGTGCGCTTTACATCTAAATAGTAGATGCGTTTTCCCGTTTTAATAGCTCTCGAAAATACAATTTCTTGCTCTCTCTTGTCGTTAGTTGAATGTTCCATAATAGCGTTCGTTATATATCTAACTTTTTGATATAAAGTTTTTTATTTAGTTTATATGGGATGCTCCTTTTAAGTAAAATGCTGTTTGTTTGTTCTCCCAAAATTGAGAATAATTTTTCAGTTGAACAAACTATTTGATGTTATTTTTGTGAGTGCTCTTTTTGTTTTCTTATATAAATTATTTAATTAGTTGATTTTTAATTATTTGAATTATATTAAAATCTTTTTTGGCGAAAAAAGCGGTGATTCCCTCCAAAATGTTTATCTTTGCACCATCAAAAATATCCGTTTTTTTATGATAAACAGAGCTCTTCTCCGTATTAAAGCTGTACAAGTATTATATGCTTATTTTCAGAGTGATAGTAAAAGTATTCCTGCTGCTGAAAAAGAATTAAAGTTAAGTATATCAAAGGCTTACGACTTGTATCATTTCCTACTATCAATGGTCATCGAGTTAACGCGTTACGCCGAACTAACTATTGATAACAAACGGAATAAGTTTCGACCTACGGAACAAGAATTAAATCCCAACACGCGTTTTATTGATAATTTATTTGTGCATCAATTGGTTCAGAATGAACAATTGGCGTCGTATCGTAAAAACGCTAAATTCCCTTGGGATGAGCATCAAGATGTGCTAAAACGTATTTACGAAAGCATTTTGGAATCGGATTATTATGCGGCTTACATGGCCGAAACCGCACATACATACGAATCGGACAAGAACTTGTGGCGTAAAATCATCAAGCAAGAGTTGTTGAATAATGACGAATTTGATGCGTTCTTGGAAGAGCAGAGTATTTATTGGAACGACGACCTTGAAATTGTGGAAAGTTTTGTGTTGAAAACCATTAAACAATTTGACCAAGCTAATGGCGCGGACCAAAAATTATTGCCTATGTACAAAGATGCGTCTGACGAGGAATTTGTAACAACGTTGTTTCATAACGCTATTGCTAATGCTGACGAATACGGCGCTTTGATTGATGACCATACCAAAAATTGGGAATTGGATCGTATCGCTTTCATGGATATTTTGATTATGAAAGTGGCATTGTCTGAACTCTTTTCATTCCCTACTATTCCTGTTAACGTCACTTTTAACGAATATATTGAAATCGCTAAAATGTACAGTACGGCTCGTAGTGGTTTGTTTGTGAATGGTGTTTTGGATAAAATTGTGACTGAACTCAAGCGCTCTAATAAATTAATGAAGGCAGAATCGGTTTATTCAAAATAAATCACTATCTTTGTCTAGATTTATAAACCTAAAATTAAATTGATTACGTTATGAACTTATTAACTATTATGTTACAGGCCGCAGCAGAACCATCACCAGCTAGTAATTGGAGTGGTATATTGATGATGGTCCTTATTTTTGTGGTATTCTATTTCTTTATGATTCGTCCACAAAGCAAACGTCAAAAAGAAGTACGTAAATTCCAAGATTCATTAGAATCAGGTAAACACGTGGTGACCTCTGGCGGTATTTATGGTAAAATTAAAGAGGTAAAAGATAATATCGTTGTGCTCGAAATTGCTGATAATGTTCGCATTAAGGTGAATAAAAACATGGTTTTTGATTCTCCAGAAGATGCATCGCAACAGCCTGCAAAATAATTTGTAGCTGATTTTTCAAACAGCGAGTCTGTTATGCAAAAAATTGCTTGGACGTCCATATTAAAACGCACTAAGACGATTATCACAAAAGTTGCCGAAGTCTTTTTTACAAAAGACACGGCAACTTTTTTCTTATTTTTGTGCTTGGCGTCAGCCTTTTGGTTTATGCACACCATTGGTACGCGCCGAGCCATGACTGTTTCATTCGATTTGGTGTATGAAGGAATCCCGAATGATGTGTTGCTTACAACTGATTTACCTCAACATGTGACGTTCTCGGTTAAGAATGAGGGGCAGAAGCTGATGAATTATTATTTAAATGCAGATGTCGATACATTAGTTGTTGATTTATCTAATTCTTTTGATGGTTCGGGACAAGTGATTTATGATATGCAACTTTTAAAAAGCGATATCCAACGTCGTCTGCCAGAATCTTCACAAATTGAAGACTTAACTCCAGGATTGCTTACATTGAATTATTTGACATTGGGGCATAAAGTGTTGCCTATTCGTTTGTCGGAAGATGTTCCTTTAGCGGCACAGTATGTCTTGGCAGATTCAATTTCGATAACACCCGCTTTGGTTAATGTGTATGCTCCTCAAGCGGTGCTTGATACCATGCATTTTATAGCTGTAAAACCATTTTTTGTAAAGCCACTCTCTAAAACGTCAGTATTTAAGGAGCCGTTGATGACTTTAGAGTATGGTCATGTGGAGGTATCAGAGGTTCAAATCAATGTCCCTATAGAGTTATCTACCGAAAAAACCCTTGAAATTCCGATTCAAAGTGTAAATTTCCCATCAACCACAGTTTTACGTACCTTTCCTGCTTTTGTACGGGTTACATTTTCAATTGGCGTGAGTCGCTTTAACTCCGTTACTGCAAATGATTTTAAAGCCGAGGTCTTTTACGAAGATTTAGAAAATACAAAAGAACATCAAGTAAAGGTACATCTTTCTACACTCCACACAGATGTGCTCAATATGCGGTATGCTCCTATGGAGGTTGAATTTCTATTAGAGAAAGAATAGTGTGATGTCCCTTTATATTCAATTTTAACATTGATGTTATGATAAAAATCGGTATTACTGGTGGCATAGGCAGTGGCAAGTCGGTGGTTTCTGACGTCATTCGTTTGCTCGGTTATCCCGTTTATAACTCCGACATACGAGCCAAAGAGCTCTCCGATACGAATAGTACTATTCGTCAATCGTTAGTGGCGTTGTTTGGTTCAGCTATTTACACCGATAATCATTTGAATCGTCCACTTTTAGCTTCTTATTTATTTCAAGATTCATCCCAACGCGCAGCGGTTAATGCCATTATTCATCCCGTAGTTTTTGCCGATTTTAATACGTGGTATACCACTCAACAGACTACTTTGGTTTTTGCAGAATCTGCTATTTTGTTTGAGTCGGGCTTTTCTACTGTGATGGATAAGACTATAGTTGTTGATGCACCTCAAGAGTTGCGTTTGCAGCGCGTAGTGGAACGTGATGCGGTGACTATGGAACAGGTCCAAAAACGGATGGAAGCGCAAATGGATGCGTTAGTGTTGCGCCATCATGCTGATTATGTTATTTATAATGACAATGAACATCTTTTAATATCACAAATCGTCGATATAGTCAACAAGTTAGTAAATTTATGAAAAAATTATTTTGGAAGATACCAGTTTGGTTTTTTAGTGTTACATTTGCTGTAGTTGTTTTATTGAAGTTTGTACCTATTTATGTTACACCTTTAGTGGTGATTCGTGTGGTACAAGCTATGTTCGATGAAGATAGGGATGTGCGTGTAGAAAAGACGTGGGTTCCAATAGAAAAAATGTCGCCCAAAGTTGTGCGTGCCGCTATTGCAGGAGAAGATGATTTATTTTTAACTCATTATGGATTTTCGATTAAGGGAATTCAACAAGCTTATAAGGATAATAAAAAAGGGAAACACCTAAAAGGTGGTAGTACTATTTCGCAACAAACCGCCAAGAATGTGTTTACCTCTGGTTCGCGAACTTGGGTTCGTAAAGGATTTGAAACCTATTTCACACTTTTAATAGAACTTGTGTGGGGTAAAGAACGTATCATGGAAGTTTATCTCAATGTTGTGGAACTTGGCGATGGTATCTATGGTGTTGAAGCGGCTTCGCACCATTATTTCCATAAATCCGCTGCTAAACTTAATGCATCACAATCAGCCCTGTTGGTAGCTAGTTTACCGAGCCCGCGTCGTTATAGTGTAACCAATCCAGGTCCTTATATGCGCCGTCGTCAAGGACAAATTTTATGGATGATGCGCATGTTGCCCAATATCGAGTGGCATAATTAATTATACCAAAATCTAAAACCAATGCTATGTTAACACCGTATTTATTTTTTTGTCTCAGTTTTGCATACTTTGCCGTTTTCAAATTCTATTCTTATTGCGCTTTTCATCTTCTTTTTTGCTGATTGGAGAAAAGATCAGTCCACTCGTGCATTATTAATTTTCTTTGTAGTACATCTGCTTACTTTTTTAGTCTGGTTAAGTTATGAAATTATCATAGTGGATCCTCCATTGCCAGTTTTGGATTTTTTTATGATATTCTACGCGATGCTCCTTACGCCCATTTTTTATAACTATGTCTATGCTGTTACTACAGGGCATTGTATGCGGTGGAAACGATGGGTCGCTTTGTATGCGCCTCTAGTTTTGTTGTTTGTAGGTCATCGTATTGTGCAACACTATTTTGGTAGTGCTCCTTTTGTGGCTTCTCTGGATGAAATTAGACCGTATTGGTCTCATCCTGAATTGATGGTTCGCGTTTTAACATTCTTCATGCGTATAGGTTATGGTATATTTATGGTCGTTGGAACTTATGTTAACTATAAACGTTATCAATCCGACTTAGAGAAAGATTTTTCTACTATTTCATCTCGTAGTACGTTTGGATGGATGTATTTTACCATATTACTCTACATCATCTATTTTGTATTATCTGTAGTTTCTTATGTGGATGGTGATATGTCTATGCATTTATTAGTTTTCCTCTCTTCGGTTATTTTGAATATAGCTTTAGCATTTTTTGGCTATGCGCACAAAAGTGTGTATTCGCCTGATTTTGAGCCATTATCTCAATTAGAGCCAGCAGTGACTAATAGTGAAAGCCAAGTTCCTTATCAAAAGATGGAACAACGTTTTAAGTTCTTATGTAATTCAGAGCAAATTTGGCGTAATAGTGAGTTGGCCGCTACCGATGTGATTGCTCATTTAAATACCAATCGCACCTATTTCTCTCAATTTCTACAAGATGTGTATAAAACAAATTTTCGTACCTGTATAAATACCTATCGCGTGAGTGAAGCACAAAAAATGATTCGTGAAAATCCTAATATGAATATGATAGACATTTATGTTCAATGTGGCTTTGCTTCGTCTTCTTCGTTTAATGAATGGTTTAAGAAAATTACAGGCAAATCGCCTTCTGAATATAAAGAAGAGTTGTTGTGAATCACATCGGGGAAAATATCATCTTTTTTAATAAATTGTAATTTTAGGCAATGTTTTTGTAAAAAAAAGCATTGCCTATTTTTTTTTGTCGTTACTTTTGAAAAGTTAATGTAGCTTAAAATAATTAATATTATATAAATCTAAATCTAACTATCATGAAAACAATTTACTCTTTGCTACTAGGTATGCCTAGGTTACGCTTCTTTAGCGTAATTTGTGTGATGGTGCTCTCTTCTCTTGGCATTTTTATGCCAGTGTATGCTCTCGATAATGCTTATTGGTCAGATCTAAGCGTGAGAGAAACGCCATCGGGTTCGGGAACTGAAAATGACCCCTATTTAATCTCTAAAGGAGCTCATCTTGGTTGGATAGCTGCGTTTCAAAATGATGGCAGTAAAGATGGGATATTCGATAATGCCTATTTTAAGTTAGTTGCAGATATCAATTTATCGGCTCATAAATGGGCACCTATAGGTACTGACCAATATCGTTTTGGAGGTAGATTTTTCGGTAATGGGCATGTCATTTCGGATCTGTATTGTTACCGCGATCTTCATGATACTGGTTTTTTTGGTAGTACTGAGGGGTGGTTTTACTGTTCTGATTTGACACTTAAAAACCCCAATTTTGAAATTACTAGTAGTTATTCTGGCCCGTTAGTTGGCTATTTGCGGGGCACAGTGGAAAATTGTCATGTAATAGGTGGTATTATTAAACCGTGGACACGCTCAGGTGGTTTGATTGGTTCGTGTGGAGGCGGGACTCCAATACTTATTCGTTGTTCATCAAGTATTACCATAGAGTCACGTGTTGGATATAATGACTGTTCAAGTCATGGTTGTGCTGATAGTGGTGGATTGATTGGTATGGCTGAGTCGAAAACAGAGATGCAACAATGTATTTTTACAGGTACGTTGAAAATGAATAATAATCAAGCCTATGGCGGATTAGTGGGATATGTAAATAATGCACAATTAGTACTTGAACAATGTGTGTTTGATGGTGCAATAACGGGTTTGTATAGATCTTACAGAGGTTTTGTTGTTGGCTATATTAACGATGGTTCGAAGGTTGATATCATAAAATTATATGTGCGTGATGATGTTGATAAAAGTGCCGATGTAGGGTATGTTTGTGCTGGTGGGAGCTGGGTAGGCGCTTCTAATAGATATTATGTTTCTACTAATAATATTAACACCCCAGCATTTGCATATCAGTTAAATAATAATGGACATGCCGCTGGAAAATGTTGGGGATATGATAAGACCAACACAAAATTGATTATTGCTAAGGATTCAGCAACATGCAAAGTGGCGTTTGGTAATTCTGTTAGTTCTATTCAATCCACTTATGCCAATTATACAGCCACAGATGCTTATGCTCCCAAAAATAGTCTGGTAACGGTGATAGGACAGAATAAGTTTTGTAATTATCTCGCTCCTGGAAGTGTGTCAAATTTAGGAAGTGCAACACGTACGGGCTTACTTACGTTTACGGGCAAGGTAAATTCTGATGTGCAAACTCCTGCCATAGTTTATAAAGACATGACTTATTTTTCACCTAAAATATTGAGTGCTAATTTTGAGGTTTTTGATAAATCGGTGAAATTGAAATGGACGCCTCAATGTAAGAATACAAGCAATAGGGCTCCTGGCAAAATTGTGGTGTGGCGTAAACTATCTGGTGGTAATTGGGCTAAATTGGCCGTTATTAGTGATTTGAATGCTTCTGAATATATAGATGCTACAGTTTCTTACGATAAACAGTATTATTATAAGGTTATGTTTGTTGATGACAAACAAAATCAAAATCAGATGCAAGATGCATGTCAATCCACAGATGAAGCCAATGCTGGTGCGGGTGTTCAAACTAATTTAAGTTTTAATATTTCATTAAAGTTGACTCCTGTGAATGGGGGTATCAAATTGGAATTTTCGGTACCTAATCATGCTAACATTAATGGTGCGTCGTATGCGATTAAGCGTAGTGGACAAGTGGATATTACTGGGACAATTAATCTATCAGGGTCTTCCACCTATTTTACAGTTACCCCAAGTACAGCTACAGATACAAGGGATATGAGTTTATGTTATGATAAAGACTATAAGGTGGAAGTGTCTGGTTTTCAGCAAACTGTAGGTGGTAAAACTAATCCTTTATATGGAAATACTTTTTCATCAGCTACTAGTTATGCAAAACCTCAAGGTAATATCGCTTTTGAGTCGGGCTATAAAGCTTCTAAAGGGGAGTATAGTAATCAAGTGAAGCTATCGTGGAGTGTAACCAAACCTGCAGGTAGTGTGGAAGAATTACGTTTTGATGTTTTTCGTCGTGTAGCTGAATCTAATTCTGTGTTTGATAAGATTACATCTATTAGAAGTGCAGACAAATCATTTTTGTATAATGACGACAAATCATTGCCTGGTATTTGTTACGAGTATAAAGTGGTACTTTTTGCTTTGTGTGATGGTGTTCCTTCTGAATTGGCCACTATTTCTGATATTGGCTTCAGTCAAAGTAAAGGAACCATTGCAGGGCAGGTAACCTATTCTGGTGGAACAGCAGTTCCCAATGTGGATGTTTTTGTCCGCCGGAATGACTTATCTGGTAATGAATCGCAATTTAAAAGTCTTTATTTTTCAGGCGGCGAATCGAACACTAAATGGTATATGGGTAAGGAGCGTGAGTTAGAATTGTTTAATCGTAACGATTTTTCTATCCAAATGTACGTGCGCCCCGATGCTACCACATCAAATCCAGGTTCGAAAGGTATATTTGATATTTTCTACCACTTGGAAGTTTTTTTGGAAGCACAAACTGATAATACTTACAAAGTTCGTTTAAAATGTTCATCAGAAAATGGCGCAACGTCGAATTTTAAAATTCCTGCCAGTAAATATACCCAATTGAATGTAGTTAGGCGAGGTTCAAAAGTTCATTTAATTGCGGTTAATGACCAAAATTCTGACAGCGTTTTTTTAGAAACGTTATCAGTTACACTCACAAAAGATACGATGTGTAATTTTGGCTCTATGTCAAGTGATTTTGTAGATGGAACAGATCCGTCAAATATAACTCTACCTAAAAGATTAGGTTACTATGTGCGTTTCGGTTATGGTTTTCAAGGAAATTTAGATGAACTTCGTTATTGGAATAAAGGACTTACCGATTCGGAGATATTAACTAATTACAATCGCATATTAACTGGGAATGAAGAAAATTTAAAAGCATACTGGCAGTTTGATGAAGGTTTAACAACTCGATTGTTCGACTGCTCTCGTACCAATGGTATTATGAATGAGAATCATGGATATATAGATGCTCTTTCAGCTAGACCTGATAATATAATTCCAGCCGAAACTCAGTTGGGCTTGAAAGGGATTTCTGATGCCAATGGAAATTATCTGATTCGCGGTGTGCCCTATAGCGGCGACGGTAGTAGTTATGCCATTGTGCCAATGCTTGGTGTTCACGAATTCAAACCTAATGAGCATTTGCGCTATATTGGAGGTACTTCTTTAGTCCATAATGGAACTGACTTTGAAGATATCTCTAGTTTCTCAGTCAAAGGGAAAGTGGTTTATGCAGGAGGAAATTATCCTGTTGCAGGTGCACAACTTAACGTGGATGGATTAGCAGCTAGTCGAGATGGGCAATTAATTACAACCAATTCGAATGGTGAATTTGAAGTAAATGTTCCTATTGGTAATCATTTTGTTTCGGTGACAATGCTCGGGCATACTTTTGCTTATGGTGGGCGTTATCCATTAACTGGCAAAATGAATTTTCAAGATAATGTAAAAGATTTATTATTTACTGATTCAACAACCGTACGTATTGCTGGTCGTGTTACTGGCGGTGCTGTTGAGGAAGCTAAAACATTAGGTTTTGGATTGAGTAAAGCCAATATTGGGAAAGCTACCATTGTGTTGACGCCACAAAGTACATTATATAAATTAAATACAGATGGCTCTGACCGTCACAATACAGCTCTTATTGGTAATAGAAATTGCCAAACATCCATACTGAACAATATTTTTGAGAATCAAATTGTAATTAAGACTGATTCGCTTACAGGTGAGTTTTTATCCAATTTGCCTCCAATTCCTTATAAAATCGTAAATGTTTCGACAGATTCGTTGGATAACTCGAAGTTTAGTTATGCTAGTTTAGAAATGTTTACACCTAACGTAAACAACCCAGAAACGTTAACTTATGAAGATTCGATAGGTACGCAATCATTTGACGTGCACTCAAAATTATTGATTAGTCACTATACCGAACCACAATTTTTAGTGAGTGATAAGTCGAATACTGTGGGCGCGTTTGGTGATAGCACTTTTTGTTATGTTGATTTTAATCAAAATTTGAAAGATACTATTTCTTTGTATTCGTCTTCTCAAGGAACTGTCTCGTATGCCTTAGGTTACCCTGTATTTACGAAGCAAAATAGATACACATGGGCGGTTAAAGCGTTTGAGGAATATACGAATTATGATAGTGGAATTCCAGTAGTTGATATTGTTCCATTGAAAGGAATTACCGTTTTTGCTGATAATGCTTTAGCATCTCCAAGAGTGGATATTGATACAGTTACTAATGCATCTACTCTCACAGTGGGAAGTGCTCAATTTGTACTTAACGATAAAGGTGAAGCTAATTATACTTTCTTTGCAGGATTCCCTAATCTGACGGGTGATAAATCATTGGCTGCAAATTTATATTTTACTCATAATGGTAAGACTATAAAATGGCTGGATACCGATTTTAAAGGTTATGTATTTGGTGATGTACCGAGTGTTGGTAGTAATTTCATCACAGAAGGCCCTGATTTAGTCGATTACGTTTTGAGGGATCCTTCGGGTTCTAATAGTTATGCTTACATGGAAGAGGGCTCCATTATTCAGACAGAACGAACTCTTAGTTCAGGTTCAGGCGTCTCATCTTCTTCCAATGCAACGCTTAAATTAGGAGGAGAACAGTCACTTGCTACAGGATTGGGTGTTGCTGTTATTATCGAAACATCAGCGAATTTAGATGCGTCGTTAGAACTTAATACCCAAGCAAATTCTACAACTGCTTCAAGTGTTGTTAATACAACTGAAGTAAAGCAACGATTACAGACCAGTGATAGTCCTGATTTTGTTGGTTCCGAAGGAGATATTTATTTAGGTCAGAGTACCAATATGATTTATGGGTTAGTTCGTAATTTAGCTTTGTATCCGTCAGCCACTAGCTCATCGATCCAAGGATTTACAGGCGCAAATTATGAATTAACAAATAAGGAAATTTTATCTGCTGGAATCCAATTTGCTACCACGTTTACCTACACGCAAAATTATATTCTAAATTATTTAATTCCAAATATTGAGGCGAATCGTAATAGCCTTATTCAGTCGGTAGAAGTAATTCCAACCAACATTAATAGAACATTATTGCAATCGCCAGTTTATTATTCGATGTTAGCTCCTTCTGATGTTGATTTTGGTACAGATGGTACTTATGACGTCTTTTATCCAGAAAAAACAGGCAAAGTATATACTGATAAAGTGAAAGAGTATAATACCTGGATACGTTTGTGGCAAGCTACTATCTCAGAAAATGAACGTACTAAAGTTGCCGCTATGAGTTCAGGCGTACCAACTAATAAGTCATTCGATGCAGGTGCCGTAGTTGAAGAATCTATTACAAAAACGATTGAGAATATTGATAGTTGGGATTTTACCTCTGAACTTGAAGTGGCAAATGGTTATGAAGCAGGTTTTGAAATAGCAGGCATCGGATTTAACTTATCTACGCGTTTGGGTGTTTCTAATACAACTTCCGATTCGGGCTCGTCTAGCACTACAAATTCTAAAACAGTTGGTTATGTTTTGGCTGACGATTCGCAAGGTGATGCTTATTCTATTGATGTGTATCCTCCAACAGCTAGTGGTGGTTATATTTTCCGAACTCAAGCAGGTCAGACTAAGTGCCCATATGAGCAACAAGAATCTACTTTGTTTTATGAACCTGGTCAACATAAATTAAATAACGGAACTTTCCAAGTAGAAAAGCCCAGAATATTTATTGATAATAAAACCAATGCATTTGTGGGGAATGTTCCATCTGGCCGCGAAGCCTCGTTTACAATTCAGTTGGGTAATGAAAGTGAAATAAATCAACCTATTACCTATCAGTTATTTGTTGAGAATGGATCCAATCCTGATGGTTTGATTTTGAGTATTGATGGAACACCACTTACTTCGCCTCGAACCTTTTTGGTCGACGATATGGTTGAAAAAACATTAAAGGTACGTCAAAGTAGTTTAGATAAGCTCAATTATTCTAATATTAAGCTCATTCTTTCTTCTACTTGTCAAGTTCCCGATGATAGTGATAGAGGTGGAATTTACAGCGCAGCTACATTGGGCGTTGAATTTATACCTTCGTGTACCGATTTGAAATTAACATCTGATGAGACGTTGGTCAATATTAATTCCGGAGGAGTCATTACATTTAATATTTCAGAATACGATCGTGGATTCCGAAATTTTGCTTCAATTCGTTTACAATACAAGAATGTGAATGACCATAGTTGGACTACAATACGTGAATTTATAAACGATACTAATTTGATAGCTTTAACAACTACAGGTCAAGAGTTAATTTCCGAGGCTGCCATTCAATATGCATTCGATATGAATGTCTTAGTTGATGGTAGTTATAGTTTCCGTGCTATTTCGGTGGGTAAATTAAGTAATGAGGAAGTTACAGTTTCAAGTCCCGAAATACAAATGATTAAAGATATGGTAGCTCCTCAGTTGATGGGAAAAGCATCTCCATCTACAGGAGTGTTAACGCCCGATGGTGAGGTCTCAGTGTTGTTTAACGAAATGATTAAGAGTGCTAATATTACAACTAATAACATTACAGTGAAGGCCGTTTTAAATGGTGCCACTTTGCAACATTCCGTTGGTTTGAATTTTACCAATGGAGCGCCAGCTTCTACTGAAGCTACTATCTCGTTGGCAAATCGCTCATTTTCTTTAGAGAGTTGGTATAAACGGGTAGTTAATCAGCCTGGTGTATTATTTGCTCATGGCGATCAATTCTCATTAGCATTTAATGCTGATAATAAGGTGGTTGTTACTATTAATGGACAAACATTTACGTCGGTTGCAACACTTACAAATGAAAATTGGCAATATATTGGTTTTTCATATAACAACGACAATAAAACGTTTAGTGTATATGCGTTGTATGAATCGACTAATGCTACATTGTTCAACAATCAAGTAGTGACTAAATCCTACATTGGTAATGGACGTCTTGTTGTTGGTAAGAATTTTAGTGGTTCGGTACATGAAATGACCTTGTGGGGCAAAGCTCGTTTAATGAGTGACTTAAGTGATAAAAATAATGTAAAATCTTCTAATACGACTGACTTGTTGGGTTATTGGAGAATGAACGAGGGAACCGGATCTATTGCACAGGATGTTGCGCGAAGCCGTCATTTAATATTGCCTACAGTTAATAATTGGTATTTCAACAATATTAATAAGTCTGTTCTATTAAATGGTACTTCTAATCATTTGAAAATTAATACTGGCAATATTCCAATTGGAATAGCTGAAAGTTTTGTTATAGAATTTTGGTTCAAAGGTGCTGCACAAGCTAACAAAGCCACCTTGTTCTCTTGCGGACATGGTTTGTTAGATGCTCAAACAAACGATAAATTATCCATAGGGTTTAATCAAAATGGATTGTTAGAGTTGAATACCTTAGGAAGTACCTACCAACTTAGTAATTCTAATTATTTGGATAATGCTTGGCATCATTTCGCACTTAATGTTATTCGAAATGGAAGTGCTACAATCTATGTTGATGGTACAGCTGTCAAACAAATGGCTGTAAATACTATTGGAGCACTTCAATCCGATAATATGGTAATAGGTGCTTGTTATTATAAACCTGTAGGTGCTACTACGCTCGACGACTTTGTAACGGAATCATTTTTCAAAGGACAAATCGATGAAGTACGTATTTGGAGAGCTACAGCAACTGCTGAATTTATTAGATTAAATAAAGGTAGTCGTTTGAGTGGTAGTGAAACTGGTTTAGTCGCTTATTATCCATTTGAAAGAACATATGTGGATGGCTCTAATCAGAATGTGACAGAAGGGACACTTTTAGACCAACTGAATCAACCTCAAAGTTCTGGTTTGATAGCCGCTGGAGAGGCAGCTGGAACTTGTACGTATAGCGATGATGCACCTGGTTTAACCGAGGTTCGTTCTACTGAAACAGTATTGCATAGTTTTGTAGCTTCTAATAATAAACTAGTTGTGTCAATCACAGAATTACCTTCCAATATCGAAAATTGCACATTAGAATTTTTGGTTCGTGATATTTCCGACCTGAATGGTAATTACTTAAGAGATCCTATTTGTTGGACTGCATATGTCGATATGAATCGTCTACAATGGAGTCAAAATTCTTTAGATGTAGTTCAAGAACAACTCGCAACTTCCCAATTTGAAGTCTTTATAAGTAATCAAAGTGGTAAGGAAGAAAATTGGATTATTTCACACCTGCCAAGTTGGTTAAATGTGAGTAAAGCACAAGGAGCATTAAAACCTTTATCCACTCAAAAAATGGTCTTTACTGTGGCGGAGAGCACTCCAATTGGTAGTTATGAAAGTACTATTTATTTAGTTGGTAATAATCAATATGCAGAACCGTTCGCAATTAATCTTAAGGTAACTGGCGAACGCCCAACGTGGACACTTAATCCTGATGAATTCGAAAAACAGATGAATGTAATTGCGACTTTGCAGATTGAAGGTGTTATAACAGAGGATAAAGAAGATATTGTAGCTGCATTTGTAGATAATAAATGCGTTGGTTTAGTTACCCCGACCTATCTAAGCCGCTATGATAAATATTTCGTCTTATTAGACATTTATGGTAACGATGAGATGATTGATAAACGGGTACAATTTAAAGTGTGGGATGCAAGCACAGGGAAAATTTATCCTGTAGTTGAATCAACTCCAACTATTTCATTTGCCAATAATAGTATGGTTGGTTCTATGTCTTTGCCAGCTACGCTGAATGCACGTTTATTGTTAGAACAAAAATTACCATTGTCGATGGGATGGAACTGGATTTCTACTAATGTAGAGCCTGTCGAAAACACGCTTGATACTTTGTTGTCAGACGTCGTAACATCCGTTCAACTCATTAAACAAAAATCTTTGATGGCTTTACCTGACGGAACTAATTGGATAGGTACTTTGGGCGAAATTAACGTCGCAGAGATGTATAAAGTGAAAATGAATGTGGCTGATACTGTTGTTATTATTGGTCAAGAGGTCAATCCTCAAGAGCATTTAATAACGCTTAATCCTTCGTGGAATTGGATTGGGTATGTGCCACAAGGTTCAATGTCTTTGTCCAATTCTTTAGCTGATTTGGAAGCCACCGAAAATGACATTATTAAAGGACAAAAACAATTTGCTGTTTATACTGGCAATGAGTGGGTGGGGTCACTTATTACATTGGTGCCTGGTCGTGGTTATTTATATAAATCGATGGCCAGTCAAGACGCCTCCTTCTATTATCCATCAAACTCGGTAATTCAACAACAACGAATAGCTAAGGATGTTAATCCACTCCATTTTACGCCAGTATCAGATAATTGTTATTCTGGTAGTATGTCGGTCATTGGTATTGTTAAAAACGCTAATGAATTAATTCAAGAATGTGAAGTAGCCGCGTTCGTTGGTGAAGAATGTCGCGGTTCGATTTTAACGGATGAAGAAGGTCGTGTATTTTTGTCAATCGCAGGAGAAGATGTTGCTGATGTACATTTTAAGGTATTCTATAATAACGAAGAATACGCCTTAGAACAAAGTATTCCTTATAGCGACGAGGCAATTGTAGGAAGTTTGAGTACACCTTATATTTTCCAATTAGATAATCTAAATCCTGTAAATGATGTGTTAATAAATGGGTTGACAGTTTATCCAACACGGATTAATGATGTAGTCTATGTGGAGTCAACTAGTTGGCCGATTTTATCAACTACAATTTTAGATATGAGTGGACGTGTCGCTTTACAACTTCAAGGCATGCAGGTTGATAAATGTGCTCTTCAGGTCTTTGATCTTCCAAGTGGTGTGTACACTATAGTAATTGAAACCTCTATCGGTTTTGTTAATAAACGATTAATTAAATAACTCTATTCTGTTATTGCTATATTATTAATTAAGGTCTTTGCATTCAAAGACCTTAATTTTTGTTTTAAATCCAATTAAAATTAGCTATAACACATGCGTTATAGCTAATTTTAATACCTTTGCCTTTTATTTATACATAATTTAATAATATGTCTATTACCGTAGAACATTGGGGAACTGTTGAGTATCAACAGGCTTGGGATCGTCAAACGGTCTTGTTTGATACCATCATTAATCAGAAAATTGCCAATCAAGCAACTACTAGTTGTTTGGTATTTTGCGAACATCCACATGTATATACATTAGGAAAGAGCGGGCATTCTGAAAATATGTTGTATAATCCTTACAACGTTCCCTTAGTTAGAACTAATAGAGGTGGTGATATTACTTACCATGGTCCTGGACAAATTGTAGGTTATCCTATTTTTGATTTAGATACATTTCACTTAGGTTTAAAAGACTATATATATAAGGTGGAAGAGGCCGTTATTTTGACTTTAGCTCATTATGGCATCACGGCCACTCGACTCGAACATGCTACTGGGGTTTGGTTGGATGTCGAAAGTACTACCCGGTGCCGTAAAATTTGTGCCATTGGAGTCAAAAGTAGCCGGTTTGTAACCATGCATGGTTTTGCTCTAAACGTGAATACCGATCTTACCTATTTTAAAAATATCAATCCTTGTGGATTTATTGACAAAGGTGTAACCTCGATAGAACAAGAATTAGGTCGAAAATTGGATTTGTTAGAGGTTGAGAGTGTATTGACCAAATTCTTCAAACAACTTTTTTGTTAAATGTTTTCTATCTTTTTATCAAAAAATAATAGAAAAATGCTTTAATTTATTCTTTTTAGCGTTTGTTTTTTCTACTTTTGGCACTATAATTGTATTGAAGGCTAAATCAATCAATATATTACATTTTTATATTAAAAATAATTGAAATCAATGTGAATTAGTAAAAAATAGTATTTTTCGTTTTTTTATTTTACTTTTTTTGTATATATTTGCAGTTGATTTACACATTTGCTTATGAACAATAGCAACAGATATAGCTCAAACACCTGTCAATTGGCATTTCCATCCATAGTGTGTGGGGGGGGAATACCTCTTTTTTAGCGTGTTGGCGCTATCCCTTTTCTTGCCAACACATTTTGCTAGTTGTTCCTATTTTAGCCATATTTCTCGACATACGTGTCGTACTTCCCTGGTACAAAAACAAATCCATCAGGCGCTTCGATACGCCGCCCGCATTTTTATATACAAGCTACTTGTACGCGCATACGCATTTCTCAACTTTGAAGAGAATGATCGTGTGCGTTTTTTGTATTGTACATTCTGGAAAAATGAAGAACCTTGATATAATATCGGCATGGTAACAATACCATAAAGAATTAAAAAGAAAAACACAGAAGAGCCGATACTTCTGCAGAAAAAAAACGGGACAAGACACTCGCGAAGTCGTAAGAGCGGGGAAATTTGAAATATATTTTTTATGGCAAATTTAAAATCTGGATTGATTTTAGGAGAAGGTGAAAACCTAGTAATGGAACTTGAAGCCGAATTGTGGGCAAGCAGTTCAAACCCAATTGCAAAAATGATTGGTTCAGTTACGAAGTTTTTAAATTTTTTAATTGGAAACAGACGTAAAGGATTTGTAGTAATCACAGACAAACGTGTAGTTGAAATTATTCATTTCAAAGCGTTGTGGGTTCTTAACGTTGGTAAAAATGTGAAGTATTTGTTACCAAGCAGTGTTAAAGAAGTTGGTTACATCAAAGAAGGAACTTGCTTCGGTTGTTTCTGCCAATCGTACAATTTGTATTACGATGCGTTCACACAACGTACATCAATCTTATTGACTACTGTTGATGATGCTGGTGCACAAAAAGTGGTAGATTCTTTCTACAAAGCAATTTCTGCAGCAAACTAAACAAATGTCAGTTTCAAAAATTTCAACATTTCCGAGATTTTTGTATCTTAATGTATATGCCTTTTCTCTCGCATTTGGGGGAATTGGCATTGCATTAATACCTTGTTATAAGGTAGGTTGGTGGCTTGTAGCATTGCAAGTTATCGCTTTTTATGTATGCGAAAGAAATGCGTTTAAAATCTTCAGCTCGTGGAACGATAAAAAACGCAAATACGATATTTTGATTCAGAAAAATGAAGTTGAATTTCGTCCCGACACATTTACAGATTATATGCAAGCGCCTTGTGGACAGCTTTTGGCAAAAATAGTTCTTGCCGATTTAAACAAGTCGTCTGAATATAGAAACTTATTAAAACTAAAAAAACCTTTATGGAAACTACTAAAATCCAGCTGTAAATCTCAAAAAACAGTTGTTTTTATTAACGAAAATAAACCTTAAACTATATGCAAACCATTTGTGTAGTAACATTTGCTGTGCTTATTGTAGCTCTTGCAGTATTATTCATATTCCATCTACTTTTGCCGATGCCACCTTCTAACGAAAAAAAAATCTTTATCGTATCGACTATCGTTGGAACTATTTTATTTGAAGCGCTATTTATTGCTACAGTGTTTATACCAAGGAAAGCCGAACAATTGATTTCACAAAATATTGTTCTGATAGAAGGTAAAATTAATACTATTTCACCCAATTATACCGACGAAGTTTTAGATGTCGAAAAGGTAAAAACGCTTATTTCTGACACAAAACAGATTCGTACTTATATAAACGAAAATTCAGATGTAAACTTCATTATAAGAATAATCGGAGTAAGTGCGTATTTGGGCTATGTCGAAGATTTTTGCGATCATATAGAGAGCAATTTTCTAGAATTTCAAGAAATTGGAATACCATTTACACTACACAATATATTCAATTTTATGCTCGACAAAACAGCATCACCAATATTAAAAACCACAAAAGTTCTAGAAATAATAATTTTGGTAGTTACTGGTTTGTTTTTCCTCTTTCTTATCATTTTTTATTTTTTGCATAAGAAAGGAGTTTTAGCGACAACAAATAAATCTATTGTATTTGGCGAAGAATAGACGTTCAATTAAGCGTAAAAATCCATGCCAACAGATGAGGAAATAATCACAAAAACTACAAAATTGTAAAGAAAAATGCTCAATCAAGATATTTTTACGATTAAATATTGATAAATTTAATTATAAAAATAGCCGTTTATAATAACAAGCTGGAGAAAATATCCGATATTTTTCCCAGCTTGTTATTTGTTACAATTTGTTTATCAGTCATTTGAGAAGAGATTGAAAAATATTCTCAAAAAACACTTGAAAAATGTTTGGAGTGTAAAGATCTTTTTTCTACTTTTGCATCCGCTTTCAGAGGGGAGTGTTTTTTTTGTTATGGTATTTGCTTTATTTTTGTATTTTTATTTTTTGGTATAAAAATATTTTTAAAAAGTTTTGCTGTATTAAAAAAAGGTATTACCTTTGCAGTCCTTTTCGGTCAGAATTTTTTTTGATACGAGATAAGCGAATAGATCTTTGATATAAATGAACAACAAAAATGTAGTATAAGGAAAGGAAAGGCGGAGAGAAGTGATTCTCTACAAGAAGACCTGACCGTCAATACGGCAATAATAAGGAATCTTGAGCGATTACAGGAAAAAAAATATACAATGAAGAGTTTGATCCTGGCTCAGGATGAACGCTAGCGACAGGCTTAACACATGCAAGTCGAGGGGCAGCACGATGT
>JAQVJY010000056.1 GCA_028694915.1 Paludibacteraceae bacterium
GCTTATTAAATGGGACTAACGCTGGATATTTGTAATAAGAACGCAAACTATCGCGTAAATTTTGACGATTTTCCATCAAAGCCACAGCACTATAAAAAGCAGCACCTTGTACAGCAGGAAATGCTTCGGTATAACGTAATTGGCGCATCAGCTCATTACCATTGCGCCAAGCCCAGGCGGCCGATTGGCTTCCTAAGTTGGAGGCATATAGTCCAACAAATAAATTACGTCCATGCGAATTATTACTCCACCACTCCACTAAATGAGCATAATCGGCGTTTCTTTTACCAATTTCCCAATACAACTGTGGCATCACATAATCGATATCACCATCTTCGAGCCACGCTAAAACATCAGCATACAAGTCGTCATAATTACTCAAACTCCCCTTCGTATTAGAACCACGAGGGTCTTTATCATTACTACGCCAAATTCCAAACGGACTTATGCCAAATTCTACCCAAGGCTTAATACTCTTTATCGTTTGTTGCAACTGACGAATTACTAAATTCACATTATCGCGACGCCAGTCTGTTTTATCCCTAAAGCCACGATTATTTGCGCGAAAAGAAGCCTCATCAGGAAAATCCATACCATTTACACGATAAGGATAAAAATAATCATCAAAATGTATGGCATCAATATCGTAACGACGAACAATATCTGCGACCACACGATTCAAATAGGCACGAGTCTCATCCAACGCAGGATTAAAATAATATTTATCGCCATACTTAACGAACAACTCTGGCTTCTTAAAGAAAAGATGGCTTGAATTAAGATGCGAAATATCGTCACTATTCAACACACGATAAGGATTTAACCACACATGCACATCAATACAGCGACGATGGGCTTCGCGAATCAAAAAATCTAAAGGATCGTAAAAAGGGTCTGGAGCTACACCTTGTTTACCTGTTAGAAAACGAGACCAAGGTTCTATGTCCGATTGATAAAAAGCATCGGAAGTAGGGCGAACTTGAAATATAACGGCATTAAATTTGAGCGCAGCCAACGAATCGAGTATAGTAATCAACTCTTGGCGTTGTGCAGCGACATTAGATACTGACGATGGCCAGTCGATGCGACCTACAGTAGCTATCCATACTGCTCGCAGCTGATGTTTTGGTTGCGCTTGTAGCGACAAAACCATTACAATAGTTATAAGCACAGATAGAAGTTTTCGCATAAAGATAAGTTATTTTATAAATTTGGATCGCTCCGCTTTGGTATAGTAAGTATAACCTAAGGTATAATTTAAGGTAAATGTATTACCCGAGGAGTTACCATAGCCAGGAATATACCAAAGTGTTTGTTTTTCGTCCAACGACGTATGTAACAACAGCTTCATACGTATAGACCAACCCATTGTAAACCCTTTAGCCATATCAACACGCACACCGGCCACCACTTCGCCCCAACCTGCATACGCATTTTTACCGTTCCAAGATAGTAGCTGATTCTCGTCCCAATACCCTCGAGTCATTGGCACATTAGCCAATTGATAATCGACTAAACTGATACCATATCGTAACCCAAGATAAGCGTAATTACGATGGAGTTTCATGTTTCCCTCTTTATCCTTGGTCTTTAATAAATTAAAATTCATTCCCAAACGTCCAAACGGTGCGGCGGCAGAATAAGTTGAGCCATTTGTCATTTGAGTACTAACAGCGCCATAACCCAACTCTAAAGTTGGAAAAAACCGATTTGATAAATTCACATCGACAGCAGCTTCACCAGTTACGATGCTTTTATCTACAGCCAATCCAATCAAAGGAGAGGCAATATCGACATGCGCCGACCAGCCATTATAGGTCAGTTTCGAGTTTTTTTGAGATTTTGGAGCCACTTTCACTTGTGCCAACGAAACAACAGCCACCGAGCAAAGTAGTAAAATTAAAATAATATGTCGTTTCAACTGACTCATTAATTGGCACGATAATAAATACGTAAATGATTTTCCGCCACATTTTGAACATATGTGTTTTCTATCACTAATGAATCAATTTGATGTGTAGTGGTAGCGGTACTTTTTATAGTATGGTAGACAAAACAGCCACATTCCAAGGAAATAAATTGATTCACATTCTCATGAGAAATAACAATGGTATCAGGTTCTAAAACACCGCGTTGCAAGACAAAAGCCGATGTTGATTGCAAAGCGTGTAATGGCAAATTAAAAGAACTCAATGATTGTTCCTGATACAATATGGAATCATTATTCAAGCCTTTGATGGTCATTTTTTCTTTAGTAGGCGAAGATACAAACGCTTCTTTTTCGGTATTAAATACCGTTTCATAGAGTGATACACCCATAACCACCACTTTCTCTTTACGACACTCGCCATCCGAAGCCGTACAACCCACTAATACTAGTAGGCACAAAACAAGGGTATATGTCAGTTTCTGTTTCAAAGTTTCTATTTTTTATAAACAAATAACTCGTCGTGCGATTTTCGCTTTTTCAAAGGTTTTTCATCCGTAGCAGCATAACCAATTGGCACCATGGCGATAGGCTCAACACCTTCTGGCAAGTCGAGAACTTGGGCACATTTCTGAGCATCGAAATTACAAATCCAACAAGAACCAAGCTCCATATCTACGGCTGCCAAAGTAAGATGATCCACCGCGATAGCCACATCAATATCTGTATGATCTTTGCCATCCAACTTGCGATGCCACGCCTGTTGATGATTGCCACAAGCCACAATGCACATCGGTGCCGTTTTAAACCAATCGCGATTATAACAATCCTGCAACTGAGCCAATAGCACTTGGTCTGTCACTACATAAAATACACAAGGTTGAAAATTAACCGCCGACGGTGCCAAACGCACACACTCTAGCAAACAGTCAATCTTTTCTTGTTCTACAGGTCGACTATCATAGTTGCGTAATGAAAAACGGGCTTCAGCTAAATCTCGAAAAGTCATAACTAATAGGAATAATATTAAAA
>JAQVJY010000057.1 GCA_028694915.1 Paludibacteraceae bacterium
GTCTTGTTGAAGCACCCATTGTGGAAATATCGTCTACCTTCATTCGCAACAGCCTGAAAGAAGGGAAAAACGTGCGCGCCTTTGTTCCTCCCCGCGTGTACGATTTTATCGAAACAAACGCTTTATACCGTTTTTAAATTTTCAATAAAGGAGAACAATTCACCCCTAACCAAAAGTTGCGGGAGCAATGTGGTATGATCGATCTCGAGCGAAATGGGTTCCCCACGAATCACATTTCAAAAACGCAAAAGCACGAAACTAATCCGATTTGATTTTTTCCAATTTTTCTTTTGTAACAATTTGATTGCTTTCTATTATTTTCACGGTAGGTGGCTCTAAAAATTCATATCCTTTTAATTCTCCAATAAGGTCATCAAACTCATTTGATGTTGCAACAATTACCTTATCGAGTCCGATGATATCTCCTCTTTTGATTTTTTCTTTGGTCCTATTTGCCTCATTTTCATCAAGGGTTATAAGATAACACAATGCTTTTCTATGTACATATTTTAGAGCAATCGCTTCCAAGTCTGCCTGCTTATATCTTTCTCTCAAACTTGTTTTTGCACTAAAACAAATCGGTCCTCTTTCATTTGTGTAAAACATGAGGTCATATTCAACATTTGGAACAAAAGCTACTTTTGCACTCAGAAAAATGGGTAAGATACCTTCCCTGATACATAAAGTTGCAAGTATATATTCGAATATTTTTCCGTTTAAATTGTTGGTTCTTTCCGGATTTAAACAATATGCATTCCAATATTGTTGGACGTATTGAGAAGGCGTTTCGTATTCGACCTTCATAAAATCGGGAAATAAACTGTCAAAAATTTTTTCGGCTTTGTTGTTTGTTCCAACAGTAATGCCAAGCTCATTTAATTTTCCCATTATTTCAATATCAATTTTAAAATTTCATTTGCAGTTGCTTGAATTGCAGGTATGGCAACAGAATTGCCAAATTGTTTATACGCGTGAACATCTGCGACGGGAATAATGAAATTATCCGGGAAACCTTGCAATCTTGCCCATTCTCGTGGTGTCATTCTCCTTATTCCTTCGCGATTGACTTCGCCTTTGATTTTGGTTGTAGGCGTAAAATCGGTTATCCTGTCATCGTAAACCAAATTTCTTTCCCTTCCCATTCCGCCACATACCACCGCATTTGCGATTTGATCGTCAGAAATAATTTCATATCCAAAACCATTGCCTTTATTTTTATGCCTTTCTTTGTGGAGTTTTAATGTATGTAAATATTGTGTAGACAAATAATATTTCGTTGGAACAACATTCTCCTCTTTTACATCGGCAAAAGTTACGCTTTGATTTAGAGGTTCGGGATAATCAAACTCGTTAACTCCCGTATTGGAATGAAAACCCACTATAAAAATACGTTCCCTGTTCTGAGGTACACCAAAATCCTTTGCATTGATGATTTGAGGTTCAGGCACAAAATATCCCAAATCATTTCTAAGAACGTTTAAAATGGTTTCCAATGTTCTCCCTTTATCGTGATTTTTCAATCCCTTTACATTTTCGAGAAAAATAGCTTTGGGTTGTTTTCTTCTAATGATTTCGGCAACATCAAAAAACAATGTGCCTCTTGTATCGTCAAATCCACCCCGTTTTCCTGCTATTGAAAATGCCTGACATGGAAAACCCGCACAAAGAATATCAAAATTGTCGGGGATATAACTTTTGGTTGATTCTTTAGTGATGTCTCCAAATGGAATTTCTCCAAAATTGGCTTTATAAGTGCGTTTTGCCTCTTTATTCCATTCACTGCTATAAACACATTTCCCTCCTAGATTTTGTAAAGCGATTCGAAAACCGCCTATACCTGCAAACAAATCTATAAAACTGAATTTGGGATTTTCGGGAGGTGGAAAAGGAACATCAAAAATCTCAAAAACACCATATTGCAGCGCTTCTTCGGCAGCAACTGTCGTTATTTCTTCTTCAGGATATTCATAGCCCAATATTTCTTTGGCATACTCTATTGCATCATTTCTGTAAAATCGGGAAATCCCATTTTTTCGATTATGCAAATAATGGGTAAAAACTGCCCCTCTATCTCCGTCATCTTCAATCAAATTTTTTTTTAATTGTTTGTTCCCTATTCCTTTTATAGATATTTTCCCTTTTAAATTCATTTTTAAATTTTTTATTTCGTCCTCAATTTCTTGAACGCAATCCGACAAATTTTTCTCGATTTCCTTACTCCAAAAACGCAAAATCCGCCAACCCTCTTGGGTTAATTTTTCGTTTACCTCTTTATCTCTTTGTATGTTTCGTTCAATTTTTTTATACCAGAATTCTTTATTGGTTTTATGATCATATTTCCTTTTTTCCCAATCTTTCCCATGCCAAAATTCACCATCGACAAAAATAGCCAGTTTGATTTTTTTAAAAGTCAAATCGGGTTTCCCAAAAACGCTCTTGTCGTTTTTCCGATAACGATATCCACGTGCATAGAGTGCCTTTGCCAACATAATTTCAGGTTTTGTTCCTGTTGCTTTGTTGGCCTGCATGATTTTTCTTCTTTGTTCTTTGGTTAACTTGTCCACTTTGTGCTAGAAAATAGGTTTTTATTATGATTTATTCAGTATTCGTCCCCTTGTTACACCACAAATATAATCATTCCTTCAGGATAGGACAAAAATCGCAGGTTGCCAAATTGATCATCACGGTTTGAGACGTATGGTTGTTTTTTGTTCCGTCATAAATCGGCACGTTTCATCGTATTTATTTTATAAAAAATGTTTTTTATCCGAAAGCAACTTCCAATACCATCATCACGGCAAATCCCAAGAGAGCGCCGATGGTCGAGAAATCCGTTTCGTTTCCCGTCTGAGATTCGGGTATCAATTCCTCCACAACCACAAAAATCATGGCTCCTGCCGCAAAAGAAAGGGCATAGGGCAACAAAGGAGTGATGG
>JAQVJY010000058.1 GCA_028694915.1 Paludibacteraceae bacterium
AATTGTTTACTCATCAGTTTAACGGCAGGAAAATCATCGGGACGGTAGGACAACTGCAATTCGAAGTCATCCAATACCGCCTATTGCACGAATACGGAGCGCAATGCCGGTGGGAACCGCTCAATCTTTATAAAGCATGCTGGATCGAAAGTGACGATGAAAAAGAATTGGAAGAATTTAAAAAACGAAAATTCCTTTACATGGCTTACGACAAGGAAGGAAGGGATGTTTTTCTTGCCGAGTCGAATTATATTCTGACAATGGCACAACAAGATTTCAAAAACATCCGTTTTCACTTTAATTCTGAATTTTAACATTGTCCTTGATTTTTCTCTCTGCTTCACTCAGCAAGTCACAATTCTCCGCACCTTCTCCGTACCAAGGCTGCACCATCCTCGCTCCATGCTTGCATCAGGCTTGCGTCATCCTCGCATGAAGTTCGCTCTGTCCGCACCGCTGTATCCCGCTTCAAATGCGGCAAAGAGGCAGGTTTGTTTTACACCGGTCTCACGGAATCCGATGTTGTCGTCCCTGCCTTGAAGCGAAGGAAGAGCGAACAAGGAGCGAAGGAAGAGCGAAGAAGAAGCCTCCAAAACCCATCTTATCGAACAAAAAATGTGTTAAGCCAAACATCGGAAATTGCCCCACATACTGTCTTACCAGTTGAAACGAACAAAAACTACGTTGAGCCAAATACCCCAATACCCGAAAAACGGGGAAATGAAAAAAAGTTGGACAATCGAGTTTTACAAACAATTAGCGTAAATTTGCACTTGGCGGTTGACTCTACACCCGGAATTTTCGAACAAAATTCTTGCGATTTAAAAAATAAAATTATACATTTAAAGTCTATTGGAAATTTAAGTTTTCATAAACAACCTTGTGAAACTTGACAACTATAATAGATAAACAACAAATATCCAAAAATATAGGGATATGGAACGTAACATAAATTTAAAATCTGTTTTTATGATGATGGCAATTCTCACGGCCTTTACCCTAAAAGGCGGTTCATATGAAACGGATACCTTCAAGACGAAGAACAATCACGAAGTGGCGATTACTTTCATTAAGCATGGAAGCCTGGCACTTACTTTCAACAATTTATCCATCCAGGTTGATCCGGTTTCCATGTATGCCGACTATTCGACTTTTCCAAAAGCCGACATTATTTTAATTACGCACGAACATGATGACCATTTCGATCCAAAAGCCATCCAAACGTTATCGAAAGAAAATACGCTACTCATCATGAACGAAGCAAGTGCAAAGAAATTGGGAAATCCGAAAGCCGAAATAATGAAAAATGGCGACAAAATAAAAGTCTCGGATCAAATCTTGATAGAAGCTGTTCCTGCATACAATACAACACCCGGGAGGGAACAATTTCATCCCCGCCATCGCGACAACGGTTATATCCTGACCATTGACGGACTAAGGATTTATATTGCCGGCGACACGGAAGACATTCCCGAGATGAAAAACCTAAAAAATATCGATATTGCATTCCTTCCGGTGAATCAACCTTACACCATGACTGTTACGCAGGCCGTAAACGCAGCCAACATGTTTTTGCCAAAAATTCTCTATCCCTATCATTTTGGAAACACCAACGTAAAACAATTGAAGGAAGCATTGAAAAACAGCGGCATAGAGGTCCGACTAAGAAAAATGGAATAAAGTCCGGGCAATCCTCTAAACAAAATAATGGACGAAAAATACCTGATAAACGAATTGAAAAACAAAAACAAAGTAGTGTTCGATTTTGTTTTTACCTATTATTATTCAGGTCTTTGTGCATATGCCCGAAGATGGGTTATAGATGAAGATACGGCGGAAGACTTGGTGCAAGATTTTTTTGTACATTTATGGACAGAAGGACACAAGCTTGAAATCACTTCATCCCTCAAATCGTACTTTTTTGCATCCATCCGAAATATGAGCATTAATCATCTAAAACACAATCAAGTAAAAAAACGATACGAAAATTATATAACAAAGCAGCACTCCGAATCTTTACAATTCACCGAATGGGAATTTACAGAAGCCGAAATAATCGAACTAGTCGAAAAAACCATGGAAAAATTGCCGCCCCGCTGTCGCGAAGTATTTTGTCTCAGCCGCTTTGAAGGAAAAAATAATGCCGCCATAGCCGAAATGTTGGATATATCTAAAAGAACGGTTGAACTCCAAATCAGCAATGCCTTGAAAATATTGCGTACCGAACTAAAAGATTATTTACCACTAGTGGTTCTTCTTTGGTTACTAAAATAGTTTTCATACCTACAAAACATATAAAGCAGTTCTGTTTTATAGCCAAGATTAAGAAAAATTCTTCTCATTTTAATAATTTTCTCTCAACGTATATGTGTTTTATCAAACTAAGTTGTCTTTATAGTAAAAGGGCGAAATTTTTTGCCATTTTTATATAAAACATAATGAAGATTGAGTACGATTACGACAAATTATTGGGCGATTATTTTTCAGGAAAGCTGAATGCCGACGGAAGAAAGCATGTGGAAGATTGGATAAATGCATCGGAAGAAAACCGTGCTGTCTTCTTAAATGCCGAAAAAGTATGGTATGCGCTTAATCTTTTGGAAGAAATGAAAAAATACGATGCCGGCAAAGCATTGGAAAAAGTTCACGACAAAATCGGAGAAATTTCTCATCGCAACAAAAAAAGATTCTTATTTTATTGGCAACGAATAGCTGCCGTTTTGCTAATCCCTTTACTCATTGCCACCCTTGGAATCTATTTTTTCCGTACGACAAAAACACCAACCAACCCAATTGTTTGGCAAACAATTTCTACTCCAAACGGAGTAAGATCGCAAATACAACTTCCGGACGGAACAACGGTATGGCTGAATTCCGGATCGAAACTCACC
>JAQVJY010000059.1 GCA_028694915.1 Paludibacteraceae bacterium
AACGCATCGAATTTGTCGGCGGCATTCGCGGTCTGAACGAACTAAAAAAACGCGTAGACAATGGTGAAATGGCATTGGCGATCGCGCTGTATCCGGTTTCCATGAAACAATTGATGGAAATTGCCGATAGCGGGAAAATTATGCCTCCAAAAACCACATGGTTTGAGCCCAAACTGCGTTCGGGGTTGGTGATTCATAAATTGGATTGAAAGACTCCCTATCTCAACAATACCGTTAAATTATCGAAATCACTTTCTTTAATTAACGGCTTATTGTATCTTTACATATCGCAAAATTATATCTGAAATAAAAAAATGGGAGTTATTCTGAGATTTTTTCTTACCTTTTTTGTTTTTTATTTTCTGATTAAATTCGTAATTAATCTTTTGATAGGAAAAAGATGGGCTTCGGAAAACAAAACGTATCGTCAACAACAACAACAGCAAAAACGAAATAAAATTCAATCGCAAGAAGACCGAATCATTTCGTACCAGAAAAAAAAGTTTGAATCAAGCACTATCGAAGACGTAGAATTTGAAGAAATTAAAGAAGAATAAAACCTCACTTGCAAAAATAAATACAAAATACATGCAGTGAGGTTTTATTTATTTTATTTGAACTCCACTTCCACTACAAAATCCACATCATTGGGAACCTTATCGAAAGACAGCAAAACCCCATCGGATACAGTGGTAAATTTCACCGGTTTTTTATCGATGAATACTTTCGCCGATTTTACCTTTCTTCCGTTTAACGGCAAATATAAAGCATTGTCTTCAAGATTCAATATATGCACGTATAGAGTGTTGCCTTTTTGAGTAGTAACACCCCAGTGACGAGGAGTCACTATTCCGCCACGCGTACCATAAATGGTTTCGCCATATTGTTCTAGCCATTTTCCCATAGCTTTGTAGCGTTCAACGGCAATCTCCGGGAATTCGCCATTCGGTCGTGGACCTACGTTTAATAGTAAATTTGCATTGTATCCGGCCGTTTTAACCAAATAATGAATCAATTCTTTTTCCGACTTGTAATTTAAATCGGTAATGTTATACCCCCAGGAATTGTTCATGGTCTCGCAGGTTTCGAGGGGGAGAGCTCCAACAGTTTGTTCGTCGGCAAAACCGGTAGTATTGTGACCGGGCAGGTCTTTTTCGAAAGTTTGAGCATCTTCTCCTTCAATGGGCGCTAGATGATGATTATTGATAATCAGACAACCGGGTTGAAGTTTGTGAATATGGGCATAAATTTCAGACAACCGCCAGTCAAAATCCGGATTCTGGTCATGATCCCATAGTCCGTCAAACCAAATTGCACCTATCTCTCCGTAGTTGGTCAGCAATTCCGTTAACTGGTTGATCATGAATTGATGATAGGTATCCCAATGCCCGTGCTCGGTACGTCCTACCCCGCGTCCGGTTCGTCCCAAAGGATAATAATCGGTACGCGACCAATCGAGCAACGAATAATAAAAATGCAGTTTGATGCCTTGTTTATGGCATTCATCGGCAAGCTCTTTAAGAATATCCCGTTTAAAAGGTGTGGCATCCACAATATTAAATGGTGATTGCTTGGTTGCAAACATCGAAAATCCATCATGATGGCGAGAAGTAATGCAGATATATTTGGCTCCCGCAGCTTTCACATCCGACACCCATTTGCCGGCATCGAATTTCGAAGGATAAAAACCTTCGGCAAGTTTGGCGTATTCTTTATAGTTGATATTCCTGTTATTCATAATCCACTCGCCATTGGCCATCATACTATAAATACCCCAGTGAATGAATACGCCGAATTTCATATCCTGAAATTCTTCCCGATATTGCAGATTCTCTTTTGTTGGAACATATCCGGGTTGCGCCAACATGCTTGGTGCGATAAGCAATAAAATAAAAACAGAACGAATAAAGTGTTTCATCGAAAATATTATTTAAAAATTAGATCATTAATGCGTTTCCATATAGTTCACCAAATCGGCTATACTTTTCGGATCTTCAAATTCTACTTTATGATTTTTCACGTACTCTTCATACAGTTTTTTCTTTTTCTTATAAAACGATTTTAATTGTCCTAGCGAGAGGAAACTTTTAAATTTCCCCTCCTTTTCTATCCAATACACCATATAAGGTTTTACCTTGAAATCATCGGGAAGTTTGAGATCATAAACTCTTCCATCGGAAATCAGTGAAGAATAACTATCGATAGCCGATATTTCCGAAGTTCCACCATAAGCTGCCGGTTTTCCGGGAGGGATAACTCTACATTTATGTTGTACAAAAAATTTATAGGAAGAATCATGGAGGACTTCTAAAAATTTACTGTCCTTATAAAGATATTTTTTATCCCCTATAAAAACAGTATCTATTTGAGGAATAACGTTTTTTCCTATGGCCAATATATTACCGTGGTCATCAAAAATCACTTCCTCCGTAAGTGCATTGTAATTCAATCGCGTTTTCACTTCGGTTCCATCCTTCATCAATACCTTACCTTCTTGAAATTCAGGAAAAAGGTAATGAGACAAAACAACAGCGTCGGGCTGACCATACACTGCAAAAATGATCGCAAACAGAAAAAAAATTATTGAAAGGCGTTTCATGGGAAAAATATTAAAAAAATCCTCTACTGAGTGTGTAAAGATATGCGAAATTCTTCTGAAGACAAAATAACTTTTATTCATTTCGGTATTTTATTTCTCAAAAAACCCTCATTTGAATTAAATTTTTCTTACTTTTGCGCAGCATTGGAAAATCAAAATCCCATTTTTTTAATAATCCAACCCATTTGTAACCGGATTTTTATTGCAAGTCGTGCGTTAATGTGCAATAAAAACCCATTGAATGGATATCATACTTAATTATCATATCA
>JAQVJY010000012.1 GCA_028694915.1 Paludibacteraceae bacterium
CGCCAAGAGCCATCGGTACTCCCATCGTTTACAAAAATAACTTCGTACGAAAAATGGTGTGCTTTCATCACACGCTCAATCCACTCATAAAGAGGTGTCAACGACTCAGCTTCATTGAATAACGGAACAATAATTGAAATATCCATAAATTAAAACTTACTGATTGTTTGTTTGAGGAATATCGGTGTCAAAAATTGATTTATCTTTTTTGGCAAAAGCCGCAGTAACCAACGACACCAAAACGCCCATAATAACGTCCATCCAAATGTACTGCATTGTAACATACAACGGTGTGAGCAACTGACGCACTTGTTCTTCGGTAAGCTCACCTGACAACATATTGAGTTCATCAAGAATTTTCAAACTCTCATTGATCATATTTGGTAAATAGTCGGGGTTTAAAAATTTAAAATAGATAAATTTGAACACCGCCGAAATAAGTGCAGCATAAAAAAACAGTTGAGTGCCATACCACAAGGCAGCTCCATACGATATAGCACCACCACTAACGCGGTCGCGACAATCAACCGTTAAGCGATAAACCAAATACGGGATAGCTAATGTTACAACCCATTGTAAAGCTGTAAACCAACCATTGTTCAAAGTTGACAAAAAGAAATTAAGTGCAAACACAAGGCCTAACATCAGACCAAAATACATCGCATGTTTCAAAGCTTCTGGTTTCATAATTAAAACGTTTTTATTTATAAACAGACAAAGATACAGTGATTTTTTAAAATAGACAAGAAGAAAAAGGGATTCTCTTAAAAAAATAATTGCCTCATTTTTACGCTAAAAAGCCCCAAATTTCGATTATTTTCAAAAAATCGCATCACTCACTTTTGTAATTCCATAAAAAGTAGTACTTTTGCGCCGGGTAAGTCCTATACGACCAGCTCCCTTTGAACTCCCCCAGGGCTTGATCGCAGCAAGGGTAAAAGGTTGTAGCGGTGCGATATAGTAAGCTTACCCACTTGCCTCTTTAGCTCAGTTGGCCAGAGCACGTGATTTGTAATCTCGGGGTCGTTGGTTCGAATCCGACAAGAGGCTCAACCAAAACCACTTTCTATAACGAAAGTGGTTTTTTGTTTTTCTGGCAATTTTCTATCCATGGTTCCAGAAAAAAGTTATACCTTTACACGTCTATTTATCAAACCTTTTAAAAACCCTATTATGGCAAAGGAAAAAGAAGCTATCGAGTTCGACGACACCGAAGCTATTAATTTTATTTTAAACAGTTTACCTGAAGAGTCACGTGCCAAAATAAGCGACGATGACGTGCAATATCTTCTCGACTTAGTATGTGAATATTACGACAGTAATAATTTAATCGAGGATGATGCTGTTGGCGAAGCTACTATTGCAGAAGATGAAATGTTCGATTTCATTTGGAAACTCATGAAAAAAGAAAATCAAGTAAACCTCACAGAAGAAGAACTTCAACAAGTGCTTGATGGCGAATTTGAATATGGTAAAAAAATAGGTATTTATACCGAAGAATAAGTCCGCTTCCATTCCATGAGAAAAGTTCTATTTTACATTACCTATTTTGTTTTATGGGTAGTGGCTTGGTTGCCATTACCTATATTGTACGTTTTATCTGATATTACCTATTTTATCATATACCACATAGCACAATACCGGGTAAAAACTGCACGACAAAATATACACAACGCCTTCCCTCAAAAGAGCAAGAAAGAGCGTCGTAAATTAGAACATCGATTTTACCATCATTTATGCGATTACGGATTTGAGACTATTCGCATGATGCATATATCAGAAGCAGAAATTCGTCGTCGCGTAACCTTCGAAAATACAGATGTTTTAGAAAATTTAGCGCATGATGGGAAAAATATGATTGCATTATTTGGTCACTATTGTAATTGGGAATGGGTCTGTTCTTTACCGCTACATTTGCACGACACAATGAGTGTAAGCACACTTTACAAGACGTTAAAAGATGATGATTTCGACCGATTTTTTATTCACTTACGGTCACGATTTGGCACATATTGTTATCCAAAACAAAAAGTGTTACGCGGCATGGTAGAACTAAAAAAACTAAACAAACCATTTATTTTAGCCTTCATTGCGGACCAAACTCCATCGTGGAATAATTTACACTATTGGACCAATTGGCTCAATCAGGACACGCCGTTTTTGACAGGATGGGAAACCATTGCTCACAAAACAAATCATCCGGTGATTTTCTTGGAAATGCACAAAGTGAAACGTGGTTATTATCAGTGTCGCGTAGAGCTATTATGTGAAGAACCCCAAAAAGAAGAACCATTCACATTAGCCGAAAAATACGCACGTCGTATGGAACAAAATATTTTAGATGCTCCTGAGTTCTGGCTATGGTCACACAAACGCTGGAAATATCATAGAAATTAATCTATAAAAATTGTACACATGTCTGTCGCTGTTGTCATTTTAAATTATAACGGGAAAAAGCTACTCGAAGAGTTACTTCCCAAAGTTATCGCCTACTCACCAGAAGCCGAAGTGATTGTTGCTGACAATGCTTCTACGGATGGCTCCGTGGCATTAATGGAAACCACATTTAGAGATACGCGACTCATAAAACTACCCCGTAACTTTGGTTTTGCAGGTGGTTACAATGAAGCACTGAGCAAAGTCAAAGCAGATTATTACGTACTACTTAATTCCGATGTAGAAGTCACCGAAAATTGGTTAGCTCCACTCATCAGTTATATGGATGCACATCCAAGAACGGCGGCGTGTCAACCAAAAATCAAAAGTTATTACCAACGCACCCATTTTGAATATGCTGGCGCCTGCGGTGGTTACATCGACAAGTTTGGATATCCATTTTGTCGTGGTCGCATACTCGACACCTTAGAACCAGACAATGGACAATACGACACCATCACTGACATTTTTTGGGCAACTGGTGCTTGTCTATTTGTTCGCGCTGAAAAATATCATAAAGTAGGAGGTTTAGACGAACGTTTTTTTGCTCACATGGAAGAAATAGATCTCTGCTGGCGATTGAAAGCCCGCGGAAATGCAATTGTTTGCATTCCCGCCAGTACCGTTTACCACATGGGCGCTCAAACATTAAACAAAGAACATCCGCGCAAAACATATCTGAATTTTCGCAACAATTGGCTGATGTTATACAAAAATGCCCCTAAACATATAGGTAGAATTCTTTTTGTGCGCCTCTTTTTGGACTGGGCTGCGGCCGCTCATTTAATGATTCAAGGTAAATTCCCGAATGCGTTTGCGATTATCAAGGCCGAGTTGTCATTTCTGAGCAAATATCGTCAGTTCCGTTATGATCGTAAAAACAACTTACATCTAACAAAAGCCACCAACCCTAAAGGTCTATTTAACGGACTTATCTTATGGAGTTACTATGCAAAGAAAGAACAAACGGCACAGAATTTGATATGGAAAGAAACAGAAACTAAAATCAAAACACAAAAATAATTAATAAACAAGGTTGCACTAGATTTTTTTTTATACTTTTGCCACCACTAAAATCACTTATCAATTAACTTAATAATAATTTTATTATGAAAAAACTTGCTTTATTTACCATGCTTTTTGTAGCCTTATCAGTAATGGCTCAAGAAAAACCTGTTGTAGAATTTAACGAACGCACACACGATTTTGGCACCGTGAAAGAAGAAGTAGGTAAAATCACTACTGTATTCACGTTTACCAACCAATTTTTGGCGCCACTAACCATCAAAAGTGTAAGAGCATCATGCGGTTGCACCACACCAAATTGGAGTAAAGAACCTGTAGCACCCAAAGCAAAAGGTGAAATTACCGTAACTTACAGCACAACAAATCGTCCTGGCTCATTTACTAAAAGTATAACCGTTGTTTTAACTAACGGTACTGAAGATTTTACAGAAGTTCTTTATATCAAAGGACAGGTAACACCTAAACCTGTAGAACCAGCTGCCGAAGTAAAATAATATTGGCTATTACACGTTGTGTAATTAATAGGTTGTGCAAATAACCACTCAATCAAAGAGGGAGAAGTAGAATTTTCCCTCTTTCATTCTATTTAAACTTATACTGTTATGAAAAAGAGCTTTATCATCTTATTCTTGTTGTGTGGTGCATTAACCGTAGTAGCACAACAAAAAGTGGAAATTGTATTTGACGAAACCGAATATGATTTTGGTAATATCCGAGAAGAGGACGGCAAAGTCTCGCATGTTTTTAACTTTCGCAACCAAGGGGCAGCGCCATTTACCATAAAAATGGTAACTGCATCGTGCGGATGCACTACGCCTGAATGGACAAAAGGTCCAATTCCTCCAAAAGGTTCTGGCTCTATTACCGTTACTTATACAGCCGAAGGCCGCCCTGGCCCATTCAATAAAGGTGTAACCGTAATTATAGGTGGCTCTAGTGGAGACATTACAGAAACCTTAGACATAAAAGGTTACGTAAGCCCTAAAAACCAACCTCTATCGGAAAGCTATCCTTACAATATTGGAAACGTATTATTCCGTTCAACTATTGTCCCATTTGGAATGGTGCAAAAAGGGAAAACACCTGAGCGCCAGCTCGAAATAGCCAATGGTACGAATGAACCGTTAAAATTGGTAATAGCGGCGCCTAAACATATTGTAGTAAAAGCACCGGCGCTCATTAAACCTGACGAAGAGACAACCATTACGTTCAAATACTTATCAAATCAAACTGATAAATGGGCGTATGTTGATGATGAAGTGAGCGTGAGTGTGAACGACAAACCTGCTGGCAAACTCAATGTAAGAGCCAATATTCAAGAAGATTTCAGTAAATTGAGCAGCAAAGAACGCATGAGCGCTCCAATAGCGACTCTTTCAGCCAAAAAAATCAATCTTGGCAAACTTAAAATTGGCGGCAAATATAGTGGCAAATTAGCCATCAAAAATAGCGGAATCAATCCGTTATTAATCCGATCGGTAGTGGCAGAAAGCACTTACATGAAAGGTTCTGTGGGTAAATCAACTTTAAAAAGTGGCAAATCAACCGATATTAAAATTGAAATTGATGCTACCAAATTACAGCCATTTACTTTTTATAAAACCATGGAGATTATCACCAACGACCCTACCAATCCTACAATCACATTTGTAGTGGAATGGCAAACCGTAAAATAATCATGAAAAAAAATCACCATATTGAGAATGCTGATTCATTTCCGGGATTAAATGTAAATGAAGGCATACCTCAACCGCCGAGCATCAATCCATATCTGAAAGCGCGTATCAAACGTTCACAGTATACAACCGATGAATATGTGGATGGCATTCTACATGGTAATATGTCCATATTGAGCCAAGCCGTCACTTTGGTAGAAAGTATAAATCCCGCACACCATAAACAAGCACAAGAAGTTATTGAGCGCTGTTTGCCTTATGCTGGAAAATCTGTTCGTATTGGTATCACAGGCGTGCCAGGTGCTGGAAAATCAACTTTTATTGAAGCCCTAGGCATGCATCTGGTAAATGCCAACCATAAATTAGCTGTATTAGCAATCGACCCAAGTAGCGAACGTTCGAAAGGAAGTATTTTAGGTGATAAAACACGCATGGAAGAACTTTCTGTGGCAAAAAATGCGTTTATCCGTCCCTCACCATCAACAGGTTCGTTGGGCGGCGTAGCTCGCAAAACACGCGAAACCATTGTGCTTTGCGAAGCAGCTGGTTTTGACACAATTTTTGTAGAAACGGTTGGCGTAGGACAATCAGAAACTGCCGTACACAGCATGGTCGATTTTTTCCTACTCATTCAACTAGCAGGTACTGGCGATGAATTGCAAGGCATAAAACGTGGCATTATGGAAATGGCGGATGGTATCACCATTAACAAAGCAGACGGGAACAATGTCGAGAAATCACAATTAGCCGCACGACAGTTTCAAAATGCACTCCATTTATTCCCGAAACCAGCATCTGGTTGGGATCCTAAAGTGCTGACATGCTCAGCCTTTCATAAGTTGGGCATCGACGAAATCTGGACTATGGTAACGGACTATATGACATTTACCAAAGAAAATGGTTTTTTTGACCAAAAACGCCATGAACAAAGTAAATATTGGATGTACGAAACTATTAATGAGGCATTGCGAAGTAACTTTTTCAATAACCCAACCATTGAAAAATTACTGGCGCATTATGAAGTTGAATTAAGCCAAAACAGAGTATCATCATTTGTAGCTGCACACCATCTATTAGATGAATATTTTAATCATCAGAAATAAGAATTACCAACTATATCGTATACATAAAAACATTGAATTTAATGAAAAAATCACTTATCATCGTCGCTGTTCTATTAATTGGAGTAACGACTATTTCTGCCAAAAAGAAAAAAAATGTAGATACAGTAAAACCTGTTGCTACAGTTGACACCGTATTGAGCCCAAACCAACAAAAGAGTTACGCTTTAGGTGCAAACATTGGCGAAGGTGTAGCGGGCAACTTCGAAAAGCTAGGTCTCAAAATCGATAAAGAGATATTTCTTAAAGGTTTATCAGATGCTATGGATAAAAAAAATAAATTGACTCCAGAGCAGATGACCGCCGCTTTTCAAGCACTTGATGCAGAAGTAACCGCCATGCAAGATTCTTTGAAAGGACTAGAAAAAGCATTTTTAGTAAAAAACAAAACCAACGCTGGCGTTATTGAAACCGAATCGGGATTACAGTACAAAGTAATCACTATGGGAACAGGGGCAAAACCTAAAGCCACCGACGAAGTAAAAGTACACTACCACGGTACCACTATTGATGGAAAAGTATTCGATAGTTCTGTAGAACGTGGCGAACCTATTACGTTTCCACTCAACCAAGTCATTTCTGGTTGGACTGAAGGCGTACAATTGATGCCTGTTGGTTCAAAATTTATTTTTTATATTCCATCTGAACTTGCTTATGGTGAACAGGGAACTGGAAATGGTGCTATCAAATCGGGAGCAACACTTATTTTCGAGGTTGAATTGCTCGAAATAATGCCACAAACAACTGAACCCACCGTTGGTTCAAAATAACAAACACGTTTCATATAAAAAGAGGCTGCATACAAACTATGCAGCCTCTTTTGTGCTATCAATTAGGTTGATTAAGCCATCAACTTATCCATGGTCTTAACAATTTGTGCACGCAATTCTACCGCACGTACATAGGATGTTGTTCCACGAAACCAAAATTTCCAACGGCGAACGCGATTATAAACTTTTTTCCATAAAACCTTGCTGTGTTGATAAAATACCAAACTTAATGGTAGCACCACTAAATTGACTAAGACTAACCACCAAAGTCCAGTGGTTGCCCACAAAATAGCCGAAGTGATAATATACCAAATAGGATAGGCAAACAAAGCACCAATCACAAAATGGAAAGCTGAATGCAACATGGGATCTTTAATACGACGTGTCACTAACGAACTTATGTTATAAGGCAAAAAGTTATAAAGAAACGAAATAATGACAAAAGGAGCAAGAATGATAGCTAACAAAAAGCGTAATGCAAAACCAGCTACCGAGGTCTTTTTTCCAAAAATCCAATCGCGTAAATGCAAACGTTCCACGTGACGAATATATTCATGCGTTTGTTTCATGAGTTTATCAAACCCTTCAGAATTATCATTACGATATCCATCCAAAGCCTTAACCACGGCTTTATCTGCTATTAGATGGTTGGGGAAATATTTGGTTTTCAACTGATTTTTTTTGAGATATTTTTCGCGATATATAGTGCGCACCATATCGTACTCTTCATACAACGATTTATCTTCGATATCCAACATCAACTCTTTTACCGCTACACGAGCACGTTCTGCCAACAATTTTTGCGCACGTTGCGGATGTTCCTTATAGATATCATACAAATCCTCAAATCCAAAAGGCTCACCTACTACAATCATCAACTGGCGTTGCATACCAAAATAGTTGGAGTAATGATGAGCCAAAGGTTGAATTTTAATCGATTTTTGAAAGTTCGACATTTCAGCAGCTTGAAAAGCAATACGTGCAAAACCTTTTTTAAAGGTTCCCAAGTGATGACAATCTTCGTGACCAGCTTCAGGGAACAAACCAACGATACCATCTTCGAGTAATATACGAGCCGATTTATTAAAAATAGCTTCGTTTTCGCCCAGATTTTCAACGCCTGTATCTTGTACACGAAAAGCTGGCATGATTTTTAGGAAACGTAACAATTTTGCAGCGATTTCACGTTTAAAAATATCGGCGCGCGCAATAAATACAGGACGGCGCGAATCGCCTCGTAAGGCAAACAAAATACCCAAAGCGTCGGACAAACCATTTTGATGATTGCAAATCACCACTAAAGGCTGGTCCTTCAATAGGCGTTCTTTATGTAGTACATAATAGTGATGATAAAACACATAATTATGAACCACATTTACGTAATGATGAAGTAATTCGTACTTCCAATCGGGCTTATTAATGTTTTCAAAACTAATCATTGGTTATTATTTTAGTGAGTATGAGTGACAAAAATACATTTTTTTTAGTAATAGACAATAAAAAAGAGAGTGAACTTTATTCAAGTTCACTCTTTCTACTAGTATCACATTAGATTAATGTAACTTATGATGTTCTAATTGAAGTGTTTTGGTTGGTTGATCACACACTTCTGTTGGACCGTAATATTGGATTGGACCTGGATAAATGTAGCTCGTATTAGCATCTGCCCAATCGGCGCGATGAGCTTCAAAATATTTAAATGGTTCGCCATCTAAACGTACTAACGCTTTTTGGATAACTGGTTTCATGGCTCCATGACGACGTTCCATGTTCATCATCATGGTAATAGGTACACCGCCAGCAATCCACTCGGCAGCAGGAGCTGTCAAATTGCGCACAGATGACATATAACCAGTTTTGCCTTCTGAAATAAGCACAGAAGCTGTATAACCTAAAGAATAACAGTAGTCCGCATCAAAATTTGAAGGGATAGCACAACGTCCTTCATAACCAAAGAAGTGATTGATGGCTGAAAATTTACCTGCATATGTACCTTCGGCTTTCATTGTTGCCAAACGTTTTGCCACCATTTCGATAAGCAATTTTTCGGTTTCAACCAACGAAACTTGCACATTACCATGTGGATCACGGTCCAATGTCAACTGACGTGCAATACCTTTTGGTAAACTGCGATATACTTCGCGACTATCAGGCGACAATTTACCTTTTACATATTGACGTTTTTCGTCATCTGTATTCAATGCATTAAATTCGTCGTTGTGTGCCAACAAATCGTTTAATTCAGCGATTAATTTTTTCATGGCAGGAATGAACTCGATTAAGCCTTCAGGAATTAAAATAGTACCAAAATTCAAGCCTGACTTAGCGCGGTCAACCACCACTTTCACAATTTCTTCAACCACATCGTTAAGGGTCATATTTTTAGCTTCCACCTCTTCTGATACGATACAAATGTTTGGTTGGCTTTGCAAAGCACATTCTAAGGTAATGTGTGATGCCGAACGACCCATTAAACGAATAAAGTGATAATATTTTTTAGCTGAATTGGCATCGCGTTGGATGTTACCAATTAATTCAGAATACACTTTACAAGCGGTATCAAATCCAAATGAAGTTTCAATCATTTCATTTTTCAAGTCACCATCAATCGTTTTTGGACAGCCAATAACTTGAATACCAGCTTTTTTCTGAGCATAATACTCAGCTAAAACACAAGCATTTGTGTTTGAATCGTCGCCACCAATAACAACAACAGCATTTACGCCTAATTTTTTGCAAATTTCAATACCACTATCAAATTGAGCTGGTTCTTCGAGTTTAGTACGGCCAGAACCAATAATATCAAAACCACCTGTATTACGATATTCATCCACAATTTCGGCAGTTAATTCTACATACTTATGGTCAATCAAACCACTAGGACCACCTAAAAATCCGTACAATTTATTATTTGGATTCAGTTTTTTCAAGCCATCAAATAAACCTGCAATCACATTGTGTCCACCAGGAGCTTGGCCACCTGAAAGAATAACGCCAACATTCACAGTTGGATATGATTTAACAGCGCCTGCTTCAAACTTAACAATTGGCATACCGTATGTATTAGGAAATAATTCCTTAATAGCATCTTGGTCTGCAACTGATTGAGTCATGGCACCTTCTGTAAGTACTACTCCACCTTTGAGTGAAGCTGGTAATTTAGGCTGATATGAAGCCCTTGCAATTTGTAATGCACTTTTTTTCATTGTTAATATATGAGTTTAAGTTATCGAAATATAGTTTGTAAGTTTTACGAAAATAAAGCTAATAGTTTAACCACTAACACCAAGAGAACCATAGCAATAGGATACACAGTAGCATAAGCGATTTGCGGTGCATTCGATTTGGTCATGGGTGAAATAGCGGCCAGCCCTGGTGTACTAGTCATACCGCCAGCTAACGCTCCCAACAGCGTAAGTAAATTGGTTTTATACACTAGTTTGGCTATCAAAGCCGTTGCAATCATTGGAACAAGTGTAATAATGGCTCCAGCTAAAAATAACTCATAACCATACTGCAAATAGGTATCTACCAAAGTGGCTCCAGCTTGTGTGCCCACCACCGACAAGAAAAAGATTAAGCCAAGTTCACGTAACAATAAGTTTGACGCACTCGACATCGTCCATAAAATCGGTCCAGTTTTACCCAAACGACTTAATACTAACGCCACGACAAGGACTCCACCAGTTAAGCCCAAGAAGGTAAATTTGCCAACTAAAACGCCTAACACAATTCCCAATGCAATCGGAAAAATATCAGTATCAGAAAGACGTTTTGCATCGTTACCAAACAAGCGAAAAACTTGTTCCATATTGTCTTTACTGCAAGCCACCACGAGTTTATCACCAAAACGAATTTTAGCGTCAGGTGATGGTTTGATATCAATACCACTTCGGCGAATCCGTGTTACTGTAGCATCATAATTCGACTGTAGATTAAGTTGCGCCAAGGTTTTACTCACAACCTCTTTATTAGTTACCAAAACAGACTGCACATCATAATTACCACTCAACGGAATCTCTTGGTCAATAGGTTGACCTATCAATAATTTTACCTTTTCTATAGATTCTTCTGTTCCGACTACACGTACCAAATCGCCTTGATGTAAAATAGTTGTAGGAGACGGCGTGATGGCTTCTACCCCATGCATCACACGAGAAACAACAGCATCAGTCATACGTCTAAACTGCAATTCACCAAGTGTTTTACCATTCACATTTTCATTGGTAATTCTAAAATTCTGCGCGACTAATAACGGAGTATTAGAATTTGTTTCAGCTTCCCAAAGTTGCTCTTCTTTACCAAGATTGGCACGCATAAATTTAGGCAACAAACGCAAAAAGATAATGACACCTATCACGCCAAACGGATACGCAATACCATAACCGATAGATGATAAACTACCGAATTGATCGGTAGCTGACGCTAAACCTGGAGTACTAGTTAATGCACCAGCTAAAAGCCCCGCAGCGATGGCCGAATCAAAATGACACAAATATTGACAAGCAATAGTAACTATGGCAGCAACAACAATAAGTATCATAGCCAATGAAGCCAATTTCACGCCATGTTGTTTGAGCGAATCGAAAAAACCAGGACCGGCCTGAATACCAATAGTAAAAATGAAAAGTACCAAGCCTATATCCTGAATAATGGGATCAATAGTCACCCCAAAATGGCCAAAAACTAATGCCACAAAAATAACGGCCGATACATCTAAAGAGATTCCAAAAAACTTAATTTTGCCAATCATATAACCAAGTGCTATGATGACAAACAAAGCAAAATAACTATTTTGAAAAAGGTTAAAAAATAGTTCCATAAATAGTGTGATTTATGGCACAAAGGTAACGTTAAAAATGGAATTGAGCAAATACCCGCCAGCCATTCATGAATGTAAAATATCGTACATAAAAATGAAACCTATATTTTATGTCAAAAAAAACAGTTATTTTTGTAAAAAAATATACACATTATGAATGAACATGTAAAGTGCTTAATTATAGGCTCTGGTCCTGCTGGATATACAGCAGCCATTTATGCTGGTCGTGCCAATTTAGCGCCAGTATTGTATGAAGGCATACAACCTGGTGGTCAATTAACAACCACTACAGAAATCGAAAATTTTCCAGGTTATCCTCAAGGAATTGATGGCAATATGATGATGGCAGATTTCCGCACCCAAGCAGAACGTTTTGGTGCTGATATTCGCTTTGGGATTGTAACTTCGGTTGATTTCTCAGGACATCCTCACAAAGTAATAGTGGACGGTGAAAAAACCATTGAAGCTGATACGGTTATTATTGCCACAGGTGCATCGGCCAAATATCTAGGTTTACCCGATGAACATAAATATGCTGGCAAGGGTGTATCTGCTTGTGCTACTTGCGACGGATTTTTCTACCGCAAAAAACGCGTAGCCGTAGTTGGTGGTGGCGATACCGCCTGCGAAGAAGCTATCTACTTGGCGGGCTTGTGCGAAAAAGTGTATCTCATTGTTCGCAAACCATTCTTGAGAGCCTCTCAAATTATGCAAGACAGAGTGATGAGCACACCTAACTTGGAAGTTTTGTTCGAACATAACACACTTGGTCTATTTGGCGATGAATACGTAGAAGGTGCTCACTTAATAAAACGTAAAGGTGAAAATGACGAAGAAAATGTAGATATAAAAATCGATGGTTTTTTCTTAGCCATTGGCCATCACCCAAATTCGGAAGTATTCAAACCTTTTGTAGAAACAAATGAAGAAGGTTACATCAAAACCTGCCCTCTTGATACACCAAAAACAAATGTTCCTGGCGTTTTTGCAGCAGGCGATGTGGCTGATTCAAATTACCGACAAGCAGTAGTAGCAGCTGGTAGTGGTTGCAAAGCGGCCATGGAAGCTGAACGTTACTTGAGTAAACTCAAATAACAATGATAGTTCCTTTTTAATACGAGCCGCACCTTATGTTGCGGCTCGTATTGGTATAACACATTGGCTATCGCTATTTTCCAAGTCACACATGAATTATTATTCATATTTTATGGTTATCTTTGCGCACTTAAATTAGCTACATGGGCATTATTATTCGACAAACCATAAAAGGAACCATTGTTAATTATGTGGGAATAGCTATCGGCTTCTTTACCACATTCTTTGTGCTGACACAATTCCTGACGGCAGAAGAAATTGGATTGACACGGGTTTTAGTAGATGCTGCCATTCTATTATCGGGATTAGCCCAATTAGGTACGAGTTCGTCCGTAATTCGTTATTATCCATATTTTAAAAACGAAAAGCACAAAGATCACGGCTTTTTCTTTTGGTCTTTGGTTGTACCTTTTATTGGTTTTCTAATTTTCGGAACGCTTTATTTAATTCTCGAAGTTCCTATCGAGAACATATTCTCCGAAAAATCGCCTCTATTTGTCGACTATTACTACTTCGTTTTACCGCTCACTTTTTTCATGTTATACATGGCAGTTTTCGAAACAAACGCCAATGTATTAATGCGCATTGTTGTCCCTAAATTGGTACGAGAAGTAGTGGTACGAGTGCTTGCATTAGTAGTCTATCTGGTATATGCCTTTAAATTATTAAGCCTCGATGGTTTTGTCATAGCCTTTTGTTCGGTATACGCCGTGGCTACACTGATAAATATTATCTATCTATTTTCATTAAATCGTATTTCGTTAAAGCCCGACTTCAAATATATTACAAAATCGATCCGCAAAGATTATTTGTTATACACACTTTTTTTAATCGCCGCAGCACTCGGAGGAGCTATTACTCCTAGCATTAACACATTCTTTATTAGTGCACAGATGGGGCTTAACTATACTGGTATTTTTGCTATTGCCACTTTTATTGCCGCCATCATCGAAATCCCTTATCGATCTTTAGGAGCCATTACACAGCCGCAAATTTCACAAACCGTGAAAGATGGCGACATGAAAGGAGCTGATTTATTATGTAAAAGTGTATCTCTACACCAGCTTTTAGCTAGTTCATTTATCTTTTTAATTATCTGGATTAATATCGACTTATTCTTTGCTCTATTGCCTAATGGAACAGAATATAGTGAAGCGAAGTGGGTTGTATTTATCTTAGGCTTATCTAAACTTATTAATTCCACCTTTAGTGTAGGTGTTTCGGTATTAAGTTATTCTAAGTACTATTATTTATCACTAGTATTCACGTTTATACTAACAGCCACAGCCATTATACTAAATAATCTTTTGATTCCAATTTGGGGTATGAATGGTGCAGCGGCAGCCTCTTTAATAGCTTACATCATCTATTTTGGATTACTACTATCATTGGTAAAATGGAAAATTAAAACCTCCCCATTTTCACCAAAACAACTCAAGATTTTAGTTATTACACTAGGGCTTTTTATAGTGAATTGCGTATGGACAGCATACATCACACCATACTTTTTAGCTATAGCACCAAGTTTAACATGGCAAATAGCCGAAGCTGTATTAAGAACCACCATTTTATGCGTAGCTGGCATTACAGCTGTTTATTATTGGGGTATCTCATCGGAAGTAGAACACTTACTCCAACTCGCTTGGAGCAAACATAATATCATAAAAAGAACCAAAAAACTATGAAAAATTTAGATTTCAAGACTAAGATTTTACCTAATTTAGGCATCTTGTTTATTTTTATTGTAGCCGCCACTATTTACTGCGCTCCAGCATTGGAGGGTAAAATTATTTTTGCTGGCGATAATGTAAATGGTACTGCTGCATCACGTGAAGGCGCTGTTTATCACGAACAAACTGGCGATTACACCTGGTGGACAGGTTCCATGTTTAGTGGAATGCCCAACTATCAAGTGGGTGGAGGTAGTTACCTTTCAACCAAAATTCTACAACCCTTCTACAAGTTTTTTCACTGGGGACATCGCAATGCCATTTTTATTGTATTATTTTACCTCATCAGTTTTTTCATACTCCTGCGTTCATTCAAAATTGACAAATGGATAAGTCTTGCGGGAGCCTTTGCCATCGCCTTTTCGTCGTATTTTTTCATCATTATAGCAGCTTCCCATCATGGGAAATGTACTGCCATCACATGGATGACTATGGTTCTAGTCGGTTTTCTACTCATGTATCAAAAGAAATATGGCTGGGGCGCCATTTTCACGATGTTCTTTATTCCTATGGGATTTTTTCTACATCCCCAAATGGGTTACTACATTTGTATGCTAATCGGAATTTTATTTTTTGCTGAACTCTACACACATATCAAAGAAAAACGTTATAAAGATTTTGCCATCGCTACTGTGTTGTTTGCTGTATCATTTGGTGTAGGCATGGGCGTTGGTAGTGCCAACGTATTTGCCAACCAAGAATATGCCGAACAAACCATGCGTGGAGGACACACTGAGCTTACCAAAGGCGACGATAAACCAAGTGCTGGCAATGGACTTGACTTAGATTATGCCACAGCTTGGAGTTATGGCATTGGAGAAACCATGACATTTTTGATTCCTAATTACATGGGAGGTTCTTCGGGCTACAATGTGGGCAAAGAATCAACACTTTATAAAGAATTGGTAGCAAACGGCGTTCCTCGACCATCGGCTGCTGATTTTTGTAGCGCAGCACCAACCTATTGGGGAACACAGCCTTTCACATCAGGTCCAGTATATATCGGAGCCATTGTTTGTCTGTTATTTGTACTTAGTTTGTTAATTGTAAAAGGACCTTACAAATGGGCTTTATTGGTAGCTACGTTATTTTCCATCTTTTTGTCATGGGGACATAACTTTATGTCGTTGACGGAATTCTTCTTCAACTACTTCCCGATGTACAATAAGTTTAGAGCCGTGGCATCAATTTTAATTGTAGCCGAAATAACTATGCCATTGTTAGGCTTCTTGGCATTAAAAGAGATAGCTAACAAATCTATTTCAAAAGAAAAATTACTGAAAAATCTTTACATCTCGGCTGGCATTACAGCAGGACTTTGTCTTATTTTTGCACTCTTCGGCAAAAGTTTATTAGATTTTACCTCGCCGAACGATGTGCAACTCACATCACAACTACCTGACTGGGCTTATAATGCGGTAATAGCTCAACGTGCATCGATGCTACAAGCTGATGCTTGGCGTTCATTGATATTTATTTTATTGGGCACAGGTTTAATTTATTTGTTTATCCAAGACAAAGTAAAAGTAATGTGGTTTGGCATCCTCCTTACTGGTTTAATTGTAGCTGACATGTGGCCAGTAAATAAACGTTTTTGTAACGATGACAATTTTGTAGCAGTCAAAAAACGTGATCAGGCATTTGCCATGCAACCGTATGAAAAACTGCTATTGCAAGATACCACCTATTTCAGAGTACTTAACGTAACTACAAATACATTCAACGAAGCGCGCACATCGTATTATTTAAAATCAATTGGAGGTTATTCTGCTGCCAAGTTACGTCGTTATCAAGATTTAATTGATGAGCACATCTCATCTAAAAACATGAATATGAGCGTGCTCAACATGTTGAATGCTAAATATATTATTGTACGTGACAATAACGGCGAGATAGTACCACAACAAAATCCTGACGCATTGGGTAATGCTTGGTTTATCGATTCCTTAGTGGTAGTAAACACGCCAAATGAAGAAAGTGATGCATTGAACACAATCAACGTGAAAAACACCGCCGTGGTTGATGCAAAATTCAAATCTTTTGTGGCTGATTTCAAACCAATACAGAGTCCTTCGGCTAATATTCAGCTCACAAAATACACACCAAAATTGCTTGAGTATGAGTCATCAGCAAAAACACCTGGCATTGTTGTCTTTTCAGAAATCTATTATCCTTATGGATGGAAAGCTTATATTGACGGACAGTTTGTAGAACATTTCCGCGTGAATTATGTATTACGCGCTCTCAATGTACCTGCAGGCAACCACCATATTCGCTTTGAATTCCAACCTGATAGTGTGGAGAAAGGGAATACATTCTCATTAATTTTCATTATCATTATGGGAATAACCATCGTAAGCGTAGTAGGCTACGAAGTATTTAAAGTAGTCAAAAAGAATAAGGAAGCCTAAACGGCTACCAACCATAAAAAAAGCTTGATAAATTACTTATCAAGCTTTTTTTATTAGATAGCACCTTAACGTTTACGTTCCCACCGACGGTACCATTTCGCCCACTTTCGAGGCCAACCCATAACGCGTTGTGGCACTTTGATACACCATCGTACCAATTTATCAAATCGAAACATAAGTCTATCGCCTACTGAGAAAGAAAGTACTTGTACTCCACGAACAGCATACGATTCACGTATGAGATTATCAATACGCAATTTTTGTTTGCCTGCGCCCTTTTGGATAAATCGTACCACAAATGACGACATGCTATAAAAACGCGCCATCCAAGCGTGATAACAAATTGGTTGATTTTGGTGATTATATAAAATGGTAGAAATACCATCTTGATGTTTCTGACTTGGCAAATAATAGGTTTTAAAATTGTAAGCCAACCAGAAGAAAAATGGATAATACGGTTCGTAATCCAATAACTCAAAGTTATACGTAGACTGAAGCATATCCATCGGGAATTTGGCCTTCATCTCCTGTTTTACCGATTCATAATGAAATGATTGAATATCCTTTTTTGAGGTAAATTTTGTACGAATAAGTTCTAAATTGAACACATTAAAAAATGGATTCGTCACTAAAGGATTACCGGCTCTCGGACAACCGCCGCCACCATCGGGACACCCAGCATTGGCATACCCGTGAATCACCACAAATTCAGCCAAATCAAGCATGGCTTGTGGGTTTACCACAAAAGCATCTTCGTCGATATTAATCGCAATATCACACTCCAAATCTTGTAACATAGTGTAGAAATAACCATCGGCCGTTTGGTCAGTTAATCGTACCGTAGGAATGTTAACGACATTTTCAAACAAGGCTGCTGCTTGGCGATATAACTCCAACGAAAAAGAGCGTGTAAAAATCTTAATCCGTTTACCGTGAAGTGCTTCACTTAGTTTCAGTTGATGATCCATATATTAAACTATTACGTTTGTGTGGCGAATAAGACGAGGTACAATCCATGTAGTTAAACCAGGCATAACAAGCAAAAACGTCACCACTACACGCGTTTTAAAGTCGCCTAAATAATGCTTATTTGATTTATAATGAGGAATTAGGCTACGCATTTGCTGAGACAATTCCATCACCACTTTTTCATCTGGCTTCATGGAATTCAGGCAATAATTAAATACGCCCATCACATACGCTTTTTTGAGATAAATAAAATCTAATTCCGATTGATAGGATTCATAAAGCTGGTTAGCTTTAGCAAATTCAATGAGGCGACTAAATACCGCCAGTTTTTGTTGATAACGCGTTGCGTTGCGTATTTGACTTAACGAATTGGGATGAATGATATAATGGTACAAAGGTTTATCGATATGCGCAAAACTTGTAGTCAACAACATACAACAAGCAATAAAATAACTATCCTCGGCACTTCTTTCGGGAGGAAACGAAATACCATGCTCCACAAGAAATGAGCGACGGTAGATAAATGTCCACAAATAAGCAACATAATGCGTCAAAAAGAACGCACGTGATTCAGGAGTTAGTGTACCAGCAGGAAGCTGTGGATTGCACAATGTTCGTGGATTTTGATTCGTGACTTCGAGCCAAGCATCACAACAAGCCACTTCAGCATTATAAGCAGTTGCAGCACTATATAATTCTTCATACATGGTTTCCTCTACCCAATCGTCACTATCGAGAAAAGCCACGTATTCACCTTTAGCCAGTTGAATCCCGACATTACGCGCTTCGCCAGGACCGCTATTTTGCGGAGTAGCTGCAAAATGAAACATCGCTTTACGATGATGATTAGCTAACAACGCTTTCACAAGCTCCAAACTTTCATCGCCACCATGGTCGTCCACCAAAATTACTTCTAAGTCGGCCAAGGTTTGCGACAATAGCGATTCTACGCAACGCACAATGGTGGCTGCTGCACGATATACAGGTATTATGACGGATACTTTAGGCATGATTCATTAATTCTTGGAAAAGTGAAAACCATTTGTCTGTAATCGGTTTCGAAGCAAATCGTTGGCAGTCTTTTAATCCATGTTGAGCCATAGAAACACGTAAATCTGTATGACGCATTAAATGCGCTAACTGATATGCATAAGCTTGAATATCGCCATCGGTAATTACATAGCCATTTTTACCATCCATAATGATATCCGTTAACGAAGCATAACTCTTAAAGGCAATAGGCACAACGCCCATCTGTTGAGCTTCGGTGAGCGTAATTCCAAATCCTTCGTGAGCTGATGTCATCATAAATATCGCAGCTTTACTATAAAACGGAATCACCTCTTTTTGAACACCTTCAAACACCACATTCGGAAGATGCCATTGCTCCACTAATGATTGATAATAATGCAAATCTGGACCATCGCCCACAATTCGTAAGGTCCATTCCGTGAACTCGCCTGAAGCATGAATTAATTGCCAAATTTGCAACGCTCTGGAAAGTCTTTTGGAAGATTCATCCAAGCGAGAAACTATAAGAACCTCTTTAGCTTTGGCCAACAACAGTTTTTCATCTATACTTTCTGGAAATGACAGCATATTTGGAATAGCCACCAATTTAGAATCAGGCCGTACACCTGCCAAATCAGCAAACGGTGCTATGTATTTCGACGATAACACCACCACTTTATCAGCATTTTGATAGAGCTGTCGGTATTTTGTTCTGAGTAATCGTTTTTTGATACGTTTAGTCAATCGGAGATTTGCAAGGAAAGAGCGCGTGAATTCTAAAATACCAACATATTGACGATTGGTCTGTAGAGGTGTTACCACTAATTCGTAACCTGGCATCACATGATAACAGGCGATAATACGCGTAGATGTGTTACGTGTGGCAGCATACATGGCTGGTAGTAACAAACGAATATAGGCTTTCGATCCCAAATTACTAATGACCATATCAAATGCTTGCTGATTGAGTAAATCTAAAAGCATTTCCACCTCTCTTCCAACCGCCAACTGCACTTTAGTATCAAAATGCGTCAATGGTAAAAGAGGTTCTTTATGCACGTATGCCAAGCTACAAGATACATCGCCACGTGCCATGATTTCTTGAGTTAGCACATGCGTAATACGCCCAACACCACCTTGATTCGGACTTATTTCGTTTTCAGTGATAAAAAGTATTTTCATAAAAAAACGATTAAGACAATGCGTTGGTAATAAACTGTAAAGATTCCTGTTTACGTTGGTCAAGCAATTCATCCACACGTAACCAATCACACGTATCCATATCAAAATGAGTACCTTTAATTCGATTCAACAGCTGCACATCACTCAAAAGTGATGTCAAGCGGTTATCGCCACCATTATGCGACAAAATAGCCGTAAATGGTCGGTGAAAAATAAGTGAAAACGCCGTTCCGTGAAACGAGCTAGTCACTACATATTCAGCAGTCATAAAATAGCCTAAAAACTCTTCGGGTGAAGCATATTCACGTCTTTCAGAAGAATTGCGCCAAGAAACAATACCGCATAATTCAATCACCTCACATCCCAGTTTTTTGGCCATCGCATGTGCTTCACGCAACACTTCCGAACGCCCATTTAAAGCATAAGCCAGCACAAAACGTTTAGAAGATGGTGCTACGGCAATTTTAGTATAATCAGCAGCAGTAAGCAATAACGTTGGATCTAACACACAAGTTAGTTTTTTAGTGGTTAAAGGCTGCAACAAGTCAACTAATTGCTTCTCGCGCACACTCACCGATGAAAAATTGTCCAATGCTTTCCTGCAAAAATCCTCACACTCTGAAGCAAAACCACTCGTAGATAAACTAGCAGCATACGCCATTTTACGAGCATCATCTCTCACCTTAAAATTGCCCCAATACACGGAATCGAATCCACTAATTTTATCGTAATTCCAAACTTGATCACTACCAATATAATACATATCATAGTGTAATTCAGTCTCAAATGGTTGTGTATAACGTTGCTTGGACAATTGTAATTTTGAAGTTACAAATTGATGAAACACCGTGCGACGACGACGGCGATTACCCTCTTTGTATAACGTAAGTAAAAACAGTACTATGACTTTTAGTTTTCTCACAAAAGGTTCATGCGCCAATGGAGGAAAAAAGCGATAAGACTTAGCAATAGCAGGAGCATAATAATCCACTACCTCCACGTCGTGCCCCAACTGCTTTAAAACTTCTTGCGAAGCATATGTTTGCAGCACCGCGCCATAATTCTGCGCCTTATGATATGTTAAGATTCCTATTTTCATGTCCAATGAATCAGTTTTGCAATACGATGTTTAACACGTTGCAACATATTCTTTTTAGTAAATTGTTCTACCACTTTTGAGAAATCGTTTGTTGCGTGTAAAGCATCAAAAAACTCTTGGCGTGCAGGTTTTGTGGGCGATGGCACTAAGAAATAAGGATTACCAGCATAAATATCGGCAGGTTTTACCTCAATTAATTGCAAAGGATTCAATTGTTTCATAACTTCCTGACCTTTATCCGTATGTACAAACACCGCACTGACTCCTTTTTCATCATCCAACTCAGGATGAATGCGCTGAATTCCCCAAAAGTCGCCTATACTTAAATCACTACCACTCTTATGATCTTTAAAAGGGCACTCTCCACAGATAGGACGATTGGCCAAGCCACTCAAAAATGCTTTCATGTAGAGATTGTCACCCGTTTTTTCTGCCAACGTAAATGATTTTCCGGAAGGCTGTAACGTTCCACCAATTTTTACACCATTGTAACGCCAACCTATCTGTTTATCTCTAAATTTAATCTCTTTAATAGTTGCTTTATCACCATTCACACTAAGACGCTGTGTGAGTTCTGCTAAATAATGCTGCCACACAAAAGGACTTGGCACACCGTAACAGAAAATATCAACACAAATAAGCGTATCATAAGGGCGTCGTATATAGTTTTTAAGTCCCGCCACTTGGCAATGCGTTCCTACAAATAAAACCCATTTACCAGCTTTCAAATGCTGCTTGATTTCCACAAAAGTGGTATTCAACTCACTCTGTAAATACTTGGTACCTCGTACTAACTCCAACTGAGCTTCATCCATGGCGGCCGCATGCGATACACTCCAATCAGCGTTATATTTAGCGGCAAAGACGATTCCCTGTTGCGCTAAAACAAATTTGGCTAGCAACATAAACATGCCACCCGATGTGCTATTTGCGAGCGTATCAGCGTCGCCATGTCTAACAGCGTATGCAGCTAAAGGCTTCTGTTGACCAATGGGAGATAAAACGGGGCAAACTTTGTCGCACAAGCCACAATCGATACAACGTGATTCATCAACCTTAGGGTACAGAAAAGCCTCTTCATCCGCCACCATTGCTATGCAATGCTGAGGACAAATATGCTCACAAGCTGTACAACCGCTACATTGTCGTTTATCAACAATTTGAATCATGAAATTGGCTTCTGATGTTACGTATCACAAAAGTACAAAAAAGCACTAGATGACAAACACAAAAAGGTATATAAATCAGTATAAATCTATTTTTTTTGTACCTTTGTTCAAATTTTGATTTTATGAAGATTATTATCGTCGGCACCGCCTATCCTTATCGTGGAGGTTTAGCCACTTTTAACGAACGTCTAGCACATCAATTCCAGGCAGAAGGTCATGATGTGGAAATTATGACGTTTACATTACAATATCCAGGATTCCTTTTCCCTGGCAAAACACAATTCTCCGAAGATGAAGCTCCTGATACATTGGAAATTTCACAACAAATAAATTCGATTAATCCGTTGAATTGGATAAAAGTGGGAAAATCTATCCGTTCAAAAAAACCTGATTTAGTGATTTTTGCCTATTGGATGTCGTTTATAGCGCCTTGTTTTGGTAGCATCGCCCATATCATCAAGAAAGATAAAAACATAAAATGTGTAGCACTTGTTCACAACATGCTACCTCACGAACCAAGTTTGTTAGACAAACTATTACCACCTTATTTTGTGGCCTCAATGGATGAATTTGTAGCACTCTCCCGCTCGGTGGTTACTGATATAGAAAAAATAGACAGAAAACAGAAGCCCAAACGTTTTTCACCACATCCCATTTATGATCATTACGGCGATTTACTTCCAAAAAAACAAGCCGCCACACAATTAAAATTGGATTCGAATATTCCTTATCTCCTCTTTTTTGGGTTTATTCGGTCCTACAAAGGGTTAGATTTATTATTAGAAGCTTTGGCTGACGAACGTTTAAAAACATGGAATGCCAAACTCATTGTGGCAGGGGAATTTTACGAAGATAGCAAATCTTACATGGATACTATTGAGCGTTTACAGTTACAAGATCGCGTCATTTTACATACATCGTTTATTCCCAACAACGAAGTTAATCTCTTTTTCAGTATAGCTGATTTGATTGTACAACCCTACAAAACGGCCACACAAAGTGGTGTTACTCAAATTGCTTATCACTTCGAAAAACCGATGCTTGTAACCAACGTCGGTGGACTAGCCGAAATAGTACCACACGGCAAAGCTGGTTATGTGGCAGAACCAAATGTCACTGCCATTGCAGATGCGCTAGTCGAGTTCTATCAAAATCCATCTACATTTGAGGAAGGTATTAAAGCAGAAAAACAAAAATATGCTTGGGATAAATTAACAAAAACAATATTCCATATCTCCTAAAAAAGTGGGACTCATTTGCCGTAGATTAACTAGCAAACACTTCTATTTTAAATATTTATAATAAGGTTTTATTCAAAAAAGTTGGATAAAACCTTATTTTTTATTATCTTTGTAAATATGGGTATTTTGACATTCGTGGGATGAGGATTAATAATACCTAATGATTCAAATGGCCCACCTCTCAATCTCACCCTACAATAACCACACGCTAATCCGTTCATTATCAAAAGTATTTCCATAAGCGTGTACCTTTTAAAAGCCTCATAAAACTTCAGACGGGAAGAAATGATGGCCATTATGAACCTAATAATATATCTATCCTTATGAAACTATTTATAATAGCAAACAGACTTCCACTAAAAGCAACAAGAAACGAAAACAATGAACTTGAATTTTCAAGAAGTGAAGGTGGTTTAACGACTGGCATGGATTCGCTCAATATGGATGTGGAGAAACATTGGATAGGCTGGCCTGGAACTTATGCCGAATCGGAAGAAGAGGAACTGTTAATCAGTGAGCATCTGAAAGAATTTAAGTTTCACCCTGTTTTTTTGAATCATGAACAAATACTTAATTATTACGAAGGTTATAGTAATAGTACTTTATGGCCATTGTGTCATTATTTTTATACGTTTGTTGAATACGAAAATCAGTATTGGAATAGTTATAAAGAAGTGAATCGAATCTTTGCAGAAAAAGCTTTATCATTAATAGGTCCTGACGATATTGTTTGGATTCAAGACTACCAACTAATGCTACTTCCTCAAATGATTCGCAAAACACGTAATGACGTAAGCATTGGCTATTTCCATCATATTCCCTTTCCTTCCTATGAACTTTTCCGTGTATTACCGGAAAGAGCAGAATTATTAGAGGGACTCTTGGGGGCCGATCTTATTGGTTTTCATACACACGATTATATGCGACACTTTGTAAGTGCTGCTGAACGCGTATTGGATATTCGTTTTCGGTTCGACCAAGTGGTGCTGAATAACCGCATTGCTTTTGTTGATGCATTCCCCATGGGCATTAATTTCGATCTATATTATAATGCCATACAACAGTCAAGCGTACAAGCTAAAGTCGATTCCATGAGAGAAACCTACGGTAAACATAAACTTATTTTATCAGTAGATAGGCTCGATTATAGTAAAGGGATTATACATCGGCTCAAAGGTTTTGCACAATTTATTGAAAATCACCCCGAATATAGGGAAAAAGTGTCACTCGCCATGATTGTTGTTCCATCGCGCGATAGTGTGGATAGATACGCCTCACTAAAAACTAAAATAGATGAAACTATTGGTACCATTAATGGAAAATTCTCGACAATTAATTGGACACCAGTTTACTATTTCTATCATGCATTCCCTTTTGAAGAATTAGTGGCTTTCTATCACATGGCCGACATAGGACTTGTAACACCATTGCGCGACGGCATGAATCTAGTAGCTAAAGAATATCTGGCAGCCAAGCGAAACAAAGCAGGAGTTCTTATATTGAGTGAAATGGCAGGGGCAGCTATTGAGTTAAATGAAGCCCTAATTATTAATCCAAATAATGTCGACGAAATTGAGAAGGCTATCTTTAACGCCCTAATTATGCCTGAAGAAGAACAACTACGACGCTTGAAAATAATGCAAACTAGTATTGCTCGAAAATCGGTCAATAAATGGGCAAACGATTTTGTAAACGAACTAAAAATTATAAAAATACAAAATGAGAATCTAAATACAGAACGCATTGATAATCAGACAAAAATTAGAATTCAGTCAGATTATAGAAAAACCGAAAATCGTCTATTTATTCTCGATTATGACGGCACGTTAGCACCCTTCAGAAGTAAACCAGAAGAAGCATCACCTACAGAAGAAACTTACCAATTACTTCAAAAATTAACAGCTGACAAAAAAAATAAAGTAGTAATAAGTAGCGGGCGAGATCGAAACACTTTAGATAATTGGTTTGGTCACTTACATCTTGATTTAGCAGCAGAGCACGGAGCTTGTTACAAAGAAAACGGGTTATGGATAGACAATATAGGAAACGAAACACCTTGGGACAATGAAATAATGGAAGTTTTACAAAAATTTGTGGATAAAACCCCTCGCTCAAAAATTGAAGTAAAGAAAACAACCCTTGTGTGGCATTACCGCAACGTGGACACTTGGTTAGCATCACTGAGAGAACAGCAACTTTTTGAATCCTTAATGATTCCTTGTGCACGATTAGGATTACAAATCATGCGTGGCAATAAAATAATTGAAATAAAATCGCCCTTATATACGAAAGGCTCCGAAGCAAAACGATTATTATCGACAGGAGTATTTGACTTCATTCTCGCCATAGGTGATGACACAACAGATGAAGATACATTTCGCGAATTACCAGAATCGGCTTACACCATTAAAGTAGGTAGTAGCTCGGAAGCTGCACGATATAGCGTCACTTCTCAAGCAAAAGTAGTACCACTTTTAGCTATGATTGCAAATTAGAATGTATGTTAAGGACGAATAAAAGGAGACAAATGAAAACGCTCTGCAAATAACTTTGCCGTATTAATTAATGCTAAATGTGAATAGGCCTGTGGGAAATTTCCTAATTGACGTTTTGTTTTAAAATCAAGATCCTCACTAAATAAACCTAGATGGTTGGAATAGCTCAGCAAATTATTAAAAATTTGCTGAGCTTCATTTTGTCGTCCAACAACATACAAAGCACGAACCATCCAAAATGTACAGATGGTAAATGCCGAAGTCGGTTTCCCAAAATCATCTTCTGTGGTATATCTATACATCAAGCCGTTGTTAAAAAGTGATTTATAAACAGCATCTACAGTTTTTATATAACGTTCATCATTAGCCTCCAAAAATCCATATTCTTCCATCAATAATAGGGATGAGTCCATTTCTGTATTTGAATACGTTTGTGTAAAACTCTGCAGGTCTGCGTTCCAACCGTTAGCCATAACATCTTCCTTAATTTCATCAGCTATAAGCTTCCATCGTTCTGCAATATCGTGTTTTTGCAACAAGGTAGCAATGCTGACTGCTCGATCTAAAGCAACCCACGACATCACTTTAGAAAAAACAAAATGCTGTTCTGCGCCACGTATTTCCCAAATACCTTTATCAGGTTCTCGCCAATCGCGACTTACTGAACGCACAATATTTTTAACTACTTCATACATATCTTCTATTTCATCCAACGTACCTGGAAAGAATCGATAATACTGGTATATGACATCCATTAAATAGCCGAATGAATCGTTTTGTTTTTGGTGATAAGCATCATTACCAATACGCACAGGCCTAGAGTTCTCGTGTCCACTCAAATGATCTAAGATTTCTTCGGTGAGTGTTCGCTCTCCCCTTATGCCATACATAATTTGAAAATTATCTGATTTTTTACGCACAATGGTTTTAATAAAACTCATAAATCGTTGAGCAGCGCCTTGATGGCCAACTTCAAGTAAGGTATCAATAGACATTGAGGCATCACGTAACCAACAAAAACGATAATCCCAATTACGAACTTCGCCTAATGCTTCTGGCAAACTAGTAGTTAAAGCTGCTAGTACGGCACCACTCGATTGATATGACATGAGCTTAAGTACAAGAACACTTCTTTGTATCTGAGTATTATATAAAGTAAAACGCACCGTACGATTGGACCAATTAATCCAATACACTTTGGTACGCTGATATTCAAGATTGACACGATCAATATCTATTTTTACAAGTTTTTGGTTGTATGATATTACAAAAAAACCATCTTCAACTAATTCAATTTCATCACCATTGAGCACACTATTTAAATCAAAAGAACTATAAAGATAAAAGGTGTCATACAAATTATCTTCGGCAAAAATCTTTATATAATCATCGTTTACAATAAATGAAGCTTTATTACGAGCATAATTCATTGCTGGCACAAAAGAAGGCCTAAAACGTGGTCGCCCCTTTCTAATTTTAAAATACCTACATACTTCTGCGGGTAAATAGTGTGTATTCGATTCCCCGATACGATAACGTGGCATAAAATCAATAAGATCAAATGCTGCATCTTCCGACACAAATGAAGTACATAAGATATTAGTATTAGTAATATAACGTTGACTGATGGAATAACCTTCCGGATGTATACTAAAATGCCCTCCTTTCTCTTTGTCAAGAATAGAAGCAAATACAGACCCTGAATCAAAATCTGGTAAACAAAGCCAATCGATACTTCCTTGATCAGATACAAGAGCAGCCGTACGACAATTACCTATAACACCATAATTGAACATCTCATTTGTTGCTTGTAGAATCATAACTTATACATTAATCTATTAAACTTCACAAAGATAAAAAAAATAGGGTAACTCCCGAATTTATACACGTATTATTGACGTAATAAAACAAATATTTTCGTTTATTTAGGAGGCTATAACTAAAAAGTCCAATATATCAACAATGTTGATATATTGGACTTTCAAATTGAATTATTCTAGTTGTTAAAACAAACTAAACGTAACCGTTAAACCTGCCATGACAATAGAGACCATAGACATCAATTTAATCAAAATATTAAGAGATGGACCAGATGTATCTTTAAATGGATCGCCAACGGTATCACCCACAATCGTAGCTTTGTGATTTTCTGATCCTCTACCACCCAAATGACCTTCTTCTACATATTTTTTGGCATTATCCCAAGCACCGCCGGCGTTTGCCATAAATACAGCTAACACAAAACCAGTACTTAAGCCACCAATGAGTAATCCTAAAACGCCACCAACACCAAAAACAACGCCTACAACCACAGGCGTTACAATAGCCAGGATAGATGGGAATAACATTTCACGTTGAGCTCCTTTAGTCGAGATTTCAACACAACGCGCATAATCTGGCTCAGCTTTACCTTCCATAATACCGACGATTTCGCGGAATTGACGACGCACTTCTTCAACCATTTTTTGAGCAGCGCGACCTACGGCATTCATTGTAAGTCCACAGAATACAAATGCCATCATGGAACCAATAAAGATACCTACAAGTACAATCGGATTCATTAACGTGACGTTATAATAGGTCATAAAATCAGCAAACGACGAAATTTTAATTTGATCAATGGATAACATTTGACTTCCCACCTGAGCTAGACCATCTACCGAAGCATGAGCTATGCGTTCAAGCGCTATTTTTATTTCTTCAATATAAGATGCCAAAAGTGCCAAAGCTGTAAGAGCTGCAGAGCCAATAGCGAAACCTTTACCAGTTGCCGCAGTTGTGTTTCCCAATGCATCCAATGCGTCAGTACGTTTACGAACTTCTGGGTCAAGACCACTCATTTCTGCATTTCCACCAGCATTATCTGCAATCGGACCATAAGCATCTGTGGCTAGAGTTATTCCCAAAGTAGATAGCATTCCTACAGCAGCGATACCTATTCCGTATAAACCTAAACTTAAATTCGGGATATATTCCATTGTTTGGAAATTAAACTGCGATGACATGAAAGATAAAACAATAGCAATTGCAATGGTAATCACAGGAATTGCTGTTGAAATCATACCTAAGCCTAATCCAGAGATAATAACAGTTGCAGGTCCAGTCTTCGAACTTTCGGCCACTTTCTGAGTTGGTCGATAACTTTGAGATGTATAATATTCAGTTGATTGTCCAATAATAATTCCGGCGATGAGCCCAGCAATAACGGAGAAAGAAATTCCAAGCCAATTCTCAATACCTAATGCCCAAAGAATAACAAAAGTAAATACTGCAATCAAAGCAGAACTTACATTTACACCTAAACCCAAGGCTCCGAGTAAATCCTTCATTTTAGCTCCTTCCTTGGTTTTTACCATAAAAATACCTATAATAGAAAGAACTACTCCTACAGAAGCTATCATCATAGGTGCAAAAACTGCTTTTACTTGCATTGCTTCATTGGCAATAAAGGCTGAAGCGCCTAAAGCTGCTGTAGCCAGAATAGACCCTGCATACGACTCATATAAATCTGCACCCATACCAGCTACATCACCAACATTATCACCAACATTATCGGCAATAGTAGCTGGATTACGTGGATCATCTTCAGGAATACCAGCTTCCACTTTGCCAACTAAATCGGCACCTACATCGGCAGCTTTAGTATAAATACCACCTCCTACACGTGCAAATAAGGCTTGAGTAGAAGCTCCCATACCAAAAGTCAACATGGTAGTGGTTATGTATATTAATTTGTTATGATCCACCGAATCAACAAAATGATCAAGAATCATGTACCATACAGCAATATCAAGTAATGCTAGACCCACAACGGTAAGTCCCATAACTGCACCCGAACGAAACGCTACCTGCAACCCGCTATTCAAAGAATGACGAGCAGCATTAGCAGTACGAGCCGAAGCATACGTAGCTGTTTTCATACCAAAGAAACCTGCTAAACCTGAAAAGAAACCGCCAGTAAGAAAGGCAAAAGGTACCCAGCCATTTTGTAAATTGAAGTAAGCCATCACAGCAAAAACAAGTGCTAACACTACGAATACAATAATAACCACTTTGTATTGCTGCTTTAAGTAAGCCATCGCTCCACGTCGCACGTGAAGCGCGATTTTCTTCATCACATCCGTTCCTTCGTCTTTCTTCATCATCTGTTTAAAGAACACAAAGGCAAAGACTAAAGCCAAAATTGACGCTGCCAAAACGACATAAATCAAGTTGTTCATAGTAAATAAATTAAGGATTAATAAATAAGGTTAAGTGTGTTTTTTAGTTATTGAGCTAACAACTGTAACAACGATTGTAAAATAAAATAGTTGTATTGCACAGCCAGCTCACTCTTGAATCGTGCTTCTGATTCCACATCTGCATCTTCATTCGTCCCTTCAGCAATGGTACGAATAAAGACACATGGAACTTGAAAATCGGCACACGCTTGTGCGATAGCAGCACTTTCCATATCGGCACAAAGCACCGACGGTAAATTACGATTAATGGTTGCCTTACGACTTGCACCTGTGATAAATAAATCACCACTGGCAATATCACCAAGTTGCAATTTAGGAGCAAGGATGTTATAATCGACCAATTCTTTGCGCAATTCTTTGGCCTGTTTTAGAAAATTATGCACGGCATCCGTAGCTATTTGCAACTCGTTTTCGGGCGTCACAAATGATGTCACGCCGCGTAATGGAATTTCGTAACGACGGAACAATGGTCGCATATCCATATCGTGCTGAAAAAGACGCTGAGCCACTACAATATCACCCACATTGAGTTCGGGAACAACGGCACTAGCAATTCCCATCGACACTAATCGATCGACCTTAAACTCCTGCAACAAAATGGAAGTGGTTAATGCAGCAGCCACTTTCCCCCAATGAGAAAAAGCTACCACAATATCGACCCCATCAAAAACACCTTCATAAAATACGCGATTACCTCTTTCGGAAATAGTTTTATGCTGTATCTGTTCTATAATGCGTTCGACCTCTTCGTGCTGGGTGGTTAAGATTCCGATTTTCATAGTACGATTGGTTTTTAAGTAAAAACTATACGCCAATTATCAATGTAAACGTGCTTTGATTGCTTTGGTAGCTTCTTCGTAACCTGGTTTTTCCAACAAAGCAAACATATTTGCTTTATACGCCTCAACTCCTGGTTGATCAAACGGATTAACGCCTAACAGATAGCCGCTTATACCGCATGCCTTTTCGAAGAAATAAAGCAATTCGCCCAAATAATATTCATTCAATTTAGGTAATTCTATTTTTAAATTTGGTACGCCGCCATCTACGTGAGCCAACATGGTACCAAGTTCTGCCATTTTATTGACATCATCCACACGTTTGCCTGCCAAGAAATTAAGACCATCCAAATTGGCCTCATTAGCAGGAACATGCACTTCGTGATTCATTTCTTGCACCGAAATAACCGTTTCAAAAATGGTACGTTCGCCATCTTGAATCCATTGACCCATAGAATGTAAATCGGTAGTAAAATCGACAGAAGCTGGGAAAATACCTTTATGCTCTTTCCCTTCGCTTTCGCCGTACAACTGTTTCCACCACTCTGAAACGTAATGTAATTTGGGGTTAAAATTCACCAGTATTTCTATTTTTTTGCCAGATTTATACAACTCATTACGCACGGCTGCATATTGCGCTGCGAGATTTTCGGTAAATGGTTTATCATCGGCACAAAGCATTTGCATACGCACAGCACCAGCCACCAACTCACGAACATCAAAACCAGCCACAGCAATAGGTAACAAGCCCACTGGCGATAATACAGAGAAACGACCGCCGACATCGTCGGTAATCACAAATGTTTTATAACCTTCTTGTATGGCTAAAGTGCGTAAAGCACCACGTGATTTATCGGTAATTCCCACAATCAATTTTTTGGCAGCCGCAACTCCTTGTTGAGCTTCCAATTGCGTTTTCAACAAACGAAACGCTAAAGCTGGTTCGGTTGTAGTTCCTGATTTAGAGATAGATATAATACCAAATTTCTTGGTTTTAAGCAGTTCTTGTAATTCGTATAAGTAATCCTCACCTATATTTTGACCAGCATACACAATCACTGGCGACTGACGTTTTGTTTGCAACCAATCGAACGAATTGGACAACGCATCGATTACAGCTTTGGCACCCAAATAACTGCCACCAATACCAACAACCACAACAACTTCACAATTGTCGCGTAAAATTTTAGCGGTCGCTTCAATATCTGCTAAATGTGCTTCATCAATTTCAGAAGGCAAATTGAGCCAGCCTAAAAAATCACTACCCTTGCCAGTACCAGCGTGTAAAACTTTGTTTAAACGAGCTGTCTCCTCTGCGTAACCTTTAACTGCTTCTGCAGAAACAAAGCCAAACGCTTTATCCATGTGTAATTTAATATCTGCTTTCATGGTTATTTTATTAAGTTTGATTTATACTAAAAACAAGACTTACTGTAATTTAGTGGTCAATTCGCGCATCACCAAAGAGGGTGAACGTCGTTGATATAAAATGGCATAGACGGCATCCAAAATCGGCATATTTACTTGATATTTTTCGTTAATCTCGTAAATACATTTAGCACCATAATAGCCTTCTGCTATCATTTCCATTTCCACTTGAGCGGTCTTTACTGAATAGCCCTTTCCTATCATCGTTCCAAAGGTACGGTTACGGCTAAATTTCGAATAAGCCGTTACCAACAAATCGCCTAAATAGACAGATTCTTGCAAGTTACGATGAAACGGATAAACCGCATTACAAAAACGATTCATCTCTTGAATAGCGTTAGAAACTAAAACCGCCTGAAAATTATCGCCATATTTCAACCCGTGGCAAATACCAACGGCAATGGCATAAATATTCTTCATTACCGAAGCAAACTCAATCCCGTAAATATCATCACTTGTATAAGTTTGTACAAATCTGTTGCAAAGCAACTGCGATAATTCACGTGCCCTATCGCGGTCTTTACAAGCCACAGTCAAATAAGAAGTACGCTCCAAGGCCACTTCTTCGGCATGACAAGGACCGCTCAATACAGCAATTTGCTCTAACGGCACATTATAGACTTGATGGAAATATTCAGAAATAACTAAATTCTCTTCTGGAACAATACCTTTGATAGCAGATACAATAATTTTACTATCAAGACGTAAACGAAGTTTTTTGAGGTGTTGTTTCAAAAAAGGTGAAGGTGTAGCAAAAATAAGAATATCAGAGTTTTTTACAACCTGATTAATTTTTGACGTAAAAACGATACGACTCGTATCAAAAACAATACCCGAAAGATAAGAGGGATTGCGGCTTTCGCGCTTAAATTCGTCAATTTGATCCTGACGACGCATATACCAAGTAATTTGAGGCTGGCGTTCCAACAAAATTTTTGCTATGGCCGTAGCCCAACTTCCACCACCCATGACAGCAATCCGCGGTTTCGATTCTTCCATAAATTATGATTATTATGATTATTTCGTATGTAAAAAATGAACAATTATGCGTCAAATTCACCTTCAAAAAACTGACACACAACAAGATAAAAAAAGAAATAGCTTGTAAAATTAGCATAATTTCACAAAACATATTATCAACTCACAAAAATAGCTAAAAAAGTAAGAAAAACAAACAAAGAAAGCAGTTTTAACCCTTCTCTCTAACAATAGCTAGACACTGATAAATAAAAGCAACTGATTACTAACGCAATAAGCCCAATTCATTAAAGAAAATAAGTAAAATAGCCAACGGCACAAAATAGCGCATCAAGAACAGATAGATGGGAAAAAATCGACTCTTTAGTTTTCCTCCATTGCTCAATTCATCACGAATATCATCAGCCTTATAAAACCAGCCAATAAAAAGCGCAATCAACAATCCACCAAATGGCAAAAATAACTTAGAAGTGACAAAGTCAAGCACCTCAAAAAGCGGTTTCCCGTTAATCATCAGACTTGAATATGGGCCTAAAGACAAAGAAGAGAGTACGGCTCCAATCATCAATAAAAGAGACGATGCAGCTACTACTTTTTTACGTGAAAGATGGAATTCTTCGGAGATGTAGGCCGTGATAACTTCTTGCAACGAAATGGTAGATGTAATAGCGGCAATAGCCAACAGTAAAAAAAATAAGATTGCAAAAAGATAACCTCCTGTCATGTGTGTGAAAACACCTGGTAAAGTTACAAATACTAGTTGAGGTCCTTCAGCAGGATTAATTCCCAATGAAAAAACGGCTGGAAAAATAGCAACACCTGCTAATATAGCAACTATCGTATCTACGACAGTAACTTGTACAGCTGTTTGTAGCAAATTATTCTGTTTACGCATGTATGAACCATAAGTAATCATACATCCCATACCCAAACTAAGCGAGAAGAAGGCTTGCCCTAAGGCACTGAGCATGACCTGAGGCGTTATTTTGGAAAAGTCTGGTTTAAACAGAAATTTTAAACCTTCTAAGCCATTAGGCATGGTGACTGATCGAATAGAAAGCAAAATTAAAATAACGGCTAAAAACGGCATTAACACTTTTGAATAACGTTCGATACCTTTCTCTACACCAGCCAAAAGCACAAAAGCAGTGAGGGCAACAAAAATGGCCGTCCAAAATAAAGGTCGATACGTGTCGGACGTAAAATCAGTAAAAGCCACAGACAAGTCCGCAGGTGTTTTACCTACAAAATTATTGGATACTGCTTGAGCTACATATTCCAAACTCCAGCCTGCTACCACGAAATAAAACGACAAAATCAAAAAGGCGGTTAATACGCCCAAAAGTCCAATACCAATCCAGTGATTGTTACCTGTTAATTTACGAAAAGCACCCGATACATTGGCATGAGCCCGACGCCCAATAGCAAATTCGGATAACATAACAGGCACTCCGAGTAATACCACACACAAAATATAAACCAATAAAAATGCAGCACCTCCGTGCTGACCTGCTTCATAAGGGAATTTCCAAATATTACCAAGTCCAACGGCCGAACCAGCCGCCGCGGCAACCACACCAAATTTACTACCAAATTTTGTTCGTTTTTGAGGTTCTAAAGTCATGTTGTTCGTTTTAGTTAGCGTTATTCCACCACTGTTTTATGACGATTTTCGTAAGCTTCTACAATGCGTTGCACCAATTTATGACGCACAATATCTTTTTGATTAAACTCTACACGCGCAATGCCTTTAACATCTTTGAGCACATCCAACGCATCTTTCAAACCCGATTTTTGCGATGGTGGCAAATCTATTTGAGTCATATCACCCGTGATGATCATTTTAGCATTCAGCCCCATACGTGTCAAAAACATTTTAATTTGTTGTGTAGACGTATTTTGCGCTTCATCCAAAATAATCACTGCATCGCTCAATGTTCGCCCACGCATAAAAGCCAATGGCGCAATTTGAATAGTTCCATTCGACAAATAATCGGCTAGTTTGGCAGCAGGAATCATATCTTGCAAAGCATCGTAGAGCGGTTGCAAATAGGGATCTATTTTTTCTTTCATATCGCCTGGCAAGAAACCCAACTTCTCACCCGCCTCCACGGCTGGACGGCTTAAAATGATTTTCTTGACTTCCCGATTTTTAAGCGAACGCACTGCCAAAGCTATAGCCGTATAGGTTTTACCAGAACCAGCTGGACCAATGGCAAATAGCAAATCGTTGGTATCGTAATCTTTCACCAATTTTTGTTGATTCGCTGTACGCGCCACGATGGATTTACCGCCTACGCCATGCACAATGAGATGATCATGTTTTATTTCGACAGGTTTGTCGCCTTTTACCATATCAATGATGTGCTGTTCTGTCAACGTATTGTGTTGTGAGCAAAAGTCAGCCAGCGTTTGTAGTGTATTCTCCAGCGCAGCCACATCGGCATCTGAACCTGCCAACTTCAACACATGCCCGCGTCCCATAAGCTTCACACTCGGATGCAGATCCTTAATCAAACGCATATTGGTGTTATTCACACCATAAAAAACAGCAGTATCAATATTTTCTGAAAGATTCAAAACGGTTTCTATCATCTCATTTTAAAAATTAAGTGTGCAAATTTAATAAAAATCTATCAAATTCATCAAAAATAAACCAAAACGGTTAAAATTATAAATGCCGCAGACAATTCTACGGCATTTATCAAAGTATTTTGAATAATTTATTACCAAACAAACAATGGATATTTTGCCATCATCGCATTCACTTCAGCACGCACTTTGGCAATCACTTGTTCATCTTCAGGAGCCGATAACACACGGTCAATTAAATCGACAATTTGCGTCATATCTTGCTCTTTCAAACCACGTGTAGTGATGGCTGGTGTACCAAATCGTAAACCAGATGTTTGAAATGGCGAACGACTATCAAACGGCACCATATTTTTATTGGTAGTGATATCAGCAGCTACCAAGGCTTTTTCGGCAACTTTGCCAGTTAATTCAGGGAATTTGGTACGTAAATCAACCAACATGGAGTGATTATCCGTTCCATCTGAAATAATTTTGTAACCTTTGTCCATAAATGCTTTAGCCATTGCTGCCGCATTCAGTTGTACTTGTTGTTGGTAACGTTTAAACTCAGGTTGCAATGCTTCACCAAAAGCCACGGCTTTAGCAGCAATAACGTGCTCCAATGGGCCACCTTGTGTACCAGGGAAAACCGCAGAATCCAACAACGCCGACATCATTTTCACCTCGCCTTTAGGCGTCGTTTTGCCCCAAGGATTTGGAAAATCTTCACCCATGAGAATTACACCACCACGAGGGCCACGTAATGTTTTATGCGTAGTAGAAGTTACAATATGCGCGTATTTAACTGGATTACGGAGTAAACCAGCCGCTATTAAACCTGCAGGATGCGCCATATCTACCATAAAAATAGCACCAATTTTATCAGCCACTTGACGAATACGTTCATAATCCCAATCGCGGCTATAGGCTGATGCACCAGCTATGATTAATTTAGGTTTCTCAGCTAGAGCCACTAGTTCCAATTGGTCATAATCCACACGACCATCCGATTCTTTGACATTATATTCGAGCGCCGTATAATTCAAACCCGAAAAATTAACGGGTGAACCGTGCGATAAATGTCCGCCATGCGACAAATTTAAACCTAAAAACTTATCACCATGATTTAAGCAGGCAATAAATACCGCCATATTGGCTTGAGCGCCAGAATGTGGTTGCACGTTAGCCCACTTGGCTTCAAACAATTCACATAAACGGTCAATGGCCAATTGTTCTGCTTCATCCACTACCTCACAACCGCCATAATAGCGTTTGCCTGGATAGCCTTCAGCATATTTATTGGTCAATACCGATCCCATAGCTTCAAGCACTTCATCGCTTACAAAATTTTCAGAAGCAATGAGTTCAATGCCTTTCATCTGACGTTCACGTTCACGCTTAATGATGTCAAAAATGAGTGAATCTCTTTTCATATCTCTTTAGTTTATAATTATTTCTCCTTTGAAAACAAGCGTGGCGGGTCCTGTCAAAAACACATGATTGGAAGCGTCATCCCAAAACACTTCTAAATCGCCACCTAGCAATGAAACAGTAGCTTTACGCTGTGATAAACGGTTTAAAACAGCCGCCACAAGCACCGCACAAGCTCCTGTACCACACGCTAATGTTTCGCCAGAACCACGTTCCCAAACACGCATACGTAGATGTGTATCACTCAGTGTCTCCACAAATTCCACATTCGTGCGATTAGGAAATAGTTCATTTGTTTCAATAGCTGCTCCCTGACGCGGCAAATCTAATTGGTCGATGTCAGTTGTAAAGATGACGGTGTGCGGATTTCCCATTGACACACAGGTTATATCGTACACTTCATCATTCACAAAAACCGGCTCATTGATAACACGTTCACGAGCCAAATCGACAGGAATACGAGCCGCCTCCAATATCGGTTCACCCATGTCAACAGTCACCAAATCTACTTGATTGTCAGCATTTACAAAGAGTGTCAATGGTTTAACACCAGCCTTCGTTTCTAACGTCAATATTTTTTTTGTAGTCAAACCAAAATCATACAGATATTTACCAATACAACGCGCTGCATTACCGCACATTTCAGCTTCCGAGCCATCGGCATTGAACATACGCATCCGAAAGTCGCACGAGTCAGACGATAAAATAAGCACCAAACCATCTGAACCAATGCCAGTATGACGATTGCTCCAAGCTATCGCCAATTGTTCTGGATTTTCGAGGGTTTGTTGTAGGCAATTAACATAAATATAATCATTGCCTATGCCATGCATTTTTACGAATGGAATTTTCATCGTTATTTTATTTTTTTACGCACACTCCAACCAAATTTACCTATTTCCTCGCCCAATTTGTAGTAATGTCCATGTGAATAGGCCATTAGTTTTGCTTCCGATAATTTAAATTCATCGGTTATAGGGTCGATATAACGACTATCGGCTTGCACGTTCACCACTTCAGCAATAAACATATCGTGACTACCTAATGGCATAATTTGCTTCACCCGACATTCAATAGACAACGGAGATTCTACAATAATAGGTGCACTTACTTGCTCACCTTTGCGTGGTGTTAATTTCATTTCGGCAAACTTGTTATAATCTTTTCCACTTTTCACGCCACACCAATCGGTGGCAAATGCCATATCTTCATTGGTAAGATTCAACACAAATTCGCCAGTTTGTTTAATGATTTCGTATGAATGACGCTCTGGACGAACCGAAATATAACACATAGCTGGATTTGTACAAATAGTACCAACCCAACTTACAGTGAGCATATTATACTCTGCCTCGGTACCGCCACACGACACCAAAATAGCTGGCAACGGATAAATAAGAGTTCCTGGTTTCCAATGTTGTTTCATACGATTATAATAATTGAATGATAGAATAATAGAATTATTGAATAAAAATAGGTTTGCGCATTTTTTCGAGCAACGGCAACAATTTTAAGAATCTCTTCTGACTCGTGATTTAAATTTTCAAGTAAAGAAGATTTTACGATTTCTGACTCCATCAAAAGCTCCATCCAGAACAAGCATTCATCGGCTTCTTCAACCACTATACTAATTTTACTTTTAAATTCAGCTATTGAACGAGCACGACAAGCAGCACGATAATTCGCCGCCACCGACGTTCCCGAACGTAATAATTGTTTCCCAATTACATTAGCTTCCTGAGTTTTGGGTAATGACTGAACTAACCTAATAATACGCAGTGCAAACTGTTTTGTTCGCAGCATCATTGCTTGTCGAAATTCATATTTAGAATCTACCGCTTCCATTCAATTATTCAATCAATGAATTAATCGATTATTTCTTCAGCCAGCCATATTTTTCTTTAGGTGTTGCTTTAATCCAAGCCATAGTAGCCACACCATTAATAACCAAGAAGAAGGTAAATAGTACCAAGCTAAAAATATTTGACGTAACAACCACAGCTAATAACATACCAGCCACGCTATACACTAACCAATAAAGCCAAGAATCGTTTTTCTTGTAGATAAGCCAATAATTGGCTAATACGCTAGCCGCAATCATGGAACCACTGATGATTTTGGCCACTACATTTTCGCACAAACCATCTCCGTACATAACAAAAGTAGCAAATAAATAATCGACTACAATAATGGCTACAAAAGCGAGTAGTGTAATTAACATCGTCGACATGTTTAAAAATTCTGGTGCAAATACTTCCTCTTTTTGAGTTTTAGAACCTTTTTTCCAGGACATAATCGCCATAATTTGGAAAGGAATAAACACAACAAAATAGAGAAAAGTTAAGTCGAACAAGCCATTCAAATAGAATTGAACACCGAGCAAAGCTGATGAACCAACACCTAAATAAAAACCTGTATAGTTAGCGGGATTTTTAATACTCAAAATATAAGCCACACCAATAATACTAGCAGGAATACCAACACAAAAAGCGGCCTCATTAAAAAATAACAATTTACCAGCCAATTCAGGTATCAACAGTTCGGCTACGTATAAAACACCCAACAAAGCACCAAATAACACAATAGCAATCAGAGAATTGGCACCAGTTTCGCGCCACAATTTTGTAATAGTCGAATTCATAAAAAATTTGTTTTGATCAGTTTTTAAGTTAAAATTATTTTGTTTGCAAAGATAATCAATTTACAAAGGACACAAATCACCTACTCACTTCTTGAATAATTTATCGGCCAAATCCAAGCGATTCATCTTTTGTAAATCGCGTTTAATTTGGCTCCGAGCATCGGGTTTATACCAAAAGAAGAATTGACGTTGTGCCAATTTTTCAGGCTGCGTACGTGCCACATAAATAGGTTTCATGGTGTACGGATTCAGCCCCGTATAGTACATTTCGGTCGCTAGAGTCATAGGTGTTGGCGTAAAATCCTGTACTTGCTCTAATTGAAAATTCAATTGTTTCGTTTCAACCGCCAATTCGGCCATATCTTGAGGTTCGCAGCCTGGATGACTCGAAATAAAATAGGGAATCAGTTGTTGTTTAAGCGATTCGCTCTCATTAATACGATCGAACGTGCGTTTAAACTCTTTGAACAGGGCAAAACTTGGTTTACGCATCACTTTCAAAACCGCTTCACTGGTGTGTTCGGGAGCCACTTTGAGGCGACCTGACACATGATGGGCAATCAATTCATACGTGTAATCCTTATTGCCTTTGTTCACCGCTTCGTTATCGGAACGATGCAACAATAAATCATACCGCACGCCACTGCCAATAAAACTTTTTTTGACGTATGGCAAGGCATCCACTTTGCGATACAAATCGAGCAAAGGTCGATGGTCGGTTTCCAAATTACGACAAACAGCAGGCGAAATACACGAAGGACGTTTACATTTAGCGCACAAATCCAAATTTCTACCCGCCATGCGATACATATTAGCCGAAGGACCGCCTAAATCGCTAAAATAACCTTTATAATTGGGTGATTCAGACAATTTACGCACTTCGCGAAGCACTGATTCTTCGCTACGTGACACAATGAACTTACCTTGATGCATGGAAATAGTACAAAACGCACAACCGCCAAAACAGCCACGATGGGTATTCACCGAAAATTGAATCATATCAAAGGCAGGAATCGTTTTTCCTTTATATTTAGGATGAGGCAAACGCGTAAAAGGTAAATCGTGTACCGCATCCAAATCAGCTGTAGTCATGGGCGCAAAAGGAGGATTAACCACCACAAAACCACCATCAACTGGCTGTACTAAATGTGTTTGATTCAGTTTATTCGATTCCTCTTCGATGACACGAAACGTTTCCGCCGATATTCGTTTATCTTTGGCACAAGCAGCGTGCGACTGTAACATCACTTGGTGCTCATACGACGGTTTTTCTTTCGTCACATAAGCCATTTGTGGAATTGCTTGACAATCCTTGATAGATTGCCCAGCTTGCAAAGCACGGACTAGCGCACGAATAGGCTGTTCACCCATTCCATATACCAACAAATCCGCTTTCGTATCGGCCAAAATCGATTTATGGTAACTATCGCTCCAATAATCGTAGTGCGAAAAACGACGTAAACTCGCTTCAATACCACCAATCACGAGTGGTACATCAGGATATAATTTTTTGAGAATTTGGGAATAAACTACCGTCGTTCGATCGGGGCGCATGCCTGCTTTGCCATCGGGCGAATAAGCGTCGTTGGAGCGCAACCGACGATTGGCGGTATAATGATTCACCATAGAATCCATACAACCAGCCGAAATAGCAAAAAACAGACGTGGACGACCAAGTTTTGTAAAATCGCGATGATCGCCTCGCCAATCGGGCTGAGGAACAATCGCTACACGCAATCCTTCCTGTTCGAGCACACGACCAATAACCGCAGCTCCAAACGACGGGTGATCGATGTACGCATCACCCGAAAAGAGCACCACATCGACACTGTCCCAGCCTCGAAGTTCCAACTCTTTTTTAGTCGTTGGCAAAAAATCGGTTAATTGATAGTCCTGCATACAATCAGTATATTAAAATCCAAAGCTAAATCCAACGGTACACGTCAGATTTTCGCCATGATAAAATTTTGGTGTAAATTTATTGAGGTATTCTTGACCGGTCAAACGTGTTTCTGAAGCGATGGGCGTAGAGGTTAAATCGTAACCTTGTGCATTATTCCACTCCACATTGATAATGGCGTAAGCATTATTTACCACTTCGTAAACCGCTTTAAAAGCGACCAAATCATTCTGCCAAATCTTTTCGTTAAACGGTATTTGGCTAATAGCTTCACCTACTTGACGACGCACATATTCGTAATCATTATACTTGGTAGCGTTGGTGTACGACAGATTCAAATTAAGACTACGAATCGGTTTATAATTGATGGCCACGTAAATATCTTGTGAATTATCGCCCAAATAACTACCCAAATTATAACTATTCGACGCCCAAGTTAACGTCTGAATGGAATGTTTGTAATTGATAATATTACTGCGTGTAAATTCGCCCTGTACCGACAAATTTTTAACTGGCCAATTGCTCGCATTGAAACCCAACTTATACGACACAGGATTTTGCTGTGGATTCGACGGTTTCAAACGACTCCAACTAATTTCGTCGATATACATAGAACCGTACAAATGTAAATGTTTGATATTACGTGAACTCACATTAAAGAAAATCTGTGAATTTTGATTTTCTGTTCGCAAACCTTTCGTCAACAAGTGATCAATCGATTTATAATAGGCAATCGGAATAAAATAGGCGGCTTGCACATTATTTTCTGCATAAACAATAGCATTCCCAAACGACAAATTCAAACCTTGAATGGGCGTGAAAGTCAACATATTGGCAGCCAAAAATTTATTGGCTGGACGGTAATGCTTTTTCACAACACCTTCGTCATAATCTTCTAAATAATAATTCGTACTATCGAGCACATTACTAATTAACCAACCGTGTATATAATTCAACTCGAACCATTTACAAGGTTTTAAATTCAACGTCACCATGGGGAAAGACGGCGCTTTACCCGAAATAATATTAGAGCCATTGTAATTATCGCCCCACGTAATAACGTCTTTTACCAAACCGATACTTCCCCACGATGTATAGGCTTTAATACCGCCACGCATATCGCTGTAATCGCCACCGTATTGCGCTTCTTTATATTCCACACCAGGTAAATTATTCAAAAAAGTAGGTTTTGTGATTTTCGCTCCAGAGATTTTATCGTAGGCTGTTGGGAACTCGCTATCGCTCAAATACGTGCCATTGAATGATTGATCGCGATAACTAGCATAAAGCGATACATGGTCCACAATGGTAGCCTGAAATTCAGCGCCAAACCAACGTTTGGTAATGGCGCCCTTTTGATTCGCCAAAATATCCATGCCCAATATCGGTGTAATACGCGCTTTAAACGTGGGTGAATAATAGTGAAAAGCAGGTTGTAATAGTGAGAGATTAAATGTTTGGTTATCAGACCAACTCACTCTATTAGTAGGCACGGTTTCACGCTCCAAGGCATAATCGTTCAAGAAAAATTTCAAATCGGCTTTTTGACGTTTCGTCAATAACGAATCTTTAGCTTGCGCCTCTACCAACTTTTGGGCAATAAAGTTACGACTATAAGGTTTTACCACCGAATTTATCGAAATGACTTTATCTATAGCCAATTCGTCGATAAAATCGTAAATTTGTGTATACGCTATATTTTCAGGAATATCCTGCGCTACCACCACAGCCGTAGACAGCAAAATTAAAAACGATACAAGTATTTTTTTCATTGGTTTATGCATTATTTATAAACATAACGTCCTTTTTTTTGTGTCACTTTGCCATACTCAATAGCACGTGTTGGGCAATGATGAATACACGATAAACATTGTGTACAATCATCTTTCCACGTCGGTTTTCCATTCACTAATTCAATCGTACCAATGGGACACAATTTGGCACACAAACCACAACTTGTACACGCATCAGTCACACTAAACGATTTGCTGCTCATCATGTGCTGGCAAAACTGCGGATAAATCATACGCGATTTGACATAAGGCAATGAACCGCGACGATAATGCGCCATCGGCGTATCCGTTTTTATGGCGTCTATCAACTGTGGCAACACACGTTTGGCCTCTGTTTTTTTCTGTGCTTCCAACGCTTTTGAATCGACATCAAAGCCTGGAAATACGATGTAATTATTGGGCATTTGAACCGAATATACATGACCACTCGTCCACCCTTTCTGTGCCAACAAATCGTTCACTTGACGATCGGCATAACCACATTCGTCGCCACAAGTAAAAATAACAAAAACGGCTGGATTTCGATTATTTACAATCTGTAATCGTTCGATAAACTGCACCACCAAAGGCGGAATGCCCCACGAATGAATTGGGAACACAAAACCAACATGCTCAGTAGCTCCAAGTTCGAACGTTGGTTGAGGCGCATCTACTCCGTAGTAAGCCGCCATCGGCACAAGTGGTTCTGCCAAAGCTGAAGACACCGTTTCGGCCACCCACTTGGAATTGCCTGTACCCGAAAAATAACAGATCATAGTTGCTAAATTAAAAGTGAATTATGCATGCATCCGTGCAATGTATTTTCCGATAATGTCGAATTCCAAATTAACCACCGTGCCAGCTTCTATTTGGCAGAAATTGGTATGTTCAAACGTGTAAGGAATAATGGCCACTTCGAAACTATTATCCGTTGGTGTACACACCGTAAGACTGACGCCATTTACCGTAACCGAACCTTTATCTACCGTGAGATAACCGCGTTTACGCATGTCGGGCGTGCTTTCATATTCAAAATGAAAATAGTAGCTACCATCGGCATTGCGAACTTCGGCACACACCGCCGTTTGATCTACGTGACCTTGCACAATGTGTCCATCAAGGCGACCGTTCATCATCATGCTGCGTTCGAGATTCACTTTACTACCCACTTTAAGGTTACCTAAATTGGAGCAATCAAGCGTTTCTTTAATGGCTGTTACCGTATATTGGTCGCCATCAATAGCCACCACAGTTAAGCACACACCATTATGTGCCACACTTTGGTCAATTTTCAATTCGTTGGTAAATGAGCAGCGCATAGTGATGTGCAAATTCTCATTTTCTTTATGTAACGCTGTTACTACAGCCGCTTCTTCAATAATTCCTGAAAACATAGTTTTTTAAATTAAATGTGATACAAAAAAAATACTCTTAATGTTTCACTGTTAATGGCGAATAATCGCGTGAATAACGCAAATGTTGTTCGGCATAACCTTCGGTATAGTCAATAGAAAGGCCTGTAAATTTGCCATTTTTATCAAACGATGCTTTATAAACTGGATTCACAAATCCTTTGTAAGGAGCGATTTTCAATTTTTCATAACGTGCCAACACTTCGGCATGCAATTTTGGATCGACTTTAACCGCATAATCTTCCACAATTTTTTGTGCAGCGGCATAGTCACCAGTCGATTTGATGCGTTGAATTTCGGCTAATAATTCGCCTAAATGTTTCTGTACCAATTTATAATCGTTAATTACCACATAAGTTTTTCCGTCACGTACACGTAACTCTACCGCTTTATCGGTCGCCGATTTTTGTAATACCCAGTTGGCAATCAATTGACGATTACGCATGTGTGATTCTTCAATATTTTTACCTGGCTCAATACGTGTTAATTGCGTCATCAACCCATTCATAAAATAGCTGTAATATTGTGCTTTGTAAGCATCAGGATTGGTCAACAAACCTAATTTTTGCATCATTGGGTCGGCCATAAAATACAAACCAAACAAATCGGCACGTGCTTCTTCTATGGTAGCGCCATAGGCTTTCAACGCATCGGCATCAACACCTGGCAATAATTTACCTGAACCGTGACCCAAACATTCGTGCAAATCGGTATGTAAATTGTCGGTTTGCATTTCGTGTGTATTCATCCAGTCGAGTTCGGTTTTACTCCACGCAAATTCATCTCTGAAACCATTGCCATGCGATGCTTGGTCATATGCTTCAGTCAAATTTTCAATGGTGACCGATTTAGAACCATGAGCAGCACGAATCCAGTTGGCATTTGGCAAGTTGATACCAATTGGGCTAGTTGGATAACAATCGCCACCAAGCATAGCTGCGGTAATAACCTTAGCGGTAACACCTTTCACTTTCTCTTTTTTGAATTCATTGGCTACTGGTGAATGATTCTCGAACCATTGTGCATTGTCGCTTATAATGGTAGTACGTTTACTAGCCTCCACATTTTTGAAGTTGATGAGCGATTCCCAGCTTGCTTTCATACCAAGTGGGTCGCCATAGGTTTCGGTAAATCCATTCACAAAGTCGATAGTAGACGCTGTATCTTCCACCCACAAAATAGCATATTCATCAAACGTTTTCAAGTTTCCTGTTTGGTTGAACTCAATCAATTTTTGAATAGCACCACGTTGTTGGTCATTTTCAGCCACGGCTTTGGCTTTTTCGAGCCAATACACCACTTTTTCGAGTGCGGCAGAATATAAACCACCCACTTTATAAACCTCTTCTTGTACCACGCCGTCCTTTTTCACCAATTTGCTATTCAAACCATACGAAATCGGTTCCGGGTCGTTTTTTACTTTCATTTTAGCATAAAAATCTTCGGCTTCCACTTGTATCACACCATCGTAGAAATTACAAGCTGACGTCAACACTAAATCGGCACCGGCTTCTTGATTCACACGTTTTGCATCTACAGTAGGATCAAAAATAACAGGAACCAAAGTGGCCAACAACGTATCTACCGCTTCGCCATCACGCAACGGTAATTTTTCAATTGGCAAAGCTTTTACAGCCGTTTCAAAATAGTTTTGTGAAAAAGTAGGCACAAATTTATCGCCACCATAGTGATGATGAATACCATTCGACACCCACATGCGTTTCAAATACAATTCCAACGCTTTAAAATCATCGCTGGTTTTATCTTGTTTAGGATCGGTATAAATGGCTTCCAACACCTGACGAATGGCCAAATTATATTTACCATTTTGGTCGAACAAAATATCGCGACCTTGTAAAGCGGCCTCGGTTAAATAATACAATAGTTCTTGCTGTTGTAACGAAAGTTGTTCGATTTCGGGCACACGATAACGAAGAATTTGCAAATCGGCAAATTGCTCTACCGTGTAGTTAAAATCTTCAATTGCAGGTGTGGTCAGTGTTTGCTTATTGGCGCCACAACTCGCCAAAACTAATGCTGTCATAGCCATTACAATGGATTTTTTCATAAGTCGTTTATTATTAGAGTTTTGTTTT
>JAQVJY010000004.1 GCA_028694915.1 Paludibacteraceae bacterium
AGAGCTACAAGCTATTGTGCAAGAGCTCCACATGCCGACTTTTACCGCCAAACAAATAGCAAACTGGCTGTACGTAAAACGCGTAACTTCTATCGACGCGATGAGCAATATTTCAGCGAAAAATCGCCATCTATTAAGCGAAAAATATACCCTTGGCTTACAATCACCCAGCAATACAGTTGCATCAGAAGATGGAACTAAAAAATATCTATTTTCAACATCAAATGGCGCGATAGAAACGGTATTAATTCCTGAAGAAGATCGTGCTACCTTGTGTGTATCGTGTCAAGTAGGTTGTAAAATGAATTGTGTGTTTTGCATGACTGGCAAACAAGGCTGGAGTGGCAATTTGACCGCCACCGACATTATGAATCAAATTTGTGCGATTCCTGAAAGTAACACGCTCACCAATATTGTATTTATGGGCATGGGAGAGCCGTTTGACAACACGTTAGAACTACTCAAAACGTTAGAAATTCTAACATCAGATTGGGGATTTGCTTGGAGTCCACGCCGCATTACGGTTTCGAGCGTGGGACTTATTCCTGGTATGAAACAATTTTTGGAACGTTCGGAGGCTCACCTTGCCATCAGTTTACACAATCCATTTAGTGAAGAACGTTTGGCAATAATGCCAACAGAGAAAGCCTATCCTATTGAAAAAGTAGTAACAGAACTCAAAAAGCATGATTTTTCGCACCAACGACGCGTATCATTTGAATATATTATGTTCGAAGGCGTGAACGATTCACCACGTCACGCGCGTGAACTTGTGCGTTTGCTCAACGGGCTACCTTGTCGTGTGAATCTCATTAAATTCCACGCCATTCCTAATGTATCATTACATAGCCCATCGGCAGAAAAAATGGTTTGGTTTCGTGATTACTTAACCAAAAACCATGTTATTTGTACTATCAGACGTTCACGTGGCGAAGATATTTTGGCTGCATGTGGTTTATTGAGTTCTAACACACCAACACCAAACGCAGACTAAAAAACATTTAGAATTCAACCTATCAATAATTTAAACTGATTGATTATGAAAAAAATGATTCTCCCTGTAATATTGGCAGCCATGCTTTTGAGTAGTTGCCACAATAGTGGATTATTATTACCTAATGCCACAGGAGCTGCATACGAAATACTCGTAGTGATGGACGAAAAAGATTGGCGCACAGAAGGCGGTAAAGCCTTATTCGATTTATTAGCTGCGGATATGCCTTGTATTCCTCAAGCCGAACCGATGTTTGCTATTTCGCGCGTATCACAAGACCAATTTGACAATTTACTACGTCCAACGCGTAACATCGTCATGGTGGAAATTGATTCTACGCAATACACAAAAGCCACTATTAAATTCGTGAAAAATAGATGGGCCAATTCGCAAGCCATTGTACTCATCACATCGAACACAGCGCAAAATTTAGCTTCTATTTTAGCCTCAAAAGGGAATGAAATCAGCAATTATTTAGTAGAAGCAGAACGCACACGTCAAATAGACTTCTTAAAAAGCAGTATCAACAATACAGCGCTTAATAAGGTTTATACTAAATTTGGCGGACAAATAGCTGTGCCAACTAGTTTAAACAAATATAACGAAGCTCAAGATTTTATATGGATGTCGAATGGTAGCGCAGTTGCACGCCAAGACATACTAATTTATAGCTATCCATACACGGATAAAAAACAATTAACTGAAAAAGCATTGCTAGCCAAGCGCGATTCTATATTGCAAGCGCATATACCAGGTTCTTTCAAAGGATCATATATGGGTACTGCTTACACCTTTGAGCCTCCCATTTTTAAAGAAATTTGGTTAAACGGTAGTTACTGTGCTGAAATTCGCGGTTTGTGGGAAATGAAAAATGGCGAAGTTATGGGTGGCCCCTTTGTGAGCCACACACGCCTTGACGAAGTCAACAATCGCTTAATCACCATCGAAGGATTTGTATTCGCACCTGGACGCGACAAACGCAATTTAATTCGACAAGTAGAAGCCATGATTTATTCTTTCAAAATGCCACAAGAAGTAAACGAAGTAGTGATTACACCGAAAAAATAAATTGATTCACACATGACACATTTACATAAATGGCAACTATTTTGGAGCGCTTTCATAGGCTTAGGAGCCTATTGGGGAGCTGCCATGATGTTCATTGACCCAACTGGCGTAAAATGGGGCATGGAACCGTTATTGCCTTTATTACAAAAGTTACCATTGTCAGATATATTTTTCCAAAACTTCATTTGGTCTGGCATCGTATTATTACTTGTAAATGGAGTAACTAATACCATCGCATTTCTTTTACTCGCCAAAAAACACCAATTGGGAGCTTTGGCTGGTTTAGCATGTGGCATCATCTTAATAATTTGGATATTAGCAGAATATCTTATTTTCGGATTTAACTTTTTATCAAATATCTATTTAGCATTTGGTTTCCTACAAGCCGGGAACGGTTTTTTACTTTGGAAACGGACAAAAACACTGAAAAATTAACGCATTACAAAACAACGATAGTATGGAAAAACTACTCAAAATTGGTATCACACAAGGTGACATCAATGGAATTGGTTACGAAGTAATTTTAAAAACCTTAGCCGATCCACGTATGCTAGAGCTTTGCATACCTGTGATTTATGGTTCATCCAAAGCGATTGGTTACTACAAAAAATTACTTGAACTCGACCATTTGAGCATCAATATTATAAAATCGGCTGATGAAGCTGGGGCAAAACGCATCAACATCATCAATTGTGGTGCCGATGAGTTAAAAGTAGAAATAGGACAATGCACAGCCGAAGGTGGACAAGGTGCTTTTGCTGCCTTGGAAGCTGCTACAGCAGAACTACAAGCCGGACATATCGATGCTTTGGTAACTGCACCTATCAACAAAAGCAACATGCCCAACGATAGTTTTAAATTTCCTGGTCACACAGAGTATTTAGAACATAAAGCCAATGGTCAACACTCATTGATGATTTTGATGAGCGGGAATACACGCATTGCATTGGTAACCAACCATATTGCCATTTCGGAAATATCAAAAAATATTACAGAAGAACTCATTCTTAATAAGTTGGAGATTTTAAATCAAACCTTAATACGCGATTTCGGCATCGTAAAACCACGCATCGCGGTATTTGGATTGAATCCACACGCAGGTGATCAAGGATTATTTGGCGATGAAGAAGCACGCATTATCACACCAGCGTTGAAAAAAGCGAATGAAAACGGAATTTTGTGCGTAGGACCGTTGTCAGCAGATGGCTTTTGGGGTTCACGCTCGTTTCAACACTATGATGCCATTTTAGCCATGTATCACGATCAAGGATTAGGCGCTTTTAAAGCGCTATATATGGACGAAGGTGTAAATTTCACGGCTGGTTTGCCCTTTGTACGCACATCGCCAGCACATGGAACTGCCTACGGGTTAGTGGGGAAAAACGAGGCGAGTGAACAATCATTCCGTCAAGCTATGTACAGCGCATGCGACATCATTCGCTACCGTGCCATGTACGATGAAATGAGCAAAAACCCATTGGTAGTAGAGCCAATACGCGTTTCTAACAAAAAAAATGACTAAAAAATTTGCATATTTCATTTTTTACTTGTTACTTTGCCGACATATTTAACAAAAGACAATTTATGAAATTGAGTTTGACAAACAATTGGTGGTGGCAACCGTTCTTATAGAAGGAGGGTCGTTACTTGTTTTGTCATATTTAAACCATATTGAGAAACCGTAGGATACCCTCCTGCGGTTTTTTTTGTGTGTTTTTTCCATTTTAAACAGATTCAATTGTTATTCACTATGATATTAAATGCTTATATACTTCATTGGTTACATCGCATACTACGGCGATGGCGTTAGAGCGCTACATCCACAAAAAAAATATCATTATTCAACTTAACAATTAAACACATTAAAATACAACTCATTATGAAAGTCACTAAAAAAATCGTATTATCAGAAAATGACATGCCAAAACAATGGTATAATATTGTAGCAGATTTAACTAACAAACCAATGCCAATGCTACATCCTGGCACCAAACAGCCACTAAAGCCAGAAGAAATGGAAGGGCTTTTTGCCAAAGGACTTGTGGAACAAGAATTTACCACCGAACGTTACATTGACATTCCTGATGAAGTACGCGATTTATACCGCATCTATCGTCCGACACCATTAGTAAGAGCATCGGGTTTAGAAAAAGCATTAGATACACCAGCCAAAATCTATTTTAAAAACGAAAGCGTTAGTCCAGTTGGTTCTCACAAATTAAATTCAGCTATTCCACAAGCCTACTACAATAAAATTCAAGGCATCAAGCACATGACTACCGAAACAGGTGCAGGTCAATGGGGTTCGGCATTGAGTATTGCTTGTAAACACTTTGGACTCGATTTAGATGTATTCATGGTAAAAGTAAGCTACGACCAAAAGCCTTATCGTAAATCAGTAATGCGTACGTATGGCGCCAATGTAGTAGCTTCGCCAAGTAACACAACTGAAGTTGGTCGACGTTTACAAGCAGCACATCCTAACACATCAGGAAGTTTAGGAATGGCCATCTCTGAAGCGGTAGAAAAAGCAATGACACAGCCAGATACACGTTACGGTTTAGGAAGTGTTTTAAATCATGTTATTTTACACCAAACAATTATTGGAGAAGAAGCCAAAAAACAGATGGAAATCGCCGGTGATTATCCTGATGTAGTTATTGGTTGTTTCGGTGGCGGATCAAATTTCTGCGGTATTTCATTCCCATTTTTACACGACAATTTAGTTGGTGGCAAACAAACGCGTTTTATTGCTGCGGAACCAGCTTCATGTCCAAAATTAACACGTGGTAAGTTTGAATACGATTTTGGCGACACCGAAGGATTTACACCACTTTTACCAATGTTCACCTTAGGACATGATTTTGAACCAGCCGATATTCATGCAGGTGGTTTACGCTACCATGGTGCTGGTACTATCGTGAGCCAATTGATGAAAGACAAACTCATTGAAGCTGCTGATGTAAAGCAGTTAGAATCATTCGAAGCTGGCGTTTTATTTGCACAAGCAGAAGGTATTATACCTGCTCCAGAATCAACACATGCAATTTCGGTCGCTATAAAAGAAGCTTTAAAAGCCAAGGAAGAAGGCAAAGAAAAAGTTATTTTATTCAACCTTTCTGGTCACGGTTTAATTGACATGGCATCATACGATCGTTATTTTGCTGGTGAACTACAAAACTATGAAGTACCAGAAGAAGAAATAACAAAAAATGTGGCTAAATTAGAAAAACTAGCTTAAACCTATTTTCTATATTCCAATTCAACGGCTGCAATAAAATTTTGCAGCCGTTTTTTCGTTTGTTTAGTATGGCTTTGTCAATTTAAATTGTAACTTTGCAATACTTAAACAACCATGCAAGAAACCATTACATATATTATTGAATTTTTACTTCACGGGAACAAACACTTAATTTCAGAAGTGGGCTATACCAGTGATGTAACTCAATTTCATCGTTACCGCGTGGTTATTATTCCGTCAAATTTCTTCGATGATGGTATTTATGGAACGGCGCAATCCATGCCACCATTACCTTTAGAGGAAATAGAACAAACTCCACTCTTATTTGGGAAACCGCTCCTACGAAAAATAGGTAATACATTACTCGTAGAAGCGGATATTGTTGCGAGCAGTTATTTTCTTCTATCACGTTACGAAGAGATGCTCAATCCTAAGACATTACGCGATGAGCACGGACGCTTTATTGGTAAAAAATCATTGCCCTACCAAGCGGGTTTTATAGATAGACCTATTGTAGATGAATATGGCCAATTACTACGTGGTTGGTTACGCCAACAAGGATGTGATGTAACTGAACCAGATGCAACATATAATAACATTTTTTTGACCCACGATGTCGATTCTGTAGCACATTTCAGGCATTTTAGAGGCACTGTGGGCGGATTCTTACGCGGTATCTTACACAAAGGCTGTGCTATCAAAGTCGTTCTAAAATCATTACTTTCACTCGAAAAAGATCCTGCATACACTTTCCCGTGGATTTACGAAAGGGATAAACAGGTGCAAGGTGCCATTCCTATCTATTTTATTAAAGCAGTAAAATACGTAAAAGGATTTGATTATCCTGGCTACAAGTTAAAAGGCAAAGATTTCACCAGATTTGTAAAACACACATTGAATAATTGTCCTAACGCACAATTTGGATTACACGCAAGTTACCAAAGCGGCTACGAGCCAAATCTCATTCTCGAAGAACGAAATAGGTTGCAAAAAGTATTTCCAAAACAAGTCATTACATCGGCTAGACATCATTATCTCCACGCATTACAACCAGAAGATATGATGTACCTTATCAAAGCAGGCATTACAGATGATTACACCTTGGGGTATGCCGACATAGCTGGTTTCAGACTTGGCACATGTCGTGCGGTACAATTTATTAATCCACACACGAAAGAACTGACATCTCTTACACTTCATCCTTTGACCATGATGGATTGCACGTTGTCTAACAACAACTATATGAATTTGTGGTACGACGAAGCATTTAGTTACGCCTGCCAATTAATAGATACTACCAAAAAATATCACGGCGATGTATGCTTGCTTTGGCACAATACAATTATAGATAATCAAGGCATAAATAAAAATAGCTATCATAAAAGACTGTATTCCAACATTATAAATTATTTACAAAACAGCATTAAATGAGAACCGTTGCGACACATAAACGCATACTAATTTTGAGCGACGAAATTGGACGACCTGCATACAGCCCGCGTTTGCGTTCGTTGTGCGACGTGTTGGTCGCAGAGGGATACCATATTGTTGTTTTTACAGAATTCAACGGTCAAGGACTTGATTTTGAACATTATTATCCGATTAAAAGTTTTGAATATTACAAATATTCAGGTATAATGCGTCACATAGAATGGGCTCTTAAATTTATATTTAACCTCATTATCGACCATAAAAACAGAAGTTTTGCCAAACACATACTTTCAGACTGTCGTTCGGAAAAATCGGAATTCGATGCTATCGTCTGCACCGGTTTTCATACATTTCCGCATCCGGCAGCAGCATGGCTTGCCAAGCAACTGAACATTCCGTTTTTGTGCGACATTCGCGACCTCGCCGAGCAAATAGGCGGAAGCCATTACCAAAAGCATCAGTCGGCTCAGCGCAACCCTATTTACCTTGCTGCGAACCAATTATACCGAAACATTAACATCAAACGACGCAATAATGCGCTAAAACAAGCGCACGTTTTGACCACGGTGTCGCCTTGGCATCAACAATTTTTGAAACAGATTAATCCTTCAACGTCTCTCATTTATAACGGATACGATGCCAACCTCTACCGACCCGAGCATATTCAAACCAAACAATTTATAATCAGATATATAGGTCGACTTTATGGAGAAGAGATGCAAAATCCGACTCTCGTCTTTGAAGCACTTGCGGAGCTCACACAAAACCATAACGATTTGTCGAAATATCTATCTTTTGAATGGTACACTGCCACAACATCACACGACGAAATTCTGAAACTGGCAAAAAAATATCATATCGAACAATTGACACATGTTTATAATTATGTGCCACTTAACAATGTTCCGTCGTTGCTCAACACCTCGTCTGTTGTTTTGGTTCTTACCAACAAACCCACCAAAAATGGACCTTTTGGTGTAATGACGACCAAATTTTTCGAAGCTTTAGGTTGTGAACGCCCTGTGTTATGTGTGCAAAGCGACAAAGGCTGTTTGGCACAAGTTATTCAACAAACCAATGCAGGATTGGCCGGAGAAAATATTGAACAGGTTAAAACATTTATTCTTAAAAAATACAGTGAGTGGAAACAAATGGGCTATACAACTCAAGAAGTAAACTTGTCGGCAAAAAATAGTTTTTCGCGTCAGGCCGAAGCCCAACAGTTTATTCAATTATTATCACAACTTTAGCCAAATATGAATTCAGACGTTGTTTCAATTATTGTTCCTATTTATAATGTTTCTTTATATTTGGAGAGATGTATTCTTTCCATTATTAACCAAACATACCAATCTCTTGATATAATTCTGATTGATGATGGCTCTACAGATAATTCGGGACAAATTTGCGACAATTTTGCGACACGCGATTCACGAATAAAAGTATGGCACCAATCTAACAAAGGCTTGTCCAAAACACGTAATTTTGGCATTGAACGTGCCTTTGGAAAATTTTTAGTATTTGTTGATGGTGACGATTATTTAACCGAAAATCATATCGAAAATGCCATTAAGCAAATGTATGACAACGATATTTTGTGTACTGGATATACCAAAGTCGATTCTAATGGGAACTTACTAAACGTCAGAAAACTAAAATGTGACATAAACTCAAAGCACATTTTGCATTCGGTGTGTTGTAAACTTTACAAAACAGAATTTATTAAAACTAATCAGCTTTCTTTTTATCAGATCAATCCGGGCGAAGATATTCTGTTTCTCTTTAGGTGTTTGGCTGTAACCAATAAGTTTGCTATTTCAGATTTAACAGGATATTATTACGTAACAAATCCGAATTCTATTTCGCATACTATTTATAATAACATCGATCAACAGATAGAAATCATCTTTTCTCAAATTAATCATATCATTACAGATTATCCTTTAAATTTTCAAAAAGAAAAAGAACAAATAAGTTTCTCGCTGATTAAAATAGCCTTGTTTTTTATTCGTCATTTGTCTTTCTCATGTAATTCTAAAGCTGATTATAAACATAAAAGTCGTCAGATATTAAGCACTGCATTTGAAATAATACAGTTACATCATTTAGGTAAGCCTAATTATTTTTTAGCAGAAAAATTTTCTACAAATATAGTCGTTCTTTTTTGTTGGTTGCTTTTTAAAATTGGCTTATACACACCTCTTGTGCCATATATTTTCAGATATCGAAAATAATTCTGTCAAATTGACAATCCAAACTGACAAAATTTTAGCATTCTGGCATTGGCACAAAATATGCCAAATAGATAACGAAAGTAGACTTCGGGCTCTGCAAAAAATCACAAAAAATATCATTAAATAATTAAAATCAATTTAACTATGAACATTAAACCATTAGCAGACCGCGTACTGATTAAACCAGTAGCGGCAGAAGAAAAAACCGTGGGTGGCATTATTATCCCCGATTCAGCCAAAGAAAAACCTTTAAAAGGGAATGTCGTTGCAGTAGGTAAAGGAACTAAAGACGAAGAAATGGTACTTAAAGCTGGTGACAGTGTACTGTATGGTAAATTTGCTGGCACCGAGTTAGAACTCGAAGGCGAAAGATTTCTCATCATGCGTCAAAGCGATGTTTTAGCAATTCTTTAAAATCAATAAATCGTTTAACATTAAACATTTTAGTATTATGGCAAAAGAAATTTCATTCAATATTGATGCCCGCGATGAATTAAAAAAAGGGGTTGACGAGTTGGCAAATGCGGTAAAAGTAACACTCGGGCCTAAAGGTCGCAACGTAATTATTGAAAAAAAATATGGTGCTCCTCATATCACCAAAGATGGTGTAACTGTAGCAAAAGAAATAGAATTGGACAATGCGGTTCAGAATCTTGGTGCACAATTAGTAAAAGAAGTAGCTAGCAAAACGGGCGAACAAGCTGGTGATGGAACAACTACGGCTACCGTGTTGGCACAATCGATTGTGGGTGTTGGTTTAAAAAACGTAACTGCAGGTGCTAATCCTATGGATTTGAAACGCGGTATCGACAAAGCGGTTGTAAAAGTGGTAGAAAGTATCAAAGCACAAGCGCAAACAGTAGGTAACGATTTCGATAAAATTGAACAAGTTGCTACTATTTCAGCTAACAATGATGCCGTTATCGGTAAACTCATTGCTGATGCCATGCGTAAAGTATCAAAAGATGGCGTTATTACCATCGAAGAAGCAAAAGGCACCGACACCACTATCGAGGTTGTAGAGGGTATGCAGTTCGATCGTGGTTACATTTCTCCTTATTTTGTGACCAATACGGAAACAATGGAAGTAGAAATGGAAAAACCATACATCCTGATTTACGACAAAAAAATATCGAACCTCAAAGAGTTATTACCTGTATTGGAACCTGCCGTACAATCAGGCCGTCCTTTATTAATTATCGCAGAAGATGTTGATAGCGAAGCATTAACTACATTGGTAGTAAACCGCTTACGTGCGCAACTCAAAATTTGTGCAGTGAAAGCTCCAGGATTTGGTGATCGTCGTAAAGAAATGTTGGAAGATATTGCCATCTTAACAGGCGGAGTTGTGATTTCAGAAGAAAAAGGCGTTAAGTTGGAAACTGCTACGATAGAGATGCTTGGCTCTGCCGAAAAAATTACCGTTAACAAAGACAATACCGTTATTGTAAATGGTGCTGGCTCAAAAGAAGCTATTGCCACACGTGTCAATCAAATCAAAGCACAAATAGCTGCTACCACATCAGATTACGATCGCGAAAAATTACAAGAACGTTTGGCTAAATTAGCTGGTGGCGTAGCAGTACTGTATGTTGGAGCTGCATCGGAAGTGGAGATGAAAGAGAAAAAAGACCGCGTAGACGATGCTCTAAGTGCTACACGCGCTGCCATAGAAGAAGGAATTGTTCCTGGTGGTGGCGTAGCATATATTCGTGCCATCGATGCTTTAGAAGGTCTTCAAGGCGATGGCGACGACGAACAAACTGGTATCGATATCGTAAAACGTGCTATCGAAGAACCACTTCGTCAAATTGTAGCGAATGCAGGTAAAGAAGGCGCGGTGGTAGTTCAAAAAGTACGCGAAGGACAAAAAGATTTCGGTTATAACGCACGCACCGACAAATATGAATATATGTTGGCAGCTGGGGTTGTTGACCCAGCAAAAGTAACACGTGTTGCTCTGGAAAATGCGGCATCCATTGCAGGCATGTTCCTAACTACCGAATGTGTGATTGTAGACAAAAAAGAAGAACATCCAGCTCCTGCTATGCCTCCTATGGGTGGTGGTATGGGCGGAATGATGTAATAAATTTCATCCTTTATGTAAAAAGCACTTGTTTATGGCAAGTGCTTTTTTTTGTTGTATCAAAGGCAAAACGCATCGGTCTAAATGAAAATTTTGGATATATTAAAAAGATTTGTACATTTGCCAATCCAAATGTTAAACCCTAACAACAAAATCGTATGAAAAACATCTCGTCTGTTGCGCTCGTGCTATTTTTTACCTTACTCGTAGTGCCGTTTGTTTCCTATTTTTTTGGAACTGCGCTCGGCACTCTCGAATGGGAAACACTTAAAACATTAATCATTATTACTTCTATTGCTATCGCCTATTCGTTTATTGTGGGTGAACTCACCAACAATAATAGCCAAGTAGATAAGCTGTGGAGTATTCTGCCAATTGCGTATGTGTGGATCGTTGCCTATTATGGCGATTTCACACCTCGGTTAGTGCTTATGGCGGTTTTAGCAAGTATCTGGGGAATTCGTTTAACCACCAATTTTGCGTTAAAAGGCGCTTATCAATGGCGATTTTGGGAAGGCGAAGAAGATTATCGTTGGAAAGTATTACGCGAAAAACCAGAGTTTAAACCGCGTTGGAAATGGACCCTTTTTAATCTTTTATTCATTTGTTTCTATCAACAAGCCTTAATTTTACTTTTCACGCTTCCATCGGTGGTTGCATTACAACACAATGATACGGGATTAACTGTTTTCGATTACGTTGTAGCCGCATTGATGTTATTCTTCATTATGTATGAAACTTTAGCTGATATTCAACATTGGAATTTTCAAAGCCAAAAATGGAAAAAGATTCACGCAGGCGAGGCATTAAGTGGTGATTATAAAAAAGGTTTCCTCGATAAAGGATTATGGGCGTACAGCCGTCACCCTAATTATTTCGCAGAACAATCCATTTGGATTTGTTTTTACTTATTCAGCGTAGTAGCAAGTGGTGAATGGATTAACTGGTCAATTGCTGGCTGCCTCTTATTATTGGTACTCTTCCGTGGCAGCTCCGATTTTGGTGAAATGTTGAGCGCAAGCAAGTATCCTGAATACAAGACTTACCAACAAAAAGTTCCTCGTTTTATTCCTTTTATGAAGTCATAAACTTCACCCAACAATACCCTTAATAGGGCTTATTGGGTGGTAAAATACTCAGTTCACGATTAGTGGAGGGAAAACTATTTTTTCCTCACTAATCGTGAATTTTTATCTAAGACAATGTCATTTTTAGTTCTCAACACAGCAAGCATTAACAAACAAAAGAACAGGCAAAATTGGCCCGTGATAAACATATCAAAAACAGACTGATAGGCACACAAGCCACACAGATAGAGACAAAGAAGACGCCGTTTCGATTCAACAATGCCAATTGGACCAAAATAAATAAGCAAGAGTAAGAGTAATCCCACTAAACCAAATTCTAATGTAGTCTGTAAGTATTGATTATGTGTATCAATAAACCAAAGTTCCTGTTTTGTCCAATATTCACGATACTCAGGTGTTGTATATTTCATATTAACATGATCAAAAGCCACCTGAGCATTGCTGATGCCATAGCCTAAAATTGGTTTTTTTTCAATCAATTCGAATGCCGAATGCCAAAATGCTAAACGAGGTTCACTCCCGATGGCGTTATGGGAAATACGTGTATGTTGACTGGCTGCAAAAGCTAAAACCAGAGGTAATAACAAAGCCATAACAAAACCAAGAATTTTTCGACGACGCCACACTTCAACAGCAAGGAAGCTGCATAACAAAAAGATAGAAGCCAAAAAGCCGCTTCGTCCCTCCGATATAGATAAAACAAAAAATATTATACACATAGCGAAAACATACAAATAACGGGTATATCTAGGGATTCTACGCCAAGAAGAAGAACATATATACCAAATCCCGACCAAAGAAACATTTAGGAAAAGATTGAATCCCATATGTGCATTGACATTCTCAATGCGAGCTTGTGTAAATAGAAAATTGCGATTAGGTGACATTATAAATTCTACAATACCAACCTTAAAGAAGATAAACAAAATAGCCACTACTGAAGTAACAATCATGGTCTTAAAGAGATAACTCAATTTGTAATATTTGTTTAAGCCAAATATACCAACAACACTAAATCCAAACAAAGGATAACGGGATTCCATGTGATGCCAAAAATAGTCACGACCATCAAAAGGTGCATAGATAAAGCCTAGTATAAAAAAACACACTATACAACAAAAATAAATAGTTTTTTTATCCCAACGTATATTATTCCATCGTTTTTCAAGAAACACTTCTGCAATAAAAGATAGAAAAAAAAGATAGAATCCACCATATGCAAACCAATATGGTAAATCAACACTCCAAAATAAAACCCGAACAACAAGCCAACAATAAGCCAATAAATTTAAAATATTTACTCCTTTAATTACTTTTTCCATACATTATTGTTTTACATTTTCCTCACAATTCTTAATCCTTAATTTTTTCTTGCCAAAAAACAAATGTTTTCGGACGTTTCCAGCCATGGCATCCAAAAGGATGTTCATTATTCATCAATTGATAACCGAGTTCAGGATACGTATCTAAGGCAAAGAAAATAGCTTCCTGCCAAGTTGGATACACAAAAGTCGGATTCTGAGTAGCCCAAAATACATCTTCATTGAACTCTTGATGCGTAGCACTTTTACGTAAAAAATAGGCTATTTTTTTAGCCTGAATTTCTGTCTGTACGTAATGCGACTGAACCTTACGAAGTGAAAAACCGCCATTCCCAACTTTGTCGCCAACAATCATCAAATTGAAGGGCTTACGTTGAATCCAATAAGAAAAAGATCTAATAGACAATATAATACGATAGTAGAAACGATGATACTTCGGTTTAAGAATCCACGGAGCTCCAACGTAATCGTAACCTTTATTGACCCACTCCATCAAAGCATCTTTGAAAACATAAGCGTCTAGTTGATGAATTAATATGTACTCCGTATCTAAAAAACGCTCGTAAAATTGGCGGTTCAACATCAAGGCATTATAACCTGCTATACTTTCAAAAAAATGGTCGTCGAATGACTCGACCGTGCAAGCTGGATAGACGTTTAACCACGATGAAATATCCAAAGATCTAGGTTTTACAAAAACAATAGGATAAGCCGCCAACACCTTGCAACACTGTTGCAAAGAACGTTGCTCATCACGATTTAATTCATTTTTATAAATCGGGATTATAACTTTTACAGGTATTTTACTCATAATAAACTCAAATAACGTGATTGGTTTTTGTCGAAATCAGCCGTAAACGTATGCTCCACCTTCCTGTTCTGATTGATTGTATCAACTAATTCATCAAGGTTTTCATAAAAAAGAACATTGTAATCAAATCCCTTGACTTGAGCAAATAAGTTATGGCACAACATCGTTTTTTCAAACGCTAAAGACAATGGGAACATGCCTGAAATTTTAGTTTTGGTGTAATCACCAGCCGTATGGGCATCTGAATGAATGAGAGGCAATAAATAATCCACTTCGCGGACATAGGAATAAAACAGATCGTCCGACACACGCTCGTTGAAATAAACAAACCGATGAGCAATATTTAAACGTTGAATCTCTCCAAGAAAAGCTGCGCCTTCACCCAATGTAGCATTTCCCAACAATATAAATTTTACTTTTTCTTTGAGCTGGGTATGTTGAGCCAGTGCTAACAACGCCTTATAATCACGACGTTTCGATTCAATTGCCCCAGGAATACAAACCCAAATTTCATCTGCTTTATCGGGTAAATTTACCGTATCAAATTTAGGATAAAATGCAGGCGTAAAAAACTGATGTTTAAAGCCCAAATTGGCGGGAAATAATCGATTCACATAATCAGCTAATACATAATACGATTTGATTTTACGACTAATAAGCCGTTGTCCAAAACTCTCTGTCAATTTTTGAGTTTCATGTATAATCCCAGCAAAATGAATACGCTTTGGAAACGGCAATAACATAAATTTTAAAGGTCGGCTACCTTGAGCAGTATTTAACACAACTGTATCTATCTTATGACGAATCAAATATGAACGCAATTTGAACAGTGATGATAGCTCTTTAAAGTCGAAGAACAAACATTCTTCGTACACCTGACCAAATGTTTTAACAATTGGCTCAAGGCGTTGATCACAAATAAGCACCACACGAGCATTTCCTTGCATAAAAAGCAATTGGGAATAGAGACACTCGCTATGATAAGGAAATAGTTCAACTAAGGCGACTGATTTCATAATAATTTTTTTCTGATTTTAGACGTTACTCGAATTAACCAAACACGAACAGGAAGCATAAAAAGTTTAACTTTATCCCATGGCGAACCCACACGCCCAGTATAATATTTCATTGTTTCATGAATCTCGGTGTAGGGCACTTTAGCACGCACCAACACTTTACACAAGCGAACTAGCCAACGTGACTTTCGTTGCATAAACCGTTCTTGCTCTTCCTGCGAAATAGAAGATTCAAAAAGTGGTAAATGCTTCTCCCATTTTTTAGTGATATAAATCAAATTTTTATAATAATTCCAACCAAACATTCCTTTTGAGAAATGTTCAATCAATACATCATACATCACAAAATTTTTATAACCTGCCACAATAGATTGGACCGAAATATCAAGATCGTAACCATGAAAACCACTTAACTGTTCGTCAAATTGAATATGTTCAAATACATCTTTACGCATACACAGCAAAACGCCATCAAGTAAAACTACAGAGCGTGTTTGTTCTGCATAGTTAACAGGATAAAGCAAATGCTCTGATTCTGTACCTTCGTTATTTGACTGCACTAAATGCATAGAATAATTCAACGCATACCAGCCTGTTGGCACAGGAGTCATGACGTCGCCGCCAGCAACACCAACAATACCAACTTGCGGATTGGTGAGATGTGCCGCCACCTTTTTGCCCCAATCTGGAGTTAAGAACAACACATCTTCGTGTACAAAACACAAATTCGGAGAAGTAGACCGTTTTACGCCCTCATTATAGGCTGAAAAAATAGAATAATCTTGTTTGGAGTTGTCAATATGAATCAACTCGTACTCAACGCCGACAGTTGCCGCCACATTATCAGTAAAAGCGGTAGCTAATTGTTCATATTTTGAGCAAACAATAATTGAAATCATCCGTATATTTGACTTTATAAATTTGTAATCTGTTGTTTAACGTGCTTTTTCCACCTCATTTTAATAATGGAATTGGTACATAACTGCACATCAAAACCGCGTGCCACAGCGTAGGCTTTCGCCATAGTACGTAGTGCATCGGCATCAATATTTAATCGTTCAAAATTGCGACAACCTGCTAGTAAATTCACGGTTCCAAACTTCAAACGGTTTAAATCTATCAGTTCAATGGCTACTTTGCCATCGCGATATTCAAACAAAATATTCCCGCCCGAATAGTCCTGATGACGTATGCCTGACTCGTGCAAACGTGCCGTAAACTCCCCAATAGCCGTTAAAATTTCTGTACGAAAAGGGAAGATCGGATTGCCTATCAAATCATTAAACGTGTGTGTGCAAGTAGATTCGGCAGAAGCGTAATAACTTGTGGTTAAACATCCTAACGTGCGACATTCAAGAAAACCAATGGGTACAGGCGTCCCTATTCCTACTTGTTGAAGGCGTACAGCGTACTCAAACGAACGTTTAGCTTTCGATTTACGAAACCAGCCATAAATAATTGATTTAAAAAAACTCGGAGTTTTAAATGCTTTAACCACAACAGAACTATTTTCCACTGTAAAACGTTTCAACACATTTCGTTTTTGATATAACACACTTCCTTTTGTCGAAAAATCGTGATTCAAACGAGCCACAAATAGTCCAAAATGGTTATAAGCTGGCGTAACACGAAATGTAGTAGATTTCCAAACATTCACTACCCTATTTATAATCGGTGACATTGACCGACGATGACGTAATGGACCATGCAACTCACGCAAGAAAAAATCGAGGTGACGCTCATTCAACAAAGCAATACGTTCTGCCTTATTCTGTCTATCACTCACCCGTTTCGACTGTTTTTGAATACGGTAAAAAAGTCCAATTTCGCTCAACTGCACCACTTCGCCACCAGTCTTTAACATCGACATCCAAAATTCCCAATCTTCGCGTCCAGAAATCGTTTCACAATAACCACCAAAGGCTAGCGCATCCTCTTTGCGATACATGGCACTCACATAAATCTGATTATGCATGGCCAATTTATGCAAACTGTACGTCGGTAAATTCCACGCACCTTGACGCAAACCGAAAAATTCAGCTTTGGCATATACCACTTTCACTTCAGGCTGCGCATCAAGTACTGCCACGGCATTAGCAATATACGTTCTACTAATTAAATCATCGGCATCGACGGGTAAAATGTAAGTTCCAACAGCCTCACGCAATGCTCTATTACGTGCCGCTGAAACACCGCTGTTTGGTTGTGAAAAAGCCCGAACTTGAGCGTGTTTAGACGCTAAATCATTCGCCAAAGCAAACGTATTGTCAGAAGAACCATCATCGACAATGACGACCTCCAAAGCGGGATAAGTCGAAGCCAAAATGGAACCAATCGTCTCTTCTAAAAAAGCCGAGGCGTTGTAGGCGGGTACTATAACTGAAACCGTTTTCATTAAATTTTATCAAAACCTTTGGTATATTTCACCCAATAGTATTTCAAAGGATTAGTATATTTTAATTGCTTCCAAGGGCGGCTGCTATGTGGTTGATGCAACACAGGCGAATTCATCAACAAACGATTTTTGAAACCTAATTCAAGGGATTGATGCGAGATAAAAACATCGTACCACGATTTCTCAGGATTTAGATTCTTAAAATCATACGCTTTCAAAAAATCGTAAGTCAACAAGGTGCAACAAAAGCTAAAACGCTTTTTCGTATCCATTGCCACTTTTGGAAATTTTTGAGCATACAAGTACGGGAAATTAACCTGTTCGTTTGCATCCACCGTAACAGCTGCCACCATCCCTATTTTTTCATCAGCATTGACTGCGTCAATCATGTTCTGTATAGTCTGTTTACGAACCACAACATCAGATTCCACCAAAATCAAATGAGCCTGCTCTGCCAACGCCCGTTGTTGTGCCAATTGCAATATCAGCAGATAATTAGGCGACGGATGATTAGTAACCGAGGCTAAATTGAGCAATTCAAAACCATATTTTTGAGTAATCTGATCCAGATTGGCGGTATTTTCATCGGTACTAAAATCATTGTATACCGTATACACGTAATTAGCAGTCGTTTCCGACAGAGCTATCGCCTCAATTGTTTGACGCGTGGTTTCCCACGAATCTTTGACCGGCGTTATAATATGTACGTTTTTCATAATCATCAATAAGTCCAAATAATACCTCGCTTTGCCACCGAAAACATCACGCCAAATGAATTACCAAACTGCGTGCCCAAATCGGCACCCAACGAGAGTGAAAAATCCAAATTCCACCATTGAGGAACTTGTTTATTTACTTCCAATAGAATAGCTGTATTAGTCGATTTCAAAGCATCACCATCGCGATAACGCCCATAATTTTTAGCGTACGATACCAATGAGCGATAACGATAGCCGGCAATATCGCCTCGAATACCTAAGTGATGAGCCATCGCACGATTATTAAGCGTAGCTATGCTACCATCGGTATTGTAAATAGGCGACGTAATAAAAGGCGTTCCCAACGTTCGATTAAAATAATTCCAGCCATTAGCATACACACTATTGGTAAAATACGAATCGTTACCACCAAAAACTAAGCCGTCTTTATCGTGAAAAGGTCCTGATTGGTCAGTGGTATTAACAAATTCATATAAGAGTCGACTAATATAAGGAAATTGGGATTGTTTAATAGAAATTCCCCAAACACCATCCGATAGATTCATAGCTTCCCAAAGTGGCTTAATCGGGCCATCTTCAAAAATGTTTTGCCAATACGTCGACACTGTCCAAGCGCCCACTTTTACATCTAAACCCAAACTTTGTGAACCCAAATGATTTCCATAGGCATTAATCTGGTCATTGCTCATAGTTCCACCTGAACCAGCAAAAAATACCGTTACCAAATCCTTAAACGACGAGCCTAATTCGCCATAAACAGGCGATACACCACCCCATTGAGCCGCATGATGAAATTCATAATTCACAGTCACTGGCAAATTTCCACCAACACGTGCACCTATAAACTTGTGATGCAAAAAAGAATTTTTCAAATACACATTATCCGTAAACCAAGCATGTGTAATACCACCCTTTAGTTCCAAGTAACCATACGTAAATGGTACTGGCGTGTAATGATCAATCCCAATAGTAATACGAGGCATTGGTCGTGCATTTTGAGAAAATAAAAAACCTCCACTTGATAAGAATTCATCTTGATTTCCCCAAGTTTCAGGTTTTATACCTACCGTAATGTCAATGACATATAACCGTAAATGGGCATATAACTGTTGAAAAAACAGTGACGATACGTTTGTATCCACTTGTCCAATGGCTTCTACGCCAAAACTATAATCGTACCACCGACGTGGCCGCGTCAATTCTTTGGAAACAGATAAACTTAACTGCCCGCTATAAGGTTGATCCGAAACCGCACCATAGCGATTCGAGTGAAACCAAAACGGTGCATAATCGCCAGACGCCGCCACGGCTCGAACCGAAGCTCCGTAGGTAATTGTGTCAGAATTGACATCAACCGAATCCATTGGTAGCGGCCAAGCTTTGGAAGCTGTAAGTGGTTGTATACAACACAGCGCCACGCCAATTGTCAGTATGTGAATTAATCGTGCCACGTATAAAAATCATTACATATTTTTCCACTAGCATCCTCACCTAAGCCAAAATAACCTTGCCCATTGATAGAAAATGCTATCATATTCTCGCGACCTCCTTGTGGTAAACGTCCACGCAAAAGCCATTTATCTGCCGCTACATCATATTCCAATAAATCATCAAACAAAAAACCAGTCGTCAACGATCCGCCAAAATGACGTCCGCCTAACACAAAAATGCGCTCATCGACTGCTGTTGCTGAGGCGAACATGCGTCCAGCACCAGGAATATGAGCACGTTTACTCCACGTCGTACTTTCTGGATAAAATTCCCACCAATCATTCATATTGGTGGTATTATAACCTGTTCCGGCGAAATAACGTGCGCCATTACTACAACCCACAGCACCAGCCCGTCCATAAGCCGACGAATCGTCACAGCGAGTCCATTTATCTGTTTGCGTATCATACGCATATACATCGTGCGTAAAACCATCAAAAAAGCCAAACGCCACAAAAATACGTTTCCCAAAAACAAACGAAACGGCTACATCCGTGTTATGTGAAGGGAAATCGGCACAACGTGTCCACGTGGTAGTTTGTAAATCGTAACGCCAAAAATCACGGCGATAAGCACTATCAACATAAACATGACCATTATAACCAAGTCCCACATAAGCCGAACCATCGACCACTTCGGAAATAGCTTTTACGCGACCAGTAAACGGTACCGAATCCAACTCTGCCCAATTGTCAGTCAGTGGATTATACATCCAAAAATCACGTAGGGTTTTATTATTAGCCGAACGACCAGAGAGAACATACGCTTTCCCATCCGCCACAAAGGAAGCAGCCGAAGCTCGGCCCGTAGGAAGAGGCTGCTTTTGTACGAACACAACTGGCTCAGTAGGTTCAGGCAAAGCCTCACAACCAACTGCCAAAAATGCTATAAAACCGAGCAATAAGCTACTTAAATGATAGCGCATTGGGATGAACTATGAATTAAAATATTAAAGTCCTTTAGTGTGCAAAGTTACACAATTTTTCGACACACTATACGTTTCATACAAGCTTCTATAACGTTTAGATAAACAATATATTAGAGGATACTGAAAACCTTTTTCAAAACAATGCAATAAATACATCTATCTTTTTAGTATCTTTGCGAACATTTTTAAAAACAAATAGTATATGGATAAATTAAGTTATGCGCTCGGCTTGAGTTTTGGTCAAAGTTTACGTCAAAACGATATAAAGGGAATTGATTACAACTCATTTGCGAAAGGCATTGAAGCTATGTGCGAAGGCACTCGACCAGAATTGTCAGTACAAGAAGCTCAAGAACTCTTAAACGAGTATTTTACAAAAAAAGAAACTGAAAAAGAACAAGCTACTGCAGGATTACGCCAAGAAGGCGAAGCATTTTTAGCCGAAAATGCTAAACGTGCAGAAGTAAAAGTAACCGAAAGTGGGTTACAATATGAAATTATAACTGACGGGAAAGGTGCCAAACCGACAGCTTCAGACCGCGTAAAAGTACATTATCATGGCACATTAATTAATGGTACAGTTTTTGACAGTTCTGTAATGCGCAACGAGCCTGCCACATTTGGCGTAACACAAGTTATTGCTGGTTGGGTGGAAGCATTGCAATTGATGACTGTAGGATCAAAATGGAAATTATACATTCCTAGCGATTTAGCCTATGGCGCACATGGTGCTGGTGATGCTATCAAGCCACACACAGCCTTAATTTTTGAAGTAGAATTACTCGATATTATTAAATAATTAATCAATTTTTGTGAACATGAAAAAATTTATTTTGAGTGTTGCTGCCTTAGCAGCTATCACTATGGGGTTTTCTTCTTGCAATAACACCCCAAAAGCAGAATTAAAAAGCGAAACTGACTCTTTGGCTTATTCTTATGGTATGACTACATCACGTGGTTTAAAAGAGTATTTAGTTCGTTTAGAAGTTGACACAACCAAAAACATGGACGCTTTCATCAAAGGTTTCTTAAAAGCTACCAAAGATATGAGCGACGAAGAAAAAGCTGAAATGGTTGGTGCTCAAATTGGTCAACAAGTGATGGACCAAATGATGCCTCATTTCGAAAGCCTTGTTCAGGATGGCGACACAACTAAAGTATTTAACAAAAACGACTATTTGGCAGGATTTGTAGCTGGCGTTATGGACGACTCTAAAGTTATGACCGCTGAAGAAGCTGCTACTTATGCTGAAACCGTTCAAAATCGTATGGTATCAGAAAAAGCTGCTGCTAAATACGGCGACTACCGCAAAGCAAACGAAGCTTTCTTAGCTGAAAATACAAAAAAAGCAGGCGTTACAACTACTGCTAGTGGTTTACAATACGAAGTTTTAACAGCTGGCACAGGCATTAAACCTACCGCTGCAAGCGTTGTAAAAGTACACTACCACGGAACTTTAATTGATGGTACTGTTTTTGACAGTTCTGTTGAACGTAAAGAACCTGCTACATTTGGCGTAAGCGAAGTAATCAAAGGTTGGACAGAAGCATTACAATTGATGCCTGTAGGCTCAAAATGGAGACTTTACATTCCACAAGAATTGGCTTATGGTCCTGCAGAACAAGGTACTATCAAACCTTTCTCAACCTTAATTTTTGATGTTGAATTAATCAGCATCGAAAAATAAGTATAAACAAATTCACTATATAAAAAATACCATCTCCAAAATTTTGGAGATGGTATTTTTTATTAAATGTACCGTCCATGATAGCAAGCTGCATAATACTTAGACTTCAATATCCATTAACGTCACTAAATCTTTGAGTCGATAATTAATGAGCTATTTTTACAAGATTGATAAGATTACCACTCTCTTGCTCAATTTGCAGATAATCATATGTACCTGTAGGTCTATGGATTATTCCAAAAGTTTTATAATTGCCAGAATCCTCAACCTTTAATTGCAGAACAGAATCATTTTTAATACGATAACTAAATGGTATAAATGGTGACGTTTCCTCATCACTACTAAAGCTACGAGCTAAATCCATAGCCCACCCACTTAATTCTATTGCACCTTTATTGTCGTCATAAAAAGCAAAATTGACATCTACTCCTAGAACAAAAAGTTTACCAAGTCCATTAAGGAAATCACTGTCATCTGGATTTTCAATTTGTTTTGCTAATCCTGAGGTATCCATTTTGTACCTTCCTATCAAATCTGTACTATTTATTGTTCTACTATTATTACATGCAAATAGCGAACAAGCGATTAGAACCGTAAGCAATATTTTTTTCATCTTTTCTTGTATTAGAATTATGGTAATAAAACTCTGCCAAATCAAATGAATTTGGCAGAGTTTTCAAAATATTATTTTTTCTCCACTTGTTGAGAGGTTTGTTTTGCGTTTGCCATAGCCGCAGTACGTATGGTTTTAAGTTCTTGATTTGTGTTATACTGTTCAACTTTACCACCAAGTGTAAACAAGTCGATTAGTGAACCAATACCAAACAAACCACCTGTAAAAATCCAAATAATTCCAGTTCCAATTTTACCCAAATAAAAACGATGAATTCCTAACCATCCAAAAATACTTATAAGCCATAATAAATAGGCAACTCCTTTTGATTTCATAATATTGTTTAATTTAATTCTACTCACTTAAATATTCGGCAGAGTAGCTAATCCGTTAAATAGTTCCTTACATAATATACAGACATAAAGAAAGCGTGGAACTTTGCCTGTCTATTTGTTTCTTGTGGTCCTAGGAATACCATTACACCAAATATAAAGTAAAGCCCACGCTATAACACGTGAGCATCAGACTTTACATTCTTGGTGTTTTGTTTGAAATTTCCTAGGTTTCAAGAAACAAGAAGTAAGCTAACGCTTTTTTTTATTTAAAATGTCTGCACCAACTGTGCTGTTTTATTTCATAGGCAAATTGATTATATCAAGTTGATAGATTTTACAAATATAAATATTTTTTCACAACAAACAAAAAAACGCATAAAAACAAATTTAATGCGTTTTTCTTGTCTAAATTGCTCTTTTATTTACGAGCGCAAACTGGCTGTAATTGTTTGAAGAAATCATTTCCTTTATCATCCACAAGGATGAATGCAGGAAAATCAACCACCTCAATTTTCCAAATAGCTTCCATACCCAACTCTGGATATTCAACACATTCTATCGATTTAATGTTGTTTTGAGCCAAAATAGCTGCTGGCCCACCAATAGAACCAAGGTAAAAACCGCCATGTTTTTTACAAGCATCTGTTACTTGTTGACTGCGATTACCTTTTGCCAGCATAATCATGCTTCCACCATGACTTTGGAATAAATCCACATACGAATCCATACGACCAGCCGTAGTTGGTCCCATAGAACCACATGCCATACCGGCAGGCGTTTTAGCAGGACCAGCATAATAAATCGGATGATCTTTCAAATACTGTGGCATAGCTTCACCACGATCCAAACGTTCTTTGATTTTGGCATGAGCTATATCACGTCCAACAATAATGGTTCCGTTCAACGATAAACGTGTAGAAACTGGATATTTGGTCAATTCTTTTAAAATATCAGCCATTGGTTGATTCAAATTCACTTTTACTGCATCGCCTTCACCTTCGTTTCTCAATTCTTCAGGAATTAAGCTTGCTGGATTATCGTCCATTTTTTCAATCCAAATACCATCTTTATTGATTTTACATTTGATATTACGGTCGGCCGAGCAACTCACACCCATGCCCACTGGACAGCTAGCACCGTGACGAGGTAAACGTACAATACGAATATCGTGTGCCAAATATTTGCCACCAAATTGAGCACCTAAGCCAATTTTATAGGACTCTTCTAACACCTGTTTTTCTAATTCAATATCGCGGAAAGCACGACCATATTCATTACCAGTGGTTGGCAATTCGTCATAATAATGCGTAGAAGCTAATTTTACAGTCAATAGATTTTTTTCGGCTGACGTACCTCCAATACAAAAGGCAATATGATATGGTGGACAAGCTGCCGTTCCCAATGTCTTAATTTTTTCAATCAAGAAAGGAACTAATGTATCTGGATTTAATAACGCTTTAGTTTCTTGGTACAAATACGTCTTATTGGCAGAGCCACCACCTTTAGTGACACACAAAAATTTGTACTCCATACCTTCAGTAGCCTCAATATCAATTTGGGCAGGCAAATTACATTTGGTATTCACCTCATCGTACATATTGAGTGGTGCATTTTGCGAATAGCGCAAATTTTCTTCGGTGTAAGTTTTAAAAACACCTAACGATAAAGCTTCCTCGTCGCAATAACCCGTCCACACGTGCTGTCCTTTTTCGCCATGAATAATAGCGGTACCAGTATCTTGGCACAATGGTAATTTACCCTTAACTGACACGTCTGCATTACGCAACATCGTTAAAGCCACGTATTTATCATTATCACTTGCTTCCGGATCTTTTAAAATTTTAGCGACTTGCTCATTGTGCGAACGACGTAATAAGAAGGAAACATCGCGAAAAGCAGCATTAGCCATTTGAGTCAATCCTTCTTTTTGAATTTTCAAAATAGGTTGACCTTCAAATTCACTCACCGAGACATAGTCTTTGGTTAATAAATAATACTCTGTTTTGTCCTCACCTAGAGGGAACGGATGTTGATAATGAAATTCTGTTGCCATATTTTTGAGATTATAAATGATTTTAATTTGAGTGGTAAAATTACAATTTTTTCTCGAATAATATAGACAAAAAATACCTCAAAACTGAGTTTTATAATTCTAGACCATTAAAAACCGTCCTATAAACCAAATTACTTAAAATTTCTACCCCTTGGATAGGGAATTGACCCCTATAAATGATTTTTCATACCATTATACTACTTTTCACCTATTTACCAATCAAACTGATTGTCAAAAGTGCTAACAAATTGTATCTTTGTGTTTTAACTTATAAAACAATTCGATTTTTCATTATTAAATTGGTAACAATGGCAGCACCAACCAAACATTTTCTCTCGTACCTAGAAACATCCATCAAACAGAATGCAAATTGTCCCGCACTAAGCGACTATGATGGAGAGTTAACCTACACGTATGCGCAAATGGCGGAAAAAATAGCACGTCTACACGTACTATTCAGCACAAGTGGACTCCGAAAAGGCGACAAAGTAGCTATATGTGGACGTAACAGCGCTCACTGGGCTATTAGTTTTTTGGCAGTAACCAGTTACGAAGCTATAGCAGTTTCCATCCTTCCTGATTTTCAACCAGAAAGCATCCATGCATTGGTAAATCACTCTGATGCCAAATGCTTATTTGTGGGACCTGTGGTTTGGAATGCGATAGACGTTAATGCGATGCCAACACTTGGCGGTATCATCTCAATGAATCAATTTGAATTATTAGAGTCACGTACCGATAAATTGACACACGCCTACAATAATTGGGAGAACGCGTTCAACGAACAATATCCAAAAGGATTTTTGGCTTTGGAAGTGACTTATCCACAAAATAATCTCGACGAACCAGCTTTAATCAATTATACTTCGGGTACTACAAGCGACCCTAAAGGTGTAGTATTAAGTTATCGCAGCATTAGCTCTAATGTTCAATTTGGACAAGATCGCATACCAAACAAAGCTGGCTGGAGTATGATTTCAATGCTACCACTAGCACACATGTTTGGGCTTACCTTTGAGTTTGTTTATCAATTAGCCGGCGGCTGCCATGTTTACTTTCTGAGCAAAACGCCATCGCCACAGGTACTTATGAAAGCATTTACCGATGTACATCCATACATGATTTTGACTGTGCCATTGGTTATTGAAAAGATTTTCAAAAAAACGATTTTCCCTGTTATTCACAAACCCGTGATGCGTGTTTTGTGGTACACACCGTTTATCAAGAATGTAATTCGTAAAAAAGTACACGAAAAACTCATGGGTGCGTTTGGAGGCGAATTGCGTTATTTGATTATTGGAGGTGCCGCTTTAAACCGAGAAGTGGAAAATTGTTTGAAAGCGATTAAATTCCCTTATACTGTAGGTTATGGAATGACCGAATGCGGTCCAATTCTGGGCTACGAAGATTGGGATGTATTTGAAAAACGTTCGTGTGGTAAAGCTGTACATCGTGTAGAAGTAAAAATTGATTCGGAAGACGAACAAAACAAGGTTGGCGAAATCTTAGTACGTGGCGACAACGTGATGAGTGGTTACTATAAAAATCCAGAAGCTACAGCAGCCATATTCACCGAAGATGGTTGGATGCGTACTGGCGACTTAGGTGTAATCGATGCTAAAGGCAATATTTTTATTCGAGGACGTAATAAAAGTATGATTTTAGGGGCATCAGGACAAAATATTTATCCTGAAGAGATTGAAGATAAACTTAACAATATGCCACATGTTATAGAATCTGTAGTTGTAGAACGTAACGGACAATTAACAGCACTCATTTATCCAGATCTCGAAAGTTTTAAAACAGAAACAAACCATAAAACTATTGAAGAGCAAATGGAACAAAATCGACTACATGTGAATCGTTTACTACCAGGATTTTGTCACATAAAAACAACAGAAATAGTGGATAAAGAGTTTGAAAAAACGCCAAAACGCAGCATTAAACGCTTCTTATATTCTTAAATAGGCTACAGAGCAAAACCATAAATGAAATTTTAAGTAAAATACTCAGTCAAACTAAAGTGACTGAGTATTTTTTATAAATGCGATAAAAAAACCTATATTAGCATTAGTTTTACACAAAATATGGCACGCTATTTGTTTATAAAAAAAGGTTTTGGGGTAAGTTTTACCTTATATTGATACACTTGTTTATTCGTTATATTTATTAACGCAGAACTGATAGTTCAGGGACGCACAAATTATCTTTTATGAAAAAATTACATGTTTTTATCGCTGGTATTATTGGCTTATTCTTATTAACAGGATGTGCAGGTTCTAATCTATCACAACACGTTAATAACGATGTGACGCAAACAAGCGTCGTTTTATCTCAAAACAATTATCGCATTGTTGGTGAAACATCAGGTACTTCAACTTCAACCTACATTTTGGGTATTGGTGGTTTATCTAAAACTGCGTTAACTAGCAATTCACGCGCTGACATGTATGCTAATGCGCGCCTAAAAGATGGCCAAGCTATCATTAATGTATCAACAACGGTATCATATAAAGTAATTGCTGGCCCTATTTATATGCAACGTATAGCAACTACTACTGGCTATATTATCGAGTTTGTGAAATAACTCTTTCGAACTATCTCATAAAAATAGGGGACGCCAAATGGTGTCCCCTATTTTTATACTCATCATATGTATTACTTACAGTTACGCTACTAGTTCCCACATCACCATAAAGTGTGACAACGTACCACCTAAAACAAATAAATGCCAAATAGCGTGATAATAAGGATGTTCCTTACTCTTAGCATAAAAATAAGTTCCAACTGTATAAGAGAAAGCTTCAGCAGCTAACCAAATAAGAGCAGTAGCTGAAAATGCGTTCCAAATAGGTACAGCCACAAGCACTACCGACCAACCCATAAGTAAATACACCGTTAGTGATAAACGTGGATGTTTGCCTAATGCAACCACTTTACCAATGGCACCAGCCAAAGCAATAGCCCAAATAGCAGCAAAACCAACCCAGCCCCAAACGCCGCCAAGCACACACAGCCATACTGGCGTGTAAGAAGCAGCTATGAGCACATAAATATTAATATGATCGATGTGACGCAAAAAACGCTTTAGCTTGCCTGGCATCGCCCAATGATACACCGTAGACGCCGCATACATAGAAAATACGGCAACGGCAAAAATAGTCATACCAAATAGTTGCTGCCAAGAGCTATTGATACTATGCGCAATCAACAGCCAACCTGTGGATAGTGCAAAAATAACACCTACCAAATGCGTTAACGTATTGGCAATTTCTTCATTCGTTCTACGATTTTTCATACACATCGTGTTTTTAGAAAATTATTAAACTCTATAAATCAACTCCTAAACATAAAATAGACAGCTCCCATTAAACACAATGCCGCCCATACAAAATCCCACTTAAAAGGTTGATTCATATAAAATACGGCAAAGGGAATAAAAATAGTTAGCGAGATAACTTCCTGAATAATTTTAAGTTGAGGCAAACTGTACACCGTAAACCCTACTCGATTGGCTGGCACCATTATTAAATATTCGCACAAAGCGATACCCCAACTGGCTAATGCAGCTATCCACCAAGCTTTACCTGACATATTACGTAAATGAGCATACCACGCAAACGTCATAAAACAGTTGGACAACACCAACATAAACACAGTAAAAATATACGGATTAATAAGTTTCATCATACCAGTAGAATTAAATAGAAACGATATAAATTATGCATGTGTCAAATAATACCAAAAATCAAATAAAGCTTGATTTACTGTGCGTTCCTGATGCTGCGCGCGCGTAGTTCTAAATACATATTTTTTAGAAACCACTTCTTTTTCTGATGCAATAGCAATCCACACGGTGCCTAATGGTTTTTCTTCTGTGCCACCCGTAGGACCAGAAATACCTGTCGTGGCAATAGCATAATCGGTTTGAAATAATCGACGGCAACCAATCGCCATTGCTTCGGCAGTTTGAGCACTCACGGCACCATATTGAGTCAACGTATCCGTATGCACGCCAAGCAATTGTTCCTTGATATCATTAGAATAAGCAACAACACCTCCTAAATAATAGGCACTAGCACCAGCCACTTCGGTAATGCGATGCCCCAATTGTCCTCCAGTGCAACTTTCGGCCGTAGCTAAAGTGGCACCACGTTCTATCAAGAACTTACCGATAACAGAGGCAAACGTTTCATCATCGTATCCGTAAATATAAGTGTCGATAAGCGGAATTAATTTAGCTAATTGTTCATCCATTTGCTGCTGCAATAACAATTTATCATCACCATGCGCCGATAATCGCAAACGCACCTTACCCGCTTCGGGCAAATAAGCCAACCTGAAATTGGTCGGTAATGCTAATTCCCAAGATTCTATCGTGTCGGCCAAAAAAGATTCGCCAATGCCACACGTTAAAACCGTTTTATGTAAAATAGCTTCCGTTCCTAATCGTTGTTGAAGTTTTGGTAACACATACTCACTCATTAACCATTGCATTTCAAACGGAACACCAGGTAACGACACCACAATTTTTCCATCACGCTCAAACCACATACCAGGGGCTGTTCCCACTTTGTTCAACAACGGTTCACAGCCATCAGGAACTAAACCTTGCATCTGATTAATAGCAGAAATTTGCAATCCGCGCTTGGTGAAAAAATCGGTCACATTAGCCAACGAAGGTTCATGCATCACTAACTGCATATCAAAGTAATCGCACAAAGCCGTTTTGGTTATGTCGTCTTTGGTTGGACCTAAACCACCCGTCATAATAACTACCTCGGCATGCCCTAAAGCTTCGGAAAGTGTTTTAGTAATATCATTGAAGTCATCAGCAATGGTAACAATACGAGCTACATGTATATTGTTTTTTTCTAACTCACTAGCTATCCACGAAGCATTAGTGTTCACCACTTGACCAATGAGTAACTCATCACCAATATTTATCAAATATGCATTCATACTAATTTGTATCTTAATTATTTTTAAAGCCCATTTAGCTACGATAAACTTGTTTTACACCTTTTATAGCACGAATTTTGCGAATCAATTGTTCCAACTGATGTACTTCTTTAACCATTACGGTAATATTGCCCTCAAACAAACCATCGTGCGAATCGACTGAAATAGAGCGCATATTCATACCATTTTCTTTGGTAATAACCGACGTTATATTAGTAACAATACCAATATCATCGTGACCAATAACACGTAGTGTAATTGGGTATTCGCTTCCATTACCTTCACCCGACCAGCGAGCACTCACAATACGATATCCAAAACGTTCAATCATTTGTGGTGCATTAGGACAATCTTTACGATGAATTTTAATACCACTATTGATAGTCACAAATCCAAAAATTTCATCTCCAAAAATAGGATTACAACATTTGGATAATGTATAATCGATATTCTTCAAATTACGGTCAATCACTAATGCGTCGTCCTGCGCTGAAATCTTTTGTAGCTCAGTTTCACGTGAAAAGCCATCGGCGGTACGCAACGAAACGGGTTCAGAAGGCGCATCTTCTTCTAATAATTTTTCACGCAAAGAAAGCACATTTATTTTTTCCTTATAAATGGCGACATAAAAATCGGTAAGTGTTTTGTAACCCATCTTTTTGGAAACGCGTGTTACATCCCCATCGGTCACATCCATTTTCCAGTTTTTCAAACGACGCCAAAGAATATCGCGCCCATCCTCGGCTTCTTTATGCTCTATTTCCTTAATGCATTGTTTGACCTTAGATCGTGCTTTAGAAGTTACCAAGAATTGTAACCAGTCAATCTTAGGCGTTTGGTTAGGCGATGTCAACACGGCTATTTGGTCACCATTTTGTAATACATATTTGAAAGATACATGTTTTTCATTCACAATAGCTCCCATACAGTGCGAACCAATATTGGAGTGGATAGAAAACGCAAAATCGAGCACTGTAGCACCTTTACGCAACCGATGTAAATCGCCTTTTGGTGTAAATACAAATACATCGTCGTCATAAAGCTGCATTTTAAATTCGTTGATTACTTCATTATCAGACGAGTCTGAAGATGTTTCAAGTATTTCACGTAGGTTTTTGAGCCATTCATCCATCTTTTCAGAATCACTCTTTCCACCTTTGTATTTCCAGTGTGCAGCAACGCCTTTTTCAGCCACTTCGTCCATGCGTTTAGTACGAATTTGCACTTCTACCCATTTGCCTTCTGGTCCCATCACAGTCACGTGCAAACTTTCATAGCCATTGGCTTTAGGTGCCGAAATCCAATCACGTAAGCGATTTGTATTATAGGAATACATATTGGTAACCACCGAAAATGCTTGCCAACACGCTGCTTTTTCTTTCTCTTCAGGAGCATCTATGATGATACGAATTGCAAACAAGTCGTATACTTTTTCAAACGGGACTTGCTGCTTCCGAATTTTTGTCCAAATGGAATGAATGGATTTAGTGCGACCTTTTATGCTAAACGTTAATCCTTGTGCCTCTAATTGCTCTTTGACTGGCTCTACAAATTGATTGATATAAATATCGCGAGAGCGTTTTGTTTCATTTAACTTTTGAGCTATTTCTTTGTAAATATCACGTGCCGTATATTTAAGCGACAAATCTTCCAATTCCGTTTTGATAGCATATAAACCCATGCGATGCGCCAAAGGAGCGTACAGCGATGACACTTCACTCGCTATTTTTTGCTGTTCGTCGTAGGTAAAAACGTCGAGTGAACGCATAACGTTCAGTCGCTCGATAATCATAATTAGAATAACACGTGCGTCTTCGGCAAAAGAGATGAGTAACTTCCGAAAATTTTCTGTTTCAACCGCCACATTCCGTTCGTACAAAGCATAGGCTTTGATTAATCCCGAAACAATTACAGCGGTAGATTTATCATATCTTTTTTCGATATTAGCCACTGAACAACTGCCAGCCAAAACGAGTTCATATAGCATGATAGCACTAAGACCATGACGTCCCAAAGATATTTCTTTATGGGCCAACATGGCTGTTTCTAGCGCACGTTCTACTCGCGCCACCTCTAATTGGTTAGTTCGAAGAGCTTCTACTACATCATTTTTAAGTAGACGCCATGCCTCTCGCGAATACATATCGCTTAAACAAAGGACTGCCTCTTTATAGAGTGACAGTCCCTTGTTGTTGAGAGGTATTTTTACTATTTCTTTTTCCATAAAAATACCTATTAAATAATTTCAAAAATCGATTAGTTACATATTCCTTTCAATGTATAAGTTTTACCTTCGGCAGTAATTTGAATGGCATACATGCCTGAAGATAAATCATATACCTTGTATTGATCAGCTTTATTATCCGTCAACATTAAACGCCCCATCATATCAAAAATACGTATTTGTGCATTTGACGGTACATTTACCAAACTGAATCCATTTAATTCAGAAACCACCATTACATTGTTCTGCAAAGGATTTTCGACGTCAGTAGTTGGACATTGACCATACTCTATAGCGATAGACTTAATATAAACCGCTTTCACTGTATTGGTTAAACGAACTTCCAAATTTCCTTTCGTTGGTTGTGTTAATGTAAATGTATAAGTAGCACTAGTCGTAGTTAAGGGGCTCGTTGTACCAACCTGATTACCACCAACATAAACAGCCAACTGAGCATCACCACCTGTACCCATAGCTGCATTTACCAACATTTTAGAAACACAGCAATCATTCGTATAAGAAGTTGTTAAACTTACTAATTTAGCAGGATTATTAGTTGAACCTATTTGTGCACCCCTGCTAGATTCATAGCCTAAATAGGTTGCATCAGTAATAGTTGCATTCCATGTATAAGCACCTAATGTCAATGCTCCGGTAGACAATGCTTTTGTAAACGCATACGAATAATTGGAACAGTCTACCTTTGAAGGATCTTTAACTGCAATAGCCACAATCACTAAATTCCCGGTCACATTTGGTATCGTCAAAGTAGTTCCCACATAAGTAAAATTAGTAGAAGCGGTCAAATCTACACCATTCATCGTGATTAAAAAATCATTTTGTGATAATAAATAATCGGTATTAGGAGTCACCGTTGCCGTATACGTAGCACCACTGCTAATGCACGCTGCGCCCGTAGTTGTACAATTATCTAAATCAAACGTAACTGTAGGTTTTTGACTCGCATAAATAGTAACCGACACATTATCTGTGACACTTGCAGCAGGAATTGAAATAGTCAATGTGCCAGCATTGTAAGTATATACATTCGTCAATTCTGTTGAGCCAACAAGCACTTCCACAGCAACACTGGCGTCTGTCAATGTTTCATAACAACTAGCCGCTGTAAATGTGGCTGTATAAGTCTGGTTTTTAGTAATCACACCAGCATTAGCACCAGTCACTTTGGTAACACCTTCCAACGTATACGTTAAATTGGCTTCTGTATTATTTTTATATACAGCATATAACGTACAATTTGCCGTTGGGTGATATATAGCACCAGCCACACCTGCATCCGCAGTAAGAGCTGACGAAGAAGTAGACCAACCAACAAACGTATAATTTGTTTTTCCTGTTGCTGTCGGTAATACTACGCCCGCACCAGAAGCCGATTCTGTCAAACTAGTAGTAGCACACGTTCCATTTGTTCCAGCATTAAATGTAACAGTACATTGTGAAATGCCGCCCATAAATTTGAACGAAATAACGCCTGAATTTTCAGAAATAGAAGTCAACGCATAAGAGCCTGTAGGTGTATAACTATTTTTATTAGATGTTCCAGGATATGTATCGCCAGCATCACCGCCAGTTGAAACACCATCAGCTTCCACAATATCATAATACATCGGCGTACCATTATTCGGTTTATTTCCATTCCAAGCTGTTGAATTATATTGAACTTTTGTTACTAGCAATCCAGTACCTGGCACATATTTATCCCAACCTGTTTGTTGGCGATTTTCAAAATACCAAGCTGCCGATGTGGATCTTGCAGTAGGTAACGTACCTGCAGTAGTAACAACCCTATAATCATGTGTGGCTGCGGAATTCATGGTAACATTTGCAGCAGTTTTCATTAAGGTAGGAGTTACCCAACCTAAAAAATACTTATCATACGCAGAATAATTGGGAGGAGTTTTACCGTAATTATTATATGAACCTTGATCCATCAAAGTCCACTCTCCTGGCGTTGCATTGTTATTATAATTAGTTCCGTAATTTGTGTCATAATAATCAGGCAACCCTAACACATGACTAAACTCATGGCAAAAAGTTCCAATACCAGATCTCACAGTGCCTGAAGCCCCATCAAGTTCAGAACTACAAGCATAATTGTTGACCTTTTTGCCATCAAAACTTGGTGTGGTTCCATAATATTCCATATAAAAATTATGAGGCCATATAGTTGATGGATCTGAACCTGTGATATTTTCTCCATAACCAGCATAAAGAATATAAACAAAATCAACAAAACCATCTTGATTAGCATCATATTGACTAAAATCGACAGAAAACTGGGTGTTAGCAAGAGAACAAGCCTCTTCTACTAATTCTCCCACATACATATCTTGATCATCAGCATCATTTTGCCCATAATGACTCATGTTTTTCGAAACATTAACTGGCCCAACCACATCAAATACTGGCGAGTAAGAGCCATTTGATTGATCAGAAAAATATTTTTTTGCAGAACCAGTGGCACCATTATGATTGTAACTTGTACCATTGAGCATTTCACTAATGGCTGTTTGAGTATTAGTCGATTGGAATGGTCTATCACTATAATTAACTAAAATAACCAAGCCTCGTGGCGCCAAGTTAACCTCACCCACTTTCGCTGCTCGAATTGCAGTATGTCTTTTAATCTTTGCTATTTGCCTTTGATTATTAGTAAACTCCGGCGTAATATTTTTGGTGTTTAATTTACTTAAAACTTCAATATCGGAACTTGTACGCTCTACTACAGAACGTGCTTTTACGCCAATCGTTTTAATCACATTATCTGCAGACAATTCAGCATATTCTAGCACACCTTTGGCATTTTCTTTGACCAAATAACCATCTTCGGTGGTTTTGTAATGAAAAAACTCATCACCGTGGTTATACACTTTTAAAGTGGTTCCATCCGGCTGATTTACAGTAATTAGCCCACGATAAGCAGGCACTGCGTGTAATGTCAAAACGAGTAACATTACAGCAAAAAAAGAAAAAATTCGTTTCATGATTTTAAATAAATAATTGGTTAAGGTATAAGTTTTAATTTGTTATTTCTATCAAGTTTTTTCAAGTAATGCCAATCGCATTTGGTACGATTCTCCGGATTCCGAGCTACACGACAACTTGGTACTATTTGTCCTTTGCTGTTGACCTTGGCATAGCAATAATAGCCTTTTTTATTCTGTTTGATGACATATCCATCGATAGTCATGCGGACGTGATAGCGTTCATCACCACGTAAATAAATGGTTAAAAAAGTACTGTCAGGTTGCATTACGTCCATTGGATCGCGTTTTGCAGGAACTCGCGAAGGACGTTCTTGGGCAAATCCAGCCAGCGCCAAAAATAGGCAACAAGCAGCAAGTATTAATTTTAGTCTGTTCATACGTCTAATAAATCGGTGGGTAACTCTTTAGTCGCTTTTGCGCCTAATTGTTTTATTCTATCTGCCGTGCGAAATACATTGCCATTACCTTCTTTCAACTTATTCATGGCCTCGTCGCACGATTTTCCCGCTCTATCCAAATTCTCTTTCACTTTATTCCAATCAACCACAAAGCCAACTAATTTATCATACATGGTACCACTCAAACGCGCTATTTCAAGCGCATTTTTCGTTTGATTTTCTTGTTTCCAAATACTAGCCACGGTTCGCAAAGTCGCCAATAACGTAGTAGGGCTTACAATCACAATTTTACGATCCCAAGCATCTGCGAACAAGGCTTGGTCAGCCTGAACAGCTACCGAAAAAGAGGCCTCGATTGGAATAAACAAAAGCACAAAATCAGGTGTATTGACACCTATGGAGTTTTGATAATTTTTATCAGCCAATTCGCGAACATGCTTCTTAATGGATGACAAATGTTCCTTTAAGGCTGCATTATAATCTTCATCAGTCATAGCAGAGCTCATTCGTTCATAAGCCACCAACGACACTTTGGAGTCAATTATAATGTGTTTATTATCAGGCAAATTAACAACCACATCTGGACGATAAATTTCACCTTGAGCGCCTTCAACCACTTTTTCTCGTTCGTATTCGAGACCTTTGGTTAAACCCGATGTTTCGAGCACACGTTCTAAGATTATTTCACCCCAATTACCTTGTTTTTTAACATCACCTTTGAGTGCTTTCGTTAAATTATTAGCTTCGTCACTAATACGTGTATTCTGTTCCGTCAACGTTTTTAGCTGCTCTTTTAAACTCATCTTATCACGCATCTCGGTATTAAACGCTTCTTCTACTTGCTTCTTGAAATCAGCAATTTTATCACCCAATGGATTTAACATGGCACCAATATTTTTTTCGCTACTTGCCGACAATTCTGCAGCGCGTTCTTTCAATATTTTATTAGCAATATTTTCAAATTCCACGGTCAATTTCTTTTGCAACTCCTCTACTTCCGATTTTTGAACGGTCAATTGCTCCTTTAAATTTGCATTATTTGCCTCAACAGTTGCTAACAAAGTCAGCTTTTCGGCGACCTGAGCACGTAACGCCTGTACTTCGGCTAATAAATTCTGAGCTTCTAACGTTTTTGCTTCCAACTGCGCTTGCACAACGCTATGAGCAGAACGAACTTTATTGCTCATAAAGTAAGCCACCGCAAAACCTAACAGCGCGGTAAGAAAAGCAATCACAATAGTTAGAATAATACTCATAAGCTCCGAAAAAGATAGTAACGATAAAAAAAACTATTTACTTTAGACCACCTTATTTTTGGTCAAATAACGTGGGGCGATCTTCATCCAATTGGCGCAAAGCTGTACGAATAACGGCTTCGCGTAGAAATTTAGAAACATTTTCAACTTTATATTTGCTCACGTATTTGTCTAAAATCTTCTGCTCGTCGTCGTTCATCAAAAAAGCGACCTTATGAGTACGCTTACTAACAGGGCGTTGCGACGGTGTTTGTGATACTTTTTTCTTCATGCAATATTCATTTCTAAATAACCTACAAATATACACATTTTTGGAATAAAAAATACCCACTTTGCATATTTCCGAAGGACTTTTAAACCTCTTCGTCGAGACAAAATAATCATCAAATAATAAAAAATTGTATCTTTGTACAATAACACAATACAACTTATGGCTGAACATAATGATTTTGGGAAAGAAGGTGAGCTACAAGCACAACGTTTTTTACAATCAAAAGGTTATCAAATTATAGCTTGCAATTGGCGCTCTGGCAAAAACGAACTCGATATTGTAGCTCGCTTATCAAATGTTTTAGTGATAGTGGAAGTCAAATCACGATCGACCGAATATTTTGAGCATCCCAAAGATGCCATAACCAATGCTAAAATACGTCGAACGGTAGAAGCTGCACACGAATATGTATTATCGCATGGTTTAGACATAGACGTTCGCTTCGATGTAATAAGCGTTATACCAAGTCCCAGCGGCTATAAAATTGAACACATAGAAGATGCCTTTTTAGCTCCAATCAATTAACGAACCACAAAATTACGCACGAAGAAAATAGCACAATATTTTAGTTATCAAACCCTTACAAAAGGCGCTATAATTTTTCACAAACTTCTTGTGTAATTCAACAAAAAAGATTACTTTTGCCGAGCAATTCCGATGAGGACTGCAAGTTTTATTTATTCTTCCTTAGCTCAGTTGGTTAGAGCATCTGACTGTTAATCAGAGGGTCCTTGGTTCAAGTCCAAGAGGGAGAGCCACTTTTAAAAAACGTGAACGTGATGATGAGTCATTATTCACCACGTCACACTTATTCTTCCTTAGCTCAGTTGGTTAGAGCATCTGACTGTTAATCAGAGGGTCCTTGGTTCAAGTCCAAGAGGGAGAGCTACTTTTTAGAAGGTAAAGCACTAGTTTTAGGGTTTTACATGACAAGAAGAGACAATTGGAAGCCGCAACTTTTTTAGCAGCGGCTTTTTTATTTTCTAAAAAACGCCAACAAGTATTTCCGCACATGAAAAAAGTTCTCGGCATGGGCAATGCACTTGTGGATATCCTAATGATGTTAAAATCTGACGATTTATTACATCAGCTCAGGTTACCCAAAGGGAGCATGCAACTCATAAACGAGGCAAAGATGCGGGAAATTCAAGAAGCTACCATTCTACTCGATCAACATGTAGCGACTGGCGGTTCCGTTTCAAACACAATTTCTGGCTTAGCACGATTAGGAGTCGACGTGGGCTTTATCGGTAAAATCGGCAACGATTCTATCGGTGATTTCTTCAAGGTTGATTCGTTCGAAAATGGTGTACTCACCTATTTGCTAGGCTCACAATTACCATCTGGTCGTTGCCACGTACTCATTTCGCCCGATAGCGAACGCACCATGTGTACGTATTTAGGCGCAGCTAGCGACCTACGTGCCACGGATTTACACGAACGCATGTTTAGCGATTTCGACGTACTACACATCGAATGTTATCTGGTCGAAAATCGTGAATTAATGGTACGCACGGCCGAAATGGCAAGAGCAGCTAACATGAAACTTTCACTGGATTTAGCCAGTTATAATGTAGTAGAATCGAATCTTGACTTTTTGCGCGACTTTGTAAAAAACTACGTTGATATTGTATTTGCAAATGCCGAAGAAGCTTTTGCTTTTACCGGCAAACAAGATAAAGAAGCGGTAGCCGAAATCGCTTCGATGTGCGATATCGCAGCTGTAAAAGTGGGCAAACGCGGCTCTTTTATCCAATCGGGCGACGAATTTCACACCATTGGAGCGGCTAAAGTAAATTGCATCGACTCCACAGGTGCTGGCGACTTATATGCAGCTGGCTTTTTATACGGATATGCACGCGATTTATCACTCGATAAATGTGCCAAAATTGGGACCATTTGCGCTGGTAACGTTATTCAAACCATTGGCGCTAAAATAGACGATCGCATTTGGAAATCCATTAATGCCATTGTGTCTAACTTCTAATAAAATTTTTCACAAAACTTATTGATACAACAAAAAAGCGCTGCTCACAAGTGAACAGCGCTTTTTTTAGATTCAACCCGATTAGTTCAATCGTTGCAACCAACGTACATAGCAGAAATCCATACGATGAGGCAAATCGCTATTTTTAGGGAACATACGGAAAGCGTATTTATAAGTTCCACCTTGTGATAGTTGATAATCCAACTTGTACACAAGCAAAGAACCTTCACGTTTCACTAAATCAAATTCTTTTACTTCCGACACATGAGTTTGACCTTTAGCGTCTTGGTAAGTTACCACCAACTCGATACCAATACCATTATCATTCAAACCTTTAGTATCAATTTGAGCGGTAATATCATAATGATCGCCTACTTCCACCGATTGATGATCTAAGTTTTTAATATCCAATGATTTTAACTCAATTTCATCCCAATGAGTGGCCACATTATGTTTCCAAGCAGCCAATTCTTTTGCTTTTGCAAAATTGTTAGCACAAACTTCTGCCGACCGTTTTGAAAGAGGCGTGTAGAAACGTTCGATATAATCATCAATCATACGTTTAGTAGTAAAACGTGGCGTAATTTCAGCAATCGATTTTTTGATAGTTGCTACCCATTCTGGTGAAAAACCTTTGGTATTTTTAGCAAAATAGAGTGGGATAATTTCATTTTCCAACATACTATAAATCGTTGCCGCATCGAGTTGATCTTGATGTTCTTGATTTTCATATGTACGTTTTTCGGTAAGTGCCCAACCTGCACCTTTTACATAACCTTCGAGCCACCAACCATCAAGTACCGAGAAGTTTAACACACCATTCATCTGTGCTTTTTCACCAGATGTGCCAGATGCTTCCAAGGGACGAGTTGGCGTATTCAACCAAATATCAACACCTGAAATTAAACGTTTAGCTAAACGCATATCATAATTTTCCAAGAAAATTACTTTACCCAAAAATTGAGGCATGCGTGAAATTTCAATGATACGTTTGATCAAATTTTGACCGCCACCATCAGCAGGATGCGCTTTACCTGTAAATAAGAACTGAACCGGACGAAGTGGATCGTTCACAATACGTTCCAAACGTTCCAAGTCGGTAAACAAGAGGTGAGCACGTTTATAGGTAGCAAAACGACGACCAAATCCAATTATCAACGCATTAGGATTGATACGCTCTAAAATAGATACAATTTTAGAAGGGTCTTGTTGTGTTTTCAACCAGTTTTCTTCAAATTGTAATTTGATATAATCAATCAATTTATTCTTCAAAGCCGTACGTGTAGCCCAAATTTCTTCGTTGGGAACAGCATGAATTTTGTTCCAGATTTTCAAGTTAGACTGATCTTGATAAAAATCTTTATCGAAATATTTTTCGTAAATTGCTTTCCATTCCGAAGCCGCCCATGTAGGCATATGCACACCATTGGTAACATAACTCACATGTAATTCTTCTGGGAAATAACCTTCCCAAATAGGATTAAACATTTCTTGCGACACTTTACCGTGTAACCAGCTCACACCATTCACAAATTGGCAAGTATTACAAGCAAATACACTCATCGAGAATTTTTCTTGCGTACCAGGATTTTCACGTCCCATATCGATAAAATCATTCCACGAAATGCCTAATTTTGCAGGATATTCACCCATATATTTACCAAATAAACTTTCTTCAAAGCTATCGTGACCAGCAGGAACTGGCGTATGAACGGTATAAAGTGAACTTGCACGAACAGCTTCCAAAGCTTCAGGCAAGGTTAAACCACCAGCCACAAAATCGACCATGCGTTGTGCATTAATCAACGCTGCATGACCTTCGTTGCAATGGTAAACTTGTTTTTTGATACCTAACTTTTTCAAAGCTAACATACCACCAATACCAAGCATAATCTCTTGTTTCATACGATTTTCCCAATCGCCACCATACAATTGATGTGTAATAACACGGTCGAATTCACTATTCATTTCCATGTCGGTATCCAACAAGTAAAGCGAAACGCGTCCCACAGCCACTTTCCAAAGATATGCATATACAATACGCTCTGGATAAGGAACTTCTACTATTACAGGTTGATCATTTTCATCTTTAACCTGAGTAATAGGCAACATATTAAAATTTTGAGCCTCATATTTAGCTATTTGTTGACCTTCCATCGATAAGGTTTGTGTAAAGTAACCATAACGATATAAGAAACCAATGGCTGTCATATCCACATTGTGGTCAGATGCTTCTTTTAAATAATCACCTGCCAAAACGCCTAAGCCACCAGAATAAATTTTCAAATGGTCAGTTAAACCATATTCCATACTAAAATAAGCCACAGAAGGCGTTTTAGTACTTGGTTTTGTATCTACATACGCACGGAATTCGGCATACACCTCATCCAATTTCTTGAGAAATTTCTCGTCAGTTGAAAGTGCTACAAACCGATCAATTTTTACAATTTCCAACATCGTAATTGGATTATGACGACACTGGCTCCACAATTGTGGATCAATACTACGGAAAAGTGATTTGGCACTCACATTCCAAACCCACCATAAATTTTTGGAAATCTCGTGTAAACGTTCCAAATTTTGTGGTAATCTTGTCTTAACAGTAAATTCAATCCAATTAGGATCATTCACTTGGTTGACTTTTACATCCATAATTTTTATTATCTAATTTTAATAGTATGATTATTTCTTTTTACTCAATGCAATTGTATAGGCATCATAATAATAGCCAATAAATTCCTGCCAAAGAGCCTTTTGAGCGATAGCAGTTGTCTTAGCTTTAATATTTTTCTGTTCTACCGCCGAAATATTGGCATATTCAGCCATCATTTCACTAATTCGTTTCACGATGTCATGATAATTATAATCCGAGCGATGTACCACTCCAACTCCCGTCGTAATATCTTGTGGCGTAGACGAAACCCATTGACCAAAACCTGATAAATCGGTCGTAATTGTTGGAATGCCAAACGCAGCGCTTTCCAATGGCGTATAACCCCAAGGTTCATAATAAGAAGGATATACCGTCAAATCAAAACCCACCAATAAATCATAATAAGATTTATTAAAAATACCATCGACGCCATTCAAATAAGTAGGTACAAATATGACTTTCACTAGCTCATGTTGACGATTGGTAAGATGGAACCATTGTAAAGCATTCATAACAGGATCGTTCCAAGGTTCAACCAACGCATGTGTACTAAATGGGTTATTTAGTATCGTTTGGGTATGTGCGTGCAATTTTTGACTCAAATCTTGGCGAGGGCCGTGAGCCCAAGCTGGCACCAGTACAAAGGCCACAACTTCGCGAGATAACGGTGCCTGAGAAAGCAATTTGAGCGATTCGATAAAAGCGTCGATACCTTTATTTTTATATTCGTAACGACCTGAAGTGGAAACAAACAGAGCATTATCTTTCAACTCGTAACCTAACAAAGCCTCAGCCACTTCGCGCAATTTTAGACGAGCGGCCTTACGAGCCGATGAAAATCGAACCCCTTTTGGTACAAAATCGTCCTCAAAACCGTTAGGTGTAACCACATCGGCTGATTTATCAAGCAGTTGCGCGCATTCTTTATTCGTAATATCACTCACCGTTGTAAAGCAATCGCAAATATGAGCTGCTATTTTTTCAATCGAATGTTTGGCTACCATATTCAACTCACGAGCCATTTGATCGCCATTGTATTCAGTCAAGTAATCGTACAATGGTTTATGATTTCCGGCAATAGAACGACCAATAGAAGTAGCATGAGTTGTAAAAACAGTAGCGACTTTTGGTAAATAATGTTTTACATAACATACTCCAAAAGCCGTCATCCACTCATTAAAGTGGGCAAGAATCTTTTTCTTGCCTAAATCGTGAAATTGTATAAAACTATCCACCACTTTACCCGAAGCATAACCAAACATACTTGCTTCATCGTAATCGCCATAAGCGGTTAAAGATTCCACACCAAACCACATCCAGAAATCACCGTAAATACGATTTTTTTCTTCCAAAAAAGGCTTAAAATCAACCAAAATAACAAGTGGTTTTCCCGATACATCCCATCGGCCAACACGTACATGTAAATTGTCATGTTCGCGAGCATACGTTACCCAATCCGCAAAATCAGTAGTTGGAATAAAATCTGGCGATGGCGTTTCGGCCCAAACATCAGGACCTATAAAGCAAAGATGATCTCCAAAAGCGGTTTGTAAGGTGCGCGCACGCGTAGAAAGTACCGTATAAATACCGCCTACTTTATTGCACACTTCCCAACTCGTTTCAAAGATATAATCAGGATTTATATGTTTCATTTATGCAGTTTTTCACATTTTAGGTCGCAAAGATACAAATAATTATAGAAAATAAACGTTAAAAAACAGAGAATTTGCAAATCGTTATGTTTTTCGGCTAGAAAGCTTATAAAATTGTATTGAAAATATATTTATCACTATTAATCAGATAGTTATATAACTATAAAAAAGAAAAAGATTGTAACAAACAGGTTATAAACAGCAAAAATAGATTATAGTAAAACATGTTATAAAACATATATACACATTTCATTTCCACTATAAGCATTGTGACAAAAAGTATCCGCAAAAAACACTAAGAATGGTTTGAGAGGGTATACAAACAAAAAAAGTTGACAATAAATTGCCAACTTTTTTTGGTGAATAGGATGATTGATTACAATAAAGCTTCCTTCAAAGCCTCGCGAACGTCTTTCACAAAATGGAAATGAAGACCTTTAAGATAAATATCGCTAATCTCCTCAATATCTTTACGATTATCTTCGCACAAAATAATATCGGTAATGCCTGCTCGTTTAGCCGCTAAAATCTTTTCTTTGATACCACCCACAGGCAAAAGTTTGCCTCGCAGCGTAATTTCGCCAGTCATGGCTAAGTTTTTGCGCACCTTGCGTTTGGTAAAGGCCGATGCTAAAGCGGTAAGCATGGTAATACCAGCTGATGGACCATCTTTGGGGATAGCACCTTCTGGCACATGAATATGTACATTGTAATCCTCGAACATAACTTCGTCAATGCCAAATAAATCAGCGTGTGCTTTAAGGTATTCAAGTGCCAACATAGCCGATTCCTTCATCACCTCGCCCAAATTACCTGTGAGAGTCAATTTGCCACCCTTTCCTTTGCTCAGACTCGACTCAATATAAAGAATTTCGCCACCAACACTCGTCCAAGCCAAGCCCGTGACCACGCCGTAATAATCATTGCCTTGATAAAAATCGTGCATATAACGTGGCGCTCCTAAATACACCTTTAAATCTTCGATGGTCAAAGCTGGTTCAAACACTTCGTCAGACGCAATTTTACGCGCCACTTTACGCATTAGTTTAGCAATAACACGGTCCAACTCGCGCACACCAGATTCGCGTGTATAATTATCCACCAAATGACGAACTACTGATTTAGAGAATTTAATACGTGACTTGTCGATACCATGGGCAGCTAATTGTTTTGGAATCAAATGACGCATGGCAATTTCCACTTTTTCTTCAGCAATATAACCAGTTACTTCGATGAGCTCCATACGGTCGAGCAGTGGTTGCGAAACAGAACTTAATGTATTAGCCGTGGCAATGAACAACACTTTTGATAAGTCGTAATCTACATCCAAAAAATTATCATGAAAAGCGTTATTTTGTTCAGGGTCAAGCACTTCAAGTAATGCCGAAGCTGGATCGCCTTTAAAATCAGAACTTACTTTATCTATTTCGTCCAAAACAAACACCGGATTTGACGAGCCCGCTTTATTCAAATTTTGAATAATACGTCCAGGCATAGCGCCAATATAGGTACGACGATGACCACGAATTTCGGACTCATCGTGCAAACCACCAAGCGACATACGAATATATTTTCGTCCAAGCGTTTCAGCTATTGATTTACCAAGCGATGTTTTACCAACACCAGGAGGGCCATATAGGCAAATAATTGGCGCTTTCAAATCACCTTTTAGTTTAAGTACAGCCAAATGTTCAATAATCCGTTCTTTTACCTTATCCAAACCAAAATGGTCGCGATCGAGCACCTTTTGAGCTTTTTTCAAATCAAAGTTATCGTTGGTATAATCGTTCCAAGGTAAATTAACAAGCGTTTCTACATAGTTTAATTGAACCGAATAGTCGGGGGCATGAGGATGTGTACGTTCTAATTTTGCCAATTCTTTTTGGAAAATTTCCGCTGTTTTTACATCCCATTTCTTAGTCTTCGCCTTTTCGCGAAACGAGCTAATTTCCTGCTCAGCACCGCCACCACCCAACTCTTCTTGAATGGTTTTCATTTGCTGTTGCAAGTAATATTCACGCTGTTGTTGATCCATATCAAGACGCGCTTTCGACTGAATAGACGCTTTAATCTCCAGCAATTGCGATTCTTTTGTTAAAACGTCAAGTAACTGATAGCCACGCTCCTTCATGTCGTCCAATTCCAACAAACGCTCTTTTTCGGTCAACTTCAGTCCAAAATTGGCACAAATAAAGTTAATCAGCGATGATGGTTGCTCTATATTTCGAATTGCAAAGGAAGCTTCTTCGGGCATTGAACCAGAATTTTTAATAATCTTCACGGCCAATTCCTTAATCGCTTCTAGCAAGGCAATAAACACGCGATCATCGTCTTTGGGAAATGATTCGGTCAACAAATCGACACTCGCCATCATATACGGATCAAGCGCATTCACTTGTAAAATTTTTGCACGCTGTTTTCCTTGCAAAATCACCGTAGTCGATCCGTCGGGCATTTCCAAAATACGAATAATACGAGCAATCGTACCAATAGGATACAAATCAGTTAAAGTTGGTTCTTCTACACGTGCGTCACGTTGCGTAGTCACAAAAAGTTCACCACTGTTATTGTAAACTTCGCGAATCAATTTCAGCGATTTTTTGCGACCAACCGACACTGGCATCACCACCTGAGGATACAATACCATGTTACGCAATGGCAACACAGGCATCACATCGCCCGATTGACAAGCCAAAGGGGTACTATCTTCATCGGACATCAACGGGATGAAATCACTTTGAACATCACCCGTTTCTTCTCCAAACATATTGTCAAACATTACTTTCATATAAATTTTGATCTTTGCATCTGACAAAATAACATTTTACTGACAAATTAACAGCCATGATACTATCTCGCCTAGCAAGTATTAATATTAAAACTCACTCAAAATAAATCATTTAACCTCAAAAAAGTTAAATAGTAACTAATTAAGTCAATTGTTATGCCAAATAGATTAAGGGAAAAATAAAAACAGCGTTACATACCACGCCCTTTTATGATGACTTCAAGACTATAAATCATAATCTTCAAATCGTTGAGTAGGGTCATATTATCCATGTAAATAATATCATAGTTTAGCCGTTCAACCATTTTTTCAACCGTATCAGAATAACCAATTTTGATAGGCCCCCAAGAGAGTAAACCCGGTTGAATTTTGTAAATTAAACAGTAATAAGGAGCCTTTTCTTCTATCTGATTGATAAAATAACGTCGTTCGGGACGTGGTCCCACCACCGACATATCGCCCTTCAAAATATTCCAAAACTGGGGAAGTTCATCGAGTCGGTACTTACGCATGATAGCGCCAAAAGGCGTAATACGCTCATCGTTTTGTGATGACAATTGTGGTCCATTTTGCTCAGCGCCCACATACATGGTTCTGAATTTGTACATATAAAAAGGGCGACCATCTTTACCAATACGCTCTTGTTTATAAAAAATAGGACCCGGGGAATCGCGTATAACGCGTACAGCCACATACACCATGATGGGGAAAAATAAAACTAACGCAAAAAGACTCATCAAAATATCAAACACGCGTTTAACGGATTGTTGCCAAGCTGCCATGGACGGCTGAGTTAATGTAACAACAGGCGTAGAATCGATATCGTGTAAACGAACACGACCAGTCAAAATTTCAAATGAACGAGGTGGAAACTGAATATCCACATCGTATTTCATCAAACGATTAATAATAGCATAGAGATCAGGCTCTTCCAACGTATCGGCTGCAATAATGACTGAATGAATAGGTTGGCGCTGCATAATTTCATCCAATTGGGTCATCGAGCCAAGCACTAAAAAATCATTTGCAACCACTTCATCATCCATTTTCACATAACCCACAATTGAACGACCATATTTACGCAATTTATGTTCCAAATCATAAGTTACTTTTTGAGCCATGCGCCCCGTACCAATGACCAAAACGGGAATAATTGTTTTGCCATTACGCAAATGGGTATAACTACGGCTCGTCAAAATTAATCGGAACAGATAGGTAACACTAAATTGTAAAACCAACAGTACAAGAAATGATTTGTAGTAAAATGTATATGAAGTTACCACATCATCAATCATCACCGAGAAGTAAGCCAAAAGCGAAATAAATACAGCAGTTATTAATGTTGTAAGTAATTCCAACAAGCGTGAACGACTACGTGAACGATTATAAAATCCAGACAGATAGTGTACTCCTAAAGCCATCACGGGATATAGAGCCATGCTTAGGTAAAAATTAAATGATGGCGAAAAAATTGGCATATCACCAAATAACGCCATATCATTTACCACACGACGAAACACATAAAATAGCAACCAAACAATCATGGCTGCTATCCAATCAAAAACAATATACTGTACTATGTTTTTACGATCAATCATTTTTATGGTCGAATAATTTTTACTTCTCCATTAACGCCCAATTTTATGATACTCGAAGGAAACGCTGGCGTCACATCATCTTGTCGATAACTCACCACATAATCGACAGCGGCCAAAATTTCTTCTGAGATCTCTTGAAAACAACTTGCCGAAGGATTTCCACTAATATTGGCTGACGTCGATACAATGGGCTTACGGAAAGCCTCACACAAGCGTTTTGAAAAAACTTCATTAGTGATGCGAATACCCACCGTACCATCCTCTGCAACCAAATTCTTCGCTAAATTCTTCGCTCCCGAATAAATAATGGTCAACGGCTTTTCGCTTAACTCAATCAAATCCCAAGCCACATCCGGTACTTCATCAACATAGCCCTGCAATTTAGCAGCGCTATCCACCAATACAAGCAATGCTTTAGAATCAACACGTTTCTTAATGTCATACACTCTTTGCACAGCAGCTTCACAAGTTGCATCGCACCCGATGCCCCAAATTGTATCAGTTGGGTAAAGAATTACACCACCTTGGCGTAACACTTCCACAGCTTGTTTGATATCAAACGTCATAATTCAAGATTTATTTGCAAAAATAGCCTATTTTAGTGAGATAATTATCAAAAAGAATTATTTTTTGAAAAACAGGTAAGAACCAATGCTACTTTCAAAGAAAAAATAATATCTTTAGGGTTCGGTTTGATATATACATGCTAAATGTGTTTTTTACTCAAAAACAGAAGTTTAGAATATCGAATCACTTAAGTTCGCAAACAAAAACAAATATAATAATGATTAATCAATGGATTTTCAATTCACTCACACCCGAACAAGAAGAAAACCAAGCGCAAATTACCGAGGCGCTGGGGGTGAGCCCTATTCTGACTAAACTATTAGTACAGAGAGGAATAAACACTTTTGAAGATGCAAAAAAATTCTTTAGACCCGATCTTAACGACTTGCACGATCCATTTCTTATTAAAGATATGGACAAAGCTGTAGAGCGTCTAAACAAAGCACTTTCAAAAAAAGAAAAAATTCTCATTTATGGCGATTATGATGTAGACGGAACTACTGCGGTAGCATTAGTCTACATGTTTTTATCGCGGTTTACCAATGCCATCGAATTTTATATCCCCGATCGGTACACCGAAGGTTATGGTATTTCTTATAAAGCCATTGACTTTGCCAATGAAAATGGTTTTTCGTTAATTATTGCACTTGATTGTGGCATCAAGGCAATCGACAAAGTAGCTTACGCCAAAGAAGCGGGCATCGATTTCATCATTTGCGATCACCACACCCCTGACGCCACCTTGCCAGCGGCTGTAGCCGTATTAGATAGCAAGCGCGAAGATTGTACCTATCCTTATAAACATCTATCTGGTTGTGGTGTTGGCTTCAAATTAATGCAAGCATTTGCCCAAAACAATGGAATCGATTTTGCATTACTTAAACCATCGTTAGACCTTGTAGCCGTAAGTATTGCCTGCGATATTGTTCCCATTGCAGGAGAAAACCGTATTTTAGCATACTATGGTTTAAAACAACTCAGCGAAAGCCCAAGCGTAGGACTAAAAGGAATTATAGACGTCTGTAAACTATCAGGTAAAGAATTGTCTATTAGCGATATCGTATTCAAAATTGGGCCACGTATCAATGCCTCTGGGCGGATGCAATCGGGTTATGAAGTCGTAGAATTACTCACGTCACACGACGTATCGTTTGCCAAAGAAAAAAGTGCTTGTATCAACGATTACAATGATGCCCGACGTGATATTGACAAACGCACAACTGATGAAGCAAAGACTGTTCTCGTAAACGATGAAGACTTAAAAAACCGTCGTTCTATTGTTATTTATAATGCCGAATGGAGCAAAGGAATTGTGGGTATTGTAGCTTCACGCTTATGCGAAGAATATTACAAACCAACCATCGTACTCACTAAAGCAAACGGCTTTATAAGTGGTTCTGCACGCTCTGTACAGGGATTTGACTTATATAGTGCTATTGACAGTTGCCGCGATTTACTGGAAAACTTTGGAGGTCATATGTACGCGGCTGGTTTAACCATGAAAGAAGAAAACTTGGACGAATTTACACGCCGTTTCGAAGAGTTTGTAGCACAAAATATTCTCGAAAATCAATTAGTTCCTCAAATTGAAATTGACGCCGAAGTAAAATTCAGTGATTTAACGCCAAAATTTTTTAGAATCCTAAAACAATTCAGCCCTTTTGGGCCAGGCAACATGAAACCTGTTTTTTGTACGCGACGAGTGTTTGATTACGAAGGTAATAGTCGCCCAGTGGGAAAAGAACAAGAGCATTTAAAACTAGAGTTAGTAGATTCGAGTTGCGAAAACGTAATGAGCGGAATTGCCTTTCGTATGAGCGATTACAATGAACAACTCAAGGCTCTGAATCCTCTCGATATTTGCTATACATTGGAAGAAAACACGTTCAATGGCAATAATTCGATGCAACTTATGATTCGAGATATCCAATTATCGAAGTAATAAACTCTTGCAAATACAAACTAAAAAGGCTATCAAATTGATAGCCTTTTTTTTATGATTCTATAGCAGTAGCCTTTTTACGCGATAATGAAGCAAACTTTTCTTCCCACCACATCCAGAGTAAAAACAATATACCATAAAACAGATATTTAAACAGATGTTCATGCAGAAAATCGAACCACTCACGATGGTTATAAATAATCATATTCAACCCTGTGATACGGATAATATTTACCACATAGCACACCAAAATACCCAATGGAATAAACCATAATTTATGTTTCCAAGAACCACGACTAAACAGAATGATACAGAAAAATATATACGACTGTTTGATGCCCGTACAACTCCAAACGATACGTGCGCCATTACCATTGGCAAAGCGCACGATGGTATCGCCAATACGTTCCACATCGTAGCCAAACCACTGTAAAAACATATACACTACCGAAGCTATATGTTCACTCATCCACACAAATGGTGCTGAAATATCACAACCAAAGAACGTCACCTGTCCGCCCGACTCTTCGCCTAGAACCGTCAATTTCCAGACAAAGTGGCTCACAACTAGAATAATCATAAAACGAATAATTCCAGCGTACGGAAGCAATGTGGTTTTGATATCTTTAAAATTCATAATCAAAAAGTGACACGAGAAAATGGAGGTAACGATACATCACAAAAATCGCCTGCTTTATATTTAAAATAACCCGTAATAGCTACCATGGCAGCATTATCAGTAGTGAACGCAAATTTAGGAATAAACACTTGCCATTTTTTGCGTTGCCCATAATCTATAAACGCATTACGCAAGCCAGAGTTAGCAGAAACGCCACCAGCCACAGCCACCTGATTTACGTGTAAATCTTTAGCTGCTTGTTCCAGTTTTTTCATCAAAATATCAATAATCGTTTTTTGTAGCGACGCACACAAATCAGCTTTATTTTCTTCTATAAAATCGGGATTGATTTTTATTTGATCGCGCAAAAAATAGAGAAAAGAAGTTTTTAAACCACTAAAACTATAATCATACCCAGCAATATGAGGTTTATTAAATTGAAATGCTAATGGATTTCCCTCTTTAGCCAATTTATCGATAAATGGCCCACCAGGATAAGGTAATCCCATCACTTTAGCACACTTGTCAAAAGCTTCACCAGCCGCATCATCAATAGTTTGTCCTATCACTTCCATATCGGTGTAACCTTTCACCAAAATGATTTGGGAATTACCGCCAGAAACCAACAAACACAAGAAAGGAAATTTTGGTTGTACAGGTTCTACATCTGGCTCTTGAATAAAATGAGCTAGCACATGCGCTTGTAAATGATTCACGTCGACTAACGGAATGTTAAGCGATTGCGCAAAACTTTTGGCAAACGATGTCCCAACTAATAACGAGCCTAGAAGTCCTGGACCGCGGGTAAAAGCTACAGCGCTCAACTCCGACTTATCCACCCCTGCGCGTTTCAACGCCTCATGCACCACGGGCACAATGTTCTGTTGATGAGCACGAGAAGCTAACTCTGGCACAACACCGCCGTACGATTCATGCACAGATTGACTTGCTATCACATTCGACAATAAAACACCATTACGAATAACAGAAGCCGATGTATCGTCGCAAGACGACTCAATACCCAAAATTGTAATATCCATATAATAAATTAGAGCCTAAAAAGATAAATTCGATACCGCAAACACATAATAGTTGTACTACTTTTTTTCTTTTATTTTTTTACTTTACAAGTAACACAAATTCTTATTATATTTGCAAATTAAAGCCCAAAGGTATAAAAAAATCGGTTAAAATAACACTCATTGTTACAGCAACACTCATTGTGTTGTTATCGACGCCCTTTATTCTATTGAATTTCAATGGAGTACAAAACTTCGTCGTCGATAAAATTACCGTTTTTTTAGAAGAAAAGCTTCAAACTACCGTGAGCATCGAACATGTCGACATGCGTTTTTTCAATGAGATTACGCTCGAAAACGTGTATATTGAAGATTTAGAGGGCGACACTTTACTATCCACCGACGAACTACATGGGCACATTTCATTATTTGCTCTATTTCACAAAGAGATTTATATCACTACACTGGAGCTAAATACGCCACAATTCAATCTAAAAGTAAAGAAAGATGGCAGTACCAATTTAGATTTTATTACACAGTTAATACCGAAATCAAATAAAGAGCCCATGCTATTTCGGGTGGATAATATCGAAATTATTGACGGCGGCTTTAAACTACACACCGAACAACCGCTTAACCCTAAGAATAAAGCAGCCTTTAAGGGTAACGATATTGCGATAACAAAACTCAACACGGTTATCCGTTTAAATAAATTTCTGAAAACAGATATTATTGGCAAGATAAAAAACCTTAGTTTTGAAGAACAGTCGGGATTTGTAGTTTCTAATATCGCCACAGAATTTCAGATAACGGACTCGACATGCGTTGTGCCATCTTTGGCAATCAGTTTACCAAATTCGGAATTGATATTTGATACAATTTCTTTAAAATACGACCACTTAAGCGATTTATCAAAAAATATAAATGCGCTTAAAGTTAAAACAAAACTACTCCCATCAAACATCTATTGCCCCGACTTACAAGCGTTTTTACCAGAGTTAGGCAATTTGCGACGCAAAACTATTGTATCGTGCGAACTGTTAGGACACCTAGATAACATTAAGGCTAATTCCTTGAATTTACATTATGGTTCAGATATTGTATTTGATGGTGATTTTGAATTCTCTGGCTTACCAAAACTTAGCGAAACATTTGTTTATGCGCGCCTGAACGAAATTAGTTTTACCACCACCAGTTTGCAGGATTTAATTGCCAACATCACCCAGAAACCATTTGTTTTACCAGCCGAATTTAGAAACTTTGGCAGATGTAAATACAGTGGCAATATCGCTGGATTCTTTAGCAATATGGTTCTTTTTGGCCAACTCACCACTGGCGTAGGTAATGTTTCAACGGATATTTCATTAGAGCTATCCAACAACATGCAAGATCTCCACTTAAACGGACAAGTGCGCTCCCAACGCCTTCAATTGGGGCGTATAACACCAGCTCAAAGTGGCTTGGGCGATGTAGCTTTCAATGTAAAAACGCAACTACAAGTAGGCAAAAACAAACCATTAAAAAGTAGTGCAGATCTCACTATTGCGTCATTGACTTATAGAAATTACACCTACAATAATATTAAAGTCAAAGGTGACTACACCAATAAAACATTTATCGGCGACGTTGATATTAATGATACCAATGGGCAATTAACATTTGGTGGTCAAATTGATTTGAACGCCAATTCATACTTATTTAATTTTGATGCAAATGTCAAGAAATTCCGCCCCTATGCACTTAATTTGACAACTAAAAATCCAAATTTAGAAGTATCTTTCAATATAAATTCTGAATTTGCAGGACCAAATGTTGACCACATGAATGGCCAAATCGTTATTGACTCTATTCTTTTGGCGAATAATAAACAGGAGTATTATGTAGAGGACTTTATAATACGTTCAAACTCGGCAAGTAACAACGGGAAGGTAAAAACGTTATCTATTGAGTCGCCAATTTTGGTAGGTATGGTGTCTGGTGATTACACTATTGGATCCTTAATAACTAGCTTTAAAAACACCGCAGCGAATTACTTCCCTGTGATTGGAACACAAACAACCATAAAACAACCAACTCGCAACAACCTACAGTTAGCGTTCGAGTTAGAAAGTACTCAAAAGTTGGCTAGCGTTTTAGATATGCCTTGGTTTACCACCAAGACATCAACCATCAGTGGGCATTATAATGATAGTCAAAATGAGCTCAAATTAGACATCCACGTTCCTACACTTACGAATAAGAGGAATTTCGTATTGGAAGACATTTCGCTAGCTCTCAACAATCAAAACAAACAGATAAATTGTTTATTGCATGCACAAACCAAAACAAAAAGCAATGACACCATCTCTTTAAACCTTGACTTAAAGGGCGTGAACGACTCTCTCAAGGCCTATTTATCGTGGGATAACACATTACCAACCATCTCTCAATCTGGCGAAATATTAGTCAATACGCATTTTGTGTCGATTGATAATAGGGTGAATGCACACATACAATTTTTACCAACCCAGCTCGTGATTCAAAATGCCATTTGGGATATGGCCGCTTCGGACATAACAACTAACTTTAAAGAATTTACAGTAAACGATTTTAACCTAGAATCGGACGACCAACTTATACATATCGATGGCAAAGCCTCCAAGTCCATTGATGATTTACTGGCTGTCGACCTGCATAATATTGACTTAGAATTTATCAGTGGCTTATTGTTACGGAATGCTGCCATTGAATTTGGAGGCAAAACAACAGGTCAAGTAAACCTAACACGGTTATTTGATAAACCAATTATCGAAGCAGATGTTTCTATCTCCGATTTCTTGTTTAACCGCGCGTATTGGGGAAATGTACACGCCACCTCAAATTTTGATAACATCAATAAAAAAATAAACTTCGGAGGCGTTGTTTTAGCTGATAATCGAGATACAACAGCAGTTATTGACGGAGGTTTTTACCTTGGAAAAGATTCACTCGATTTGAAGGGGAAAGCCAAACGGTTAGATTTACGGTTTTTGGATTATTATTTATCGAGTGTTTTACAAAACGTGAGAGGATATGGTTCGGGAGATATTCATGTGTATGGAAACACACGTAAAAACACCATCACTGTAACTGCTGATGCTTTAGCTGAAGAAGCTCAAGCTAGCATCGACTTTCTCAAAACAACTTATTTTTTCCATGATTCTATCCATGTAACGCCCACTGAAATCAAATTAAAAAATATTACGGTACTTGACACGGAAGGTAATAAGGGAAAATTAAACGGTTATATTACGCATCAGTATTTTAAAGATTTGAAATACCGTATCGAACTTGATTGTAACAAAATGAAAGTGTTGAATACCACTAAAAAAGATAATTCAACATTCTACGGAACAGCTTACGCCACGGGGAAAGCCATCATCGCAGGCACTGAACAGAAAACGAATATAACCGTGAGAGGAACCACAGAAAAAAATTCAAAATTAATTATCCCGTTTGGTAGTTCTGTGGCCACAGAAAATGCATTTATCACATTTGTGGATCATCGCGCACCAACTACGACTAAAGAAAAAGAGGTTAAGCCTGTCGTAGAAAGTGAAAATGAAATAAGCCTCAATTTAATGGTAGATGTGAATCCTAATGCAGAAATTCAGCTCCTAGTCGACCAGCAAGCTGGTGATGTCATTAAAGCGCGCGGAGATGGAAACTTGCGTATGGATTACAATACAAAAAATGAGGAATTTAAAATGTATGGCAATTATGAAATAGAACAAGGTTCTTATCTATTTACATTCCAAAATGCCTTACGCAAAGATTTTAAAGTAACTCAAGGAGGTACCATTAATTGGAATGGAGATCCGTTCAACCCGACTGTCAACCTCAGAGCGATCTATCAAGTAAATGCTTCGTTATTGGACGTTCTTGAAAAAAGTATTTTGGAGTCGAGCAACCGGACAACAGTGCCAGTACAATGTATTCTTAATCTAACGGGCAATATTATGAGCCCAAATATTAAGTTTGATTTAAATCTTCCTAACTCCGAAGAAGAATTAAACCGTGCGTTGCAAGCTGTAGTAAATACGGATGAAATGATGAATCGTCAAATCATTTATCTACTAGTTCTTGGTAAGTTTTTCACGCCAGAATCTATGAAAAGTACTACTGCAGGGATTATAAATCAAAATGACCTCCTAGCTGTAGCATCGTCGACACTCTCCACCCAGTTAAACAATTGGGCTTCGCAGATGTTCGACAACTGGAATTTTGGTGTCAATTTCCGCAGTACGGGCGAAGGGAATGAACGAAGTAACGAATATGAGTTTAATTTCCTATATACGCCAAATAACCGTATCACATTCAACGGCAACGTTGGATATCGTGACGACAATTTATCCGCCTCCAAATTCATTGGAGATTTCGACTTCGAATACACGCTTATACAATCGGGAAAATTAAGTGCCAAGGCTTACACCCACACCAACGACTACAAAGAGTTTAAAAGCGCTCTAACCACGCAAGGCATCGGTCTTGTATATCGCGAAAGCTTTAACTCGTTAGCCGAGCTATGGGACAGTTGGAAATCAAGCACTGCCGATAGTAAAAAGGAGCGAGAAGCTAAGAAGAGAGAGCGAGAAGAAAAAGCAGCTCTGAAAGAAGAGGAAAAAGAAAAAGGAAAATAATTTAAAAAGGCAGAGTTTACAAACTCTGCCTTTTTAATTAGCGAAACACAATACTATAGACAATGTTCTTCCCAATAGCGTTATTAATTTTCTCTATCAGATGCGAACGCTGCATAAACAAATCATTACGTAAAACGGCTGATGTAATGCGTACGTTCAAAGCACCATCTTTGAACTCTAAGTTGGTAGAATATTGAGCCAACGGACCCAATATTTGCGCCCATGCTTCCTGAACCGACAATTCTGTTAAATGTATAGCCGCCTCATTGCCGTTGGAGCTTAGCGCCTCACGCAATAAATCAGACGACAGACGTACAACTTCTTTCCTTTGCATACAGGTTTATATAATTAGAATATTACAAAGATAATAAAATTATAACAGTTCTCCTATCGACATAAAAAAAGCGCCTGAAAATATCAGGCGCTTTTTTATATAAAATGAACTTATTATTCAGCAGCTTCTGTTGCAGGAGCTTCAACTACTGGAGCAGCTTCTACCGCTTTTTTGCTACGACGAGTACGAGTAGCTTTTTTAGCTGAAGTTTCTTTCAACATGTTTTCGTTGTAGTCAACCAACTCAATAATACACATTTCTGCAGCATCACCTTGACGGAATCCTGTACGTAAAATACGTGTATAACCACCTGGGCGATTAGCCACTTTTTGAGAGATTTCACGGAACAATTCAGTCACAGCTTCTTTGTTCTGTAATTCGGCAAATACCACGCGACGAGAATTAGTTGAATCCTCTTTACTTTTGGTAATAAGAGGTTCCACAAATTTTCTCAACGCTTTAGCTTTCGCTGTTGTAGTGGCAATGCGTTTATGTTGAATCAACGAGCATGCCATATTCGCCAACATAGAATTACGGTGCGCTGTTTTACGACCTAAATGATTGAATTTTTTATTATGTCTCATGTTTATTAATCTTTATCTAATTTATATTTCGAAAGATCCATGCCAAACGACAAGTTTAAGCTTGCCAATTTAGCTTCCAACTCAGTTAATGATTTTTTACCGAAGTTTCTGAATTTCAACAACTCAGGACGAGTGATTTTACACAAAGCACCTAAGGTTTCAATATCAGCAGCTTTCAAGCAGTTAATGGCACGAACTGAAAGATCGAGATCCACTAATTTACTTTTAAGCATTTGACGCATGTGTAACACTTCTTCATCAAATTCTTCGTTACCAGCACCTTCTGTTGTATCCAACGCAATTTTATCGTCAGAGAATAACATAAAGTGTTGAATCAAAATACGAGCGGCTTCCTTCAATGCTTCTTTAGGGTGAATTGAACCGTCAGTATCAATATCCAAAAGCAATTTTTCGTAGTCCGTTTTTTGTTCTACGCGGTAGTTTTCTATCGCATATTTCACATTACGAATTGGTGTAAAAATTGCATCAATTGGAATAACACCGATTTCATCAGCTACCAATTTATTCTCTTCTGCTGGTAAATAACCACGGCCCTTATTAATTGTCAATTCCATTTTAAAAGTAGCCGAAACATCCATCTTGCACAAAACAAGTTCAGGATTCAACACTTCAAAATTGGTCAACAATGAATTTAAGTCACCTGCTTTCACCACTTCGCGACCCGAAACAACTAATGTCAATTTTTCGCCATCAGCCTTATCGTGAGTAGCTTTAAAACGAACTTGTTTCAAGTTGAGGATAATATTTGTAACATCATCGATTACTCCTGGAATGGTAGCAAATTCGTGATCAACTCCTTCAATTTTAATCGAAGTAATTGCATATCCTTCCAAAGAAGAGAGAAGAATGCGGCGCAAAGCATTACCTATAGTAATACCAAATCCGGGTTCCAACGGACGAAATTCAAATTTACCTTGAAAGTCGTTCGCTTCCAACATGATTACCTTGTCTGGTTTTTGAAATGCTAATATAGCCATATTCTACAATTATTTAGAGTACAATTCAACGATTAATTGTTCCTTAATGTTTTCAGGAATATCAGCACGTTCTGGAGTGTGTAAGAACTTACCAGCCATAGCTGTGTTATCCCATTCTAACCAAGGATATTTGCTGTGGTTAAAGCCGTTCAAAGAATCAACGATAACAGACATTGATTTGTCTTTTTCACGAACTGCAATCACTTGTCCTTGTTTTACTGAATAAGAAGGTATATTCACCACTTCTCCATCTACAGTGATGTGTTTGTGTGATACCAACTGACGAGCAGCAGAACGTGTTTTAGCGATACCTAAACGATAAACAACGTTATCGAGACGGCATTCTAACAATTTCAACAAAATTTCACCTGTAATACCAGAGTGTGCTTGAGCTTTTTCAAACAAATTGCGGAATTGTTTTTCTAATACGCCATAGGTATATTTAGCTTTTTGTTTTTCTTTCAACTGAACACCATACTCAGACGTTTTACGTTTACGAGTATTACCGTGTTGTCCAGGAGGATAATTTCTACGGGCTTGAGCTTTATCAGGTCCGAAAATTGGTTCACCAAATTTGCGAGCAATTTTTGATTTTGGTCCAGTATATCTTGCCATTTTTCTTTAATGTTTTAAACTGTTATACTCTTCTGCGTTTTGCGGGACGACATCCATTGTGTGGAAGTGGTGTAACATCGATGATTTCTGTTACTTCGATACCTGCACCGTGTACAGTTCTGATAGCAGATTCGCGACCGTTACCTGGTCCTTTTACATACGCTTTTACTTTTCTCAAACCAAGATCAAATGCAACTTTGGCACAATCTTGAGCTGCCATTTGAGCAGCATACGGCGTGTTCTTTTTAGAGCCACGGAAACCCATTTTACCGGCTGATGACCAGGAGATTACTTGACCTTCGCCATTTGCAAGGGTTACAATGATATTATTAAATGATGAGTGAACGTGTAATTGTCCGACACCATCTACTTTAACTACCCTTTTCTTGGTTGTTACTGTTTTCTTTGCCATATCAACTTCTAATTTTTAAGCAGTTAATTACTTAGTTGCTTTTTTCTTGTTAGCAACTGTTTTCTTTTTACCTTTACGTGTACGTGCATTGTTTTTAGTACTTTGACCACGAAGTGGCATACCTAAACGGTGACGTACACCTCTGTAACAACCAATGTCCATCAATCGCTTGATGTTCAATTGTACTTCAGAGCGAAGTTCACCTTCAACTTTGAAGCCCGCGCCAATGATTTCGCGGATTTTTGCAGCCTGGTCATCAGTCCAATCTTGAACTTTAGTGTTGAGATCAACACCAGCCTCTGCTAAAATCTTGCGTGCACTACTGCGACCTATTCCGTAGATATAAGTCAATCCAACTTCCCCACGTTTGTTTTGGGGTAAATCTACTCCTACAATTCTTATAGCCATAAACTGTTTTTTAAAATTACCCTTGACGTTGTTTCATCTTAGGATTTTTTTTGTTAATAACATACAAGCGTCCTTTTCTACGAACGATTTTGCAATCGTCATTGCGCTTTTTAATAGATGCTCTTACTTTCATGTGATATAATTTTTATGAAAATTTATTTATATCGAAACGATATACGACCCTTTGTCAAGTCGTAAGGCGACATTTCAACTTTTACTCTATCACCAGGAAGAATACGAATGTAATGCATACGCATTTTGCCAGAGATATGAGCCGTAATTTCATGCCCATTTTCCAATTCAACGCGGAACATAGCGTTCGACAATGCTTCCACTATCGTACCGTCTTGTTCTATTGCTGACTGTTTTGCCATAAATTTAATTCAGATTACTTAATACGTTTTCTATAATTCCAAAATCGGAAAGGATATCTGCTTTCCCTTTTTTAATTGCTACTGCATGTTCAAAATGTGCAGAACATTTTCCATCGATAGTACGAGTGGTCCAACCATCACGTTCGAAGCGTAACTCTTTACGACCTAAATTAATCATAGGCTCAATGCAAATAGTCATGCCTGTTTTTAATAATGGACCCGATCCACGGCGACCATAGTTAGGAACCTCTGGAGATTCGTGCATCTTACGACCCACACCATGACCCACCATTTCACGTACCACACCGTATCCTTGAGCTTCGCAGTGATTTTGAACCGCATACCCTATATCTCCGATACGATTACCTTCGATAGCTTGTTCTATACCTTTGAACAAGGAATTTTTAGTGATTTCTAAGAGGTTTCTTATCTCGACACTCACTTCTCCTACGCAAAACGTATAAGCTGAGTCGCCAACAAAACCGTTCTTAAAAGTTCCACAATCAATGGATACAATATCACCATCTTTCAAAATTACTTTGTCCGATGGGATACCGTGTACCACTTGATCATTTACCGACGTACAAATTGAAGCTGGAAAACCTCCATATCCTTTGAACGCTGGTGTTGCTCCGTTATCTCGAATAAATTCTTCTGCAATTTTATCCAGCTGAGCTGTTGTTACGCCAGGCTTCACTAGTTTTGCTAACTCTGCCAAAGTTTTACTAACCAAAAGGTTGCTTTCTCGCAACAACTCAATTTCCTCTGCTGTCTTTAAATAGATCATTTTATCAATACGCAGCAATAGAGCCTGTGCGACCTTTAATACGACCTGATTTTAATAAGCCATCATAATGTCTCATTAATAAGTGGCTTTCTACTTGTTGTAAAGTATCAAGCACTACACCTACTAAAATCAACAGTGATGTACCACCATAAAATTGTGCAAAACTACCAGTTATACCAAATATGCTTGCAAAAGAAGGCATAATAGCTACCAATGCCAAAAAGAACGATCCTGGCAAAGTAATACGTGACATAATCATGTCAATATATTCGGCAGTTTTTTTACCTGGTTTTACACCTGGAATAAATCCGTTATTACGTTTCATTTCCTCTGCCATTTGCGTTGGATTGATAGTGATAGCAGTATAAAAATAGGTAAAAGCAACGATCATAATTGCGAATACAAAATTATACCAAAAACTGGTATTATCCATGAAAACTCGCATAAAGTTACTAACACCTTCTGCATTAAATCCAGCGAGCATAATTGGCACCATCATAATGGCTTGCGCAAAGATGATAGGCATTACACCTGCAGCATTTACTTTCAATGGAATATACTGACGTACACCACCGTATTGTTTGTTACCAACTACTCGTTTTGCATATTGCACAGGCACTTTACGAGTACCTTGTACTAATAAAATACTAGCAGCAATAACCAATAGCAATACAACTATTTCACCAAGGAACATAATCAAACCACCACCAGCGTCGCCTGAACGAGAGATGAACTCTTGAATAATAGCAGCAGGGAAACGAGCGATGATACCAATCATAATGATCATGGAAATACCATTACCAATACCTTTATCAGTCATACGCTCACCAAGCCACATCACAAACATAGAGCCAGCACAAAGAATTACTGTTGAAGAGATGCTAAACCACAAACCCGAAGGTAGTGCAGCACCTGCTTGTCCCAACTGAACGCTTAGGTTAATTAAATAGGAAGGACCTTGTAACAAAAGAATCGCAACTGTTAGATAACGAGTTAATTGATTCATTTTGCGACGTCCACTTTCTCCATCTCGTTGCATCTTTTGGAAATAAGGAACTGCTATAGTTAGCAATTGAATAACAATAGAGGCTGAGATGTAAGGCATAATTCCTAACGCAAAAATTGAAGCGTTAGAGAACGCACCTCCAGAGAACATATCTAACAACGAAAGCAACCCACCGCTTGTTTGTGATTTCAAAGCGGTAAGTGCACTCGGATCAATACCTGGAAGAACGATAAACGAACCAAAACGATAAATTAAAATAAATAAAATTGTCGTTAAGATTTTTGAGCGTAAATCCTCAATCTTCCAAATATTTTTAAAAGTCTCTAGTAATTTCATTGTATTACAATTTTACTACACTTCCACCAACTGCAACGATAGCGTCTTCAGCAGCTTTAGAAAATGCGTGTGCTTCTACTTCTAGTTTAGCAGTCAATGAACCTTTAGCTAAAATTTTAACTAATTGGCTTTTTGTAATAAAGCCAGCTTGGATTAAAGCCGCTAAATCGATTTTAGTTGCTTTTGTAGCTTCAGCTAATGTTTGAAGGGTATCCAAATTAATAGCTTTGTACTCTACACGATTAATATTGTTAAAACCAAACTTAGGCAAACGGCGTTGCAAAGGCATCTGACCGCCTTCGAAACCAATTTTACGTGAGTAACCTGAACGCGATTTTGCGCCCTTGTGACCACGTGTAGAAGTACCGCCTTTACCAGAACCAGTACCACGACCTAAACGTTTATTGGTTTTTACAGAACCCATTGCGGGTGTAATGTTACTTAAATTCATATCTTTTTTTGTTTAAAGATTTTACCAATGTTATTAGTCTACTATTTTTACCAAGTGTTTCACTTTTTGCACCATTCCTAAAATAGAAGGTGTAGCTTCGTGCTCAACTACGGCATTCATCTTTTTTAGTCCAAGTGCATCTAAAGTCAATTTTTGAACTTTAGGACATTTGATTCTGCTTTTTACTTGTTGAATTTTTATTGTTGCCATAATTATCTAGTTTTAACCTTTAAACACTTTTTCCATAGAAACACCTCTGTTCTGTGCTACTGTATAAGCATCACGCAATTCGCCTAAAGCCGAAAATGTTGCTTTTACCAAGTTGTGAGGGTTAGAAGAACCTTTTGACTTAGCCAAAACGTCTGTTACACCAACACTTTCAAGAACAGCACGCATAGCACCACCAGCTTTAACACCGGTACCTTGAGATGCAGGGTGAAGAAAAACTTCAGCACCTCCAAAACGAGCGATTTGTTCGTGAGGGATTGTTCCTTTGTGAACTGGGACACGAATCAAGTTTTTCTTTGCAGCTTCAACGCCTTTAGCGATAGCAGCAGTTACTTCACCAGCTTTACCAAGTCCCCAACCAACGATGCCATTTTCATTACCTACCACTACGATAGCAGAGAAGCTAAATGCACGTCCTCCTTTTGTAACTTTTGTAACACGATTAATGGCTACCAAACGATCTTTTAATTCGATATCGTTTGTTGTTTTTACTCTGTTATTATTTTCTGACATAGTTGTTTATTAAAATTTAAGTCCACCTTTACGAGCAGCATCTGCCAATTCTTTCACTCTACCGTGATACAAATAACCATTACGGTCAAAAATCACTGTGGTTACACCACTTTCTTGTGCTTTTTTAGCAACAAGTTCTCCAACTTTGGCAGCTTGTTCTTTTTTGGTCATTTTATCTTTAATGCCCAATGAAGAAGCCGAAGCCAAGGTTTTGCCTGCAACATCGTCAATGACTTGTGCATAAATTTGCGCGTTGCTACGGAATACCGTTAAACGTGGTAATTCAGCAGTACCACTCACTCTGTGACGAATGTGTGCTTTTATCTTTAATCTTCTTTCTAATTTTCCAGTCATAATCTTACTAGTTTACGTAAATTATTTACCTGCTGTTTTACCAGCTTTTCTACGAATAACTTCGCCTTTGAATTTAACACCTTTTCCTTTGTAAGGTTCTGGTTTGCGGAACGAACGAATCTTAGCGCAAACTTGTCCGATTAATTGTTTATCAGCACTTTCGAATACAATTAAAGGGTTTTGGTTACGTTCAGAAACAGTTTGAACTTTTACTTCATCAGGCAAGCCTAAGAAGATGTTGTGTGTATAACCAAGAGCAAGTTCTAACACTTGTCCATTGTTTGAAGCGCGGTAACCCACACCTACCAGTTCTAATGTTTTTTTGTAACCTTCTGAAACTCCTACAACCATGTTGTGAATCAAAGAACGATACAAACCGTGCATGGCACGATTTTCTTTTTCATCATCAGGACGAGTTACATGGCATACGCCATCTTCCACTGCAACAGTGATAGCTGGATTAACCACTTGTTTTAACTCACCTTTAGGACCTTTTACTGTCACTTCACCGTTATTTACGGTAATAGTAACACCAGCAGGTAATTCGATTGGTAATTTTCCTATTCTTGACATTATTATTCCTCCTTCATTAATAGATGTAACATAAAACTTCGCCGCCAATCTTTTGTTCGCGAGCTTCTTTGTCGGTCATTACACCTTTCGATGTAGAAAGAATAGCAATACCTAAGCCGTTCAATACGCGTGGCATGTCTTTGTAGCCAACATATTTACGTAAACCAGGAGTCGATACTCTAATCATTTTTTTCACCGCATTAACTTTGTTAATCGGATCATACTTCAAGGCAATTTTAATTGAACCTTGAGGGCCTTCTTCTACAAACTTGTAGTTTAAGATGTAGCCTTTGTCAAAAAGAACTTTTGTAATTTCTTTTTTCAAATTAGATGCAGGAACTTCAACCACTCTATGATTAGCTTGAATGGCGTTTCGCAATCTAGTTAAATAATCTGCAATTGGATCTGTCATAAAATTAAATTTAAATTGATCCCGACAATCGGGACAATATTTAGTTAATATCTCTATCTGATATTGAAACGGCGAATTACTCCTTCATAAAAAAAGAGTAATTCATCGTTATAAATACTACCAACTAGCTTTCTTTACACCTGGTATCAAGCCGGCTGAAGCCATTTCGCGGAACTGAATACGCGAAATTCCGAATTGACGCATGTAACCTTTTGGACGACCGGTGATTTTACAACGGTTGTGTAAACGTACATACGAAGCATTTTTAGGTAAAAGCTGAAGTGATTCATAGTCGCCAGCAGCCAATAACGTTTTACGTTTTTCAGCATATTTAGCCACCATTTTAGCGCGTTTTACCTCGCGAGCTTTCATTGATTCTTTTGCCATTTTTGTATCTCTTTATTAGTTTTTCTTAAATGGTAATCCGAATTCTTTCAACAACGCAAAACCTTCTTCGTCAGTTTTAGCAGTTGTTACAAAGGTGATGTTCATACCTAACAATTTTGAAATCCCATCGATATTGATTTCAGGGAAAATAATTTGTTCGGTAATACCCAACGTGTAATTACCACGTCCATCAAGTTTCGAGTCAATACCTTTGAAGTCACGAATACGAGGTAAAGCTACTCTTACCAAACGTTCCAAAAATTCGTACATTTTTTTATCTCTCAATGTTACGCGAACGCCAATAGGCATTTTTTTACGTAATTTGAAGTTAGCGATGTCTTTTTTAGAAATCGTTGGCACAGCTTTTTGACCAGTAATAGTAGTCATTTCTACGATTGCAGTATCGATAATTTTTTTATCGGCAACGGCAATTCCTAAACCTTGATTCAATACAATTTTTTCAAGGCGAGGCACTTCCATAACGGATTTGTAACCAAATTCCTTAGTCAAAGCAGGAACAATGCGTTCCAAATAATCTTGTTTTAAGCTATCTGTTGTCATTATTTAATTTCCTCCCCTGATTTTTTTGAATAACGAACTAATTTGCCTTCAGCATTTTCGCGACGGCCAATGCGAGTTGGTTTTCCTGTTTTAGGATCCACTACATTTAAGTTCGAAATATGCAAAGCAGATTCTTGTTTTACAATACCACCTTGTGGATTTTTAGCGTTAGGCTTGGTACTTTTTGATACCATATTCACACCTTCAACAATAGCACGGTTTTTGTCAACTAGCACTTCCAATACACGACCGGTTTTGCCTTTGTCTTCACCTGCATTTACGTAAACGGTGTCGCCTTTTTTTATGTGTAACTTACTCATTATTTTACTGTTTTACAATTTGTTAAAGCACTTCTGGTGCAAGTGAAATAATTTTCATATTGGTAGCACGTAATTCACGAGCTACAGGCCCAAAAATACGGCTGCCACGCATTTCACCACCGTTATTCAATAGCACACAAGCGTTGTCGTCGAAACGAATATAAGAACCGTCGGGACGACCTACTTCTTTTTTCGTACGTACTACTACTGCTTTCGATACGCTACCTTTTTTTACATCACCCGATGGGATGGCACTCTTAACAGCTACTACGATTACGTCACCAATAGAAGCGTAACGTTTTCCTGTTCCACCTAATACACGGATACACAAAACTTCTTTTGCTCCGCTGTTATCGGCTACTCTAAGTCTGGATTCTTGTTGTATCATAATTACTTAGCTCTTTCGATAATTTCTACTAATCTCCATCTTTTGGTTTTACTCAATGGACGAGTTTCCATGATGCGTACGGTATCACCGATATTGCATTCATTTTTTTCGTCATGCGCATGGTATTTCTTCGTTTTATTAACGAATTTACCATAGATAGGGTGTTTCTCTTTCCATTTCACTGCAACGGTAATGGACTTATCCATTTTATTGCTGAAAACAACACCGATTCTTTCTTTTCTTAAATTTCTTGTTTCCATTTGGATAATCATTATTGTTGTTGAAGTTCACGTTGACGCAATTCTGTCGCAAAACGCGCAATGGTTTTACGAGATTCTCTTATTTGAGCTGGATTGTCAATTGGAGAAATGGCGTGATTCAGGGTAAGACGAGATAAGTGTTCTTTTTCTGCGTCTAAACGTTCCCGAATTTCATTTGTTGTTAATTCTTTTATTTCTCTTGTTTTCATAATCCTTAAACGTTTTGAGTTGGGTCATAATCACGTCTTACGACGAACTTAGTAGCAATTGGTAATTTTTGAGCTGCGAGGCGTAAAGCTTCTTTTGCAACTTCAAAAGGTACACCTTCTACTTCAATAAGCATACGGCCAGGGCTAACTGGTGCCACGAAACCTTCTGGAGCACCTTTACCCTTACCCATACGTACGTCAGCAGGTTTTCTGGTTATTGGTTTGTCTGGGAAAATGCGGATCCAGATTTGACCTTGACGTTGCATGTAACGAGTTACTGCCACACGAGCTGCTTCAATCTGACGACCTGTAATCCATATCGTTCCTAACGATTTGATGCCAAAAGAACCGAACGCCAGCTGATTTCCTCGTTGAGCGATGCCTTTTGGATGGCCATCTTGCTGTCTTCTGTATTTTGTCTTTTTAGGTTGTAACATAATTTGTATAATTCAAATTCGTTCGATAAATTATTTTTTTCTCTTTCTGAAGCTCTTACCGTTGTTGCTTCTTTCGTTATTGGCTGGACCACGACCGCTATCTTTAGAAGCAGCGAATTGTGGAGCTAAGTCTTTTTTACCATAGATTTCGCCACGGCAAATCCAAACTTTAATACCAATAAGACCTACTTTTGTCAATGCTTCTGCATGACAATAGTCGATATCTGCGCGGAATGTGTGCAATGGAGTACGACCTTCTTTGTACATTTCCGAGCGAGCCATTTCAGCGCCATTCAAACGACCAGATACCATTACTTTGATACCTTCAGCACCCATACGCATGGTAGAGGCTATAGCCATTTTTACAGCACGACGGTAAGCAATTTTGCCTTCCACTTGACGAGCGATGTTATTTGCAACAATCACAGCATCCAAGTCTGGACGTTTTACTTCGAAGATGTTGATTTGAACATCTTTGTCAGTAATTTTCTTCAGTTCTTCCTTCAACTTATCGACTTCTTGTCCACCCTTTCCGATGATCATACCGGGGCGAGCAGTGCAGACAGTAATAGTAACAAGTTTAAGTGTACGTTCTATAATGATTCTTGATAAACTGGCTTTAGCAAGACGGGCATTGAGATATTTTCTGATTTTGCTGTCTTCGAGTAAAGTGTCACCATAATTGTTGCCACCATACCAGTTTGAATCCCAACCGCGAATAATACCAAGGCGGTTGCTAATCGGATTAATTTTCTGTCCCATCTAGCTTAATTTTGATTATCGTTAGTATTCTTAGTGTCTACAAACAACGTTACGTGGTTGGAACGTTTACGAATACGGTATCCACGTCCTTGTGGAGCGGTACGTAATCTTTTGAGCATGCGAGCAGAGTCTACATGCACTCCACTAACATATAAATTACCGTTTTCTGCTTTTTGCTCGGTTTTTTGTTCCCAGTTAGCAATGGCAGAACGAAGTAATTTTTCCATTCTTCCTGAAGCTTCTTTAGTTGAAAATTTCAAAACACTAAGTGCTTTGTTTACTTCCATACCGCGAATCATGTCAGCGACCAAACGCATCTTACGAGGCGAAGTTGGCACGTTGTTCAATTTCGCAAAGTAAATTGACTTCAGGGCTTCTTTTCTTTCTTCGGCAGATATTCTTTTTCTTGCACCCATTTTTATTTCTGTTTTTTTTGTTTTACAAAATTAATGTGCAACGGATTATTTCTTTTTACCACCGTGACCGCGGAAATTACGTGTAGGAGAGAACTCACCGAGTTTATGACCTACCATATTTTCTGTTACGTACACAGGAATAAATTTATTACCGTTGTGAACTGCAATTGTATGACCTACGAAATCAGGTGAAATCATCGAAGCACGTGCCCATGTTTTAACAACGGTTTTTTTGCCGCTCTCATTCATGTCGAGCACCTTCTTTTCGAGTTTCAGGTTGATATACGGTCCTTTTTTTAATGAACGACTCATATTATTTACTGTTCTTTAAGCGTTATTTTTTCTTTCTTTCAATAATATATTGGCTCGATTGCTTTTTAGGAGCACGGGTTTTCTTACCCTTAGCCAACAAGCCTTTGCGTGAACGTGGGTGACCACCTGATGCACGTCCTTCGCCACCACCCATTGGGTGATCGACTGGGTTCATTGCTACACCGCGAACGCGAGGACGACGTCCAAGCCAGCGGCTACGACCTGCTTTACCTGATCTTTCGAGGGCATGGTCAGCATTTCCTACGCTTCCTACTGTAGCTTTGCAAGTTCCAAGAATTTTGCGAGTTTCACCTGAAGGTAATTTTACGATAACGTATTTATCTTCACGTGAAGTGATTTGCGCAAAAGTTCCTGCTGAACGAACCAAAGCAGCACCTTGACCTGGGCGAAGTTCAATATTGTGAACAATCGTACCAAGTGGAATGTTTTCCAAAGGAAGTGTATTTCCAACTTCAGGAGCGGCTTGCGCACCTGAGAGTAATGTTTGACCAACTTGCAATCCGTTTGGTGCAAGAATGTAACTTTTTTCACCATCAGCGTAATACAACAACGCAATACGAGCCGAACGATTTGGATCGTACTCGATACTTTTCACTGTTGCTGGAACGCCGTCTTTGTTACGTCGAAAATCAATTACTCTGTATTTTCTCTTGTGACCGCCACCAATGTAGCGCATGGTCATCTTACCGGTGTTATTACGACCGCCAGATTTTCCGAAACCACCTACAAGAGATTTTTCTGGTGCACTGGCAGTAATTGTGTCGAATGCACCAATAATCTTGTGTCTCTGCCCCGGTGTTATGGGGTTTAATTTACGTACAGCCATTTTTGTTTATTAAGTGTTGCTATAAAAATCAATTGAATCTCCATCTTTCAAGGTCACAACAGCTCTTTTATAAGCTGATGAACGACCATTGATTACGCCACTCTTTGTGTAGCGACTTTTTGCTTTACCCTTTACGTTAGAGGTATTTACGTCGACTACTGTTACGTTATAAAGAGTTTCAACGGCGTGTTTAATCTCTAATTTATTGGCACTTGGTACTACCTGAAAGCCAACGCGATTAAACTTTTCGCCGATTTTATTCATCTTTTCTGTAACGATCGGTTTAATGATAATTGCCATATTTTACCTCCTTATGCGTTAAAGTGTTGTTCGATTTCCGCAATTGCTGACTCAACTAGCACTAAAGCCGAACAGTTCAGAATTCCGTAAGTACTTAATTCTGAAACGTTTGAAACTTTTGCCTTTGGCAAATTACGAGCTGACAAATATACGTTTTTATTTGGTTCTGATAAAATTATAAGTGACTTTTTATCAGATATTTTCAAATTATTTGTCATTGCTATAAATTCCTTCGTTTTTGGAGCTTCGAAATTGATAGAATCAACTACTACAATTTCGCCTTTAGCTGCTTTGTACGACAAGGCAGATTTACGAGCTAATTGTTTTAGTTTTTTGTTCAATTTAAAGCTATAATCGCGTGGAACTGGTCCAAATACGCGAGCACCGCCAACCAACAATGGTGAATTGATATCACCACGACGAGCACCGCCACCGCCTTTTTGACGTCCTAATTTGCGGGTAGAACCCGACATTTCGCTACGTTGTTTTGCTTTGTGTGTGCCTTGGCGTTGATTAGCCAAATATTGTTTAACGTCCAAGTAAATAGCGTGGTCGTTTGGCTCAATACCGAAAACAGAATCGTTTAATGCAACTTTTCTTCCGGTGTCTTCTCCTTTGATGTTATATACACTCAGTTCCATTATTTCTCAATTATTACGATTGAACCTTTAGCTCCAGGAACAGATCCTTTGATAAGCAAAAGATTGTGTTCTGGGATTACTTTAATTACTTGCAAGTTTTGTACAGTTACGCGATCGCCACCTGTGCGACCACCCATACGCATACCTTTGAATACTTTTGATGGGTATGAAGATGCACCAAGCGAACCTGGAGCACGCAAACGGTTATGTTGACCGTGTGTTGCTTGTCCTACACCACCAAATCCATGACGTTTAACAACGCCTTGGTGACCTTTTCCTTTTGAGGTTCCAACAACGTCTATCCAATCGTTTTCTTCAAACAATTCTACGGTTAAAGCGTCGCCTAATTTGAATTCTCCTTCGAATCCTTTGAACTCAACCAAGTGTCTCTTTGGAGCTACACCTGCAAGTTTACAGTGACCGATTTCAGCTTTGTTGGCATGTTTTTCTTTTTTGTCTTCAAAGCCTAATTGAACAGCACTATAACCATCTGTTTCGACAGTTTTAACTTGCGTAACTACACAGGGACCAACTTCGACAACAGTGCATGGTAAGTTTTTACCCTCAGCACTGAAAACGGATGTCATTCCGATTTTTTTTCCAATTAATCCTGGCATTTCAATTAAATTATTATTAGTTATCATTTACGGGATTTCCCCGCATTTTTTCTCTCTATAAGTTTAGAACTACACTTTGATTTCTACTTCGACACCTGAAGGTAATTCAAGTTTCATCAAGGCATCAACGGTTTGAGCTGTTGAGCTATAGATGTCGATCAAGCGTTTGTAAGAAGATAATTCGAACTGTTCGCGTGATTTTTTGTTAACGAATGTAGAACGGTTCACGGTGAAAATACGTTTGTGTGTTGGCAATGGAATTGGACCACTTACTACAGCACCTGTAGCTTTCACTGTTTTCACGATTTTTTCAGCTGATTTGTCAACCAAATTGTGATCGTAAGATTTGAGTTTGATTCTAATTTTTTGACTCATGTCTTTTTGTTGTTTATAATTAATTTATATATAATGAATAATATACGCATTAAGAGTCATTCGCTAATGCGCATATTATTCAAAGTTTTATTACAATAATTCTACGTGACCTTTAGCTTCTGCTACTACTTCTTTAGCAATTGAAGTAGAAACTTCGGCATAATGTGAGAATTCCATTGATGAAGTAGCACGACCTGATGAAATAGTACGTAAAGCTGTTACATAACCAAACATTTCTGACAATGGTACTTTAGCTTTTACGATACGTGCACCAGTACGGCTTGATTCCATACCTTCTACTTGACCACGACGTTTGTTTAAGTCACCAATTACATCACCCATGCTTTCTTCTGGAGTTACAACTTCCAATTTCATGATAGGTTCCAATAATGTAGGACGTGCTTTGGCACAAGCATTTTTAAATGCAATTTGCGCACAAATTTCAAACGACAATTGATCCGAGTCAACTGGGTGGAATGAACCATCGACCAAAACAACTTTCAAAGAATCAACTGGATAACCAGCTAAAACACCATTTTTCAAAGCTGCTGTGAAACCTTTTTGTACCGATGGGATAAATTCTTTAGGAATATTACCACCTTTTACTTCGTCAACAAATTGCAAGCCACCTTCAAAGTTTTCGTCTTTTGGACCAACTTTTACGATGATATCAGCAAATTTACCACGACCACCCGATTGTTTCTTATAAACTTCACGTATTGTAACGGTTTGCGTGATAGTTTCTTTATAAGCTACTTGAGGACGGCCTTGGTTACATTCTACTTTAAACTCACGTTTCAAACGGTCGATGATGATTTCCAAGTGAAGCTCACCCATACCTTCGATTACTGTTTGACCAGATTGTTCGTCAGTGTGAACGGTGAACGTTGGATCTTCTTCAGCCAATTTGCTCAAACCAAGACCTAATTTGTCGATATCAGCTTGTGATTTTGGTTCGATTGAGATACCAATAACTGGAGTTGGGAAGTCCATTGATTCAAGCACGATAGGTGCTTTTTCATCGCACAAAGTATCACCTGTACGAATATCTTTGAAACCTACACCAGCACCAATATCACCAGCACCAATACCGTCAACTGGGTTTTGTTTATTTGAGTGCATTTGGAAAATACGTGAGATACGTTCTTTTTTCTCAGTACGAGTATTATACACATAAGAACCTGCATCTAAACGACCTGAATACACACGGAAGAAACACAAACGACCAACATAAGGGTCAGTAGCAATTTTAAATGCTAATGCACATAATGGTTCATCTTCGTCTGGTTTACGAGTTAATTTCTTTTCTGGATCGCGTGGATCTGTACCATCGATACTTGGGGTATCAACAGGAGAAGGCAAATAAGCACAAACTGCATCAAGTAATGGTTGTACACCTTTGTTTTTGAAAGATGAACCCAAGATAACTGGGTTAATTTCCATAGCACAAGTGCCTTTACGAACAGCCGCACGAATTTCTTCTTCAGTGATGGTAGATGGATCGTCGAAATATTTTTCCATCAATGTATCGTCCAAGCTAGCAAGCGTTTCAAGCATTTTATCTCTCCACTCTTCAGCTTCAGCTTTTACGTCAGCAGGAATTTCTTCAACATCGTACGCAGCGCCCATTGTTTCGTTGTGCCAGAAAATAGCTTTCATACCAATCAAGTCAACGATACCTTTAAAATGTTCTTCAGCACCGATTGGAATTTGAATAGGGCAAGGGTTTGCACCAAGAACTGTTTTGATTTGGCTTACTACATCGAAGAAGTTAGCACCAGAACGGTCCATTTTATTCACATAACAAATACGAGGAACATTGTATTTGTCAGCTTGACGCCATACTGTTTCCGATTGAGGTTCAACACCACCAACGGCACAGAATGTAGCAACGGCACCATCCAAAATACGTAATGAACGTTCTACCTCAACGGTAAAGTCAACGTGTCCTGGGGTGTCAATCAAGTTAATTTTAAATTTGTTACCATCATAATTCCAGCTAGTAGTTGTAGCAGCTGACGTGATGGTGATACCACGCTCTTGTTCTTGCTCCATCCAGTCCATGGTAGCAGCGCCATCATGTACCTCACCAATTTTGTGAGTTAAACCTGTGTAGAACAAAATACGTTCAGAGGTAGTAGTTTTACCAGCATCAATGTGAGCCATGATACCGATATTTCTAGTATAGTGCAAATCTTTTTTTGCCATTTGTCTAAATCTTTATTACCTTGTATTAATAATTAGAAACGGAAGTGAGCAAACGCACGGTTAGCTTCTGCCATACGGTGAATTTCTTCTTTACGTTTGAAGGCACCACCTTGGTTGTTATAAGCATCAACGATTTCTGCAGCTAATTTCTCAGCCATAGAACGACCTGCTCTTTTACGTGAATATAATATAAGGTTTTTCATCGAGATAGAATCTTTTCTATCTGCGCGAATTTCGGTAGGAACTTGGAAAGTAGCACCACCAACACGACGAGATTTAACCTCAACTTGTGGTGTAATGTTTTCTAACGCTTTTTTCCAGATTTCGAGAGGAGCAACTTCTGCATTAGGAAGTTTTGCTTTTACTACATCAAGAGCACCATAGAAGATTTCAAAAGAGGTGTTCTTTTTGCCATCGTACATCAAATGGTTTACGAATTTCGTAACCATTACTTCATTAAAAATTGGATCTGGTAAAATGATCCGCTTTTTAGGTGTAGACTTTCTCATTTTTTTGTAAAAATTTCGTTTTTGTTTTGGTTGTTTTCTTTGTCTTCAACGTATTCCACCGAATACATTTACTCAACCTTCATCGATAGCCAAAAATCAAAAACAGGTTTTAAAACTCTGTGAATAGAAACGGTTTAATTACTTTTTAGGACGTTTTGCGCCATATTTTGAGCGACGTTGTGTGCGTGATGAAACACCAGCAGTATCTAATGTACCGCGAACGATGTGATAACGTACACCTGGTAAGTCTTTAACACGACCACCACGTACCAAAACAATAGAGTGCTCTTGCAAATTGTGGCCTTCACCTGGGATGTAGGCATTGACTTCTTTTGAGTTAGTCAAACGCACACGTGCAACTTTACGCATAGCCGAGTTTGGCTTTTTAGGCGTAGTCGTGTAAACACGTACACAAACACCACGACGTTGTGGGCATGAAGCCAATGCTGGCGACTTGCTTTTGTCTTCCAGAGTAACCCTTCCTTTTCTAACTAATTGCTGAATTGTAGGCATTTTTTCTGATTTTTAATACTTAAAACTGTTAATTCTTCCCACTATTTGGGGCTGCAAAGGTACAACTTTTTTCGGAACTGACAAGGGGTTAATCAATTATTTTTCAGAAAATTTACGCTTCATTACTCGATGGCTAAAGCATCCAAAAAAAAGTCGCCAACTGAGGCGCTCTTTTTTATCCAAAATGGCTATCTTTGCACCACGATGAAAAAACTGATTATTTTTGACCTCGACGGTACGTTGTTGAACACCATTGACGACTTGGCAATGGCTACTAATCACGCTTTAGCCGAAAATGGCTACCCTACGCATGCGGTGGAAGCGTACAATTTGTTTGTAGGAAACGGCATCAATAAACTCTTTGAACGCGCGCTGCCCGAAGAGGCACGTACGCCCGAAAACGTATTACGCATACGCGCTTCATTTATACCGTTTTACGACGCTCACAAACGCGACCTCACACGCCCATACGACGGCATTCCAGCATTACTAAAACTACTCCACGACAACGGCTTACAACTCGCCATTGCTTCCAATAAATACCAACTTGCGACGGAAAAACTTGTAAATTATTATTTTGCAGACACGCCATTTATAGCCGTGTTTGGACAACGCGACAATGTGCCTATAAAACCAGACCCAACGGTGGTGGAAGAAATTAGAAAACTGGCAAATGCAGAGCAAGCAGAAACGCTATTTGTAGGCGATTCGGGCGTAGATATGCTCACCGCCCAGCACGCTGGCGTTACCGCGGTAGGTGTAACGTGGGGATTTCGCTCGGCAGAAGAACTACGCACCTATAACCCCGATTATTTGGTAGCAAAACCTGACGATATTCGGCTTTTATTGGGTTTATAAAAACCTTTTAAAAAAAAGCATTTATCTTCCAAAAAAGTGGTTGACACGAAGCCGTTTATTTTCGGGTAAATTCTAGTAATAGAAAGAAACCAAACAAAATCTAATGACTTTATCATAGTTCTCAGATAAGGACAAAATATGCGCCGAGAATATACTAATTCCAATGCTCATAAACTATTTGTAGGGCAAATGCGAAATAGCAATTTTGGGCATCCTCTTTTCTTTTTTGTAACTATAATATAAAGCTGAAGCCCATTCATTTGCCTTATCCACTTTGGGACCTAAGGTGATTTGTTCTACACTCGTTCTTATTGGCATAAGCTCTATATAAACCCGAGGTGGATTGACAGATTTATCATCCTTGTTTTTCTCGCAAAATTTCTTTTCAAACTCAATACCATTCATTACTAGCCGCACTTCATTTTCATTTTCATAATCATCTCGTTTAAACAAAAAGGCGATATAATTTAGGTATTCTTCTAAGCTAGTTATATTTGCAGTTTCTTTATTTATATAAGCGTTTACACATTTTTTTAGGGTATTCATCATTCCTGCAAATTCACCAGCTTTGTCAGATTCTAATTTTGGAATTTTAAAGTTAGATGAGTTATGCGGTAAATAAACCACCCGATAAAAGTTTATATCACTTTCATCCTCTATACGGGCTTCTTCATTTTTTTCATTTGATAGAGAGTCTTTGATATCTTCAATATAATCTTTCCTTCTCAGAACAATGGCACATCCTTTGGCTTCTACTCCATCCTCTTTACCATAAAAACGCCACATATTTAAGTTATTACATTTATCTTTGGTAACGAAGCTACCAATAAAGGGTTTCGGCACAAAAGCTTCCATTTCAGTCGTTTCCACTTCTTTCTTTTTATACTCATCATATAAAAAGCTATAAAATTCTGTACCTTCGGAAGGATCATTCATAAAGTTTCCTTCAGATATTCTTAACTTGCTGTTATCCGCAAGAATTAATATCTTCATAGAGGAAAGGCTGGTGTAATGTGTAATGCAGTCTTCGTTTAGACATAAACTTTCTTTTATCTTGAAAACCAAATTTTTAATTTCGGTTAGATCAGTATCATTTATCTCATCAAGTTTTTTTAAATAGTAGTTTGCATACCGAACACCAATATCATTTTCTTCAGAAGTAATATCCAAATATTTTTCGAGGTCATTTTTACTTCTTTGTATTGATTCAATATTATTTTCTTCGTTTATGGCTTTTTTATAGTATGTTAAACCTCTGTAATAGTAAGCATTTCTATCACTTATACTTCGAATCATAGCTTGTGTGTAGTCCTCAATCGCCTTATCATAACTTTCATAAAACACTCTGTTAATATGTCCTCGACTAATGTATGCTTCGGCAAATTTTGGGTCTAAATTAATAACCTTATCCAAATATTTTATCGCTTCGCTATAATCCTTTCTAGTGATAAATATTTGGGCTTTGTTATATAATGCAAGTGTATAATTCTTATTAAGGTCTATTGCTTTGTCATAATCATTAATGGCTTTATTTTTACTTTGGTCATCTTTTTTATTATACCATGCATTTCCTCTCCACACATACAATTCGGAATTCTTTAGTTGTTTTAGTAGTTCATCTGTAAGCAATGTAATAACATCATCAAACCTTTCTTGATTAAATAGTTCTTCTGCTTTTTTAATAAGCTCAGTTGTATTTTTTGCCATAATTATAACAGATTGAAAATATTGTTTATTTACTTTAGGATTTCAATTCCACCTCTGCAATTTGTCTATTGAGTTTCGCAATATTACAAAAGAACTCATTCACCACCAATGGATCTCCCTGAGGGTTTTCATTTGCATTTCTAACCATACACATGGTACAATATTCCTTATCAGCACATTGAGTACATTTAGGAAAATCTTTATTACGCAAATTCCTTAAATATTGGACTTTTTGAGAATTATCCCAGATTTCTTTGAGCGAAGTCTCTTTTACATTTCCAACAACATAATCCTGCCAGCCGGCACATGGATATACATTCCCATTATCTGAGATACAGATAGAAGAATGACAAACGCTACAAACAAAATCATCGGGTGTAATATATTCTTTCTTCTCCGCCTCCAGTCTCAGTTGCTCCAAATATTTTGAATCTGTGGCAACTTTTTTAATAATTACTTTTTTAATATCATTAATTGATAGGCGGCAATTAAGGTTCTGCGTTGTATGATTATATTTCGCAATAATAACAGAATCTGCTCCGACATGAAGCTTGAATTCCCCTGCCCATTTTATAACTTCATCGTAACAGTCTTTGTTTTGTTTCATGATTGGGCAGCTTATTTGTAAAGGGATATCATTATCAACTAGTTGCAAAATTGCTTTTTTGGTTTTCTCAAAACTCCCTTTCATTTGTGTTATCTCATCGTGAATTTTAGGATTCATTGAATATAATGAAGTTTGAACGCCTAAAAGTGGATTTCTCTTCATTTCTTGAAGAATTTCATCATTAAGTAACGTCAAATTACTAAGCACATTTACTGAGAAATTATATTCGTTGCATTTACTTAAAAAATCAGGAAAGCTTTTATGCAACATAGGTTCACCACCGCTTATATTCAAATGCAACAACCGCATATTCTTACATTGTTCTAAAATATTATAAAACAAATCAGATTCCATATGATGCACTTTATTTTCATGTGGAATATAACAATGTACACATCTTTCATTACATTTACTTGTAATTTCTAGGTGTAAATTAGTAAGCTGAGGGGTTCCTTTAAAATATTCTTCAAAAAAATCTTGCGTACCATTTTCTTTACGAACAACAATTGAAGAAGAACCCTTGTGGACTATTTCAGGGTTTGCTGTTTTATACGAAAATCTTGTATCTTTATTATTGCATTCTTCAAAAGTGTCACCAGACACAACAAAGCCATCTTGTTCGAGTACACAATAAAATTCATTAGCGTCAGTCTCTATTGTTTTAATGTCAACATCTAAAAATTGTGTATTAATTTTTTTTACAAGTTCATCAAGAGTTTGTGGTGTCCTGCCTAAAACAGACATAAAAACCGTCCCGCTTTCGGAAAGAATTTTATCCCCGATGTAATTTTCATCATCACCCGTTTGTTTATATCCAAAATTTCTATTGTCAGTTATATATCCAAAAGACTCATAGTTCCTGAATATAACATTTGATTTTTGTTTAAAATACATAACATTGTCTTTTAAAATTAGACGACGAGTTTTTACTAAAACATCGTCGTCTAACTCAATTGTAAATTAACGCCCGCCAGGTGCTGGTGGGTTACAAGGTCTTCCACTTGGCTTACTATTTGGACGACATTCCGCCATCTGCATAGTACCTTGAGCCAAGATTGCTGGTTTTGTGTAAATCATAACAATACCTCCTCTTTAAAAAAATTATTAATACAATTAAGTATAAAATAGTGGGAAAAGAGTCTCTCACTATACTTTATCTTAACATTTATCCACTCCTATCAAACTATTACATATATCAAGGTTAACTATTATCCTCATTGAAAAAAAATATCCAGATTCCTAAAATTCACGCCACGAATATACCGTTTTATTTTTAGTATCACAACTTTTATACATATTTTTTTACATAGCGACTTTAGGTAATACAAAAAAGCCCTGCAAGTGGACTTACAGGGCTAAACATATCTAATTTGCTTTGGTTATTGGTGGTTGATAAGGCGCTGCGCCGCCATGGCTTCGTATGGGGTGCCAAGCTGTCCGTAGTTAGCAAACGGATAGATGGAAATGCCGCCACGAGGCGTGAAAATGCCTGTTACTTCGATGTATTTGGGCTGCATCAAGGCGATGAGGTCTTTCATAATAATATTGACACAATCTTCGTGAAAGGCGCCATGATTACGAAAGCTGAACAAGTAGAGTTTCAAACTTTTGCTCTCTACCATTTTCACCGCTGGCAAGTAACTAATGCGAATTTCAGCAAAATCGGGTTGCCCCGTAATAGGGCACAAGCTGGTAAATTCGGGACAGTTGAACCGCACCCAATAGTCGTTGTCGGGATGTTTGTTATCGAACGCCTCGAGCACTTCGGGCGCATAAGTTTGTTTGTACTCGGTTTTGCGACCGAGCAAACTCAGTTGATCGTTTAGTTCCATACTAGATTGAATAAACGTGATTAAATGTCTTTGATTTTCAACGGATTGTACGACACGCCCGCATCGAACGTATCAACGCCTTCTACTTTTTTAATGGCTTTCACCACGCGAATGGTGAGTGGCAACACCACGACTTCGTAAAGCGATTTGAGCACAATTTGAACAGCCATCAGTTTGAGTAGTTCGATGCCTGGAATAATACCGCCAAAAGCAATGGGGAAAAAGATAATGGAATCGGCCATTTCGCCCACGAGCGTACTCAACACCGCACGTAACGAGAAATGTTTGCCAGCGTGCAGCAATTTCATTTTACTCATAACAAACGCATTGAGGAACGAACCGACTAAAAACGCCGCTAACGAAGCTACTACAATGCGTGGCGCCATGCCAAACACAAAGTTAAATCCTGCTTCACCATCCCAAAACGGAGCGGCTGGCAGCATAACGGCAATTTGCCCCATAGCCACCACAAAAAAGTTCATGGCAAAACCACTCCAAATGATAAGACGCGCCTTTTTGAATCCCCACACTTCGGCAATACAATCGTTGATGATGTACGAAATGGGAAACACTAACAAACCGGCAGTCATGGTAATTCCAAAAACTGTGATTACTTTGGTTTCGAGCAAATTAGCTGTGATAAGGCAGACATTAAACAGAATGCCCAACAGCATGAAGGGAACAGATACTTGTTGTTTCATATTTCTTGTTTTTTACGTGGTTGACCAAGCACACGGCCCATCTCAGTACGAGACAAAGGCGCCATAAATTGAGGCTGCAAAGATACAAAAAAAGTGTAACACGACAATAGTAATAGTTCATCGTATAAAAAAAAGAGCTACTTTTGCAGTCTAAACCAATCAAAAAAATAATAGTTTAAATAAGACAATTATGGATTCAATCGACAAAATTTTAGATCAATTGCTAGTGTCAGGCGTTGAACTAGGGAAAAGTATTTTAACGGCATTAGTCATTTATGTTATTGGACGCTATGTGATAAAAGGCGTCAACAAAGTAGTCGCACGTGTAGTGGCTAAACGCGATTTGGAACCGTCGGTACGCTCTTTTTTGGGCAGTTTGGTAAACATCACACTGACCATTTTCTTAATTATCGCAGTCATCAGTGCTTTGGGTATTGAAACCACTTCATTTGCTGCATTATTAGCGTCGGCTGGTGTGGCCATTGGTATGGCGTTAAGCGGAAATCTCCAAAATTTTGCGGGAGGCTTAATCATTCTGTTAATCAAACCGTTTAAAGTGGGTGATTACATCGAAGCACAAGGATTGAGCGGAACGGTGAAAGAAATTCAAATTTTTCACACCATTTTAACTACCGCCGACAATAAAGTAAACTACATTCCCAATGGCGCGCTTAGCAATGGCGTACTAACCAACTACAGCAACCAAATTACCCGCCGCGTGGAGTGGATTATTGGCATTGAATATGGCGAAGATTATGAAAAAGCAAAAGCGGTTGTAGAACGTATTTTGGCGAACGAAAAACGCATTTTGAAAGAACCTACCACGTTGGTGGCTTTAGGTGCCTTGGCCGACAGCAGTGTAAATCTCACCGTACGTGCATGGGTAAACACCAGCGATTATTGGGATGTCTATTTTGATGTGAACAAAACTATTTATGCTACATTTAATGAAGAAGGCATTGGTTTCCCATTCCCTCAACTCACTATTCATCAATCATAACGGAAATTTCTTAATACATCGTATTTATACCTATCTTTGCCGCCATGAACCAATCACCACTTTGGAAACGCCTGCTACTATACTTGCCATCGCAACTCTTTGGCGGAGTTTCTTGGCTGCGCAACAAAGCATTTGATTGTCATCTGCTGGCAGCGAAACAATTTGACATTCCTACCATTTGCATTGGCAATATTTCGGTAGGCGGCACAGGCAAAACGCCACACACGGAATATGTGATACGCTTATTGTCGGCTGAAAAACGACTAGCTGTGCTTAGCCGTGGTTACAAACGCAAAACGTCAGGATTTGTGTTGGCTGATAGTTCTGCCACCGCGCACACTATTGGCGATGAACCGTTTCAAATGCAGCATAAATTCCCAGAAGTGACGGTAGCCGTAGACGAAAAACGGGTTCATGGCATTGAACAACTACTCACATTGCCAGCACCACCCGAAGTGATTTTATTGGATGATGCGTTTCAACACCGCCACGTAACGCCAAGTTTTTCGGTGGTTTTGGTGGATTATAACCGCCCTATTTTTAACGATACGTATTTACCATTGGGACGTTTACGCGAATCAACGCAAGGAATTAACCGTGCGCACTGTGTGATTGTAACTAAATGTCCGCCGTCGGTAAAAATAGACGAAACAACTTGGCGAAAGGCGTTACAACTATCACCAAACCAAGCACTCTTTTTCTCGACTTTTGCTTACGAAGCACCGAAACCGTTATTTATTGGAAAACCACTTATTTGGGAAACTGAAGTGCCCCCAAAACCACATGTTTTGGTGATAACAGGCATTGTGTCGGCTACGGGTTTATATAATTACGTGACGCCATTTGCAGACACTTTACACACGCTTTCATTTGGCGATCATCACGACTTCACAAAAACGGATTTAGACACGATACAGAAGGAATTCGACCGTTTACCAGAACCAAAACTGATAATCACCACCGAAAAAGATGCTTCGCGTTTGTTGCACAATCCATTCGTGTCCGACGCCATGAAATCGTCGCTCTACACGGTAGGCATTCAGGTGGAATTTCTAAAGAATCAGGGAACAGAGTTTGATAAACTCCTATTAAACCACGTCAATCATCGAGCATAAGGCTCACGTGTGGTTGTGCGTTTTCAAACAAAAATGCCGTTAATTGTTGAATGGTCCAAACAGGCATTTCTTGAGTCACTTCACTTTTAACACACATACCTTGCGACAACTTATAACAGCCGTTATTCTCTGGTAATTCCTCGTCAAGCAAGTTGATAGTCATACTGCAATCAAAATGCGTGGCAGCATACAATTTCAATAGTTTTTCAGCGGAAATCACACGCAACATACCAAATGGCTTTTTAGCGGCACTCACAGGCTCTACTACACACGTCACAGTCTGCAATCGGTAACGCAAACCAACTTCTCGCAGCAAAGCGACACGTTCAGCAGGACTTTCGGACAACAATTCTAAAATTTTTCCTTCCGAAGTCACAAATGCCACACCCGAAAGATGATTTTCGGTAAACGCCACCAACACTTGTCCATGTTCTAACGGCAACGCACCTAAAACCACTTTAAAATCTTCTTCGGTATGCAAAATGGCGTACGGTTTTTTCAATAATTGTTCGTTAAAGAAATCAAACACCGCAGACTCTAATTCGGGCGTTAAAGTATCAACTTTACAATGCGTTTCTGATTCACTTTGACCCACCGAAATAAGTTCCGTCTCTTGGTAAAAAACGGTCGCATATTGTTGTTTGGCGTACACATCGTAGAGCCACGGTTTGGCAGGAATAAGCCAAGCCGCAGCCACGCCACGTGCAGCCAATGTTTGGTGTGTTTGAGCCAATAAATCGCGCATTAACCCTTGATGACGATAATCGGGATGCGTACAAACCGCTGACAGATAAGCCGTCGCACACAATCGTCCTGCGAATAGCATCGGATACGACAGCGTTTGTAAAGCGGCTACAGGCTGCTCGTCGCGCAAAATATATTGCGTACGATCATCGGTATAACGCTGTTGAAAATAGTAGTCAACAAACGCCTCACTATCGTCAAAACAGTGTCTATAAAGTTGTTGTAGTTGTGCTCGCATAAGTTTATTTATTGGCAAGTAAAGTAACACGATGTTTTTCAAGAATTTCGTGCGGCTGATACGATAATTTGGCTTGACGTAAACCAGCGATACCTAAATCTTCTTCACGATTGATAAATTGATAGTGTTCTGGCAAACGACGTGCAAATTCATAATTTATCATAGCGTAAGCACCTTCGATATTCGTATCGGCTTTTTCCACGCACACATCAAACGTGAACGCATTGATAGGTGTGCCGTAAGTAAAAGCGGCCATTTTACCAGCCACACACAGTACACCGCCAACTAAATCGAGTTCGTGGAAATTTTCTAACGCATAGGTCAGGGAACGTCGTTCAGATTCCAGAGCCGCCGTATTGGTCTGCTGAGTTTCGGCAGCCCACTGAGCCTCCAACGCCAAACATTCAGGAACCAATTCGGGCGTCAGTTCATAATACGTAAAATCAGGATATAAACGTAAAAACTTATTCACATGGTTACGTTTGGCTTGAAATTTTTTACCACGCAACGTGGCTAAATCGTCTCGCAGATAAAGATAATCGGCATAATCACGATTCGACTCAAACTGAAACTTATCGGGAAACGTTTGTTCTAAATCGGCACGCATGCGTACACTCACACCGCGCATCACAAAAGGTAAACCAAGCGATTCAGCATCGGCTATCATAGCCAAAATAACAGGCTGCAAATTGCCTTGACCAACGGGCATCATATACGACCATTCCTCATTCAACCGAAACCGTAAAAGAAGATAGCCATCCATTTCCGCAAATTCGGTCTGATACAAAAACCGCCAACTACACAGATTGGCAAACGACAAATCGCAATTACGTCGATTACTCGTCAATGTATAACCTTGAATGGTCGCTTTGTCAGCCAGTGTTAATTCTTTAAATTGAAGCATACATTACGTCGTTAATTCTTCGTTAAAAATAGCTACGCAGGCCTTTTCGAGTGCCACTTTATCGGCTATCAATGCGCGTAACTCTGCCAAACCACGTTCATTTTTCGCACTGTTAAGATGCAGTTTGAGATAACCGCCTGCGGCATATTTTTCGTTCAGATGCGCTACTGCGCGTTCAAAATGAAAGGCAAACGGCTCATTGGGAAACTGTTTGAGCCCAAACTGAATGGTACGCCGCAAAATAACCAAAGCCACAATATCGCGATCGGCTTCCGCCACAATACAACCGTAAATAGTACGCGGCGCGTGTTTGCCCGATGCTCGATGATCTTCTATAGCATCACGCATAATTAACAACTGCTCCGGCGTAAACCATTCGTGCAAGCGGGTATCCGCTAGTAATTTTTCACCCGAAAATAGATGATGAAGCTCGCGCCCTTGAGGAATACCACTATCGTGATACGCCGCAATAACATACACCATATTTCGGTCAACATCGTACGATTGGGCAAGAATCAAACTTTCGTCAATCACTTGCTGAATATGATGGCGATTATGACCTTTATCAAACGAATCGTACTGCGGTAAAATCTCGGTTTCTATGTAAGTCTGTAATGTTTCAGTTATCATACCACAAAAATACAAAAGATATTCATGCTGACCTCTAATGACCGTTCATATTTTAGAATATAATCGTAAAATAGTTTTAACTTTGCAGTCACACTTTCCAACACAGACACATGGACCAACCCAAATTAGAACGTTTGTTGCGTATTTTGATGATGCTTATCGAAAATACGACGTACACCATTCCACAACTAGCCAAACGGCTTGAGACTTCGGAACGCACTATTTACAGGTACATCGACACGTTTCGCGATGCTGGTTTTCTGATTAACCGCGAAGGCGATTATTTTCGTATCGACAAAGCATCGAAACAACTCAAAGATATTAGCGACTTGATTCACTTTTCGGAAGAAGAAGCGTACATCCTAAAAAGTGCCATCGAAAGTATTGACGAAACCAATCTGATTAAACAAAATCTCAAAAAGAAACTCGCAAGCGTCTATCAGCATAAAATGCTAGCCGATATTACGGTGCATCCGCAACATAAAAACAATGTGGAAAAGTTGGCGGAAGCCATCAACACAAAGCGCCAAATCGTTTTACACAATTACCAATCGGCCAACAGCAACAGCGTACAAGACCGTGTAGTAGAGCCGTTTAAATTCACCACCAATTTGGTACAAGTTTGGTGTTTTGAGCCAGCGTCAAAAACTAATAAGCTATTTAACACGGCTCGCATTGGCGAAGTGAGTATCACAAATCAAACATGGGAACACGAACCAGAACACGACGCTGGTTATATTGATATTTTTCGAATAGCGTCCAATCAAAAAATGCCGATAAAACTAATATTGAGTATGCGTGCGGCCAATTTATTGCGCGAAGAATATCCATTATCAGAACAAACTCTAACACAACAAGACAACCAAACTTGGCTACTACAAACTGAAGTGTGTAGCTACGAAGGCGTGGGACGTTTTGTATTAGGTTTATATGACGATATTCAAATTATCGAATCGCCGCAATTTCAAACATACATCGATAAACGAATCCACACATTCGCCCAAAAATCGAACTAAATCTGATTCTTTCAACAAAAAAAGGTTGCTAATTCTAGCAACCTTTTTCCTTTGTTCTGTTCAACAACTTTTTTTTGAATGACTAAACGCTTATTTAAGCAGATTGGTGTATAAATAACGTTTAATACTTTTCTTCGGCGTTTTTTCAAATTCATTAGGATACAACTGCACCGCCACCACATTTTCGTAAGAAGCAACCATCTTATTCAAATTCTTACGATTTTCATCCATAATCAACTGCAATTCTTCTTCTGAAATTTTGGCTTCATCCACAGCATCATAGTCGGGATAAATAAACGCCACCAATTTATTATCAGCATTTTCGATAATCAAACTTTCCATAACAAACGGCATATTGTTTAGCTTTGCTTCTATCTCTTCTGGATAAATGTTTTGTCCAGAGGCGCTTAACAACATACTCTTATTGCGACCACGGATATATATATGACCGTCAGCATCAATAGTTCCCATATCACCGGTGTGCATCCAACCATCTGATTCAAGCACCAATTTAGTAGCTTCGTCGTTTTTGTAGTAACCCATCATCACGTGTTCACCACGTACCATAATTTCGCCCACTTCAGTGTAAGGATCTTTTGACTGAATTTTAACTTCCATGCCGCCTAAAATTTTACCTACAGAAGTCAATTTAAACTGTTCCCAAGGAGCATAACTAATCAAAGGTGCACATTCGGTCATACCATAACCAATGGTAAACTTAAATCCAATACGATGGAAAAATTCTTCCACTTCTGGATTTAGTGGTGCACCACCAATAATAACCTCTTTAAATTCACCACCAAATGCCGCACTTAATTTTTTACGAATAGTGCCTAATATAGTGCTATCAATCACTGGTATACTCAATGCCCAACGCATAGAACGACTATTGAGCATGGGTTGAATCTGTTTGCGATATATTTTTTCGATAATCAACGGCACCGTAAAAATAACCGTTGGTTTCACCTCTGCAAATGCTTTTAATAAAATCTTTGGTGATGGCACTTTACCTAAATACGTGGTATGTGCACCCACACAAAAAGAAGTTAGGAAGTCGAACGCGCAACCATAAGCATGAGCTAATGGTAAAAAGGCTAACGTGCGATCACCTTTGCCAAGTAAACCTGTAGTAACACCAAATGCGATGTTGCCTGCTAAATTATTAGCTGTAAGCATTACGCCTTTGCTAAATCCTGTAGTTCCTGACGTATAACTAATACAAACCAATTCTGAATTAGGAATAGTTGGATATAGTACGTCGGCCGCCGTAAAGCCATTTGGATAGCGTTTTTCGAATGCTTTTGGTAGGGCTTTAGTAGCTTTTTGTATCGCTTCACCATCTTTCTGATGCAAGCAACGGAAGTCATTCAACGAAAAAACAGCACGCAAATCGGCCACTTTTTCCTCTTCCAACGTTTCCCAGATACTATCGCTAATAAACAACAATGTAGAATCAGAATGATTCACAATATGATGTACATCGTTTGGATTAAAATCCTGCAAAATAGGTACAATAACAGCTCCGTAAGTAACTACTGCTATGTACGTTACACACCAATTAGTACCATTTTTACCAATCAACGACACCTTTGTTCCTTTTTCGATACCAATCGTGTCAAATAACAGATGTAATTTAGCCACTTCAGTACCTACTTCAGCATAGGTAAGCGTGTGTTCTTCAATATAATCGGTAAAAGCAGGTTCATCCCAATTTGCTTTTATGCTATTCTCAAATAGTCGAATAAAATTTTCTTTTATCATGTCGAATAAAATATAAATTATACAAAATTTAGGGGACAAAATTACTCATTTTTTTTGAATTTGTGCATAATTATCAATTTAAATGCACATTTTAATAATTTTTGAGCAATAATCAACAGAGGGTCAGAGAGATAAACTGAAATAGAAGGTGTAACAATAACGCCCTGAAAAAAAATAAGTGAGTACATACATTAGCGCAAAAAAGGAGAATACGTTGGTATTCTCCTTTTTTGATAATTATAAACCTAGCGACTTGGCTTCGTCCCAAAAAACATCCATCTCTGCAAGACTCATTTGTCGTAAATCTTTTCCTTGTTTTATAGTGCGCTCTTCGAGGTAATTAAAGCGACGAATAAATTTTTTATTGGTTTTTTCTAACGCATTCTCGGGGTTGATTTTGTACAACCGTGCGGCATTTATCAAGCTAAATAAAACATCGCCAAACTCACCTTCCAAATCGGGAGACTGCTCCATTTTGGCTTCCGCTTCAAATTCAGCAATCTCTTCTTTCACTTTATCCCATACCTGATCACGTTCTTCCCAATCGAATCCAACGCTACGAGCTTTATCCTGAATACGGTGCGCTTTAATCAAAGCTGGCAAAGCATCAGGAACGCCACTCAACACACTGGTATTACCATCCTTCTCTTTAAGTTTCAATTGCTCCCAATTTTGTTTCACGGCTTCAGGCGTATCTGCTTCAGCAGTGGCATAAATATGTGGATGACGATAAATGAGCTTTTCAACCAAACCATCGCACACATCTTTAATATCAAAGTCGTTAGTTTCGCTTCCTATCTGTGCGTAAAACACAATATGCAATAACACATCACCAAGTTCTTTTCTGATGTTTTTAAGGTCACTATTAGCAATGGCATCAGCCAATTCGTAAACCTCTTCGATCGTATTACAACGCAACGACTCAAATGTCTGCTTTTTATCCCACGGACATTTTTCACGCAATTCACTCATCACATCGAGTAGTCGCGAAAACGATTCTAATTGTTCAGCTCTTGTATGCATCGTTTGTATAGTCATTATCTTACATCCATCAAATTAAAATCACTATGATAAGTTCCTGTTATCGCATTATTTAATTGGTCTGTACAATTAAATTTGAATTCATATACATCATTCGTTCTTGAAAATGCCACGGAATCGCGCATCACATAAGCTTTTTGATGAGCCACAGACGACAAATACTCCATCCAATACGTCCCCCAGTTAGCATTGCCATCTCTATGGCCATAAAGAGCCGTTTGAGCCTCATTTTTGCGACTAATTGGATAAACTCCTTCCGTGGGTAACGTTCCATTTTCTGATTGTAACCCCACCACAAACATCACGCCTTGTTTAATAGCTCCAGCATCATTATAACGCAGATTACACGAATAGAAATAAAATTCGTAATAGTGTAATTGAGATCCAAAAATAGATCCCCAAAACATCAAATCACCTCGTTGTAATGGAATGATAGAGTCGCCAACAACCAGCGAACCTACTTGTACACCATCAATGTCGTGACTATACGTTACAGAACCTTCATACGAACCGGTTACACGCACCGTACTATCCAATGTAAACGTATATTTTTGTCCATGTTCACTTTGCAATACTTGCAACGAACCTGTTGAAAATTCTGTCTTCACCGTGTCTTTTTTATCACTCGAAATATGTAACAAATAAGATTCTGCCAGGACAATCTGACCAGAATTAGACTCGTACGTTTGTGGCACTAATTGATTCGATTCAGTAGCAATAGTAATGCAGAGTAATTCGCCATAACCAGACATTTTTTCGTCAAGATAAGACATTGTAGATGAACACAGCACTAACTGAAAACGGTTGTCGCCCGTAGTAGTGTCTTTATAATGCTTTAGGCGTGCACTCTTGAGGGCATACGCCGTGCCATTATAGGACAATGAACCCGAATTTTCAAATTGGCTCTGAGGCGTTTCGCAACTAACGCAAAGCACCAACAAAAAACCGAATAAAATATAAGCGTATTTCATCCTTGTTTGATTAATTTAATCGGCATTTGGTTATTCACACGCAAGAAAAAAATGCCTTTAGCCAACAAGGGGATGTGCAATGTACTTCCAGCTGTATGGGATGTGGTGTAGCAAACACGTCCCACGGCATCTACGAGAGAGACGTTAGTATTAGGTTCTAAATTTTCCAACCAAAATCCATTAGCCGTTACACTACATTTGAATGGTGACTCGAAGGATGTATTCACACCTGTAGCACTGCCATTAGTGACAACCTGCTCTGGACCATAAACGGTATTATTAGCACCTCCTTGAGGTTGAACCGTATAATAATACGTTTGTCCTTTAGCGAGATTCAGCACCTCGTGATGTAACAACGTTGCTTGCTTTGGATAAGTAGGCAACATAACCGACGATTCTACCGACTGTTGAAAATCAAGCTGTACGGCGTCAATAATTACGCGCTTCCCTGCAACAGCACTCAACTTGAACGTAACAGCGGAGTAAGCTGACGCTGCCAATTTAAGAACAAATGTTTGATAAGTAGTACCGGTTGTAAACGTAGCAACCGTTACATCGTTACACGCGACGGTTAACTTGGCGCCATTATCGCTGCCATACTGTTTTGCACGTACCAATAATTGAATACTATCACCTACCACATCTACTGAAGGTGAAGTTATAGAGCCTGGCTGGGCACCAGAAGCCAATCGAATTTCACTCAATTGACTCGTTTCTGTAAAACCAATAACTGTCCAGCCAGAAGGTAGATTTGGCGAACTCATAAAATCCTCGTTAAAGTGATTTATCCAAGCTTTTTCGCCAGCGTGGCTCATGGTAAATACCGATACTTTATAAGACGACGCATCGGGCGAAGCATCCCAATTGATAGTAAAGCGGTCACTCCCAATAGTAGGATCGAGCAAAGAAAACGAATCGAATGCACGTGCCGTTAATTGTACACGCACCGTGTCTAAAATTTCATCGCTATATAATTGTAATTCTACTGTGTCTGATGCCATAATAGAAGAATTATAAGTAACCATTAATGACGTACCAGATAACACCTCAGCAGCCGTAAACGAAGTACGTGATAGCGTGAATTTAGAAGCTGCTGAACCAGCCATTTTCGCCTTCAACGTTTTAGTAACGCTTTTACCTTGAATCGGGATGGTTACAAATTGGGCAAAACCAAGCGTATCAGGCGTAAAAGCAAGCGATTTACCTGTAATAGGAGCCGTTAAATAAGGTTGCCCAGAAATAAGGGCTGGCGTAAACAGTTCATCCTTTTTAGTACCCCAAATATATTCCGCCAAAACAGGACAATCAATAAAAGGATTTCTATTGCCCTGAATTTTATAGACTTCTTCGTTTCTATGTAATTCTTTAGCACTCACAGGATCGGCTCTATGCCACGCCAACAATAAATTGGCTGTCCAATCTTGAAACAAAGGATACGTATCGTGGTTATTCACATTTAACTGCATCGATGCGTCAGACGTCCACGTATCATTGGGCGAAAATTGTTCGTAACACGTTACCATGTACATGTAAATACGGGCAAAATCGCCTTTGTATTCATCGGCTGGCTCCCACACGATAATAGAGTTGAGTGGATCACGCAAAAATGAACGTCCCTTTTTAATCACACCATTATCAAAGAGTAATTCGCCATCCACCACGCCCATTGTCCAGTTACTTTTGGCATTATTAGCCGTAGCATCTGAAGGATTGAGATGATGTAAATCCTTATACGCTTGATTCACAGTCCCGCCCCACCAGCTTTTTGGTAAGGAGTGTTCTATATGCATGCCACTCACAGAATTAACGCCATTAAATTGATAAATTTGATTGGAATACATGTCCCACACAGTGCCATCAGAACGCACATCGGTCTGTGCAAATCCAGACCACGTATAACCAGCACCACTTCCATAATTTAGCACATTTGCATAACCAACAATTTGGTACAAAGCTGTCTTTAATTCGCCTTTATTCTTGCCATCAGTTGTATCGTAATAGCCCGCAGGAATGGCTGCCCACACTGAAATTGTAAGCAATAAAAAGCTATATGTAAGTAGTTTTTTTAACATCATTACTTATAAATTCCACTCAAAACCATCTTTCGTATCTTTGATAGTAAAACCGAGTGCGGTCAATTCATTGCGAATTTTATCCGAAGTCGCCCAATCTTTATTGTTTTTGGCATCAAGGCGCATTTGCAACAACAAATCAATGGCTTTTTTGTAAGCATCATTACTTTCACTAGCGACTTTTTCTGTTTGAAGACCTAAAACAGTTTCTATAAACAGTTTGAAAACAGCTTTTAATTCAGTCAAATCGGCTTCGGAAATTGTTCCTTTACCATCATGTACGGTATTAATCGCTTTGGCCGCATCAAAAAGATGCGAAATCACAATCGGCGTATTCAAGTCGTCGCACATGGCAGCCTCGCATTTATCGCGCAAGCCAGCTGTTTCCACTGTTGACGTAGCCGATGGCGTTAATTTTTGTAATCGTGTATACGCTTCCATCAAACGTACCAATCCTTTTTCGCTAGCCACTAAAGCCTCGCTACTAAAATCGACGGTACTGCGATAATGCGCTTGCAAAATAAAGAAACGAATAGTCATAGGCGCAAACGGTTGCGACAACAACGGATGATTGCCCGTGAAAAATTCATCGAGCGTAATAAAATTACCTAACGATTTACCCATTTTTTGTCCATTGATGGTAATCATATTATTGTGCATCCAATATTTCACGGACTCTTTACCTAAAGCAGCACAACTTTGTGCAATTTCGCACTCGTGATGTGGGAACATCAAATCCATGCCGCCACCGTGAATATCGAACTCTTCGCCCAAGTATTTGGTGCCCATAGCCGAGCATTCGAGATGCCAACCAGGAAAACCTTCACTCCACGGACTTGGCCAGTGCATAATATGTTCTGGCGACGCTTTTTTCCACAAAGCAAAATCCACGCTACGACGTTTTTCGCTTTGTCCGTCCAAATCGCGTGTGGTTTCTAATAGTTCATCAATATTACGTCCCGAAAGTTTGCCATAGTGAAATTTTTGATTGTATTTTTCGACATCGAAATAGATAGAACCTTCACTTTCGTAGGCATAACCTGCCTTCAAAATCTTTTTCACAAATTCAATCTGCTCAATGATATGTCCCGAAGCGTGTGGTTCAATGCTTGGTGGCAACACATTGAGTCGCTCCATCGCTTTATGATAACGCAACAAATAATGTTGCACCACTTCCATTGGTTCCAATTTTTCGAGGCGTGCTTTTTTAGCAATTTTATCTTCGCCCGCATCGGCATCGTGTTCCAAATGTCCCACATCGGTAATGTTGCGCACGTAACGCACTTTGTAACCCAAATGTGCGAGATAACGAAATAACACATCAAACGTAATGGCTGGACGCGCATGACCTAAATGACCATCACCATAAACGGTTGGTCCGCACACATACAAACCCACATTGGGCGCATGCAACGGTTTAAAATCCTCTTTTTTACGTGTTAACGTATTGTAAATAACTAATTTATTTTCCATTTAATACTCTATGTAAACGGTTATGTGTAATGACGTTTGACGTGACAAACGTACTTTAATGCTATGTTAATCAACTTACAAAGGTAAGGTATTTTTCAGAAAAGACAAAACCACCAAACAGCTTCCTAAAAATATTGGCAATTCGAGCGAAATCACGTACCTTTGTACACAAACAATTTAAACAATAAACACGATGAATAAAATAGGATTTTGGATTAACAACGCACGACACATTGCCCTACCACAAAGTATTTTACCTGCCCTATTGGCGTTTGCCATGGCGGGCACACACCCCGATTTTTCGTGGTGGCTTGGCTTGGTAGCTTTATTTGGCATTATCTGTGCTCATTTAGGTATGAATTTGGCCGACGATTATTTCGATTACAAAGTAAAAAGTGGTGAAAACCGTAACGAAATGGCAGCCGAAGGCATGCGTGCCCGGATTGCTAAATATCCCTATCTTACTTCAGGACAAGCTACCGTAAAACAACTCGCTGGTGCTATTGTGGTTTTTCTGCTTATTGCTAGCATTTGCGGCGCTATCATTTTGTATTTTAGAGGTATCAATATTCTCTACTTGGCTTTGATTGCTGGTTTCTTGGGCATTTCCTATTCGGGTTGGCCATTTCGTTTGTGTTATCAAGGCTACGGCGAACTCGTTATTGGATTGATGTTTGGTCCACTACTTATGATTGGTATGCAATATGCAGCCGCTGCCGTTTTCGATGCCACCATTGTATTGGTAAGCGTTCCTGTTGGTTTATTAGTAACCAATATCGTCTATTCGCACTCGATTATGGATGCCATTCCCGACGAAAAAGTGGGAAAAATGACCTTTGCTCGTCTACTCGCAAAACCTAAGTGGATGATTTTCTTTTCAGGCATATTCAATTTAGTGCCATTTGTTATCATCGCCGTTGGCGTAGCATTAGGTTTACTACATTGGGCGTATTTGAGTATTTTCATTTTATTACCAATGGCTATTTATCTGGTCAATTCACTGAATCAATTTGTGCATCACAAAACGGTCGACATCCAATTAAAACCTTGGATGGGACCGATGGGTGAATTTGATAAATACCGTGAAGTTGGCATCGATTGGTTTATGTTGCGTTGGCTCATTGCACGTAACTTAGTGACCTTTTTCTGTCTTATTTTAGCTGTCGTGAATTTGATACTTATTTTGATTTAACTTAGCAATTATAACATATGAAAATTAAACAATTTATATACCTCGGCTGGTGGTTTTTTGGAGCACGCGTTTTAGGACGTAAGCGCCCATTACAAACCGTGTTATTTATTTCGGACAGATGTAACCTCGAATGCAAACATTGTAGCGTATACAACAAAACGAACCCACGCCAATTCAGTTATGAAGAAGTGCGCGAACAACTACAATACGCATACAACCAAGGCTCACGTTTTGTAGATTTAGAAGGCGGCGAAGTGATGATTTGGCGTGATGGTGATTATCGCATCAACGACTTAATCGATTTGGCGAAAGAGATTGGATTTTTCTCGGCTACGATTACCACCAACGCACAATTACCTTTTACTGGAAGCCATGCGGATAGTATTTGGGTTAGCCTCGATGGTTACGGCGATTTTCACGAAGAAATTCGTGGAAAAGGAACGGTTAAACGCCTCGAAGCCAATATTGCCTCATCGAAACATCCACATTTAAGTGTGAATATGGTCGTCAATAAATTGAACTACACGAGTGTGGAACAAACCATTGAATATGCCAAAAACAATCCTGCTATCGAAAGTATTTCCATCAATTTCTACACACCATTTCCTGGTGCTGAAAATTTGATGATTGACCAAGAAACACGTTTGACAGTCATCGACAAAGTGATTGCGATGAAAAAAGCGGGTTATCCGATTATGAACAGCGTTTCAGGCTTGAAATTGATGAAACACAATCAATTCAAACGCCTCTGTTGGGTGACCAATTTTATTTATCCCGACGGCACACGTAGCGGTTGCGTAGGCGAAGAGTTAGGCATTTGCGACGATTGCGGACTTTGCATGGCTGGCGAAATGAATGCCGTGTTCAATTTTAAACTCGACACGATTTTTGCAGGATTGAAACTGCGTTTGTAAAAAAAAACAGTTTTAGCATATTTAAAGCCCATCGTTTTTACAACAATGGGCTTTTTTTGTGGTAATGAACCAGTCAATTATTTCTTATCTTCTACCAAGTCAAGGTAATCGGCATAACCTTCAGCTGCCATTTTTTCTTTAGGAACAAAACGTAAAGATGCACTATTAATACAATAACGCAAGCCACCAGCTTCGGCAGGTCCATCAGTAAATACGTGACCTAAATGGGAATCGCCAACCGAACTGCGCACTTCTACGCGTTCCATGCCATGGGACTTATCGGTACGTTCGGCAATACGAGAACCGTCAATCGGTTTTGAGAAACTTGGCCAGCCACAACCCGATTCAAACTTGTCGGACGATACAAAAAGTGGTTCACCCGTTACAATATCGACATAGATACCAGGTCTAAATTCATCAAAATAGGCATTTTGAAATGGCGGTTCCGTACCATTCTTTTGAGTAACTTCGTATTGTAACGGCGTCAAAAGCGTGCGCAACTCTGCTTCGTCGGGCTTAGTTTGTTTTTTCGAGGGCTTAAATTCACGTGCCAATTGAAACAATTTTGGGTTGATATGGCAATAACCTGTCGGATTTTTATCTAAATAATCCTGATGATAATCTTCGGCTGGATAAAAATTCTTCAACGGTTCCACTTCAATTCGTAATGGGTTACTGTAACTTTTAGCCAACTTTGTCAATTCTGTCTTTATAATCTCCAAATCCGCCTTATCCGTGTAATAAATTCCCGTGCGATACTGTGTGCCAACATCACCGCCTTGACGATTTAACGTGGTGGGATCAATAGTTTTAAAATAGAGTTGCAATAAATCCGACAAGGCTATTTGTTCCTTATCGTAAACTACTTGCACGGTTTCGGCAAAACCAGTAGCGCCACTACAAACCTGTTTATAGGTGGGGTTTTCCACCGTTCCATTGGCATAACCGGCTTGTGTGACATATACGCCTGCAATTTGTTTCATAAAGTGCTCGGTACCCCAGAAACAACCGCCGGCAAAATAAATTTCTGCTTGTGTTTTCATAACTTCTTTCTCCTTTTGTGCATTTTGCGTACGACCGTTACAATTAACAGTCACTGGCAAAATTAAAAATAATCCGATTATTATATTGAATTTCATAACTTTATTTTCTTTAAATAGTATTACAAAGATATGGATTTTTTTCTAAAATAAAATTTGAATGAGAGGATTGTTATACATAATCGCTGAGCATTTTGCCGAAATTGTAAAATAAAGAGTCACACGTCAATATATTTTTGTATTTTTGTACTAGAACAAATTTGTAAAATCGTTTATGGAAAAATTTATATTAGTCATTTTTGGTGCCTCTGGCGATTTAGCTTGGCGTAAACTGATGCCAGCACTCTACACGCTACATCAGCAAAAGCTGTTGCCCGAAACCTTTAAAGTGCTTGGAGTGGGACGTATGGCGATGACCGACGAGACCTTTCGTGCTAAAACCATAGATGGATTAAGTCAATTTGTCCCTAAAAGCAAATATTCTGATGAGGACGCACGCAATTTCGCTACGAACTTACATTTTCAAAGTATGGACACGAGCGAAGTCAATGATTATGCGGAACTCAAAACGCGCCTTGAAAGCTTATCGGACAGTTTGGCGTGTGAAGCTAACTACCTTTTTTACTACGCTACACCGCCTTTGATGTACACCACCATCACACATCATTTGAAAGCGCACAATCTCACCTGTCAGGATTCAGGTTGGAAACGGGTGATTATAGAAAAACCTTACGGACACGATTTAGCCAGTGCGCTAGAATTAACCAAAGAGTTATCGCAAGCATTTGCCGAAGATCAAATTTACCGCATCGACCATTATTTAGGCAAAGAAACTGTACAAAATATTTTAGTAACACGCTTTTCGAACAGTATTTTTGAACCACTTTGGAATCATAATTACATCAAATATGTGGAAATTACCTCGTCCGAAGCGTTGGGCGTAGGTTCACGCGCTGGTTACTACGACACCGCTGGCGCCATGCGTGACATGGTACAAAATCACCTGCTTCAATTGTTGGCTATTGTGGCTATGGAGCCACCAACCACCGCCGACGGTAACGCTATTCGGGACGAAATGGTGAAAGTATTCCAATCGCTACGCAAGATAAAAGAAGAAGAGGTGCCGCAATACGTGGTACGTGGTCAATATACCGAATCTCAGATTCATGGCGAAACCATTAAGGCCTATCGCCAAGAAGATGGCATTGCGCCGAACTCAAAGACAGAAACCTACATGGCCATGGCTTGTTACATCGACAATTGGCGCTGGAGCGGCGTACCATTTTACATACGCACCGGTAAACGTCTACCCACACAAGTCACCGAAATTGTAATTCACTTCAAATCGAATCCGCATCGTATTTTTGCGCAAAAAGACGGCTTAACCGATGCTGGTAATCAGCTTATTATACGCATTCAACCCGACGAAGGTTTACTGCTAAAAATTGGGATGAAAGTGCCTGGCGCAGGATTTCAAGTGGACAAGGTCGGATTAGATTTTCACTATTCATCACTGACCGATCACTACATACCGCAGGCATACGAACGTTTGTTGTGCGACTGTATTCAGGGCGATTCCACGCTTTTTCAACGCAATGACGCTGTAGAAGCGACGTGGAAATTTGTACAACCAATTATCGACGCATTTGCCAATCCACGTAAAAATCCAATCTATGGCTATGCAGCAGGCACTTGGGGTCCTGAACGCGCCAACCAATTACTCGCCAAAGATGGTTTTGAGTGGCGCTATCCATGTAAAAATTTAGCCAGCGATGGCGTTTATTGTGAATTATAATACGATGCAAACAATCAACAAATACAAAACCGCCTCTGACGCTTGTTTTGAAGTAGCTAAACGTTTGGCAGAACTTGCCAAAACGGGCGGCAATGTAGCTCTTTCTGGTGGCGAAACGCCCAAACTGCTCTTCCGTATCATGGCAGAACAATTCAGTGATACCGATTGGAGTCGACTCAACTTCTTTTGGGGCGACGAACGCATGGTAGCGCTCGAAAATCCCGAAAGTAATTACGGCTCTTTTTTTCGTACCTTGATAAATACGAAACTCATCGACCAACAACAGGTCTTCCCGATTACCTATTTTGCTAACGAAGAAAAATCGTTAAACGATTATCGATTAAAACTCCAAGAAAAAATACCATTTCACAACGGTTTTCCGGAATTTGACGTGATTATTTTAGGACTTGGCGAAGATGGGCACGTCGCTTCCATCTTTCCGAACAATTTGGAATCGTTTACTACCTCTGAAATCGCAGAAATCGTAGTGCATCCACACGGACAACAACGACGCGTCACACTCACAGGCAGTACACTCAACGCAGCTAAAAACCTGTTTTTTCTAACCACAGGCGTTAGTAAAAGTCACATTATAAACGAAGTTATTACCCATAAAAACAAGGCGCTGCCAGCCACGTTGGTGAATAAACCCGCGAATATCACGTGGTTTATTGACGAAGCGGCAGCCTCAAAATTATAAAAATTATGAAACAAGACATTGGAGTTATAGGACTCGCCGTGATGGGCGAAAATCTCGCACTCAATATCGAAAGTCGAGGTTATAACGTGTCGGTGTACAACCGTAGTGCCGACAAAACTACTAAATTTATGGAAGGACGAGCCGCTGGAAAACAGTTTCACGGAGCTCTGTCCATCGCCGATTTTTGTGAATCGTTGAGCGTTCCACGCAAAATTATATTGATGGTAAAAGCTGGCGAAGCCGTAGATAAAACCATCGAAGCGTTACTGCCGCACCTCACAGCAAACGACATTGTGATTGACGGAGGCAACAGCAACTACGAAGATACCGAACGTCGTCTGACTACATTAGCCGAACACCACATTTTATTTGTTGGTAGTGGAATTTCAGGCGGCGAACTTGGTGCGCTTCACGGCCCATCGATGATGCCAGGCGGTGCGCACGCAGCTTGGCCACACATCAAACCGATATTCGAAGCGATTACAGCCAAAGTGGGCAATAACCAAGAACCATGTTGCACATGGGTAGGAAATGGTGGCGCGGGCCATTTTGTAAAAATGGTACACAATGGCATCGAATATGGCGATATGCAAGTAATTTGCGAAGGTTACGACGTCGCCAAACGGTTATTACAATTGGATAATAAAACCATTGCCAAAGCGTTTGCCGATTGGAACGAACAACGCTTGCAAAGCTATTTGATGGAAATTACAGCCGCTATTTTGCGCTACGAAGAAAACGGACAATCAGTACTGGACGTGATTTTGGATACCGCTGGACAAAAAGGAACTGGCAAATGGACATCCATCAATGCGTTGAACGAAAGTATTCCGCTCAATTTAATTACCGAATCCGTTTTTTCACGATTTATTTCGGCACAAAAAGAGTTGCGCACATTGTTGCACCAGAATTATCCACAGCCTGCTGTAAACAAAGCGATAAACTGCCAACTACACGATATTGAAGGCGCCATGTACGCTTCCAAACTCATTTCGTATGCGCAAGGATTTGAACTCATTGCCACCAAATCGACCGACAAACAATGGGGCATAAATTTAGCCGCCATTGCTAAAATTTGGCGCGGCGGTTGCATCATCCGTTCCACGTTTTTGGATAATATTGCAGCAGCTTACGAACACGAAACCATTGACACCTTGTTGGCATCCAACTTTTACAAACACGTGTTGCCCGAAGCCATTGCATCGCTACGTAACGTGGTAGCAGCGGCGGCGCTCAACGGCATTCCGGTACCAGCTATGAGTGCCGCGTTAGCTTATTACGACGCCATGCGCACCGACCAATTGCCAGCCAACTTGCTACAAGCACAACGCGACTATTTCGGCGCACACACCTATGAGCGAACGGACAAACCGCGTGGCGAGTTTTTCCACACCAACTGGACAGGCGAAGGTGGTGATACCATTTCGACCACCTACAATAACTAAAACCCAAAGCGATGAACCAAAAAATCATCGCTTTTTTTACGTCTATTTGGTTGATTATTATATATTTTTAAGTTACATTTGCAGGTGTTTTAGCACTTGTCTTATGTGCTAAGAAATTAAAGATTAACAAAACAAATAGACAAATTAATAAATACATAATAATATATGAAACGAATAAGCCTTCTTGCCATTATCTGTACATTAACTAGTTTAACACTTGCTCAAAATTTTGATAATTTAATGAGCAAAAAGCAAATAGACTGTCGTGATATTTCTTATAATAGCAGTATCTATTTTATCAAATATATGCAAGAGAACAAACTTGATTCTGCGAAGGCGTTGCTGCAATATTGGGAGAACAAATGCGGTGCTAGAGAGCCTATTTATAGAGCAAAAATATTATTAGCGTTAATACAAAATGAATATAATGATACTCTATTACAAAAAGGCATACTGAATAACATTTTTAACTATCAAAGTCGCATGGATATGATAAAACACTCAAATTATTATCCCTACGACATGTACACTACTTATTTTGGTTTTATACCACCAGGACAAGAATTTGATAAATACACGCAGCATATAGCAAAATCGTTAATGCAAAGATATAAACCAGATCAGACAGAATATTTATTAACCGAATTCTATGGAGAGAACTGTGATACTTTATTGTATAAACTTCAGACAAACTCTTATCATCAATCGGCACTTACAGAAGAATACGGGAATACATTAAAACATTATCTTGATCTGCCCGAATACCACATGTCATGGATTACGGGTATGTGGATACCAACTGGAAAATTAAACAAACTCGGGATTCACCCAGAACTTGGATTTCAAATGGGAGTGAAGTATAAAAAAATGAATTATGATATCATAATGGCAATCAAATTCCTTAATTCTCCTAATGCATATTATGCAAGACGCACAAACTCTGATAATTCACTTGAATTAACTAATCATTTTTTAGGTGGACATATTGGCATTGACGTCGGTCGAGATTTATATACCAATAATGGGCATGAATTTCAACTAGTTGGGGGTATTGCTTACGACGGATTTGATGCATTAGAAGAAGATAAAGATCGAAATTTAAACGGAGAATCAATTTCGACATATAATTTTAATATTGGATTAGGTTATAGATATTATATTACAAATACCTTTTACCTCGGATTAAGAGCTAAATATAATGTCGTGGATTATTCATTAAATAATGTCATTGATTTCACAGGCAATCCTGTTACCATTCAATTTATAATTGGAGGCTTAGAAAATGCGCTAAAACATGATAATTTAAAAGCTTTAGGCTATAAAGTGAGAAAATAAAACAGATATGAAGTCGTAGATATTTCTTAACTATGGCTAAAATTATTCCCTATTGTGGACTAAACAAATCAAAAAAACAACGCAATTATTTGGTAGTTTCAAAAAAAAGAATTTTCTTTGCACAAAATAATACAACAAGGTAGTATATTATGAAATTATCAAAAACATCGGAATACGCTCTACGAATATTGATCTATATGGCGAAAAAGCCAGCCGACTTATATACCGCCAAATATTTAATAGAACAGTTGCATGTTTCGGATAAATACTTGCGTCGGTTGATGACTGAATTATCGAAAGCTGGTTTTATTAAAAGTACACAAGGTCGTGATGGCGGTTACACGTTTGCTAAACCAATTAATGAGATTTCGTTGTACGACATTATCGACTCCGTTGAAAGCATGGATAAACTAAACGATTGCGTGTTGGGATTCAACGAATGCTCGTGTACGAACCCTTGCGCCATGCACGATGAATGGTTGGTTATTCGTCAAAAATTGAACAAAATATTCCACGAAACCAAGTTGTCGGATTTAGATTTTGAGCACGTATTGCGCTATTAATTTTTTTTACCAATAAATACTACTTATTTGTAGCATATTAAAAACATCCAAATATAAAAAAACAAGTATGAAAACAATCACTTATAACCAGTTAGAAACAACACAAAATCCACACGGTGTGGAGGCACGTAAATTACACGGAAACGACGATGTACAAGTAGTGCATATACGTTTAAAACCAGGCGAAAGTTTGAAAAAACATACGACTGCTGTCAACGTTTTTTTCTACGTATTAGAAGGCGAAGGAGTGATTGAAATAGGCGACGAGAAACAAACCGTCACGAAAGATTGGTTGATTGATAGTCCAAAAAACATTCCACATGCAGTATACAACGACAGCTCAGCCGATTTCCGCGTATTAGTGGTAAAAACGCCAGCTCCCACGGCCAATCAAACTAAACAAGCTATAACAAACCTATTAAAACAGTAACTCATATGAAAGCTATCAACATGTTGGTTGTTGAGCACGACCATATTCTAAAAATGATTGCCGTCACGCGGCAGTTACTAGCCAACAAGGCGACACTCAATATCGACCACGTTGAAAAAATCGTCGATTTCATTAAAAATTTTGCCGATAAATACCACCATCTAAAAGAAGAAGATGTGCTGTTTATGGAGATGGAAAAACACGGTATGCAACGCGAAAGTGGCCCAATAGCGGTGATGTTGCACGAACACAACCTAGGCAGAGGCTATATCAAACAGGTTGAAGAAGGAATTGCCCAATGGAAATCAGGCAATCACAAGGCTGTCAATCACATAGCCGATAATTTACTAAATTACTGCAATTTACTTACCAATCACATCGACAAAGAAAACCGTATACTCTACCCCATGGCCGAAAAAATACTACCAAAAATAGTATTGGAATCCATGTCGGTAGATTTTGAAACCACCAACAAAACAACTGTCGATAACGAATACACCGACAAATACTTAAAAATGGTGGAACAGTTAAGCAGCCTCTATTTAAATAATTAATAAAACAACATAACAATGAAAACGTACAAACAAAGTAGAATTGGCGACCTAGTAACGGAAGATTTTAGAGCCGCCGAAGTATTCAAAAAAGCAGGTATTGATTTTTGCTGCGGTGGCAATCAAAGTTTAGAAGAAGCCTGTCGCGAAAAGCAATTAGATATTGAAAAACTCGAAACAGAACTAGCACAATTGTCCGTTTCAGGTCCTGACACTGGGCATAAATTCAACGAGTGGAATTTAGATTTTCTGTGTGATTATATTATGAATACGCACCATAAAACGGTATTACATCTGCTTCCAGAGTTGACTTTTTACACACAAAAAATTGCCGAAGTACATGGGGCTAATCACCCAGAATTACTACAAATAGCCGATTTATTCACTCAAATTGACATCGAACTTCGTCAACATTTGAAAAACGAAGAAGAAGTATTGTTTCCAGCCATTAAAGCGGTTTTGCATACCACTTCAGAAACTTCCAAAGCTACCATTATTAGTGAAATTACGCGCATGACTGGCGAACACGAATTTGCTGGCGGTGCTATGGACAAAATAAATGTATTGAGCCATGGTTACGTGGTGCCAGCCGATGGTTGCAACACCTACCAAGTTGCCTACAAACTACTCGAACAGTTTGAAGACGACTTACATATTCATGTGCATTTGGAAAACAACATTCTATATCCAAAAGCTCTGAAATTAGCCATTTAACAAATTATAAACAAACATATTATGAGCGAATTAATCAACAATTCTCAAAGTAGAAAAGATAAACTCAAAGCGTTGATTCTAAAACTTCACCACGGTGGAACTCAAGAATCGGTACGCAACGAACTACTGCTTTCACTCAGCCAAATACCTTACGGCGAAGTGGTAGAAGTGGAACAAGAACTGATTGGAGAAGGTTTACCCGAAGAGGAAATTATGAATTTATGCGATGCGCATTCAGCCGTGCTTGAGGGACGCGTGGACTTATCGGTACTAAAACCAATTCCTGATGGTCATCCAGTAGATGTCTTTCGCAAAGAAAACCAAGAAATACGTAACGTGGTAAATGCCATTTCTACGCTTATTGGTAATATGGTAGAACAAACGGACAGCGTTCTGACAGAAAACATCATCAAACTACGCGGTTTGTTCAACAATTTGTACGACGTAGATAAACATTATCAGCGCAAAGAATATTTATTATTTCCTTATCTCGAAAAATTGGAAATAACTGGCCCGCCTAAAGTTATGTGGGGCAAACAGGATGAAATACGCGAACAAATCAAAGGCAGTATCGACGTGCTTCAAGTAGAAACGATGACGCCAGAAGAATTTAAAGCGGCTGCCGAAATGGTTTTAAAACCAGCCGCCAAAGGTGCTTGGGATATGATTACCAAAGAAGAGGAAATTCTATTCCCGATGGCACTCGACGCCATTACCGAAGCTCAATGGTACGAAATAAGCAAACAATCCATCGAAATTGGTTTCTGCTTATACGATCCACAAATAGAATGGCACCCTGAATGGGTGGTGAAACAATCGATTAATGAATCACAAAAAAGCGGTAGTCACATACAATTGCCCAGTGGTAGCTTTTCAGCCGAAGAGATTATGGCCATTCTAAATACGTTGCCAGTGGACATTACCTTTGTGGATAAAGACGACAAGGTAAAATATTTCTCGCAAAGTGCCGAACGCATTTTTCAACGTAATCGGGCGATACTCAATCGCGATGTACGCCACTGTCATCCGCCAGCAAGTGCGCATATCGTGGATAAAATTATCAACGATTTCAAAACTGGTCGTGAGTCGCGCGCTCCATTCTGGATAAACATGGGCGGCAAACTTATTCACATCGAATATTTTGCACTCCGCAATGAACAAGGCGACTATTTGGGCACGTTAGAAGTGTCGCACAACGTACAGCCTTACCGCGATTTGACTGGAGAACAACGTATTTTGTCTTATTCAAAACACTAAATTATGGAATCACCAAAACTGATTATCAGCCCTAAAACAAAAGTACTCCAACTATTGGAGGCATACCCAGCACTCGAGGACCTATTAATAGATTATGTACCGGCTTTTAAGAAATTAAAAAATCCAGTGCTTCGCAACACCGTTGCCAAAATTGCCACGCTACAACAAGCGGCCGCCATTGGTCATGTGAAAGTAGAAGAACTTATTAATCTATTTCGAAAAGAAGTAGGACAAGACGCCATTGAGGTAGCAGACAATGTAACACTCAACACCACAAAACCTGATTGGTACGACGAACACCGCATTATGAATTCGCTCGATATTAGAGCTTTATTAAACGCTGGCGAGCATCCAGTGAATCAAGTGATAGCGGACTTAAATAAATTAAAAACAGATGATATCTATCAAGTGATTGCACCGTTTATTCCCGCTCCACTTATCGACAAAGCCACGAGCCTAAACATAGCTCATTGGATAGATAAAAAAGGGGAAGAATTATACCACGTCTATTTTCGACGCTAAATAATCACCGAGAGTTTGGGTTGAATATGGCCAACAAAAATCCCCACTGAAACAATTGCAGTGGGGATTTTTTATCATCAACCGAAGAACGGTTTTTATTTGCTCAAAGCTTGTGATACACTTACAGCCACGGCCACAGTAGCACCAACCATTGGGTTGTTACCCATGCCTAAGAATCCCATCATCTCTACGTGAGCAGGAACCGATGAAGAACCAGCAAATTGTGCGTCAGAGTGCATACGACCCATGGTGTCTGTCATACCATAAGAAGCAGGACCAGCAGCCATATTATCTGGGTGCAATGTACGACCTGTACCGCCACCTGAAGCTACTGAGAAATAGCGTTCGCCAGCCAATACGCGTTCTTTTTTGTACGTACCAGCTACTGGATGTTGGAAACGAGTTGGGTTGGTTGAGTTACCTGTGATTGATACGTCAACACCTTCTTTCCACATAATAGCTACACCTTCGCGAACATCGTCAGCACCATAGCAATTCACTTTAGCACGTGGGCCATTTGAATACGCTTTAGTTTTAACGACTTTCAATTCGCTAGTGTAATAATCAAATTCGGTTTGTACATAAGTAAAACCATTGATACGTGAAATAATCATAGCTGCATCTTTTCCAAGACCATTTAAGATAACACGTAATGGTTGCGTACGTACTTTGTTAGCCATTTCAGCAATTTTGATGGCGCCTTCAGCTGCAGCAAACGATTCGTGTCCTGCCAAGAAAGCAAAACATTGTGTTTCTTCGCGCAACAACATAGCGGCCAAGTTACCATGACCAATACCTACTTTACGATCGTCGGCTACAGAGCCTGCGATACAGAAAGCTTGCAAACCTTCGCCAATAGCTTCAGCAGCATCAGCAGCATTTTTACAACCTTTTTTGATAGCGATAGCAGCACCTACTACGTAAGCCCATTTAGCGTTTTCAAAACTAATATTTTGTGTTTGTTCGCAGTCCAAATAAGGGTCGATACCCAATTTGTCGCAAATTTGATTTGCTTCTTCAATGGATGCGATACCGTAGGAGTTCAACACTTTTTTGATTGAAGCCTCACGACGGTTTTGGCTTTCAAATTTTACTTCTCTTATCATTGTTTATTTCCTCCTATTAATTAGTCAATACGTGGGTCAATAAATTTAACGGCACCTTGTTCAGCTGTAAAACGACCGTAATGTGCAGTCGATTTTTTAAGCGCTTCGTTAGCATCTACGCCTTTTTTGATCAAGTCCATCATTGGGCCAACACGCACGAATTCGTAACCACAAACTTCGCCATCTTCGTCTAACGCAATTTTAGTTACATAACCTTCGGCCATTTCCAAATAACGAACGCCTTTAGCTTTAGTTGAGAACATGGTTCCAACTTGCGAACGCAAACCTTTACCCAAATCTTCCAAACCTGCACCAATTACCAAACCGCCTTCAGAGAAAGCTGATTGCGTACGACCGTAAACGATTTGCAAAAACAATTCACGCATCGCGGTGTTAATAGCATCACAAACTAAGTCGGTATTCAATGCTTCAAGAATGGTTTTTCCAGGAAGAATTTCAGCAGCCATAGCAGCTGAGTGAGTCATACCTGAACAACCGATGGTTTCAATCAAAGCTTCTTCGATAAGACCATCTTTTACATTCAAGGTCAATTTACAAGCACCTTGTTGTGGTGCACACCAACCAATGCCGTGAGTCAAACCAGAAATATCTTTTATTTCTTTGGCCTTCACCCATTTTCCTTCTTCAGGGATTGGGGCTGGACCATGATTTGGCCCTTTTTTTACAACACACATGTGTTCTACTTCGTGAGAGTAAATCATAATTTTATAATATTAATTAATCACTAAATTTTCGCAGCACAAAGGTACGATTTTTTTTGGTTAAATAAAGTACTCTGAAAATGATTTTAAATGTTTTCCTACAGATTCGCATAATTGATTATTTATAAGCGAATTACAACCATAATAAACCCTAAAAACAGAACGTTCAAACAGGAACAAAAACTAATTGAAAAGCACTCCTAAAAGAAAGATTAAAATTTATCAAATTGAATTATTGATTCTCGATTTTATTTTCATAAGAATTTTGTATCTTTGCCACTCGCAAAACAGAAATTTCATGTTTTGAACACATCAAAAGTCGGCTAAACCATACCGAAACACTTGAAATAAAAAGAGAATCATTATTTAACACTTTATATCAATACAGAATTAGTTATGCTTAAAACAATTTTATCCATTTCTGGTAAACCAGGTTTATACAAACTCATTTCACAATCGAAAAACATGATTATCGTAGAGTCACTTATCGACGGTAAACGCATTCCTTCTCATTCGCACGACAAAGTGGTGGCTCTTTCGGACATTGCCATGTTTACCGATGCTGGTGAAGTACCTTTGCACGAAGTTTTAGCACAAATGTGTGCCAAAGAAAATGGTCAAAAAGCACCCATCGATCCTAAAGAAACGCCTGACAAATTGCGCGCCTATTTTGGTGAAGTTTTACCAACTTTCGATCGCGAACGCGTTTATCCTACCGATATCAAAAAACTAATTGTATGGTATAATCTGCTTATTCAAAATGGCATCACGGATTTCTCGGTAAAAGAAGAATCGGAACCAGCAAAATAAACCTCTAAACCTTAAACGGACATGAAAAAAGAGATCAAATTTAGTCTAGTTTACCGCGACATGTGGCAATCGTCGGGTAAATATGTCCCTCGTAAAGATCAATTGGCACAAGTAGCGCCAGTCATCATCGACATGGGTTGCTTTGCACGCGTCGAAACCAATGGCGGTGCTTCGGAACAAGTGAATTTACTTTATGGCGAAAATCCAAACGACGCTGTACGCACCTTCACAAAACCATTCAACGAAGTAGGCATACAAACACACATGCTCGACCGTGGTTTAAATGGTTTACGTATGAATCCGGTTCCTGCCGACGTACGCGAATTGATGTACAAAGTCAAAAAAGCACAAGGTACTGATATCACACGCATTTTTTGCGGACTAAATGATGTAAGAAACATTGCGCCCTCTATCAAATGGGCGAAAGCCGCTGGCATGATTGCGCAAGCAACGATGTGTATTACCTATTCGCCGATTCACAATGCGGAATATTACATCAACATGGCCGAACAGTTGATTGCCGAAGGAGCTCAAGAAATTTGTTTAAAAGATATGGCGGGAATTGGTCGCCCAGACATGCTCGGCATCATTGTAAAATCAATTAAAACCAATCATCCCGACATTACCATTCAATATCATGGTCATTCAGGCCCAGGTTTCTCGGTAGCATCCATGCTCGAAGTTGCCAAAGCTGGTGTCGATATTTTGGACGTAGCCATGGAACCACTTTCATGGGGTATGGTTCATCCTGATGTGATTACCATTCAAGCCATGTTAAAAGATTCTGGCTTCCAAGTGGCCGACATCAATATGAACGCCTATATGGAAGCTCGCCGTTTGACACAAAGTTTTATGGACGATTTCTTAGGCTATTTCATCGATCCACGCAATCGCTATATGACTTCGTTATTAGTTGGTTGTGGACTTCCTGGTGGTATGATGGGATCTTTAATGGCTGACCTCAAAGGCGTGCACATGGCCATTAACAACAACTTGAAAGCACAAGGAAAAGCGACTTTGAACGAAGACGAATTATTGGTTCAACTGTTCGACGAAGTGAAACATATTTGGCCAAAACTCGGTTATCCTCCATTGGTAACACCATTCAGTCAATATGTTAAAAACGTGGCACTTATGAATGTGTTTGCCATGAGTAAAGGCGATCAACGCTGGACAATGATTGATGGCAATACTTGGGATATGATTTTAGGTAAAGCTGGTAAACTGCCAGGTAAATTGGATCCAGAAATTATAGAATTAGCTAAATCAAAAAATCTCGAATTTTTCGACGGTAATCCTCAAGATAACTATCCAAATGCACTTCCAAAATACATCAAAGAGATGGAAGAATTGGGTTGGGACAGAGGACAAGATGATGAAGAGTTGTTCGAATTTGCGATGCACGATAAACAATACCGCGATTTCAAATCGGGCGAAGCTAAAAAACGCTTTAATATAGAGTTGCACGAAGCGATGGAACAACAATTGCAATCATCGGGTAAAGACATCAAAATACCAGATTTGCGCGCACTTCGTCATCCAAATGCAGAACCTGTGACTGCACCTGTAAGCGGCCGCATTATGTGGGAATTCGACTTTGTAGATCGTTCTGTAAAACCAGCCATTGGCACGGTGTACGAAAAAGGCGATTTATTGTGTGCAATTCAAACAAACGGACGTGGCTTGGAAGTTGTTCCTGCACTATTCCCAGGACAAATTGTGGAAGTAGTGGCAGACCAAGGTGCTTTAGTGAAAAAAGGCGATATTATTGCCTATATTGAAAAATAAAGAATTCACATTCGAACAAAAAGCCCGCCACCTCAGGTGGTGGGCTTTTTTAATAGTATGATAACTCTACAACCCATAACTACGGCGAACGACAGTTTGCTAACACCGCTCAAAGCACTGTACGAAAGTGCATTCCCATCGTGCGAACGACGTCAGACCGAAAAGCTCGTGCACTTAATTGCCAACGAGCCACGATTTGTGTGCCTCGCCATCATGCACCAAAATGAGTTTGTTGGCTTTTTCACGAAATGGGATTTAGGAGCATTTTACTATGGCGAACATTTTGCTATTTCCGACGCTGTACGCGGTCAAAAAATGGGTTCCAAAGCCCTCCAAAAAATAGTTGAAACTGTTACCAAACCGTTGATTTTGGAAGTAGAACTGCCTACAGACAACGTAAGCACGCGGCGCATTGCATTTTACGAACGAGCAAACTTCCAACTTTGCCGAGAAACATACATCCAACCACCCTACGAAAAGGGATTTGAACCAATTCCGATGTATCTGATGGAATATGGTGGCAATTTAACACAAACCCACTTCTCTACCATCGTCAAAACGCTACACACGGAAATTTATGGCATAAAAATTGCTTGAAACGAATTGTAAATCTTTCGTTTACATTTTATTATGAAACACACCCTCACGGTCATTTTACTATTTATATCTTATCTTGTTCAAGCACAAGTGAATCACGAAGTGCTCTACAATGCCTATTTAACTCAAAATTTTCAGGTGTGGAAAACCACCATCGACGAAGCTCAGAAGAGCAAAATGACGCTAAAAGAACTCGCAGAAGTTATCAATTACGAATACGGATACATTGGTGCCAGTTTAGGCGCTAACAAAACCGAAGAAGCCGCACGTGTGATGCGACTCATGGGACGTCAACTAGCTATTTTAGAGCAACATCAATATCAACCAGCGGTGGTACACATGTACCGTTCTGCCTTATATGCATTTAAAATTGCATTCAATAAATGGGATGTTATTTCACTGGGGACGCAAAGTGTGAAATACGCCGACTTAGCTTACAGCGAAGCGCCTAAAAATCCTTTAATTGTCAGTTTCAAAGGGAATGTCGATTTTTTTCGTCCACAGCTATTAGGCGGCTCCAAAAAAAATGCGCTTTATAATTACGAAAAAGCCGTGGAGTTATTTGAACAGCAGAACCAAACCACACATAATTGGAATTACCTTGCCACCTTACTATCGATGGCACAAGCGTACGAAAAAACGGGTAATCTGAAAAAAGCAGACTTAGTCTGTCAAAAGATATTGCACCTGGCTCCCAACTTCAAATATGTGAAAGAAATTTACTATCCTCAGCTGACCAAAAAACTAGCGGATTAATTTTGATTTGGTCATGTGCCAATTAATGGCTACTTTTGTGACGTGAAAATTACAGACTATCACTATCCAAATTTATGAAAAAAATTACATTTCTTCTCTTGTTCGTGTGTAGCGCATGGGCTCTACAAGCTACCGAATATGTTTATATCATGAGCGATTATGGAAAACCATCGTTCACCACGGCCGACGAACGTTTTCAAACATTAGGTAAAAAAGATGTTGGACTCACAGGCCCATCGTACAACGGAGGCGCAACTTCACTCGATGTTCGACTTTATGCCAAAAATACATACACCATCACTAGTTTAACTGGCGTAAAAATGACGCACATTGCCTTTATCATTTCGCGTACAGGCAAATATAATTTAACCTCGTTAACCTCAACCAACGGGACATGCGAAGTAGTTGGCGCACCAAGTTACACCGCCACATGGACTGGCGATGCCGCTGAAGTTACCTTTACCATTGGCGACAAAGCCATTTATGGTATCGAAGGCGAAACGGCTGCTGGTCAAATTGACTTTACGCAGCTCGTAATTGCCACCAATGACGCGTCTCCTGTAAAAACAGTGGAAAATTCATCTATTGAAATCGTGGCTAACAATGGCGCATTGATGATTGACGGCGTTAATGATGGCACTATGGTGGAAGTCTTCAATTTGACAGGCTCACGCATCTTAGCACAACCATTGACGAACTCACAAGTCGTTACAGGCAACTTGCGAAAAGGTATTTACATTGTTAAAATCAACAATAAAGCCACCAAGGTATTGATTCCATAAGCATTCTGGTAACCCTCTAAAATACAAAATCCGCACTAACCAATGGTTAATGCGGATTTTTTTGTTATCGAAACTGTAATAATTCGATATAAGAAACTGATGATTACTCAGCCATTAAAATTTCCATAATAGTACAAGCGGCTTTAGCCACTGGCGAGCCAGGACCAAAGATAGCTGCTACACCTGCTTTGTACAAGAAATCGTAATCTTGTGCAGGAATAACACCACCAGCAATCACAATGATATCTTCTCGACCGAGTTTTTTCAACTCTGCAATCACTTGAGGCACCAAAGTTTTATGACCAGCTGCCAACGAAGAGATACCCATAACGTGTACGTCGTTTTCAACGGCTTGTTTAGCTGCTTCGGCAGGTGTTTGGAACAATGGTCCCATATCCACATCGAAACCGCAATCAGCATAGCCCGTAGCCACTACTTTAGCACCACGGTCGTGACCATCTTGCCCCATTTTGGCAATCATAATACGTGGTTGACGGCCCTCTTTTTTAGCAAAAGCAGCGGTCAACTCGCAAGCTTTTTGGAAAGCTGCGTCATTTTTTGTTCCTGCGCTATACACTCCTGAAATAGTTCTAATAGTTGCTTTATAACGGCCTACGACAACTTCGCAAGCATCTGAAATTTCTCCTAAAGTAGCACGTACACGAGCTGCCTCAACAGCCAATTCGAGCAAGTTACCTTTACCTGTTTTTACACATTCGGTAATAGCATCCAATGCTTTTTTCACAGCAGCATTATCACGATTGGCTTTCAACTGTTGTAAACGTTCAATTTGTTGTTTACGTACAGCGGTGTTATCCACTTCCAAAATATCAATTGGGTCTTCTTGTTCCAAACGATATTTATTAACGCCCACAATAATTTGAGAGCCAGAGTCGATGCGCGCTTGTGTGCGTGCAGCGGCTTCTTCGATACGCATTTTTGGCAAACCAGTTTCGATAGCCGCAGCCATACCGCCTAGTTTCTCAACTTCTTCAATCAACGCCCACGCTTTTTCAGCCAATTCGTTGGTTAAATTTTCAACGTAAAACGAACCTGCCCAAGGATCAATTTCTTTACAGATTTGAGTTTCTTCTTGGATAAAGATTTGTGTATTACGAGCAATACGTGCCGAGAAATCGGTTGGTAAAGCAATGGCTTCGTCCAACGCATTGGTATGTAACGACTGTGTATGACCAAGAGCAGCGCCCATAGCTTCGACACATGTACGACCAATATTATTAAATGGATCTTGCTCGGTCAACGACCAACCAGAAGTTTGCGAGTGTGTACGCAATGCCAATGATTTTGGGTTTTTAGGATTGAATTGTTTTACAATTTTCGCCCACAACATACGAGCAGCACGCATCTTAGCTATTTCCATGAAATGGTTGGTACCAATAGCCCAGAAGAATGACAAACGAGGCGCAAAGGCATCGATATCCATACCAGCATTTACACCAGCACGCAAATATTCCAAACCGTCGGCCAACGTATAAGCCAATTCGATATCAGCCGTAGCACCAGCTTCTTGCATGTGATAACCCGAAATAGAAATCGAGTTAAATTTAGGCATCTTTTGTGAAGTGTATTCAAAAATATCAGCGATGATTTTCATCGAGAATTTTGGTGGATAAATATAGGTATTACGCACCATAAATTCTTTTAAAATATCATTTTGGATAGTTCCAGCCATTTCGTCCAAGCTAGCGCCTTGTTCCAAGCCAGCGTTGATATAAAACGCCAAGATTGGTAAAACACCACCGTTCATGGTCATAGAAACCGACATTTTATTCAATGGAATACCATCGAACAAGACTTTCATATCTTCCACTGAGCAGATAGACACACCCGCTTTACCAACGTCACCTACCACACGTTCATGATCGGCATCGTAGCCACGGTGTGTAGCCAAGTCGAACGCTACGGACAAACCTTTTTGACCAGCAGCTAAGTTACGGCGATAAAACGCATTGGATTCTTCGGCAGTAGAAAAACCTGCATATTGACGAATGGTCCAAGGGCGCATTGGATACATGCCGCTATAAGGACCACGCAAAAATGGTGGTAACCCTGATGCGTAATTCAAATGTTCAAGACCTTCGAGATCTTCTTTCGTATAAACTGATTTTACTGGAATGAGCTCCGGAGTCAACCAATTTTCACCATTGCAGGTAGCTTTGCTAGCCGCAACGTTTTTAATATCAATATCATTAAAGTTTGGTTTCATTATTTCAGGAGTTGAGCGTTAAACGATTTAAGAGTTTCCAATACGTTTGAACGTACGTTAATAAAGTTTTCTATTCCTTGTGCTTTCAAATCTTCCATACAAGCAGGAGCACCTGCTACAATGAAAATCTGTTTGCCATTGATAGCTTTAAATGCTGCTGGAGCAAATTCAGCATATTCATCGTCGCTTGAACACAAGACAATAATATCGGCGCCAGCTTTTTGAGCAGCAGCCACACCAGCTTCTACAGTATCGAAACCTAGATTATCAACCACCTCGTAACCGGCACACGCCAAGAAGTTGCACGAAAATTGTGCACGAGCCAAACGCATAGCCAAGCTACCAATGGTCAGCATAAAGGCTTTAGGGCGTTTTGCTGCTTTTTCAGTAGCTAAGCGCAATGCTTCAAATTCTTGAGCGGCACGTACTTGTGGCAATTTAGCCAATCCACTTTCGGTAGAGCAGCCACATTTGCACACGCAAGCCTCGTCGGTTATTTTTTGAGCAGCTTGTTCATTGAAATTTGGGAATTGATTGGTACCAAGCAATACTTCTTTACGCACCGAAACATCTTTCAAACGTGCATTTGCTGTTGCTTCCATATCCGTTTGTACTTGACCGGCTTCTACAGCAGCAAAGAAACCACCTTTCGATTGAATATCCAAGAAACGTTTCCAAGCTTGTTCGGCAAGACTAGCCGTCAAGTTTTCGATATAATATGAGCCTGCACTTGGGTCAGTCACCTTATCGAAATGTGATTCTTCTCTCAACAACAATTGTTGATTACGTGCAATACGTTCTGAAAAATCATCGCCTTCTTTGAACGTTACATCAAATGGATTAACCGTTAATGATTCGACACCAGCCAATGTGGCGCTCATAGCTTCTGTTTGCGTACGCAATAAATTTACATGAGCATCGTATACGGTTTTGTTAAAAGTAGAAGTTTCAGCATGGATATGCATTTTTGATGCACTTTCGGTAGTCGGATTGAACGCTTTCACCACCATGGCCCACAATAGACGAGCCGCACGGATTTTGGCAATTTCCATAAAATAGTTACCACCAACACCCATATTAAACTTAATAGCATTCGCAGCTGCATCAGCTGAAACACCAGCATCGGTAAGCATTTCGATATATTGTGCGCCCCAAGCTAAAGCATAGCCCAACTCTTGTGCACAATAAGCACCAGCATTATTTAAGCTGATAGAGTTAACACCAAGTACGCGATAAGCAGGCAGTTGTTTTTGAGCATCCACCATGGCTTTAGCAAATTGGGCAACTACAGTTTTGTCAAGTTTTTTGCCTTTTAACAACATACGATTCATTGGATCGCAGTTGATAGAGCCATTCAATTTGGCAACATCGTAACCTTTTGATTTAAAGTAGTCGGCCAACAAACCTACCAACTCGGCTGAACGACGAATACAAACCGTGAAATTGAGTTCCACGCAGTCTGCCGCAATTCCGTCGAGCAATGTAGCGATGTAAGCGCTACCTAATTCCGCTTTGTTCAGTTTGAAACCTAACGAGTCAACACCTTTGTTCAAAACGTCAAGCGCTTTGGTGTTGGCAACTTTGGCGTCTTTTGCATCAATATTTTGACGCACGTACCAACTGTTGTCGGTTTTAATGCCACGCACATAAGGAAATTCTCCAGGCGCTGATTCGGTAGTTTTTAAGGCTGCCACGTCTTCTGTGCGATAGAAAGGCATTACGTTAAACCCTTCATTGGTTCTCCAAACGAGCTTTTTGCTAAAATCAGCTCCTTTGAGGTCAGCCTCTATTTTCGCCATCCACTCTGCGGTGGTCACTGCGGGAAAATCGGCCAACAGATTTAATTTCTTTTCTGCCATAAAATAAGTATTTATAAAATTGAAAGTATGTACTCTATTTTCAAAAACATACGACATAATAAAATGCGCCAACAAGCTCTGTAAAGCCGATTAGCAACATGCAATTAGCGTATCATATTACACGTTTGATGACGTAATAAGTGATTTTTTAGGTTAAGCGCTGCAAAGTTACAATTTTTTGACGGAGATACCCACCATTTTAGCCGAAAAAACACACTAAAATAAAAGAATAAAACGAGATGTAACATCGTAATAAAAAAATACATATCTTTGCTTCGTGACCATTCTCTAAAAATAAGCATAACCTTCTAATTTAATTACTATTATGAAAACACTCCACTCGCATTGGCGACTCATAATTACAGTGATTGCATGGTGCACTTTTCTACCAATAAACGCCGCTTCATTTGTTGGTGAAAGAACCGATTTTCGCGACGAAACGATATATTTTCTCATGACCACACGTTTCTACGATGGCGACTTGACCAATAACGTACAATGTTGGGATGGCACGCAATACAATCAAGGTGATCCTGCGTGGCGTGGCGACTTTAAAGGATTAATCGCTAAACTCGATTACATCAAAGCATTAGGTTTTACGGCTATTTGGATTACACCAGTAGTAGAAAACTGTTCTGGTTACGACTATCATGGTTATCACGCTATCAATTTTAGCAAAGTAGATCCGCGCTATGAATCGGAAGATTGCGATTTTCAAGATTTGATAGACGCCGTACACGCCAAAGGCATGAAAATTATTTTGGACGTGGTGTTTAATCATACAGGAAATTTTGGCGAAGAATTTTTATGTCCGATGTTCACAAAAACTGGTGATTTATCATCAACCGACTGCTTAACACCTCACGCCCAAACAAAACTACCGGCTAATTATGCCAGTTTAAGTTCAGGCGAACAATATCAAGCGCGTTTGGCTTTGATGAAAAATACGGATGGCAAAAATCACGATGCCAAAAACTATTGGCACCATTATGGTAATTTCAATTGGGACGACATCACCAGTCAATGGGCACAAATTGCAGGTGATTGCGTTGATTTAAACACAGAAAATCCAGCGGTATACAACTACATTGTTCGTGCTTATTCATCGTTTATCCGCATGGGTGTAGATGGCTTCCGTATCGACACAGGGAAACATATTTCACGTTTGGTATTTAACAAAGTTTTTAACGATGCTTTCCATGCGGCAGCACAAGCAGCTGGCAAACCAAATTTCTTTATGTTTTCCGAAATTTGCACACGCGACCGCAACTATTGGTATCGCAACACACCTGCCATTTCCACACCATTCTACACGTGGAAAGATTCAAAAAGTTACGCTTGGTCTGGCGATTCTACTGTTTGGGAAAACATCTCTATCATGAATGGTACCGAAGGTTTTACGGGCACAGTAAATCAAGCATCGTGCATTTCGAATTACAACGACAATAGCAGCGAAGGCGGACAGCCATCGAGCACCAATACCAAATTGAATGGCAACGATTACCACGCACCCGATTGGTCGAGACATTCTGGATTAAATGTGATTGACTTCCCGATGCATTGGAATTTTGAAAATGCAGGTAGCGCTTACAACGTAGCCTTGAGTGGCGACTGGAGTTATAACGATGCCACTTTCAATGTAACTTACGTAGATTCTCACGACTACGCGCCTGATGGAGCACCCGAAAGTCAACGTTTTGCGAAAGATCAATCTACGTGGGCTGAAAATCTATCATTAATATATACTTTTAGAGGGATTCCTTGTGTGTATTATGGTTCAGAAATTGAATTCAAAAAAGGTTGTATCATCGATAAAGGTCCAAACATGCCATTACGTGAAAGTGGACGCGCTTATTTCGGCGACTACATTACAGGTTCGCTCAACGTCACTGATTTTGCCCAATATAATAATGCCAATGGCAATGTGGCGGTAACACTCAAACACCCTTTGGCTTTACATATTCAACGTTTGAGCAAACTTCGTATGGCTATACCAGCTCTTCGTAAAGGACAATATTCCACCGATAATTGTTCTGGCTCGTTTGCTTTTAAACGTCGCTATACCGATGCCACCACCGACAGTTACGTGTTAGTATGTATCTCTGGAGGAGCTACTTTTAGCAATATTCCAAATGGCACATACACCGACGCTGTGACTGGCGACACAAAGACAGTTACGAATAATTCCTTGACAGCTAGCTGTTCTGGCAAAGGTAATTTACGCGCTTACGTTCTTTCAACTGCCAAAACAACTGCCCCAGGAAAAGTGGGAACTGATGGTCAATACATCTACGGCAGTTCATCCGTGACTGTTCCGCAAGGCACTTACCCTGATCCAACAGAAGTTCTGTTAGAGGGCGAAGGCAGTGGTGAAACTGGTGGCGGTGGCACAGGCGAGATTATCACACCATGTGTTAGTACCGACGAACGTGCAGTGTTCTTGACCAAATCAAGCGATTTTGGTAGTAGCATCAACGCCTACATTTGGCACAAAACCACTGGATCGACAACACAAGTATGTGGCGGATGGCCAGGCAAAAAAATGACTGCATTAGGAAATAACGTCTATAAATTCAGTATTCCAACTGAAGCTACAGCGGTCGACGGAACTTGGCAAATTATCTTCAATGATGGCAGTGGCAACCAAACAGCGGACTTAGCTTTTACATTGAACGGAATGTACTCTGGTGCCAATAAAGGCAGCATAACTTGTGCAAGTACAGTCACACTCAATTGTGCTGATGTGCCACAAGGCATTGACTACGCAACTGCAAACAAACTCGTAATTTATAGTAATGACGGAACGTTAATAATTAGTAGTCCACAAGCTACCACACTGTACATTCACACCATAGACGGACGCTTATTACGCACCGTGGATATCGAATCTGGCATTACTACGCTCGAGGGCTTCCAACAAGGCGTATATCTCGTAAATGGTAAAAAAGCTATTGTATTATAATCACCATTTATCCAATAGTTAAGACTTTGAGGCGAACAATCGTTCGCCTCAATTCGTTTCCACACAAAATCTTTTAACATAATTTTTATCGAAAAACAATAAATATATTTTGATATTCAAAAAATAATACCTTACTTTGCAACCGATTTGATTTTGTTTGCTTCGTAAACACGTTTAATTTTATAGATATGAAAAAAGTAATTTATGCAGCTATGATTACCACAGCTATCGTTGCTACTTCATGCGGCAACAACAAACCTGAACGAACCTCTGGTATTCGTTTTAGCGATTTAGACACAACCGTGTCGCCAACAGAAGATTTCTACCAATACGCCTGCGGCGGTTGGATGAAAAACCACCCTCTCACAGCGGAATATGCACGCTATGGAAGTTTCGACAAATTGGCCGAAGACAACCAAGAACAACTCAAAGGTTTAATCACAGACATTGCCAAGGACAACCACAAAAAAGGTTCTATCCCACAAAAAATTGGTGACTTATACAATCTTGGTATGGACAGTGCTACCATTGAAAAACAAGGCGCTGAGCCACTCAAAGCCGAATTGAAAAGCATTGCTGCCATGACAAAAAAAACGGAATTGACTAATAAATTGGCAGCATATGCACAAGAAGGTGGCAGTCCACTATTTTCCATATTTGGCGAAGCAAATCCAAACAACAGCAAAGAGTGTATAGCTTGGGTATGGCAAACAGGACTTGGCATTGGCGACCGCGATTATTACCTCGACAACAGTGCTAACATGGAAACTATCCGTAAAGAATATGTCACATTGTTAAGCAAATTCATGCAATTGTCAGGCTACGATAAAGAAGCGAAAATCGCTAACACGGACGAGATGGCAAAACGCATTTTGGCATTTGAAACCGAATTAGCAAAAGCCTTTATGGATAAAAATGACACACGTGACCCATACAAAACGTGTAACATTGTAAGCGTAGACGAATGGCAAAAAATGTTACCAATCATCGACCTAAAATCATACATGAATACAATTGGTCTTGGTGCTATCAAATCAGTAAATATTGGTCAAGTAGAATACACAAAATCACTCAATAAAATTCTTGAAAAAACCGACCTCGAAGTACTCAAAGCTTATTTTGCTTGTAACTATGTAAATGGTGCAGCGAGTTATTTGAGCAGTGCCTTTGTAGATGCCAACTTCCATTTTTATGGACGTGTACTGTCTGGACGCGAAGAACAACGTCCTCGTTGGAAACGTGTAGTTGGTACCGTAGACGAGTCATTGGGAGAAGCTGTTGGACAAATGTATGTGGAAAAATATTTCCCTGCTGAAGCCAAAGAACGCATGCTTAAATTAGTATCAAATCTTCAGGCTGCTTTGCGCGAACGCATTGCACAAAACACGTGGATGACCGATTCGACAAAACAAAAATCGTATGAAAAACTGGACGCCTTCATTGTAAAAGTAGGTTATCCTGACAAATGGCGCGATTATAGCAATTTACAAATTGAAAAAGATAGCTATTTTGCAAACATACAACGCGCTAGCCGTTTCGAAACCGCTTATCAAATGAGTAAAATTGGAAAAGCAGTAGATCCAACAGAATGGTTGATGACTCCACAAACAGTGAATGCTTACTACAACCCAACCACCAACGAAATTTGTTTCCCTGCCGGTATTCTGCAAGTGCCATTTTTCGATATGAATGCTGACGATGCAGTAAATTATGGCGCAATCGGTGTAGTGATTGGTCACGAAATGACACACGGATTTGACGATCAAGGACGCAATTACGACAAAACTGGTAATCTTAAAAACTGGTGGGCTGAAAGTGATGCCACCAATTTTAAAGAACGTACAAACGTTTTGGTGAACTATTTCGATAAGATTGAAGTTTTACCAGGTACTTTCGCTAATGGAACCTTTACATTAGGTGAAAACATTGCCGACAACGGTGGACTTAATATTTCGTATGTAGCACTTCAAAAAGCCAAAAAACAAGGTGACATTAAAGAAAATATGGATGGTTTTACCGCTGACCAACGTTTCTTCATTGCTTACGCAGGTGTTTGGGCTGGCAACATTCGCGAAGCCGAAATGCTCCGTCGCACGAAAGAAGATCCACACTCTTTAGGCAGATTACGTGTAAATGCCACACTTCCACACATCGATGCATTTATCAAAACATTTGATGTAAAAGAGGGCGATAAAATGTACCTAGCTCCAAATAATAGAGCAAAAATTTGGTAAGAATCATAATTCATATAAAAAGCCCACAAGTTGTACTTGTGGGCTTTTTATATATCCATCCAGAAAGAACTTGATGCTTTGATTTAAAACAAAAAGTCTATTTTATCTTACAATTCATTATAAAAATATAAGATTTTTAAGCTAAAAATAGTATCTTTGCGCTTTATTTTGTAAAAATGAATGCATATGGCTACAAGTGACAAAAACAGACAAGGCTATCCACTAGCACAAGGATTATACAACCCCAAAAATGAACACGACGCATGCGGTGTAGGATTTGTGGTAAATATATCAGGCGATAAGTCGCACGATATTATTGAAAACGGATTAAATGTATTAGCCAATATGCAACATCGCGGTGCAGAAGGTGCCGACAAAAAAAGTGGCGATGGGGCTGGTATTATGACTCAGATTTCACATGAGTTTATTCTCTTACAAGGCATTCCTGTTCCTGAACGTGGGAAATATGGAACAGGATTGGTATTTGTGCCTAAAGACAAAGCTTTACAAACTGCTTGCTTAGAGCTCATTCGTCGTCATGTGACCCAAGAAGGTTTAACCCTGATGCCAATACGCGACGTCCCTGTAAATAGCCACGTGTTAGGCGAAGCTGCGCTAGCTGTAGAACCTGCTATCAAGCAACTCTTTATCACAGGCGATAGTGGCGATTCACTGGAATTACGTTTATTCAGAATCAGAAAACGCATTGAACAAGAAGTACTAAAATTGTATAATAGCCCAAGAACGTGTTACATCGTCAGCTTGTCTAGCAAACGTATTGTGTACAAAGGCATGTTGACATCAACACAATTGCGTGATTACTTCACCGATTTAACCAATCCCTATTATACCAGTGCACTCGCTTTGGTACATTCCCGGTTTTCTACCAACACCTTCCCTACTTGGGATATGGCACAACCATTCCGATTTCTTGGTCATAATGGAGAAATCAATACCATCGATGGCAACCGAACTTGGGTAAGTGCTTGTGAAAACGTATTTAATCTTGAGAAAGCGGGTAATATCCACGAACTATCGCCCATCATTCAACCCAACATGAGCGACAGTGCCTCATTGGACAACACATTGGAATTTTTTGTAATGGCTGGTATGTCCTTACCACGCGCTTTAGCCATGTTACTTCCTGAAAGTTTTAACTCCAAAAATCCAATTTCGCCAGAACTACGTGGATTTTATGAATATCATAGTATGTTCAAAGAGCCTTGGGATGGTCCTGCCGCACTCTTATTTTGCGACGGACGCTACATTGGTGGTATGTTGGACAGAAATGGCTTACGACCAGCACGATATTTAATCACCACCGACAATATGATGATTGTGGCTTCTGAAACGGGTGTACTAGAAATACCTGCTGAACGCGTACGTGAAAAAGGACGATTTAAACCAGGGAAAATCTTAATTATCGATACTGAAGCTGGCACATTTAGAAACGATGCCGAAATAAAAGCCGAATTGGCGAACGAACATCCTTACACAGAATGGCTTAATAAAAGTCGTGTAACTTTGAGCAACATCACCTCTGGTCGAAAAATAACCAATGCTATTGACGAACTTTATCCCAAGTTACGTGCGTTTGGTTATACCCAAGAAGATATTGATCGCGTGATATTACCAATGGTCATTAACTCCAACGAACCAATTGGTTCTATGGGCGACGATACACCGCTGGCTGTTTTCTCTCAAAAACCACAACGATTATTCAACTATTTCCGACAACGATTTGCACAAGTCACCAATCCGCCCATTGACCCGCTGCGCGAAGAAGCTGTGATGTCACTTACTGGCTACATTGGTTCGGTCAACAGTAATTTATTGATGCCTTCAGAAGGCGACTGTAAAGTTGTACGTTTACCAAATCCGTTACTCACAAACCGTGATTTAGATATTTTATACCATCTAGAATACAAAGGTTTTAAAACCAATTCGTTAGATATTACCTTTGATGTAGAATTAGGCGAAAGAGGATTAGAAGAACGGTTAAAATCACTTTGTAAAGAAGCTGAAAAAGCAGTAGATAACGGCTGTAATTACATCATTTTGAGCGATCGAAAAATAGATGCGAAAAAAGCACCAATTCCATCACTATTAGCGGTTTCGGCCATACATCATTACCTCATCCAGTGTGATAAACGTGTGCAAACGGCTTTAATTGTTGAGTCGGCAGAACCACGTGAAGTCGAGCATTTTGCGTTACTCATCGGCTTTGGAGCAAGTGCCGTGTGTCCTTATATGGCTTTTGCTGTTATTGACGATTTGGTAACAAACAAAAAAGTACAACTCGATTACGACACCGCCGAAAAACATTATATCAAAGCATTAGATAAAGGTTTGCTAAAAATTATGTCGAAATCAGGTATTTCAACCTTGCGTAGTTATCGTGCTGCTCAGATGTTCGAAAGCATTGGTTTATCCTCTGAATTGTTAGGCGCCTATTTTAAAGGAATCACCTCTCCTATTGAAGGTATTACCCTTAAAGAACTTGCCAAAAATACCATTACAGCTCTTAAATTAGGATTTCCTGACGAACCTCACCAAGTCAACAGCGATTCCGAATTGGGAGATTGGGGTAATTTAATCTATCGCAAAGGTGGTGAAATACACGCTTGGTCACCCAGAACTGTCAGTTTGCTACGCAAAGCAGCTGTACAAAATAACCCTGAATTATATCAGGAATTTACACAACACGCCGATGCGCCAGAAACGCCTATTTTTATTCGTAATTTAACGACATTAACACAAAGAACGCCTATTTCGATTGATGAAGTAGAACCAGCAGAAGCCATTTTTAAACGTTTTGTGGCAGGAGCTATGTCGTTTGGGGCTATCAGCAAAGAAGCGCATGAAACAATTGCTATCGCCATGAACCGACTAGGCGGAAAAAGCAACACTGGTGAAGGCGGCGAAGATCCAGAACGCTACCAATGTGAAAGTAATCAGAACTGTCGTCGTAGCAGCATCAAACAAGTGGCATCGGGTCGATTTGGTGTCAATGCTGAATATTTAGTGAATGCTGACGAAATACAAATCAAAGTAGCACAAGGTGCAAAACCAGGCGAAGGTGGTCAATTGCCTGGTTATAAAGTGGACGAGCTCGTTGCAAAAACGCGTCATTCTATTCCGGGTATCACACTTATTTCACCGCCACCGCATCACGACATCTACTCCATTGAAGATTTGTCACAACTTATTTTTGATTTACGCAACGTCAATCCCGAAGCATCTATCAGTGTAAAATTAGTGTCTGGAAACGGTATTGGAACGATAGCCGCAGGTGTTGTAAAAGCGAAAGCCGATCGATTGGTAATTAGTGGTTACGATGGCGGTACGGGGGCGAGCCCAATCAGTTCTACACGCCACGCAGGCATGCCACTCGAAATAGGATTAGCCGAAGTACAACAAACGTTGATGCTAAATAATTTACGCCGGAAAGTACATTTACAAGCCGACGGTCAGCTCAAAACGGGGTACGACTTAATAGTGGCTGCACTTTTGGGTGCTGAAGAATTTGCCTTTGGCACATCTCTTCTCATTGCCTTGGGCTGTTGTATGGATCGCAAATGTCACGCCAACACCTGTCCCGTAGGCATTGCTACACAGGACGAGGCTTTGCGCTGTAAATTTACAGGAAAACCAGAACATATTGAAAATTATCTACGCTTTTTAGCCGAAGAAGTACGTGGATATTTGGCTCAATTGGGGCATAAATCGATGAGCGAAATTATTGGTCGCACCGATTATCTAACGCAAAAAACGTTAACTACGGAAAATTACGCTGGCATAAAACTCGATCGTCTGTTTTATCAAGTCAATAATGATTCTCCTCGTTTGTGCGACGGCTCCAAACCAGATTCTTTACCAAGTACGAGCAAAGATTTTGTGTTCATAGCCAATGCTGCCAATGCCATCGATAAGAAAGAACCTGTAACATTGGCTGGCACGATTAAAAATACTGACCGATCAGTAGGCTGTATGTTATCGGGTGTTATTGCTAAAAAATATGGCAATGCAGGACTTCCTAACGACACCATCACTATTTCGTTACAAGGCTCTGCCGGTCAAAGTTTTGGCGCATTTTTAGCGCGTGGCATCACGTTACGACTAGAAGGAGATGCTAATGATTACGTCGGCAAAGGACTTTCGGGAGGAAAAATCAGTTTAATCACGCCTAAAAACGTAGCATACGCTCCCGAAGAAAACACCATTGCAGGTAATACCTTACTTTACGGCGCCACCGAAGGTGAAGTGTACATCAATGGCCGTGTGGGCGAACGTTTTGCCGTACGTAACAGCGGCGCTATAGCTGTGGTAGAAGGTGTATGCGATCACTGCTGCGAATATATGACTGGCGGACGTGTCGTAGTGCTTGGCCGTGTAGGACGTAACTTTGCCGCTGGCATGAGCGGCGGTATTGCCTACGTATGGAATCCTAACGAAGATTTTGACTATTTCTGTAATATGGAAATGGTGGAACTGGCGTTGCTCAACAAAACTGATAACGAAGAAGTTCACAAACTCGTGATGCAACACTACAAAGCAACTGAAAGTCCGTTGGCGGCACGCATGTTGGCCAACTGGGACAAAATTGCAGCACAATTTATCAAAGTGCTACCCATCGAATACAAGAAAATTCTCGATTTAGAAAAGAATGTACGATAAGCAAGCTGGCACAAAAAAGGAGAACTCAAGTTCTCCTTTTTTATTATAAATCCAATAAGCCTTCGGGCAATGTCATATGTAAAATTCGCTTATCATGGTCGATATCCGTAATATAGGATTCGCTCACAGGAATAAGCCGTTCGCCTATCATAAACAAAGCGTTGGCAGTACTTTCGTCCACACCATCTATTACGCCAAGTACACCATGGGACTGTTCGTGCACACTAAAACCCACAAAATAAGATAACGTTGGAGCTTCGGTTGATTGGCCCAACGCCTCACGTTTCACATATACCGATTTACCACTTAACTCCCTCGCATGAGGTTCATCAGTAATGCCATCGAGCAAAATAAGTGCCGTCGTGTCATTTTTAAAACGATAGGCATTGATAAAAAACGGCACAAAAATAGCATCAATTTCAAAGACAAAATAATCGCACGCATCGATATCAAAATCCTCACTAAACTCAAAGGTTAATTCGCCTTTAATACCGTGGGTTTTACCTGTTTTGCCAACCAAAGCTAATTCTGAAAGTTGTATCACCTGAACAAATCTTAAATATGTATACTAAAACTATTGATTACGTTGCTTATTTCTTTTTCGGTTCCTCGTGTGGTAACACATATTCCACTTTTCCTTTGCGCAAAGCACGTACAATTAAATAGACGCCTAAAATCACAAACGGTAAACTTAACCACTGTCCCATATTAAAGGTCATGCCAGCTTCAAAATCTGATTGATCGTTTTTCAAAATCTCAATCAATTGACGAGCCACGAAAACACCCGTGAAACCAATACCTGACAATAAACCATTATATTTACCAGCATCTTTCTTCCAATAAAGCCACATCAACAGAATAAATAATAGAAAATAAGCTCCTGCTTCATAAAGTTGAGTCGGATGACATGGCAACCACTCTGCTTGAGGGCAACATACCGTAGGTGCAGGGCATTCTACAAATTCATTCACCGAACCACAAAACTGCTCACGACCGCGTAAAAACACAAAACCCCAAGGCAAATTAGTGGGCGTTCCATAAATTTCAGAATTCATCAAGTTGCCAATACGAATCATACCTGCCACCAATGATGAACCAATAAATAAACGGTCGCCAAGCCACCAAATATTTTGTTTGGTCATATATTTTGACAACAGCCAACAAGTCAACACCATGGCTAAAGCGCCGCCATGACTAGCTAAACCACCATGCCAAACCATCGGAATTTCCCACAAATTCTCCTTATAATAAGCCCAATCGTAGAAAAATACATGTCCTAACCGTGACCCAACGATAACAGCCAACACAATGTAAATAAAAACTTTATCGAGCCAGCTCTCAGGTGCGCCATCGCGTTTAAAGGTTTTACCAATAATAGAAATACCGATAAAAAAGCCCAAAGCGTACAATAAACCATACCAACGAACTGATAATGAGCCTAAAGAAAACAGGATAGGATCTTGATCCCAAATAATGGATAACAACATAAGCGAATAAAATTAAAAACGTAACTAGTTGAGAACAAACAATGATGAAAGCAAAATTTGCTTTCATCATGTTATTTAGCAAAACAAATTGAAAATCAATCTGTTATTATGCTTTACGAACAATGGCCACTGGCGTTTGTTGAGAGTTTTGACCTAGTGGATTATCTTTGAACAACGCTTTCAAGAATTTAACGTCCAAATCTTTACTTGATTTGCCCAAAATATCAACATTCAAATCATTGGCATCAAGCACAATCACTTCATTGCCAAGTTTTTCTTTCAATTTGCGAGCTACTTTATCTGGATTTTTAGGAGCCATCTTCGCATAGCGATTATACGGTGGAATTGTGCAATCGCATGGTCCATCGATAGCATAAGCACGAGGTCCGCACACTTTGTAAAAAACACCACGAATTCCGAATGGTTTTGTAACCAATGCAGCAGCACAGCCTAATAATAAACGTGGAACGCCTACATCTTCCACCGCCAATTGCATGGTATAAGGACTTCCTAGACCAATGCCATAAGGCGATTTATAAACAAACTTCACTAAAAATCTAGCAAACCAACCCGGTTTGATTTCCGAAATAGGAAATGCACGACCTTGTGTGATGGCTACAACTTTTTCGCTCACAAAGATAATATCGCCAGGTTGGCGTACATCTTTGGTGTATTTATCGAGTACTTCAAATAAATCATCTTCACGCATCACCACATGGGTTTTCACAGGAATACGTAAATAACTAACGCCATCAATTTCGATGGCCAATTTTTTCCCTTCGTTTGCTTGAGGTTCCATTTTAATAAAAAATATAAAGGTTTATTACCTAAAAAATATGTGACAAAGATAACGATTAGTTATGAGTTACACACAAAACGCGTTTCTTTTTTTGACAACACCTACAAATAAGGATTATTCACTCGTTCGTTACCAATAGTTGTAGTTGGGCCATGTCCCGAATAAACAATTGTTTCATCAGGCAAAACCAATAATTTACGTTGTATGCCTGTTATTAATTCGGCATAATTTCCCTTTGGTAAATCTGTGCGACCAATGCTGCCAGCAAATAAGACATCGCCTACAAAAATGAGGTTTTCGGCACGACAATAAAAACAAATGCTACCTGGCGAATGGCCTGGTACATGCAGCACTTCCAACTGTGTTCGACCAAAAGAAATAACATCTCCCTCTTGCAAATAACCACCCAACGGTTGTTCTCTAATGACGCCTTGTATACCAAAGGCTTGAGATTGAGCTATGAGTTGTCCAATCAAGAACTCATCGGCTTGATGTGCTTCTGGCAATACGCCCAACGTGTGAGCCACCATGTAATTACCAAATGAATGATCGAGATGAAGATGTGTATTCAACACGTGTTTCACATGTAACTTTTCAGTAGTCAAATAAAGGGTAAGTCGTTCATCTTCATTAGATGACAAACAACCACAATCGATAATGACAGCCTCGCCAGTGTCATCTGATAATACATACGTATTTTCTTGAAAGGGATTAAACTGAAATATTTTGATATCCATGAAAGACAGATATTAAGAAATCACAAAGGCAGATAAACCGCTTTTTTTGTACTAAAAAAATCTTCGGTGAAAAATTCACTGACATCATAGAGTGTTGCCATCTGTCTATAAGGAAACACTTCTGACTGCAACTCTCCGCCTTTTAAACAAATAAGTCCATTCGGCAAACCGTTTTTTTGTTCTTTAGCAATGTTTTTCTTCACCAATTTCACTAAATCACCCAAAGGCATTACAGCACGACTCACCACAAAATCATATTTATCTTTCACTTCTTCCATGCGAGCATGTTGAAACGTGCAATTTTTCAAGCCAATAGCATCGGCTATTTCATGCGCCACACGCACTTTTTTACCAATAGAATCGACCAAATGAAAGTGTGTTTCTGGAAAAAGTATGGCCAACGGAATACCCGGAAAACCGCCACCTGTACCAACATCCACCACAGAAGAACCAGGTTTGAATGCTATAATTTTAGCAATGGCCAAAGAATGCAGCACATGATGTTCGTACAAATTATCAATATCTTTACGGGAGATGACATTAATCTTGGCATTCCAATCGCGGTAAAAATGATCCAACGAAGCAAACTGCTCCAGTTGCGTTTGAGTAAGCTGAGGAAAATACTGTTTTATTAACTCCATAGAACTATTGCTTTGGTGTAAAAAGCTCGTAAACAGCTGTTCCTTTCTTCAATAATGGCAATGCAACTTCTTTAGACACTAACAAACGAGTGCTACCTACAGCATATGGAGCTATATCATACGGATTAAATTGGTAAAAAATACCATCCTCGGTAATAGCAAAATTACCATTTGGAATGAGTTGTTGCAACCAAAAATCTTTCAATTTCAAACCGCGTTTAGCTGCGTCAGCTTCCAATAATTGGGTAAAAATAGTCACTAACGAATCGCTATAATTTTCAACAAAAATATCATCTTCGGTCAACTGGTTACCAGTAGTTACATCGAACGCCCAACACATCGTCGTTTCCAATCCATGAGCTCCGCCGGTAAATAAATAACGAGTCGCTTCGTAACTCAATAATTTATCAGATTCATATAAAGGAACAGCCGTCAAATGCTCTTGATAGTGGTATAAAATAGGACTACCTTTGATATCTGTTTGCACCAAATTATATTCTTCGTGACAAGCTGCGATATACGCACCCAATAAACTTTCAGCAGGAACATCAACATATTTTTCAGTAAATAAATCGGTGATTAATGTTCGCTGAACATTCTTCAAGGCAATTGTATCGGCACCTTTTGTTGGGAACTCTACCTTAAGTTTCATCTCAAAACAAGAATCTTGAGTCTGCGGACAAGCTACAACCAAACTATCTTCTAACGAAGTGAACTTAAAGGCTGATTTATCGGTAAAATCACAAGATGCTAGCATACAAATAGTTGCCAATAGAACCAATGAAATCTTGATCGTTTTCATAACAAAGAGATTAAAAGTGAATAATTGAGAGTACAAATATACGTTATATTTGCTAAAAATGATTAATAAATCGCATTAATTTGAATAGTTTCCACTACTTTTGCACCCATAAACAATGAAACGCTTTACGTCACATATTATCAGTTTGGGATTAGCCTACCTTTTTTTGACGGTAGGCTGTGGCGTCAACGTCACCGAATTCTGCTGTTCCCTCTGTGAAAAGCAAGGCATTCAGATGTTTACATCAAGTAGCTGCGAGGAGGTACACGCGCACCATCATCATGACAAACACGCGGGCAAACACTGTTGTGAATATCACCATTCCAACCAGAAAACAATCAAAAGACTGAATTTGGCCTCAAAAGATAAAAAATGCGAACTCCATCGTCTTAAAGTCGAAGAACCAACTGTTCATGGGCAATTGGTATTAACACATTTCTCTTTTGTGGCGATTGTGTTCATGCAAGAACCGCTTGGCTTATCGATAGAAACGACTAAACCTGTCGAATTCATTTCACTCAAAGCCCCACCCGATAGTGGGCGCGATATTCTTACCCGTATTTCAGTTCTTACTATTTAGTTTGATATTAGCAATGAGAGCCAAAAACCAGAGCGTTTTAGGCCATATCATCGTGTCTAATATTAAATTAAATAAAAAATGAAAACAACTTATCTTACTCTTTTAGTTGGCTTGCTCAGTCTATCTGCTCAAGCCGCCACTATCACGGGTGTTGTCAAAACTAAAAATGAGCCTATTATTGGCGCTGAAATTTTTTGGCAAAACACCACAGTCGGTTCCACATCCAATTTGGATGGCTCCTTTCAAATAAATACGGTTACCAATTCCGATACCCTTGTAGTGCGTTATTTGGGATTTAACACCCAATACATACATATTGATAACCCACAAAAACCATTACAAATTAACTTAACGGAAACCAAACAAAATTTGGATGAAGTAGAAGTTACTGCTCGAGCTTTGGGAACTATAACCTCCCGTATTACACCCATACAAACACAAACGATTACCGCAGCGGAACTGTGCAAGGCTGCATGTTGTAATCTATCCGAAAGTTTTGAAACTAACGCTTCGGTTGACGTAGCCTACAGCGATGCCGCCACTGGCGCCAAACAGATTCGTTTATTGGGCTTGTCGGGTACCTACGTACAATTACTCACAGAAAACACACCTGGCATACGTGGCTTAGCCTCTAATTTTGGATTAGAGTACATTCCTGGCCCTTGGATGGAAAGCATTCAAGTGTCAAAAGGTACATCATCGGTAATTAATGGTTACGAAGCTACAACGGGACAAATAAATGTCGAGTATCTCAAGCCACAAAAAGCGAATCCAATTGCACTCAACCTTTTCATGAACTCCGAATTTAGAACAGAAGTGAACGCCACCGGCGGTTGGAATATCAACAACAAACTTTCGACAGGCGTGATGGCACACTACAAAAATGAAGGAATGGAAATGGATGCCAACCACGATGGTTTTATGGATTTACCCAAAAGCAATCAAATAAACTTACTAAACCGTTGGAATTACCAATCGGGTAATTACACAGGCCAAATTTTGGTACGTGGTTTATACGACGAACGTCGTGGTGGACAAATGACAAAACTCGCTTTGACTAATCTCTACAACATTGCCATTGACACCAAACGTATCGACGCATTTATGAAAAATGGCTACGTATTTGATCCTGAAAAAGGGACTAGCATTGGTGTTATAGTGAGTGGGTCGTATCACGAGCAAACAGGTCTGTATGGAGAACGCCTTTACCATGGCGCGCAAACCAATTTATATGCAAACGCCATATTCCAAACCAATTTCAATGATCACCATAAACTAGTAACAGGTGCCAGTGTTAATTACGATAACTACGACGAAGGTCTACAATTATCGAACATCACCAACGAAATGCCATTCGACAGAGCAGAAGTAACTCCTGGCATTTTTGCGGAATATTCGTTTACATTTCACGAACATTTATCGTTGCTAGCCGGCATACGTGGCGATTATAGCACACGTTACGGATTTTTTGTAACGCCACGCGTCAACATGCGTTATGCCCCTTGGAAATGGTGGAACATTCGTGCATCAGTTGGTTTAGGTTATCGTTCGCCAAACGTATTAGCCGATTATGCATTCACCCTACCAAGTAGTCGAAAAATAATGTTTGCCGACACTGAATTCAAGCAAGAAAAGGCTTTAAATACAGGTATCAGTACTACTTTTTATATTCCTATTGGCAGTCGCGAGCTACAGTTCTCGGCCGAGTATTACCATACTAACTTTTTCGAAGCTGTAGTAGCGGATATGGATAGCGATCCACATCAAATAATTTTTAGCAATTTGAATGGAGGAAAAGCGTACGCCAACAATTTCCAAACAGAACTCTCGATGGAAATTCTTCGAGGTTGGACAACAACTGTCGCTTATCGTATGACCGATGTTAAAAACACTTACAACGGCACGTTACGCGAAAAACCACTCACCAACCGTTTCAAAGGATTGATAACAACATCGTACCAAACGCCACTCAAAAAATGGCAGTTTGATGTCACCGCACAATTCAATGGCGGCGGTCGCATGCCCGACCCTGATACCAATAATCCATTATGGGCAAGTACGTTCGATGCTTACCCTATGTTAATGGCACAAATTACGAGATATTTCAAAACTTGGAGTGTCTATTTCGGAGGAGAAAACATCACGAATTTCACACAAAAAAATCCAATTATTGATGCAGGGAATCCTTATGGTAACAACTTTGATGCTTCTATGGCGTGGGGACCAATTCATGGAGCAAAGGTGTATATTGGCTTCCGTTGGGCATTAGATAAACCAGAAAACTAAAAATCCATTTTTATATTTACTTTTAAAAAAATTATCACAATGAAAAAATTAATTATGAGCATCGTATTGGTGCTAGCTGCTGCCACTATGGTAAATGCAGAAAAACAAGAAGTAGTACTTTTCATCAACAGTATGGAATGTGGCAACTGCCAAGCTAAAGTTGAAAAAACATTGGCATACGAAAAAGGGGTCAAAGATTTACAATTCGATTTGCAAAAACGACAAGTAACCATTACCTTTGACAACGAAAAAACATCCGTTGAAAAACTTCAAAATGCGTTGGTAAAAAACAACAAATACGCATCGGAAGTAGTAAAACAAGGCTGTGCAAAATCATGCAAATCAGAAGCTGGTGGTTGCTCAAAAAGCTGCAAAAAAGAGGCCAAAGCAACTCCAAAATGCTGCAGCGGACATTAAAACAATAAAACATTGATTTAACAACATAATGGATAGAGCATAAAAACCATAACTTTTTACTCTATCCATTATTTTTTTACTCGTTATATGGTAAATCACGTCAAAAAACCCGATTGGCTGAAAATTGATTTTAGAAGTAATGATCAATTTGCAAACGTCAACCAAATTGTAAAAGAACACTGTTTACACACCATCTGCACCAGTGGTCGTTGTCCTAACGTGACCGAATGTTGGAGCAGAGGCACTGCCACCTTTATGATTTTAGGTGACATTTGCACACGTTCATGTAAATTTTGTAACACACAAACAGGACGTCCTCTACCACCCAACCCAAACGAGCCACAACAATTGGCCGAATCCATCAAATTGATGAAGCTCAAACACGCCGTAGTTACCGCCGTTACACGCGACGATTTACCAGACCAAGGTGCCGTACATTGGGCAGCGTGCATTGCGTCTATCAAACAGGAAAACCCCAACACCACTATCGAAGTGTTGATTCCCGATTTTCAAGGACAAACAGAGTTAATCGATCAAATTATAGCACAACAACCAAACCTAATTGCGCATAACATAGAAACAGTAGAACGCTTAACAACGCAAGTTCGTAGCGCAGCCAAATATCGCCTCAGCCTAACTGTACTGGCATACATAGCACAAAGTGGCATTCCGGCAAAAAGTGGTTTCATGCTCGGTTTAGGCGAAACAGAAACTGAGATTTTACAGACCATGGACGATTTACGCAATGCGTCCGTGTCAGTGTTAACGCTTGGACAATACTTGCAACCAAGTAGAAATCATCTACCAGTGAGCGCATACATTCATCCCTATAAATTCAACGAATACAAGCAAATTGGCTTAGAAAAGGGCTTTCGGGTGGTAGAAAGCGGCCCTTTAGTACGATCGTCGTATCACGCAGAACGCCACTTATAAAACGCTAATTCCTCCTAAAATCTCACGCTACAACGTGAGATTTTTTAGTTTAAATTTAGCCTTTGCAACTTATCTGTTTTTGTGTATCTTTGTGGGTTGAATGTAAACGACACAGCATGTTATTTTCCGATATCATAGGACAAGAGCTTATTAAAGAACAGTTGCGGCAAACAGTACGTGCGCAACGCTTGCCTCACGCGCAACTGTTTTCTGGAGCTGAAGGAGTTGGCAAACTTCCTTTGGCGCTAGCTTATGCCCAATACATCAATTGTGAAAATAGAAATGAGCAGGACTCCTGTGGCGTTTGTCCTTCGTGCGTCAAATTTAACAAAATGGTGCATCCCGACTTGCATTTTGTGTTTCCCATCGTGAAAAACGAAGCAAAAAAGATGACCGTTTGCGATAATTTCTTGGCCGATTTTCGCGAAGCTATCCTAACAAATCCGTATGTAACCATCAATACGTGGCTCAACCAAATAGGTGATGGCAAGCAAGGACAAATTTACACCAACGAAGGCGATGAAATCATTCGTAAGCTGAATCTCAAAACCTACGAATCGGATTACAAAATTATGATTATTTGGGAACCCGAAAAGATGCACGAAAGTTGTGCCAATCGTGTCCTAAAAATTATAGAAGAACCGCCACCAAAAACTATTTTTCTCCTTGTTTCTGATACACCTGACGAAATTATTGGAACCATACAATCGCGTTTGCAGCGCACTACAATACCACCAATCAGTGAATTGGAATTGGTACAACACGCTCAAAAAACATACACACTTCCTACTGACGAATTGCAACTGCTGAGCCGCATGGCACAAGGCAGCTGGTCGCACATGCAAGCGTTAGTAGAACAAACCGACGAGATGAAAATCAACTTTGAACGTTTTGTTCAGATGATGCGTTTCTCATGGGCATTAAACATCAAAGAACTTCGCCCTTGGGTGGACGAGCTCGTGGCGGCAGGCAGAGAAGAAGAAAAACGATTTTTACAATATGCGCAACGCATGATTCGCGAAAACTTCGTGCTACATCTGCAACAGCCAACGTTGAACTATATGAGCCAACAAGAGCAAGCATTTGCACAAAAATTTTCGCAGTTCATAAACGAACGTAATATTTTGGATATGATTAACGAATTGGCGCTAGCCGAAGCTCAAATAGAACAAAATGGTAATGGCAAAATCATATTATTGGACTTAAGCATCAAACTATATCGATTATTAAAAAAATAAATGGGCATCAAAAAAGAGCCTATTTACAACACTATTTATAAAAACAATAACAATGGAATATACACTCAATGACGGCGGGAGCAATCCTGGTAAAAAAGGATTTTGTGGCAATAGCTGCCGCAAATTACCTGTAATCGACTGGTTAGCCGATCTACCCGAAACACAATTGGAAAGCGACTTAGTAGAAGTTCAATTTAAAAACACACGCAAAGGATTCTTCTTGAACAATATGAAGTTACCACTCGATAAAGGCGATGTGGTAGCGGTAGAGGCAACACCTGGTCACGATATTGGTACCATTACGCTGACGGGAAATTTGGTATTGTCGCAAATGAAAAAGAACAATATCGCTTTAGATCATTACGAAGTAAAACGCGTTTACCGCACAGCGCGCCCTACCGATATCGAAAAATTCGAAGAAGCTAAAGCCAAAGAACACGACACCATGATTCGCTCACGCAAGATTGCTGAAAATCTGCAATTGGAGATGAAAATTGGTGATGTGGAATACCAAGGCGACGGGAGTAAAGCCATTTTCTATTACATTGCTGATGGTCGCGTGGATTTCCGTCAACTCATCAAAGTACTAGCCGAAACGTTCCGTGTGCGTATCGAAATGAAACAAATCGGAGCACGTCAAGAAGCTGGCCGCATTGGCGGTATTGGCCCTTGTGGACGCGAGTTATGCTGCGCTACTTTTATGAGTAATTTTGCCTCGGTATCAACCACAGCAGCGCGTCATCAAGATATCTCTACCAATCCACTCAAACTAGCTGGACAATGTGCTAAAATCAAATGTTGCGTGAACTACGAAGTGGAAACTTACATCGATGCCAAAAAAGATTTCCCACGACAAGATACGCCGTTGGAAACCAAAGATGGCACTTTCTTCCACTTCAAAACGGACGTCTTTAAACGTCAAATGACCTACTCAAGTTCCAAGACATTCGCTGCCAACCTCGTCACATTATCGGTAGATCGAGTAAAAGAAATTATTGCGTTAAATAATAAAGGCGAACGCGTTGACACACTATTAGCAAAAGAGCCAGTTGCAAAAAGTGCTCCTGTGGTTGATTTCCAAAACGTAGTAGGACAAGATAGTTTGACCCGTTTCGACAAATCGAAACCAAACAACCACAACAGAAATCGAAATAAGCACAATCGGAATCGGAACAACAATCAGAATAAACCTGACAATAACTAATTTCAAGATGAAAACAAAAGTGATATTAGCACTCGTTATCACTGCGGCATTAACAGCTTGCAGCAATACCGTGTTTATGGAATGCAAGGAATTGCCTACTGAAGGCTGGCATAAAGATTCGCTTTGCGTATTCGAAGTGCCCATTAAAGAAACGGATGCCACTTATCAGATGCAACTAATTATACGAAACGATGGTGGTTATCCAAACCAAAATTTATGGTTATTTGTTGACCAAATACAACCAGATAAAAGTTGCACACGCGACACCGTACAATTCTTTCTAGCCGATAATTTTGGTCGATGGACAGGTTCTGGCGTCGGTTCTATTTTTGAGAATGTATGGATCTATCGCGACCACGTAAAATACAAAGAGGCAGGCACATACAAAATTCGCGTTGCGCAAGGTATGCGTTACGATATGCTCGAAGGCATTTGCGACGTCGGTGTAAAAGTGATTAAAACAAATTAAAAAGTAGCTCTAGTAAATTGGTATGGGGAAAAATAAACTGAAAAAATTTGCCGACATGGACGCGTTTAGTCACGTATTCCAATGTTCGTACAACGAATTAACCAATGGAGCCTCTTTTCCACTCAAAGGCAAATGGCATAACGATTTTTTTCATAACAATCATCCAATTGTACTGGAACTTGGGTGTGGCAAAGGCGAATACACGGTAGAACTTGCACGACGATTTCCCGATAAAAATTTTATTGGTGTTGATATCAAAGGTGCACGCATGTGGACTGGTGCTAAACTATCGGAAGAATTGGGATTAACAAACGTCGCCTTTATACGTACAGGAATTAATGCTATTCACCATTTTTTTGAAGCAAATGAGGTACACGAAATATGGATTACATTTGCCGACCCACAAATGAAAAAAGTGAATAAACGATTAACGTCTACTCTATTTCTGAATTTGTACAAACAAATACTCGACACCGACGGCATCATCAATTTAAAAACGGACAGCCATTTCTTGTTCACTTACACCAGTGCCCTTGTTGAGCTCAATCAACTGCCAATAGGTGTTAAAACAGACGATTTATACAAGACACACCCCAACGATGAAATTCTGTCGATTAAGACCTATTATGAAAAACAATGGTTGGCGCGCGGTTTAACCATAAAATACATACAATTTGCTCTACCAAAAGCCATTTCTTTGGAAGAACCAAACATCGAAATTCCACTCGACGACTATCGCAGTTTTAGCCGTCAAAAACGCTCGGAATTAGATTTTGGGAGCTAGTAAAATTATATCATTTGTAGACTAAATTTTTTATTTTTTCACATAAGAGCCCTTTTTACGAAAAATAGAGCACCAAGAGAGGTCGTAAACTCCTTAAAAAACATGTTTTTTGAGAAAACAACAGGTCAAAAAAGCGGGGAAGTAAAAAAATAGAAAAATCAATTGTTTTTTAATATATTATTTATCAGTGCATTATAGCTATTTTTGAATGTAATTTTGAAAAAATAAAAAATCTTTTCAAAAAAAAGATAAAAATGAGTTATATTCAAAAAATAAGTTCTAATTTTGCACTGATATTTATATACAATTTTTGTTCAACATTAAAATTTCGTAAAGATGAAAAAATTAGTTTTGTTCTTTGCTGCTGTTGTTGCTGTTGCATTCGCTTCTTGTGGTGCTGCAGAAACTACTGAAGAAGCTACAGAAGAAGTTGCTGTAGAAGAAGTTGCTCCAGTTGTTGCTGATTCTGCTGCTGTTGTAGTTGATAGCGCTGCTGTAGTTGCTGAATAATTCAGAAACACACAACACTTTCAGTTTAAAAGGTCTATTGTAACAATAGGCCTTTTTTTATTGTCAAAATTTTGAGTACATTTGTACTGTTTTAGTACAACGTTGCACTAAAAACAGACGCGCCAACCACCGACATTTCTAATCGTAAACATCATGATTCGTCTAGCCATTCCAGCCGAAGGCTTATTAAACAGAGAAAGTCTTCAATTTCTAAATCGTATCGGCATAAAACTGCCTTGTGCCACACAAGCTTGTGCGATGTATGCCACGAACTTTCCACTCGAAATTATAGCGGTGGCGGAAGCCGATATTTTAGCACTTGTTCAAAGTGGCATGATGGACATTGGTTTGGTAAGCGAACACCATCAAGAAGAAAAAAATGCAGACGTACAAGTATTACGCCATTTGGGTATTGCTACACACAACATGGCGATTGGTGGCACGCCAAATATAAAATACAAAAGCCTCGAAACACTCAATGGAAAAACTATTTTAACGCCGTTTCCCAATTTCGTAAACAAAGAACTCAAGGCAAAAAATATCAAAGCAAAAGTTCAAGGTATTTCCGACTCCTTAAAAAGCATTCCTCCTGGCGACATGAGCGAATTTTACTGCGACGCCATTCCTGCCGGGTTACACTTTCAACAAAAAGGATTAAAGGAACTCGAATTGCTAGCTACTTTTGAAACTCTATTAGTGGTTCACAGCCAATTGGCCACCAATAAAAAAACCATTCTAGAAGAATTAGTTTTCCGCATGGATGCCACCGCAGAATCGGCGAATAAACAAACACTCACCATGCGCGTTCCTACCAAACATTTAGAGGACATACTAACCGTTTTACCAAGTCAATTGCCACCTATGGTGATGCCTATCAATAACGAATTGAGTTTAGTGCAAACCCTTGTGGACGACACTCGTTTTTGGGACATTGTGACCAAACTCAAACAATTGGGAGCTACCGAAATCACATTAGCCGCAATAAACCATCTCATACACTAATAAAATCTGTTGCCCTATTCAAAATAAATCACTAATTTTGTAGGCGTTTTCTAGTAGTTACAACTAATAAATATATACTGTTATGCAAACTATTGACAATTTTAATTTTGCCGGTAAAAAGGCATTTGTCCGCGTAGACTTCAATGTGCCTGTGGACGAAAATTTTAACATCACAGATGATACACGTATTCGTGGAGCACTGCCTACTTTGAAAAAAATTTTGGCTGATGGTGGTAGCGTAATCATCGCTTCGCACATGGGTCGTCCTAAAAAAAATCCAGATGCAAAATATTCATTGAAACATATCGTGGCTCACGTTTCTGCAAAATTGGGCGTAGACGTTAAATTTGTAGACGATTGCGCTAAAGCTGCTGAAGCTTGCGCTGCTCTTAAGCCAGGTGAAGCCTTATTGTTAGAAAATCTTCGTTTTTATGCAGAAGAAGAAGGTAAACCACGTGGTTTGGCTGAAGATGCTACTGATGAAGAAAAAGCAGCTGCTAAAAAAGCGATCAAAGCTAGCCAAAAAGAATTTGCTAAACTATTGGCATCTTACGCTGATTGCTACGTAAACGACGCATTCGGTACCGCGCACCGCGCACACGCTTCTACGGCTTTAATTGCAGATTATTTTGATGCTGATCACAAAATGTTTGGTTACTTGATGAACCAAGAAGTTTTGGCCATTGAAAAAATTATGACCGACACAGCTCGTCCATTTACCGCTATCATGGGTGGTTCTAAAGTATCTTCAAAAATCGAAATCATCGAAAACTTATTGACCAAAGTAGATAACTTGATTATCGCTGGTGGTATGACTTATACATTCACTAAAGCATTGGGTGGCAAAATTGGTAATTCTATTTGCGAAGACGATAAATTGGACTTAGCACTTGGTTTATTAGAAAAAGCAAAAGCTAACAATGTAAAAATGGTATTAGCTGTTGATGCTAAAATTGCTGATGCTTTCTCAAACGATGCCAACACTAAATTTGTGAATGTTGACGAAATTCCTGATGGCTGGGAAGGTATGGACATTGGTCCAAAAACCGAAGCAATCTTTGCTGATGTGATCAAAAACTCAAAAACTATTCTTTGGAACGGTCCTACTGGTGTATTTGAATTTGACAACTTCACCAGCGGTTCACGCGCAGTAGCTGACGCTATTGTAGAAGCAACTAAAAACGGCGCTTTCTCACTTGTAGGCGGTGGCGACTCTGTAGCTTGTGTTAACAAATTTGGTGTAGCCGACAAAGTAAGTTATGTTTCAACCGGCGGTGGCGCTTTATTGGAAGCTATCGAAGGTTTGGTATTACCTGGCATCGCTGCTATCAAAGGCTAATCACAACCAATCTCATAATTCAGAAATCCCTGCCATCACTGGTGGGGATTTTTTTGTTTAGAAACACACGCAAAAAAAATATAAAAAACTTTTTTTGTAAAAACTTGTTAATTAAAAAATAAAACTTTACATTCGTTGCACCCAACAGTATACAAAAAACGCTATTCGTAAATGCTTTTTATAAATGTTAATAAATGATTCATTTACAAAGAATTAAACTTTAGCAATAGGTTTATTTACGAATGTTTTGAATTGGGAGTTACGTAAATAAAACGTTGGCGGTCATGCTAAGAAAACCCAGCGTTTCATAAATTAACATTTTGATTTGAGATAAAAAAGTTGTATTTTTGCAAAATATGGCAGAAAAAGCATACATAACGGCAAAAGTCTTTAAATGGGCAAGAGAATCAGCTAAAATGACTGAAGAAATTGCTGCGTCTAAAGTTGCTGTTTCCATTGACAAGTTCAAGGATTGGGAAAATGGAGAAGATTTTCCGACCATTAGACAGGCTCAGACTTTAGCAAAAGCGTATAGAAGACCATTTGCATTATTTTTTCTGCCTGATGTGCCAACTGATTTTCAGCCTCTTCAAGATTTCAGGAAAACAGGCTCAAAAGAATTAAGTACATCTTCAATTTTCATAATTCGAGAAATACAACAAAAACAAGCTTGGATTAGCGAAGTAAACGAAGATAATAATGAAAACAGAGTTCCATTTATTGGCAGATTCACTATTAAAGACAATCCAGTACTCGTTGCAAAAGATATTCTCGCTACACTAAATATCAACCCATTAAATTATAAATCTAATAATCCAATCATTGAATGGATTGATAAAGCTGAATCTAATGGGATTTTTATTTCAAGGACTAGTTTTATCCATTCAAGACTAAAGTTGGACTCAAATGAAATTCAAGGTTTTGCAATTGCAGACGACTTTGCTCCTTTTATATTTATTAATTCTGACGATTGGAATGCACCTCAATTATTTACTTTAGTTCACGAACTATCTCACCTTTGGATTGCCGAGACGGGAATATCAAATGACGTAGAGCCATCAATAAAAAATATTGGTGATTATAATCCAATTGAATTATTCTGCAATGAAGTTGCTGCAAACGCATTAATGCCTAAGGAATTCATTGACAGTCTTGATAGTAAGGCTTTTGATAATGCAAAAGAAGTTTTTAAAAATGCTAAAATGATTGGGGTTAGTTCTTTTGCTTTGTTGGTTAGAGCATTAAACCTTAACATTATTTCATTAAGTGCATATAAACAATTGAAGCAATTAGCCGACATTGAATATAACGAATTCTTAAAAAGAGAAGAAGCAAAAAAAATAAAGCAGAAAGAGAAAGAAAAACGAGGCGGACCAAATTATTTTTTACTGCAACTGAACAGAAATAGTCGATTATTTACACAAACTGTATTAGATGCTTTTCGTGGAGGGGTAATTGAACCATCTATGGCAAGTAACTTATTAAATGTTCAGGTAAATAAGTTTCCCAAACTTGAAGCACAAATGTACAGATGAGTATGATTGATAAAAAATTCTGCTTAGATGCTAATGTGCTTATCCAAGCATGGCAAAAATACTACTCACCAAAAATATGTCCAAGTTATTGGGATATGCTTAATGAGTTGGGTGCTAATAATATCATCTTTATGCCTGAGATGGTTTATGATGAAATTGTTCGTACGGATGATGATTTATCAAAATGGTTGAAGTCTAGTAAAATTCCGATTAGAAAGATTGACGAGCAAGTAACAAAATGCTTAAAAGACATTTATTCTGCTGACCCAAACCACAAGTATTTAGTTGATAATACAAAGGCAAGGTCGTTGGCTGACCCATGGGTGATTGCACACGCTATAAGAGAGAACGCAACAGTAGTAACAAAGGAAGAAAAAGTAACAGCCATAAATACTACAAAAATAAAAATTCCTAACGTCTGTGAAAAGATGAATGTATCATGGATTAATGATTTTCAATTGATTGGTGAGTTAGGAATTATGTTTAAGTGTGAAATGGGGACAAAATAAAGCACGAACCGCCAACATCGTATATAAAACATTTGGCAGTCAGTGGGTTATCGAGCATTTCAGCCCGTATCAAAAGTTCTTGTAACTTGACAGGAAAGTGCTTCGAAATGCCAAACGTTTCATATACGTAACCGTTGTAAAAATTGCAAAGATTGTGATAAATATTTTTAGAAACATATTTAAGAAAATAAAGAATAGTAGTAGCTATTACTATCCACGTTATTATTATTATGAACAATTAGTTGAGCATTATAAAGACTTGTCAGAATATTATAGAATAATAGCAATGCTTGAAGCAAAAACCGTTTTAAAAACCAATGAAGTTATTGCGATTTTTGAAAAGATAATATTTGACAAGATTACCAAAAAAACAATA
>JAQVJY010000027.1 GCA_028694915.1 Paludibacteraceae bacterium
TACAGAAGGTGCGCGAAGGAAAAGGCGATTTCGGGTACAATGCCCGCACCGACAGGTATGAGAATCTGTGTGAAACCGGTGTGATCGATCCGGCCAAAGTAACCCGTGTTGCTTTGGAAAATGCAGCATCTGTTGCCGGCATGTTCTTAACAACGGAATGTGTGATCACCGATAAGAAAGAAAAGGATCAAGTTCCGCAAATGCCAATGAATGAAGGCATGGGCATGATGTAAAGAACAAAACATAATTCCATTTTTTAAAAGCGTAAAGCCTGAAAACGAATAGCGAAGGCTTTACGTTTTTTTTTGCTATCACAGCACCCGAAACCGCTCAGAAATGAGCATATACGAAATAAACACGGATAGGTAATTGTGCAACTGGCTGTTGTACTAACCCCCAAATAATATGAAATAAATTTGGCAATTCAGTTTGACACTTTTTTTTTTGTAAAAACTATGACAAGAGAAAGGCGTCAATGGAGCAAAGATCAGAAGCTCCAGATCATTCAAGAAGTAGAAGTTAATGGATTACAACCTACGCTTCGAAAGTATAACCTGTCGCAATCGTTGTTTGTGTGTCGTTATTATTACCGCTAACGTTCCGCGAGTACCCGAAGTTGGCGACCAACGGGAGCCAATTTGGGCGGAGCGGAGCGTAGCCGGGTACTCGCTGTTATGTGCTGGCATTGTGTGTTACATAGTCTTCTATTCTCTTGTTTCTTGCCTTAATAAAGTCCATTACTCCTTTTTTATATATTAAATATTCGTCAATTTCAACAAATGTTGGTTTTGTTTTGAAGTTATCAAAAGGCAAATAAAATTTTATTTTCTGGTGTTCATCAACAAGATCTTCAAGCAAGAAAAATTTTATATAACCTGTAAAATCCTCAAACAAGTCGAAAAAGTTTTTATATCTCAAGAATGTGTCGTAAAGCGGACTTTCCTGTCCCAGGTAGAACAGCCTAATACACTCCAAAGTCAAGTCAAATCTATCATCAATTAAGCTGTTTACTCCACGTGCTTGATTTATTGTATGTTTTCCGTCAACTCTGTTGTTTGGAAATAGAATATATGCTCCTATAGTTGAACCGGCGTCAAAAAGTTCGTTTACTTCGTCTTGTATTTGTATTGTTAACCACTGTTTACGTTTATGATTTTTATATGAATGGGTAATAGCATCACTTCCTAAAAAGAATTCTCCAAGTTCAGAAGTATGATATAAATAAACTCCTTTTTTGTTGTCAGTCAAATTAAATGGTTTTCCATTTGGCAAAGGTTTACTCCATAAAATTTTATGATATTTACGGAGAGTTGGGCTGGTGCTATCAGGATCACCGCCCTTTGCATCGGAGAAAAAATTAAAATTTATATCAATCATTTAATCCTACCATTGAAATTATTTCAAGAAATGTCTCACAATGCTTGCACATAACTCGTTTATACACGCTACTTCATAGCGCCTTATTTCCAAATTTGGATGGATAGACGCTATTATGTTGCATTTTATCTTTCGATTCAAAAATACAAAAACTTTTCATTTGATAAACCAAATTTATAAACTTTTTACAATTTATCAAAATGGGCTTCTAATTTTCTGCAAACTTTTTTGTGATACGTGTGTGTATATTTCGTAGTTTTTGAACTTTTGCGCCCAAGTGTAAACGGTAAATAAGAATGCAGCATTTTCGGTGAGAAGTTTCCTTCAAGTGGCGGAAAAGCGGTTTGACCAACCCGACGAATTAAATGAAAATGAAATTGAAAAATACGTTTACCAGAAAATAAGGACAATATAAGCAGTTCCTATCGGTTTGCAAATGTGTTGTTTTGTGCGTGGGCTGTTCATTTTATCGTTTTTTCTTTTTTCTGTCTTTATGTAGCAAATTGTCAGCTGTGTCGTTTTTTACACTTGCCGATAACGGTGACGTGTATGAAACGTTGGGGATTGCGGGCTACTTTCCTGGCGAGTTACAACGAACTTGATGCGGGGCAGAACGCTCGAATAACCACCTAAACCCCAATGTTTTATACCGCTTGTTATGCACTGGCGGTTCTTGTCATTAATTGTCTGTCTGTCAAATTGCAACATATTAAACTTGTCAATTCGTTTTCTTTTAGCGTGGGAGAAAAATTTTGAAATTCTTCTCTTGGGCTGGCTTTGCAAGCTCTTTGACAAAGCTTTGGTTGGAGCGTTGGCTCTTGGGGCTTTGGCAATGTGCTTGCAAATGTGTTGGCTTATTCAATTTTTGTCTGACTATTAATTTTATCTACTAACTGCTTTAATGTTTTCGTTGTCTTTTTATCCACATTGAAGATTGCTTGTTTAACCAACAAGTATTTCCATTCAAAACCAGTCTGTTCTGATACTGCTTTGCACCAGCGTTCTATCGCTTTGTTCTTGTTGTCAAGATCGGGATACTCACGTCCTTTGGTTTCTAAAATCCAGAACACCTTTTTCTTTCCGACTAATTGAACTGCTACAAAATCCGGAAAGTAGTAGCGGATTGCTCCGGAATTTGAAAGATAGTCAATTCTGAAAATGTCTGCTAATGCAGCAAATGCTTCTATGTCCGTTGCATTATCAAGAAATTCTGCAAATTCGGCTTCAAACGGGTTGTAGGTTGCAACAAAATTAAACACTGTTTTCTTCAGCCGTATGTGACCACGCCTCCAGGTAAATTTTGGGGTATCTGATAATTTGATGCTTTTCCCTTTGACTTTTATCTGTTTTTTCTCAACTGTGGCTTTACCGATTTCTTTTGCCAATAGTTCAATAATTGCTTCTTGAATGGTGAGCTCCCGTAAAACCTTCCTTAACTCTTCTTTTTCGATATCATCAATTTTAACTTCAAAACATTTGTTCAGAATGTAATCTTCACAAACCGGGTAAACCAACTGAAAACAGTCGGTTAATCCGGCTTTCTTCATAACCTGAGTAACAATGTAAGAGGTAAGGTCCCTGCCTAATTCAAGAAACTCAGATTCAATGGCTGTCTGATGCACTTCAACACCAAGGTTCATCACTTCCATTTTTAAAAGTGTTTTTCGGTCTTCACTGAGTTTTGAAGATGAAAACAGTGATGGAAATTTCTTGCTATCAATGCCACTAAGGTTTTTATATGTTCTACTATATGAAAAGTCAGTAGCCGGAATCTCGATATCATAAAGTAATCTCTTTTTCTCTGGTGCAATGGTCACTGGAAGTGGTGGCGGTGTTTTAGTGGTGTTGATTCCGACTCCTTCGAGCTCCAACTGTTTTACAATTTTCTCGAAATTCTCATTGCCAATTACCTCAAGTGTTTGAGTACGGTCCGGGCTTATATCTCTCATCAAACGCAAACCTCTGCCTATCGCTTGCTCAGGCAGTATGGCAGAATCAAATGCACGCAAGCCCAAAACAATTGTTACATTCTGAACATCCCAGCCTTCCCGAAGCATAAGGACACTAACAATTACTTTGATTTTGTTTTTTGGATTATCCACATCCCGGGCTTCTTCCCGTAAACTTTCCAAATCACTCTTTCTTACATCACCTGAGCTATCGGTGTGAATAACCATGATTTCATCTTTTTCAATTCCGTAGGTTGCTCCTCGTCTGGATATTGATTCTGCAATCTTATCGGCAAAAATGTTTTTTTCAGCCATGATAAAAAGCACCGGCTTTTTATTCACTCCTTTGTATGCTTCGTTGTGTTCTTTCCAACGTGCAAGGGAAGCTGAAATCCAGTCGCCATATTTCTGAACCACATTGTCCTTAGTGATTTTTTCCGGGTCTTTCTTATTTACGGAGTGAACAATTAAGGGAACTTTCACAATGCGGTCTTCCACTGCCTGAGCCAATGGATAATCACAAATAATCCAGGGGTAATAAGTGTTTTCAGGAGTTTTTGGAGTTGCAGAAAAATCAACCCACATCTTTAAACCGCCTGGAATATGCCTGTGAATGGCAAGCAAACTTTCATTCCATTTTAATTCATCATCATGCACGTGGTGGGCCTCGTCATTCATTACCAGAAGATTGTCCAGTTCCTTAATCCTTTCGAGTAATGTTTGTGGTGATTTGCCAGGATCGCTTTGTGGTTTGGGGCCCAGAATGGCTTCGATAATGGTATTTGGATTAAACTCTTTTGTGCGGCTTTCGTAAAGCTGGTGGATGTTGTTAAGAATGAAATTGTTCTCGGCAGAAAGCGGACTTTCATCTCCTCTTAATTTGATATTCAACTTCCATTGCGATTTCCATGCATCAGGTATGAACGGAAATTCAAGAAAAACCTTTCCATTTGCAAAATCTTTGGCCAATCTTTCGTAAACAATCACATTGGGGGCAACCAGTAAAAAGTTGTTGGCATACCGCCTGTCTTTTTCTCTTAAGCGGTTGAAATAACTCCAGACAACTACAAAAGCCATCACGAAGGTTTTACCGGAACCTGTTGCCATTTTAACTGCATACCGTAACAGTTCTTTTTCGGGTAATTCCTGTTCACCCTCCTGGTCTTTTTCGGGGAAATATCTTTTTACTTTTCGTCTGCCTTCCAAATCTTCGCTGAATTCAATGGTAGAAGCAAAAAGGGTTCCGCTAAACTTTTCGTGATACTCCTGAATAAGTGGGATTACATCTGTGAATTTCTTTATTTCATAAAGATAAATGATGGTTTCTATGGCTTCACGCTGGCAAAAATAGAAATGGAACGGTTCGTTGCCAAAAACAGGCGGGTGCGACTGGTCGAACCAAAACGCCAGAAGTTCCTGAGAAGTGGCTGTAGCTCCGGGATAGCCATCATTTCTCCATTTGTCAACTTCCGAACGCAGCTTGTTTACCAGAAGCATTTTGCTTGGTCTGCGACCGGGTACCAATTCATATTCATTGGTAGTTTTCTTTTTCAGATAACTTACTGGCACTTCCCACGGATTGCGGTCTTCAATGTAGGGAAGGGTTTTATCGTATTGAACTATGGATTGTGGCATGGCTATTTCACTTTTATTTCATAAACTTGAGATGTGTCTATTCCGAAAATATCAATGATTTTCACAAAGATTTTGTAAGTGCCCGCTTTCGGATACTCATAGTCGGCAACCAGCCGCAGTTTTCGTTCCTTTTTGGTGCGATAACTGGTCCAGCCGTTGTTGAAGGTGTCGTTTTGAAATTCAAAATCCACCGCCCAGTAATCTATCCAATCGCTCCATTTCTTGATGCTTTCTTTAACATCGGGCGGGATTAAATCGGTATGCGGAATGACAAAATCTTCCAGCTTTACCTTTACTTTTAATCCTGTGGTTTCAATGTTAGTTTTGAAATAGGCCAGTTCAAAGAACTTCACATCGCCTTTGCCGGTAGCCTGCGGGTCAATGGCATCCATGGGGATGATGCGAAGTTTGAGCCGCACGCCCATTTGTTTTGCCACTTCCTGTATGGCATCGTTGAGGCCCATCTCCCATTCCCAGCCCAGCACGTGCAGTTCTTTTTGACCCATGTCTTTAGTATCTTTCAGGGCATCGGTAACTTCCTGAATGGTTACGGGCGCATCTACCGCACCAATATACACTAAAGCATTGCCCTTTTTGCCATGTATGTGTGATGAACCGGCAATGGGCTCGGCTCCGTATAGTTTGAGAATAAATGCTAGGTATTCATACAATGCCTGTTTTTCATCTTTACGGCCGAATGCCTTTACTGACCAAAATTGCCTTTCATATTTACCAAGGTTTAATATTTCAAAAGGTCGAGCTTTTTTTCCATACCTTTTACCTTCTTCGGTAAGACTTTTACTATTTTCTATCTCTAACAGTCTTTTTCTTGTTGTATGTATTGCATATCTTCCTAAATCAACACCAATCCATCTGCGGCCTAATTTTTCGGCAACTGCACAGGTAGTGCCGCTACCACAAAAGAAATCGGCAACTAAATCTCCTTCATTGCTACTGGCTTTAATAATCCTTGAAAGAAGGTTTTCATTTTTTTGCGTCGCATAACCAGTTTTTTCAGTATTAAAGCTCATAATTTGAATTGAATCCATAGAATCCATTGCATTACAATTCCAGGTATCTTCAATCGGGTAACCTTCACCAGTTGGCTTACTCCCATCTCGCCTTACATAATCAGAAGAATAAGGTATATACTCTTTATTGAATGTGAAATCATCTGGATTTTTCACATAATAAAGAATTGAGTCATGATTTCGAATCCAGTTTTTTGCTTTTGATTTATAACCTGAAATCCAACCTATTCGCCATATTATTTCTCGTTGAAAATTTAATGGCCCAAATATTTCATCCATGATTACTCTGATGTGTGAAGCAGTACCAGAATCTAAGTGGATATAAATAGAGCCATTCTCTGATAACAAATCTTTCATCAAACACATACGGTCATAAATCATTTGAAGAAATGAATCAATTCCTTGGCCCCAAGTGTCACGATACGCTTTATCTTCTATGATTGAACGTTCTTTACGGATTTCTTTACCATTTTCTCCTACTTCAATATCTAAGGTAAAATCTGCCCCTGTAGCAAAAGGTGGGTCAATGTAAATAAGGTCAATTTTCCCGGCAAATTTTTCGAGCAGGGAGCTCATCACAAACTTGTTGTCGCCCCAGATGAGTTTGTTTTTCCAGCCATCCTCAAAGGTGTTGCCTTCATCACCTTTCCAGGTATCAAAAAGAGTGGTTTGCTTTGGTACTTCATCTCCTTTTTCAACGCGTGGTTCGTTAATACTTTCCACTATCTGAAAAGGGAAAGGGCCGGGTTTTTCTACGGGGACTAGTTTACCTTCATCATCGTATTTTCCCCGCCAGACGAGTTCGGTTTTTTTAATTTCAATTTTGCTCATATTATTTTTCCTTTTTTGCCACTAAAACACAAAATAGCACTAAAATTTTGTGGGATTTGAAATTTTTGTGCTTTTGTGGCCTGTTCATTCTTTTTTCATTTTTAACTGTTGCTGCAATGCCTTGCCTTTTGCCGTGAGGCGGTATTTTTGGTTCGGATGATTTGGATTATCAGGGAATGTCATTTCAATACATCCTGATTCTAAAGCAGGTATTATATAATTAAGTCTGAAATAATCATCGTGCTTTAGCTCAAGAGCTTTTTGAATTTCACTTCTTTTCATTTCACCCCGAATGACAAAAAGTATTCTTTCAACTTCCCCAGTAACTTCCCCAGTAACTTCCCCAGTAACTTCCCCAGTAACTTCCCCAGTAACTTGTTCGGTAACTTCTGCTTTTCTCCATAGTATGGCCTTGAACGAGGCTTCCTGCTGAAATTCCGGTTCTGTCAATCCGGCATCCAGACAGTTTTTTACCATGTCGGAAATACCAGTGCCAATCCGTTCGATATAGCCGACATAAAACAGCGGTTCAGCGATCAATGGGTTTGCAGGAAACGATTCATGGTCTTTCTTCAGGTCGGCCAGTGTTAGTTGATTTGGCAGGCGACCGGGATTCCATACTTCCACGCGGTTGCGGAACACCATCACCTGCACCGAGCCGGTGCTGGTATAATCGCGATGGGCAACGGCATTTACAATGGCTTCAGTTACCGCGCTTCGGGGGATTTCATATTTCACATCCACGTCAACGGATTGGCTTCTGTCGCCTACATAAACATCAATGCGCGAAAGCACAAAATCAACCGCCTGATCCACAAGTTGAAATACATCACCCTTATATACCTGGTAGGATGGAATGGGTTTTTGTATTTCGTTGCCGTGAAACAAGACACACCTCACTTCAGAAGAAATAAAGAAACGCTGCGGCTCTTTGCCAAACAACAGGACAGCAGCATTGGTCAGTTTACCGTTTTTAATCAGATGTAACTGGGTCAGTATTTTTTCCACCCGGTCATCGGGCGAGAGTGGGAATCCGCGTTTGCGGCGGGCAGCTTCAACAAACCATCGAATTCGCTCACTATCAATGTCATCAAACACTGCTTCTTTGCATATGGAGGCATCGAAAGGGCCCGTACGTATAAATTCTTTTTCTTCGAGAAATTCAACAAGCGCAGCATAGACGGCTGTTTTCAGTTCGCTGGGATCGGAGAACCTGTTACGGACCACCGTTTCTTCGGCTTTCTTTATCAGAGCCAACTTTTTGGGATGCCGTTCGTCAGATTTATGGTCAGTGATAAAAATCAGCCGGGTTTTGCGTTCAGCGCTTGCCAGGTCAAATTCTCTTTCAGTGGGTGATATGCCTTCTTTATCCTTAAAGCCATATTCTTTACCGAAAATACCAAGATAGATATCTGATTGGCGGACTTCATCAAGGTATGTATCCGAAGCCTTTTTGTCTTTTGCCGGTAATTTTTCAAAAATGAATACATCAAAAAACCGCCCCAACAAAGGATCGGATGTAATATAATCAAACAGCATCTGCCTTTCCGAAGCAAATTCTGATTGTACGCTGCTGATAAATATTTTGAGTTTGTTCATACTGTAACTCTGCAAAAATGTTTAAAATCACACTCTTTACATACTTTTGTTTTGTCTGGTTTGGTTTTTATTTCAAAATCTTTATTAATGATGCATTTAGCCACTGAATCGAAATGCTTCCCGGCTGATTCAACCAGTTTTTCATCATAGTCAATTTCCATAAGGGCATCTTTACGGCGTTCTTCGGCAGTCCAGTAAATGTATAATCTTTCAGGGTCTTTTTGGTATCGTTCCTTCAGAATATGTGCGTACACATGTAACTGGTAACGGTATTTTTCAAGAATAGCATCATTCTTTACAGGCCGGGGCTGGCTTTTAAAATCAAGCACTTCGAGTTTATCATCCTTGCCTAATAAAAGGTCAACCTTGCCATTGATGATGTAGTCGTCCTTTTCATACGACACATCAATCTCAGTTTCAATTACACGGGCAAGTAAATCTTTGTTGTTCTGGAAATAATTTAAACAGTGTCGCAAAGCCCCGTGTTTTGACTGCTCAGCAAGAGGGCGGTACCCGTTTGCAAGGAGACCTTTGTAATTATTCTCAAAATCCTCAGAAATGATTTTTTCATTTGTTTTTTCTCCATCCAAAATTCTCCGGTGAAGGTCTTCAATGGTTTGATGTACCAGGGTTCCAAATAATAGCTGGCCGGACCTGCTCGGTGTAAAATCATATTCCTTGTAAAACTGATACTGCCTCGGACAGGTTTCGTAAATATTAATATGTGAAGTGAGTGATAATGATTTTTTAGGAATGTAGGGGTCTTTTGATTGAAAACGCTGGGCTTTCAAGGTTTCTTTTTTAACGTGAGGCCATTGGTCGAGCCCTTCCCAAACAGACTCAAAAATATCTTTCGGTTCTCCGCTGCTCGAAAGTACCAGTATTTTCTGAGGTCGTGAGAAAGCTACGTAAAACAGGCGTGCATGGTCAAATTTTGTAATCCGGTTCTCAGGTTCAAAAACTGGTCTTTTATAAAAAGGAGAAAGGAAGCGGTCAGTCTGTTTGTTCACGCTGTACTGCTTATCCAACGAGCTGACCACCACTACGGGAAATTCAAGTCCTTTCGACTGGTGAATGGTCATGATCTGAACATATCCCTTTGGAATAGGATTGTTCTCATCCTCAAATTCATTCTGTCCGGTATTGAATAAAAGATTGAAAAAACTATTGAACAGGCTGTATTTCAGCGTGGTTTTATTCTTTGCACTGATCAGCGGAATATGGTAATACGTCATAAACGAGTTGATCAGTGAAGAAAACTGCGATAGGTTTCGGGCAGCATTTTCATCTTTCAGATAATCGCTGAATGGGGCATAGGCGAAAAGTTGGTAAGGGATATCGGAAGGTAGTTCATCAAGACTTTCTTTGTCTTTCAAAGCATTAATTTTTTCATTCATCAACCGTATGTAATTCGCCAAAGGTTTTGATGCATAATTGCCCAGAAGTTGGATTCCTTCGTTTATAATTTCTTTGTGGGAATAGTTATCAAGATCGTTTCCGACAAACTCAAATATCAAAGCATAACAGGCGATTAAAAGCTTGATTTCCTCATTTTCAAAATATGCTTTAGCTCTCGGGCAAAATGCTTTAATATTCTTGTTGTAAAGAGCATTTATAAAAGGTTTACTATGCTCCAATTTGACGCTTCGTAACAATAAGGCAACATCACTTGGGTCATTTATTACCCTGTTTGTGAGCAGATATTCAACCATATCGGCAAAACGTTCGGCTTCGGCTCGGGGAGTATCGGCCCAAATACAAAACACAGCCGGATAATCTGGTGAAATTGTGGATTTTGCAGGTATAACTTTTTTATCAGGGTAACGAAACGGAATTGTTCCGTTGCGGTTTGTCCAGTCGATCTGCTGTATGAATGCGTTGTAATGTTCAATGATGGTCTTATGGGACCGGAAGTTTTCAAGTAATTTTATTCTTCTGCACTTTTTAAAGTGAGTTTCAAATTCAAGAATATTACGAACGGTAGCACCTCTGAACCGGTAAAGCGCCTGGTCTTCATCCCCAACAACAGTAATATTGTTGTGAGGCTTAACCAAGGTCAGAGCAATCTGCTCCTGTATGTAATTTGTATCCTGATACTCATCAATAAGCATGTATTTTATTGTGCCGGCAATTTTATCTCTTGTAGTTTTATTTTGTAGCAAGTCAAAGAATATCCTTTGCTGGAAGGAAAAATCAACCCGGTTGTTTTCAAACATAAGGTCACGATACCGTTTGTAAGATTCTCCGAGCTGTTGGAGAAAATCATCAGACGAGTCGGTTAAATCATCAGGGTCAATAATTTCTTCAGTAATTTTATCATAAAAGTTTTTGATGCGACCTATCGTATCCCATTTGCCTTTCCAACGTCCAAAGTACTTCTCCCCGTCATGAAATGGTTCAATAATTTCATCAAAATGCTCATTGATAAATAATGAACATGTTAAGTCATCCAAGACAGTGTAGTTCTTTTTGAGTGGCGTTTGTTTTATGTAACTATTATTGAATTTATCGCATATTCCGTGAATGGTTCCGGTAATTAATTCATGCAGATTTATTTTTGCGCCTAATCGTTTAGAGAATAAACTTAAACGGTCACGCAATTCAAAAGCTGATTTTTCAGTAAAAGTAGTAAGTACAATTTCTGATGTTTTTGCCTTGCCGGAAAGAATTAAATACAAAGTTCTCAAAACAAGAGTGTATGTTTTTCCAGTACCAGGGCCGGCAATAATTAATGTTGGGCCATCAGTTTCAAAAATTGCTTTTTGCTTCTCTATGTCAGAGCCAAGTCCAAAAGTTTCTATAAATTTCGTTTGCAGTTCTGTCATACTTTAAAGGAGCTTATTTTCTTTGAAACTGAAATGCTTGTCTTCGGCTACAATGATATGGTCATAAATTGAAATATTCAAAACTCTGGCAGGAATTTCAATGGCTTTTGTGATGGTGATGTCTTGTTCTGATGCCTGCGGATTTCCGTTTGGATGATTGTGCAGGAGTAAAATTGAACTAGCTCCGTTTTTCATCGCTTTTTCAATCACTTGTTTTGGATAAACAGGAGTTTTGTCAGAAAGCCCTTTTGAAATCAGGTTTTCTTTCATTATCGCATTTTTACTGTCAAGCGAAATAATCCAAAATTCTTCATTAGGCTGAAATCCAAGTTTTGCTTTACAGTAGCTGATTAGTTCTTCTTTTGACTGTGTTATGGGTATTTGTTCTGCTTGCTGCTTATAATAGAGAAGAGAAATTTCCTTAATGAATTTACGAAGTGCAAGGGCTTTATCTTTGAAAAAAGGAATCTGACTTAATTCTTTCTCATCAGCATCAAAAAAACCTTTTATAGTTCCAAATTTATCTATCGCTTCTTTTGCTGCCGGTTTAACATCTTTTTGAGGAATTACGAATGTGAGAAATAACTCAATGATTTCATAGGGCTGTAACCCGTTTATTCCCTGATGAATAAAACGGTCTCTTAATCGGCTTCGATGGTCGATGTAATGAGGCTTATCTGTGTTGTTTTTTTCTTTCATAAATCAATCTTCACAATGCAAAATGATTTTTACAACTTCATTCTCTTTGCGGGATA
>JAQVJY010000060.1 GCA_028694915.1 Paludibacteraceae bacterium
TGAAATCGTCATTGAATAACGCGATTAATGTCCGTTGAATAATCAAATCTTGTTCAACTTGGTAGTTTTCCTGCCAAGGAGCCTGTTTTCGCCATGCAGTAATGTAGGACTGTGGTATCATATGTCTGTTTCTATTTCAACATTAGGAACAATTTTCCATTTGTTGCCGGTTATCATATTTTCGGGTTTCTTTTTTTGAGGACGTAACAAGGTCGGGTAATAACGAATTGATTCAAGATAAGTATAAAGAGCATCACTTAAAGAATACTCTTCTAAAACATATTCCAATACATATCCCAAACGCTGAACTACCGATATTTCATCATATTGTTTCGCTGTTTCTATTAATCGATCTGCTTGCATTACTTCTTTCAATTCTTCTACTATCGTCGCCACCCGGTTAAATCCTCCTACCTCATTATAATAGTTAACCAGATCCAAAGCGGTTAATTCCGGCGACGAAATATTGATATATCCGGTTTCCACTTTTTTCTTTAAGATATCTTCTTTATTCCAGTATTTTTTGATGTAAAAATTAATGGACACCTTATCATTTTTTATCGGTCTCAAAACAATTCCCTCTGTAATGATAGAATAATTTTGAGGCTGCTGATGAGCAGCTCCATGATAGGCAGCAGCATTTAACAGTCCTACATAATAATCTCTATCCAGAAATTTCATTAAGTCATTTATATACAAACTGGTCGGAATAATTCCTTTAGCCCTGTATTCCGGAGGCACAATCACATAAAACCCCCTTCGGATCATCACTATATCTCCTTGCCTTTTAAGTCGTTGCAATGATTTCTTTAAAGCATTTTCTGAAACATCTAATTGATCATGCAGGTTTTCGGTGGTAAAGCTATATTTACCATTTGCCCTTTGTGCATCAATAAAGGAGTCTAAATATTTGTATTGTTTTGCCATTTTTAGTTGATGATTGCGATAGGGGTTAAAATGTTGCCCCTATCGCAATTGCAAACTTAATGTTTTTTCTTATAGATTCAAATAGTGGCGTAAAATTTTCTAATTTGAACTTAGCACATGAAGTTAGATTTCATTTAGTAGTTTCTTGGCTTCGTTCAATTTGTTTTGCCAATCGTCGGAGGGTTCCAGGGTGATGAAATACGCGATGGCCTCTTCTAATCGATTTAGCTTAGCCAAGGATTCGGGTGTATTTTCTTCTGCGTACTTTTTGCGCAATATGCGGATTTTTTCCGCATCCTGAATACCTTCCACCAAGCGTTCGAAGCGGATAGAGCTTCGTGCATCGGGATAGACGATATACGTATCGCCGGCCGGCCAGGTTCTGAAGCGCGAATCGGTCAACGGATTTTCGACCCACGAGTTGTAAGCCCAGCGCAGGAAACCATCGAAATCGGCGGCAACAGCGTGCCACGCAGCATAGACCGATTCTGCCGATGCGGAAAAGGTAAACATGTTGGGGAATTTGTCGGCACAACACACATAATAGGTGGTGATTAATCCTTTGGCTCTTCTTGCGGCGATTTCTTCTTTGGGTACTATATTGCCGACTCCCACGCTGATATCTTTTATCCACGGATACCGGCGGTAACTCTTGTGATTGTCTGCCAACGAGACGCCCAATTCGGGAGCGGAGCTGTTCAACACCTTCAATGCAGCCTCCATATCTTCCGGCGCGCGTTCGTCCATGGCTATATTGGTTTTCTCCAACCATCCTTTGGCGCGAAGATGCCGCGTGAAATCTTTCAAGAATGGGGTCCACAATTCCGCATATTCTTTCGATTGGGCTTTCAGCTCTACGGTTACCAATTCGCCTTTTTCCGCATCGTTGTAATGCAGTTGGTTGTTCCAAGTGAGCAACGAGTAACAATTGATCATTTTGTTGATGCCCAAGTCCATCATAAACTGCACCCATTTGTCGAAAACGGTGTAGTCGTAACTCCAGCTTCCATCCCTGTTTTTCGTCCAGATAATCATATCGGCATACGCATCGTAACATTGATGATTCCAGGGATCTTTGTTGAGTGTTGCGGTAATCACTTTCTGTCCTGCATCGGCTAGCATTTTCATCAACGGTTTCATCTTTTCGAAATGGGCATCGCTCCAGAGTTGCAAATCGTGTACTCGCGCAACGGCCGAAGGATGCTGCCACAGATCGAGGTGATATATCCATTCCGACGGTTCGGGAAGCACTTGGTCTATAACATTCAGTTCAATTTGGAAATCCTCCACAAAACGGCCGTCGGCATACAGCTTCAACTTGCCTTTATAGTTGCCGGAAACCGCGTCGGAGGGGATTTTAAAGGTAAGCCAGACCGGCCTTGCGGTTTTTGCTTCCATATCGAAGCACTCCAGGTTGTCGAGCATATCCGGCGCAAGTGAGGCCGCAAAATCTTCCGGTTTGCGGTAACCACAGCCGGGACCAAACTCATCGGTCATCACATAACGCACAAACCGCGCCTGGGCTACCGATGCCGGCAGTTTGTTTTCACCCGACTCGAAGTCGGTAAACGCCAATGTTATCTGAGGGGTATTTTCTGCCGACCATAAAAGCAGTTGAGACGACACTTTTTCTCCTTTCCAACCGGTAACCGTTGCATTTTTGATGAGTGGCACACGGGGTGCTACCGATTTAGGCAGCTTGTCGTCGATGCTTATAAATGCAGCCTGCAAACCGGAAGGTACATCCGACCAGTCGGATAGCGTGTCGTTTGTGGGGTCGGGCATTTC
>JAQVJY010000061.1 GCA_028694915.1 Paludibacteraceae bacterium
GATTCAGCGGAAACGGCAAACTGGATTACGAAATTGCCGGAACGATGGCCAAAAGACACGATGCTGCACTGTTTATCCTTGATTTTATCCCTAATGTAAATGAGGAGCAAATCAAAGAAAAAACCGCAACTTTTGTAAAAATACTTCGGAAAGAAAACCCGAACACACCCATCCTGTTCGTAGAATCGATAATTTTCCCGCATGCATTGTATGATAAAAGCGCTTTTGATATTGTTACAAAAAAGAATAAGGCATTAAAACAGGAAGTGGAAAAATTGAAACAATCCGGAGATAAGAATATCTACTATCTTTCAAGCGACAATATAATTGGTAATGACGGAGAAGCAACAGTTGACGGTATACATTTTACCGATCTCGGGTTCGTCAGAATGGCCAATAAACTGCAGGAAAAGATATTCACGATTCTACCATACTAATGTTCTATTCTAGCTCTGTTTATTTAACATCAAAGATTCAAAATAATAGGTATGATTATCTCTTATGAAAAATATTAAGATAGTGTTCATGAAAACAAAAAAACCAATTAAAATGAAAAAAACAACATTGACTCTTTTATTTTTCTCTATTTTTATAGGGTGTTTTTCTTCACAGAAGAAAGAGATGGGCTCCATTCAAGGGATTGAAGAAATCACAATAAATGCTTGCACAAAAGCGCTTTTTCGGGAAAAGCCAAATGATAATGTAGTCAGAATTGAAATAACTCCCGCCGCCAATAGTCGGAAAATAATCTCCGAAATTAAATTCTCATTCAAAGAAAAAATTGATCCTATTTTTAAAAAAGCTTGCTTATATAAGCAAAGCAACGAAATAAACGATTTGATAGGCGAAACAAGCAATTTTCACCCGAATACAGAAATTCGATTTGATTTGAATGAAGAAATAACGAATGAAAAAACAAGCGCTTTTGCACTTGAGCTAAATTTGAATCCCAACGCGGATCTTTCAACGAAAGCCTGTTTATCCGAAATCCAAATAACCTTTGAAGACGGCAGTGCGTATGTGTCGACGTCTGACGCGGTTTTCAGACCGGCAATCGAATTACGGGCCGCCGGTCAGGACAATTGTCATACCTATCGGATTCCGGGAATAATCACCACCAATCAAGGTACGCTGATTGCCGTTTACGATAACCGTTATGCACGAAGCAAGGATCTTCAGGAAGATATCGATATCGGTATGAGCCGGAGCGAAGATGGAGGCGAAACATGGGAACCCATGAAAGTCATAATGGATATGAATGAGTGGGGCGGAAAGCCGGAATACCTCAATGGTGTGGGAGATCCGGCTATTCTCTACGATCATAAAAACAATACGATCTGGGTGGCAGCGCTATGGGTACACGGGTTTAACAGAGACGATATGGCATGGTGGGTCTCTCAACCCGGAATGACACCCGAAAAGACCGGACAATTTATGCTCGTCAAAAGCACAGATGATGGAAAAACGTGGTCAAAACCCATCAATATTACACAACAGATAAAAGACCCTTCCTGGCAGTTACTTCTGCAAGGACCCGGTAGAGGAATCTGTACGGATGACGGCACTCTCGTCTTCCCGGCACAATTTAAAGCCGATATAGGTGAAAAAGCATTAGATGGAGGAAAATACACAAGCCATTCTACCATTATATATAGCAAAGATGGGGGAAATACCTGGCATATCGGCACAGGTGCCAAGCCCAATACCACCGAAGCGCAAGTAGTGCAACTCAGCGATGGTAGTTTGATGTTGAACATGCGCGACGACAGAAACAGACAAATAAAAGACGACACAAATGGGCGCGCCGTAGCTGTCACGAACGACATGGGAAAAACATGGATCGTGCATCCCTCTTCAAACTGTGCACTACCTGAACCTAATTGCATGGCAAGTATTATCGGTGCCGATGTTCGGATAGAAAAAGAAAATCAAAAAGTTCTTTTCTTCTCAAATCCCGCAGACAAATATCGTCGAATCAACATGACTATAAAGGCCAGCCTGGATGAAGGCATGAGCTGGCCCGAACACTATCATCTTCTTATTCATGCACCTGAAGGTTTTGGATATTCTTGTCTGACGATGGTTGACGAACAACACGTCGGAATAGTATATGAAGGAAATAGAAATCTTATTTTTCAAAAAATACCGGTTTCGGATATAATTTCCGACCAAAATATAAATAAATAATAATGAGAAAAATTCATGTCCCGATTTCAACAGATTGCAATACGTTCAACATTTATCGCATTAATTTTCCACACTTTTTTATCATGCCAAGAAATGAATAAGACGACAACAAATTTGAAAATTATCTGGCAACGGATTCCCGCAGACGGTTTGACGGGAAATTTACAGAAAGGAGTTTCGGCAGCATATGCTGCCATCAGTCATGATAAACTTTTAGTTGCAGGCGGTTGCAACTTCCCCGATAAGCTCGGCTTTGAAGGGGAGTAAAAGTATACTATGACGATATCGTGATGATTGAAACCGGGCGTTCGTACACCAATTACATGGAAAGGTAAAATCAGTTTAAATACTAATTAAATGGCGATACAACAAACAAAAACATATCTCCTCATTTTTTTCTCTTTTATTTACAGTATAACA
>JAQVJY010000062.1 GCA_028694915.1 Paludibacteraceae bacterium
AATTGATTAGGAACCAATCGATGTTAGGGTAAACGATAAAGCAGTTTACGAATTGAAATAAACTGCCCTATCGTTTGCCCTAATTTCGATTTTCCTATGTTGAACAATGTCGCGTCCGTATGTCGCATCCTTATGGGGATTCAATCTATTCTCTATGGGAAATATTTTTTGAAATCTGCCGGAAAGCAGCAGATAACCATTGCTAAAGTAGTGCTTTTTGCACGACAAATAAACTTCCCGACAGAAGTGATTTTAAAATATTAAATTTATGAAATTTAAATGCGTAAAGGATGTCTTGTTTGATGGGATAATATGTGACCACCACAACTTTTACAGGAACAGACATCAATGTTCCAAAGATATTTAAGGATTTCGATGTTATCCATCTCTCTCATATCGGAGATATATTTTTTGCAACCCAGAAGATTACGACAAAGAGTCAACTGCTTGTTTTTTGTCCGTGTTGCCAATAATCCATAGTGGCGCATGCGAACAAAACGTTTGGGTGGAACGTGCATCAGAAAGCGTCGTATGAATTCCACTCCTGAAAGTGTAAGGGTTTTCCAGCAGCCTTCATTTCGATAGTCTTTAACAGAAAAAGTAACAGTATCATCAGTCATGCTGATAATTCTGTGGTTACTAATAGCTATACGATGTGTATATTTTCCAAGATATTTTATAACTGTTTCAGCACCGTAGAAAGTCTTTTTGCAGTAGGGAAACCACTCTTTTTTGTAACATAAATCAATCAATTCTTTGAATGTATAATGATTACGATATTTTTCAGAATTGCCATAAAAATATAACTTGTTACTGGTCCAATGTTCTTTTAACAGTTGCATATATTTTCCTTTGAATACTCTGGAAATAACTTTAATTGGTAAAAAGAAATCGTTTCCATTATCTTTCCACTGATTCCGATTATCAAGACCACCACCCAAAACAATCGCATGGATGTGTGGATGGAAATTCATTTCAGAACCCCATGTGTGAAGAATGAAAAGATAACCGATTTTTGCACCAAGATATTTAGCATCACCAGATAACTCAGTAATTGTAGAAGAAGCAGCGTTATACAAACAATCATATAAAAGTTTTTGGTTACTGTAGATAATAGAATTCAGTTCTTCTGGCACTGTAAATACAAGATGAAAGTATGGAGCATCCAATACATCTTCTTTTCGAAAATCAATCCATTTTTCTTTTGGAAGAGCCTGACACATCGGACAATTTCGGTTTCTACAGGAATTATAATGAATCTGAATACTACCGCAATCCTCGCAGATACTCACATTTGCTCCATAGGCACCTGTTTTACAGTTTATGATACAGTTGCTGACTTTTTGCTGGATGAGATTGGGCGTGTATTTTTCAAGATATTTGGGATAGAATTTCATAAATATATCTTGTACCGTAGGTTTATTCATGGCTCACCTCCACAGCATCGAATGGGCTTCGAACTCCAAGAAGTGATTTGTCACTAACATGAAGATAAACTTCTGTTGATTTAGGATCCCGATGTCCTAAAAGAGACTGGATATATTTGATGTCACATCCAGACTCTAAAAGATGACTCGCAAAGCTATGACGAAAACAATGAGAAGATACTTTCTTAGTAATGCCAGCTTTTTGTGCACTTGCTTTTATAAGTTGATTTAAGCTATCAGTGCGGATATAGCTGCCTGTATGTTCACTGGGAAATAAAATATCTTGAGGCTTGTCATACTTAAACCAATATTCTGTTAGCAGATTGAGTGTTCGGTCTGCGAGAAGTGTATAGCGTTCATTTCTACTCTTACTGTCTCGAACATGAATAGATTTATTTTTTCTTGAAATATCACAGTAGTGTAAATGCGTGAGTTCAGATACACGTAATCCAGCAGAATACATAGTGGCGAGCATTGTTTTATGCTTGAGATTTGTTGTTACATTTAGAATAGACTCTATCTCATCTTTTGTGAGAACGACAGGGAGATGGATATCTTTTTTCATTCGTGGAAAATCATCTTCATCCAGATATATTTTCAGCAACCGCTTATATAAGAAACGGATAGCAGATAAGTAATGATTGTAGGTTTGTGGTGCGATACCTTTTAAGCGCTTTTCACTAAGAAAGGTTTCGACGTCACTGACAGTTAAATCATCTAAATTGGTCTTGCTGACAGACTCCATAAAGTGGTGAATAGTAACACAGTATGCATCTACAGTCGAGTCTCTAAGATTACGTTTAGAAGCAGTTTCTCTAATTGAATTATATATTTGATTGTACATAAAAAATCCTCCATAAAGTGTAATAATTGTTATGATTATCACTACCTTTATGGAGGAGCATTTGGATAATAAAAGTGCTTGTGTGAAAAGCACTGGAGTGTTATTCTTTTCATAGGCAGTGGTTCCTTTTTTGTATTCAGTTTGGTGTGGTAACTTAACTATAAATACTTTTAAAAAGAAACTCAACTGCCTATTTTAGAAAAAATTGTTGTGCCATAGCCTGGGCAGGCCATCGCGCAGCGATTTTGTTCAATTAGAA
>JAQVJY010000028.1 GCA_028694915.1 Paludibacteraceae bacterium
TATTTCTTGGTTTAAGTATCAAAATACCTGCCAACGATAATTTCTGCCAAAATTACTGTTTCTGTGCTCTATATTTGGTGGCACATTTTTTACAAACACCATACAGATAAAGCGAATAATGGGTGACCTGAAACGCATTAAACGTACGACTCTGAATCGCTTTTTTGAGTTTTAAATCGGTAAATTCCCGCACGGAACCACAACGGGTACAAATACGATGATGATGTGTGGAGTTACTCGTCACCTTTTCATATTCAATGTGCTGTTTGTCAAACTGATGTTTCACCACCAACTGACATTCCACAAACAACTCTAGTGAATTATATACCGTAGCACGACTCACCTTAAATTCACTAGGCATGAGCAACACTAATTCATCGGCCGAAAAATGCTCTTGTTGATCGTAAATAACATCCAATAGTCGAAACCGTTCTGGGGTTTTGCGCATACGTTTGGCTGACAAATAGTCGGTCAAAATATCATGTGCTATTTTTTTCTCTTCGTCCAATGTCATCATACTACTAAATTAACGTGGATCATAACCCGATTGTTGTAAAATATAAGAGGCATTCACACTATACAACAAATCCAATGGCGATACATCGGGATTTGCTTTCATATAATTTTCAATAATTTGCCAACCAATATAAGCCCCCGCTCTACCTGGCGATTCCTGAGAAAATAGAGATGTAAAAGGCGCATCATTGAGGTATTTTACACGCAACATACTGTCGTGAGAAAACAGATGTTTGCCTTCAATCATCGTCAACCACATCTCCGATTCATGTTTCTGACACCACTTCCACTGTTCTGGTGTATAGCCCATCAAAACCGATTCATCCACATCGGGCAATAAAACGGAGGCTACGTAAAGAATTTTACCTCTATATAAAAGTTCCTCCATCAATTCACCTGTACGTGGCACAAAAGGGAATTCACTCGTTAACCAAGCCACTACATAATCGGGAACCACTTTCTCTGGACACATATTTTGTCGCAAATAATTATAAATCCCAACACGTTCGTACAACGGATACGATTCCCCTAAATAATTATCGATACTGAGTGACAAAAAGCCCTCACCCACTACAACACTCTGATTTAAACCCGACACATGCATGTAAAAACGAGGTGTTTTTTTATCGGGAAAGAAATAGTTCGCGCGTCGAAATGCTTGTGTCAAATCAGCTTCGATAGGTTCAATATGTTGATACGCACGAAGTGCATCGCCATACAAATGAATTACGGCGGTGTCGGCAAAAAACTTTTGTAAGGTAAACACAGTAAGCGAATCATCTTTTTTACCAAACTGGACCACCCGCTCTAAATAGATGGGTAAAAAATCGGGATACAACGAATCAACATGCGCCAAAGCAGCAGGAAGATCCTGACCTTTCATCGCCCAAAAATCTTGATCGAAGCGACCAATTTTAATCTCCAAATTACTATCAGACGTATCTGCTTTTCGCTTCTCAGGAGCACACGCGGCTAGGGCCAAACCGACTAAAAATAGAATAACAAGTTGTTTTTTCATAATGCTAACTATCCATAAACTAAAGGTTACAAAGTTACATATTTTAGGTTGATAATGAAAATTATTTAGACACAGTTTGAATAAAAAAACAGGACTGTTGCGCCATATCCAAAAAAGACTTACCTTTGCCGTCGATTTCAGAAGTGTAAAAACTTCTTATCTACATGCTTAGGGGTGCCTTTTTAGGCTGAGATTACACCCTTTGAACCTGCGCGGGTAATGCTGCGAAGGGAAAAAGTTAAAAAAAATTCTCCACCTTAAGTAGTTTTCAAGTCAACAGCCGACGACCATGAATTTGGTTATCGTCGTTAGGTCTATAAACTTGAATCTACTTTTCCCTGCGTATGTAGTTTTGTTTAACTCGAAAAATCCACAAAAAAACAAACGGATTTTTCATAAATTCAAAGCTATATGCAAAAAAAACTGCTAGCAGTGCTTGCACTGCCACTGATGGCAAGCGCACTTTGGGCGCAACCAGCAGCCACAGATTCCATTTCGATGAGAGGCGAATTAGAAGAAATTATTGTTTCCTCTACGCGTCTTGGCAATCAAACGCCACTGACCACCAAGACCTTCACGCCTGAAGAGTTACAAAAGCAAAACACAGGCGTCAATTTACCGTATTTGCTCACAACAACGCCTTCGTTGGTGGTGACTTCCGACGATGGTTTAGGAGTTGGCTACACCTATTTTCGTGTGCGTGGAACCGACCAAAATCGCATCAACATGACGGTAAATGGTATTCCACTCAATGATGCCGAATCACAAACGGTATTTTGGGTGAACATGACCGATTTAGCATCGTCGATGAACAGTGTTCATGTGCAACGAGGCGTAGGAACTTCCACCAATGGTGCAGCCGCTTTTGGAGCTTCGGTGAATATGCAAACAGAAAAGGCAACATTAGAACCATTTGCCACCCTCACATTTAACGGTGGTATGTACAACACCTTTCGCGAAAGTGCTAAAGTAAGCACTGGTTTATTAAAAAATGGTTTTGCTTTCGACGCTCGATTTTCCAAAGTAAACAGCGATGGTTACTTGGAACGCGCAGCATCCGATCTCTATTCATACTACGCCTCGGGCGCTTGGTATGGTACTAACACCATGGTGAAATTAATGACATTTGGCGGCGCCGAAAAAACCTACATGGCTTGGGATGGTATCAGCGCGGAGCAATTGGCAACCGACCGCCGCTACAATCCTGCTGGTCACTACATCGACGATAACGGCAACGATGCTTTTTACAACAATCAAACGGATAACTATGCTCAACAACACGTGCAATTACACGTATCGCACCTATTCAATGCACAGTGGAATATCAATGGTGCGCTGCATTACACCCACGGCAAAGGCTACTATGAACAATACAAAGCTGGCGCAAAATTCAAATCATATGGTTTAGCAAACTTTACTGACACACTTGGCAACACCGTAAAAAAAACGGATATCATCCGTCAGAAACAACTCAAAAACGATTTCTTTGGAGGTGTAGTAGCTCTTAATTATACCAGCAAAAAGGTAAATGCGTCGTTTGGCGGAGCCGTAAATAATTACATAGGCAATCACTTCGGAAATGTACTTTGGCTACGCACCTACGACCAAAGCATTCCAAAAGATTATGAATATTACCGCAATCACGGTAATAAATTCGATGCAAACACGTACTTAAAAGCTAATTGGGAAATCATGGAAGGTTTAAATATCTACGGTGATATGCAATACCGCTATATTAATTATCAATTGAATGGTATCAACGATGAAGATTTGGATTCTATTCCCGTACACGAAACATTCCATTTCTTGAATCCGAAAGCGGGCATTTCATACACTAAAAATGGACACAATGCCTATGTCAATTTTGCAATTGCGAACCGCGAGCCAAATCGAAAAAACTACACAGAAGCAGGTCCTAACGATGTGCCACAGGCCGAACGATTGTACGATTACGAAGCTGGTTATAATTTTTCACACCGTCGTTTTAGCGTAGGAGCTAATCTCTACTTGATGGGTTACGACAACCAACTTGTACTCACTGGAAAATACAGCGACACAGGCGCTTATTTGACCAAGAACGTGAAAGATAGTTACCGCGCAGGCATCGAATTAATGGGTGGTTTACAAATTTTAGATTGGTTGCGCTGGGATGGAAACGTAACACTGAGCCAAAACAAAATTTTAAATTATTCCGACTGGGTGGATGATTGGGATGCAGATTGGAACGACCCTGTGGTAAACCAAAATGGAGGACAAGTCCAAGTAACTTATGGAACAACAAACATTTCGTTTTCACCAAACATCACAGCAGGAAGTAGTTTTCAAATGGACATCAAAGGATTTAATGCCACGTTACAAACCAATTACGTCGGCGAACAATTTTTGGATAACACCAATAGCGATGCTGCCAAGCTCGACGATTATTGCGTCACTAACTTACGTTTAGCTTACACACTGCCTAACAAAAAAGTGGTGAAAGATGTTACATTCTCGGTACAAATGAATAATTTATTCAACACCATGTACGCTTCCAATGGTGGTAGTTACAGCTATTTTTCAGGCGCTAACGGCGATTATTCAACAGCCAATCAAAAATACACACCGTGGTACTATGCGCAAGCTGGCTTAAATGTTCATGCAGGCGTAAGTGTCACATTCTAAAACCAAATTTGAAACAAAAAGGTCCGATAAACAGAACAGTTTGTTGGGCTTTTTTTGTTTTTCACTCATTAGAATACTACCTTTGTGGCACAAATGCACTTCATACTATGAATATTCTATTTTTAGGTACCGGCACCTCCACGGGCGTTCCAGAAATTGGATGCCAGTGCGCCGTTTGCCAATCGCCCGACCCCAAAGACAAACGGTTACGATCATCCGTTCTGATTGAAACAGAAGGAAAACAAATCTTGATAGATTGTGGACCCGATTTTCGTCAGCAAATGCTGAATAAACCATTTGGCAAACTCGATGCAGTATTGATTACTCATGAGCACTACGACCACGTGGGCGGCATCGACGATTTACGACCTTACTCCAAATTTGGCGACGTGCATTTGTTTGCCGAACAGAACGTATGCAACGCCATTCAAATCCGCTTGCCGTATTGTTTCACAGAACATAAATACCCAGGTGTGCCCAATTTACAACTTAACACTATCACACTCGATTCGTTTTCCGTAGAAGGCGTTGATATAAAACCCATTCGCATCACGCATGGCAAATTGCCTATTTTAGGTTTTCGCATCGGAAATATGGCATATTTGACGGACGTTAGCACGATTCCTGAGAGCGAATACGCAAAACTAGCCAACCTCGACGTACTGGTTATTGATGCACTACGCGACAAACCGCATCCATCGCACGAAACCGTAGCCGAAGCATTACTTCAGATAGAACGTATACAACCCAAACAGGCGTATTTAATTCACATGAGCCACCATTTTGGATTACATGCAGAACGGCAAAAGGAGCTACCAGAAAACATACACATCGCTTACGACGACCTCCAATTAGCTATTTAAGCTCTATTAACGCTGCTTTTTACGAAAAAAATTGCGCTATTCAATAAAAATATGTAATTTTGTCAGTCTTACTGAAAAAATAGCAGTTTTATGCAAACATCAGAAATTCAATCTGTAAAACAGCGCTTTGGAATCATTGGTATTTCATCGGCGTTGAATCGCGCTATCGACGTTGCTGTACAAGTATCAGCCACCGATTTATCGGTACTTATTACGGGCGAAAGCGGCGTTGGTAAAGAAACGTTTCCACAAATTATTCATCAATACAGCCACCGCAAACACAACGCTTACATTGCGGTGAACTGCGGAGCTATACCCGAAGGCACCATCGATTCCGAACTATTTGGACACGAAAAAGGTGCTTTTACAAGCGCCACATCCGACCGTAAAGGTTATTTTGAAGTGGCCGATGGCGGTACTATTTTTCTCGACGAAGTAGGCGAATTGCCACTTTCTACACAAGTGCGTTTGTTGCGCGTTTTAGAGGCTGGCGAGTTTATGCGTGTAGGCTCATCGAAGGCACAAAAAACGAATGTGCGCGTAGTAGCAGCCACCAATTTAAATATGCAAGAGGCCATTCGTAATGGTCGTTTCCGCGAGGATTTATATTATCGTTTGAATGCCGTGCCTATTTACATTCCGCCGTTGCGCGAACGCAAAGACGACATTTTGCTGTTGTTCCGTAAATTCGCTACCGATTTTGCTGAAAAATACAAAATGCCAGTCATCAAACTCACGGATGATGCACAGCTCATGCTGAAAAACTACTACTGGAAAGGTAATATTCGTCAACTTAAAAACATTACCGAACAGATTTCTGTAATTGAACAAGAACGCACCATTACCCCTGAAAGTTTACGTGCCTACTTGCCCGATCAAGAATCTAGCACATTGCCTGTGCTGATGTCGCATCAACAAGAGCAAAAATCGTTTAACAGCGAGCGTGAAATTCTCTATCAAGTGTTGTTCGACATGAAAAAAGACATGAACGACTTGAAAAAGTTGGTCAATGATATTATGTCGAATGAACCTGCGCACAACTACCAACCACACTTCAGCGACACCGCCGAACAGCCGTTTGTAGAAAAAAACGAACCGCAAAACGAAGTTATCAATTTAGTAACGCCATTGAGCAAAGGTAAAATTTTGCATAATCATCACGTAGAAGATACCGAAGAGTATGTAGAAGAATCGCTTTCGCTCATTGATGCCGAAAAGGAAATTATCATCAAAGCACTCGAACGCCACAATGGCAAACGGAAGTATGCAGCACAGGATTTAAAAATATCGGAACGCACACTCTATCGCAAAATAAAAGAATACGGACTCGAATAATAACGTTATGACTAAAAAACTCGTTATCCTCTCGCTCATAAGTATCGTATTAGCTAGTTCATGTGCTATTTCGTACAAATTCAACGGTGCTTCTATCGATTACTCGAAAGTACGTAGCATCGCGGTGGTCGATTTTACCAACCAGGCCACGTTGGTGTATCCGCCGATGGTCACGTCGTTCAACGAAGCCCTCAAAGATGCGTACACCAAACAAACACGTTTAGCACTGCTCAAACGCAATGGCGACTTACAGCTAGAAGGTGAAATTACAGGTTACACATTGACGCCGCTCTCTATTGGCTCCGACTCATATGCCGCCGAAACACGGTTGACCATGACCGTACGCGTACGATTCACCAATAATACCAATACAGAAGAAAATTTTGAACGCACATTTAGTGCAAACAGAACATTTCCAAGCACTTCGACATTAGAAAGTGTACAAGACCAATTGGTCACTGAAATGATTGATGAAATAGTAGACAATGTTTACAATGCCACCGTGGCGAATTGGTAAACGCACAAAAGAACCCTTCATCAACAGAAAATCAGATATTAAGGCGTTTTAAATTTGAAATATCCGAAAAAAAGTATTTACTTTGCAGTCCGATTTTTATCGGCAGCATCAAATCATAAAAACAACAAATAAATTTAGCAACATGTACTTATTTTTAACCATTCTCGCTGTTGTAGCGTCGATTATTTTAGTATTAATCGTGTTAGTACAAAACTCAAAAGGTGGTGGTCTTGCATCTAGTTTTTCAAGCTCAAACCAAATTATGGGTGTTCGCAAAACAACCGATTTCTTGGAAAAAGCCACTTGGACATTGGTTTCAGTTATTGTTCTTTGTAGCGTATTAGCAGCAGGTTTTGCTAAAAACCACACAGAAGCTGCCACTTCTGCTATTGCAGACGAAGCGCAAGCTGCACAAGAAACTGCTGCACAATCGGAAGCTGCTCCATTTGAAGAACCTGCTCCTGCAAAATAATTGCTAACAAACACATTGCATTTTAAAAAGCCTCACCTTGGTTGAGGCTTTTTATGTAATACAAGACGCTTGCAAAAAAGTTTTTTCGATAAATAGCATGGACTATTTGTAGAATCGAGAAAAAACAGTATCTTTGCACCATATTTCAGGGTAGTTACCAGAGTGGCCAAATGGGACTGACTGTAACTCAGTTGTCTTTCGACTTCGGTGGTTCGAATCCATCACTACCCACTGTTAAAAACAGAGCTTTAGCTCTGTTTTTTTTGTTTTAGCGAGTCGCCACAATATCTATCTTTGTTGTGATTTTACCACCCCTCTTTGGCGCAAGTTTCCCAACTTGTGCCAAAAATAAAAATCAGTTTCGAACTGATAAATAGAATAAATTAATGAGTTAACTATGTTGCCATGTAGTTGGCAGTTATGAAACTGACCAGATAAAAGGCACAAGTTGGGAAACTTGCGCCAAATAGGGGCCCTTGCTGGGCTTTGACTCCATCTTGGCTAAACAGAGCTTTTTTAGCTCTGTTTTTTTTGTGCGTCAACAAATATACTTATCTTTGCGATGACTGAAATCATAAGATGTCCTGTTATAAACATTAATTTTTGCTTCTGATTCTTATGCATAAATATCTTCTTGGCATACTATTCTTTTTTTCGATTGGAGTAAACGCCCAATTTGCTGGTACTATTTTTAAAAGCGAATATGGAAGAACCATTTCTTTTATAGATAGTAATCACTTTGTATCTAACTTGTGGCAAGGGGGCGAAATGAAACATTACATAGGAAGGGGAACCTATTCCATAATAGGTAACAAACTCATAGCAGAATTAAGACCATATGCACATAAAGATACAGCTATTCTCTGTGAACTAAAACAAGATAGTGAAAGTGATAGTATTTTTATTGAATGTAAATATCAGATTGACAGCACCTTGTATTCATGCGAATCTATGAATTATTGGATTACCTCCCATATCACCCAGATTAGTAAAGCAAAAATGATAAATACAAACAGTAAAATTTCAATCCCCAAAAATGACATTACAGAAAATACTATTATTCATTTTTCCAATTTGAATACTAAATATTATTTCCCTATAAAATCGAATACAAATTACATTGTAATATTAAAACGTAATGATTTTGAATACCTAGAAAGTGGGAAATTTATTTTTAAAATTATCAAAGAAAAAAATAATGTCATTTTGAGATTAATTAATGGAAAAGACTATGTCGATAATAAAAATTCAAAATTTTATCCTTATTTGACAAGTAAATAAACTTACTCTACCTTAGCTCGGCATAGCATCTTTCTACACCAAACAGAGCTTTTTAAGTTCTGTTTTATTTATTTGAGCGAATCGCCAAAAATACGTACCTTTGTTGCTACTTAACAATGGAACTATGGATCAAGAATTACTACGTCGCCTTCGCCTCGATTTTACAAAGCGTGAAACCGACCTCTTACCATACATTCAAACTTATTTCCCCCATGTGTCAGCTCACCAAATAGCACAATGGCGTGAAAACGGTGCACTAGAAAACATGCAACTCGGCGGAGAAACCTATTATTTCAACCGAGCTGCCGAAAATCTATTTCGAATTGATGCCGTTGCACGTGCTCGCAAAGAAGCCGTAGATAGCGCCGTTATTCCGCCACGTGAACAAACTCTCAAACTACATATTCCCGAAGTCATAAGCGATCTTAAAACATCTGAGAGACGCTATGGAACAGCACAAGCTTTCACCATGACATTTTCCGTTACCGTAAAGGCGGACGCCGTGCCCGCCAATGAACTCATTCGCTGCTGGCTACCCTACCCACGCACCGACGAAAAACGTCAAACCAATATACGCTTGTTAAGTACCAGCGAACCGCACTACGAAATAGCACCCGATACGTGCGCACACAAAACCATTTATCAAGAAAAACGTTGTAAAGAGGGCGAGCCAACTGAATTTTCGGTAAGTTATTCATTCGACATTCTGCCTGAATGGCAACCACTAAACCCAGAAAACGTAAAACCTTATAACAAAGAGACAGCCACTTACCGTGAATTTTGTGCAGAACGTGCGCCGCATATCATGTTTTCGGACGCTATCAAAGCGTTGTCAAAAACGATTATTGGTGACGAAAAACAACCATACGAACAGGCTAAAAAGCTCTTTGTGTGGCTACGGACGAACTATCCTTGGGCGAGTGCACGCGAATATTCGACCATCGACCATATTTCGGATTACGTCATCGCCAACAAGCATGGCGACTGTGGGCAACTGAGTTTGCTCTTTATCACGCTCTGTCGTTACAATGGCATACCAGCACGTTGGCAAAGTGGTTTTATGCTCTATCACAACGGCAAAAATTTACACGATTGGGCGGAAATTTATTTCGAAGGCATTGGCTGGATTCCTGTGGATAGCTCCTTTGGGCTACAAACGTGGGGCAAAAATGATGACGAACGTCTTTTCTTCTTTGGAGGACAAGATGCCTATCATTTGACCATCAATAATGATTTTGGACGACCGTTAAGTCCAGAAAAAATACACTTACGCAGTGAAACCGTCGATTTTCAACGCGGCGAAGTAGAATGGCGTGGAGGCAACCTCTATTTTGACCAGTGGGATTATGCGTTTACAGTCGCTCCAAGCCCACTATCAACTCACTAATATTACACAAGACTATATGGTATTTCTACAAGTCGAAAATCTCACAAAATCGTTCGGCGACCGACTCTTATTTCACGATATCTCCTTTGGCATAGAACAAGGTCAACGCGTGGCTTTAATTGCCAAAAACGGCACAGGAAAAACAACGCTGTTAAACATTCTCACCAACAAAGAAGACTACGATAGTGGACAGGTGACCTTTCGCCGCGATTTACGGACTGGATTTCTACCACAAGAACCTGAATTTGCGCCTGGCATCACCGTATTAGAAGCCTGTTTTTCATCGGAAACGGACGTGGTGAAAGCCATTGCTCGCTACGAAAAACTACTGGAGTTACACACCCAAAATCCACAATATGCCGATGAGTTCCAAATGGCCATGGCCGATATGGATCGACTCAATGCGTGGGATTACGATATTCGCATCAAACAAATTCTAGGCAAACTCAATATTCACAACCTAGAACAACGCGTTGACCAATTGAGTGGTGGACAACAAAAA
>JAQVJY010000029.1 GCA_028694915.1 Paludibacteraceae bacterium
ACCACGATAAATAAACCAAAGAATTGTTTTGCGACTTTCATAAGTATTCAATAGTTGGTAAAAGCGACCACAAATGTACGATTATTTTTATAAAAACTAATGCTTTGTTCTATTTTTTTTACTTTATGTTCGAAAAAAGCCAAAAAACACGATTTTTAATCTTATTTTTGTGCCTGAATATTGACTTTTAATTATTGAGTAAACGTGATATCTTCTAAAAATATTGTTTTAAACGGTAAAATCATTGATTTGTCGACTCCTATTGTGATGGCGATTGTCAATGTGACACCTGATTCATTTTATTCGGGTAACCGTTGTTTAGATGAAAAGGTTTTACTGCCGACAGTCGAAAAAGCGCTGAAGGAAGGAGCTAGCATTATTGATGTTGGTGCTTATTCAACTCGTCCAGGAGCCGAAGTGGTAACCGAAACTGAAGAATTGGATCGTGTTCGTGGTGCTTTACGTAGCATTAGGACACATTTTGGAGATGTTCCTATTTCTATTGATACATTTCGTGCCTCGGTAGCAGCTTGCGCCGTTCAAGAATTTGGTGTAGCGCTTATTAATGATGTGTCGGGTGGCGAATTGGATGAGGCTATGTTTAAAATGGTAGCAACACTCAATGTTCCGTATGTACTTATGCATATGAAAGGTAATCCCCAAACGATGCAGAATAATATTGAGTATCATGATTTTTTATCAGATATGTTGCGCTATTTTGCACAAAAAATAGAGTGTTTGCGAGCACTTGGCTTTAACAAAGAAATTATAGTAGATCCAGGTTTTGGTTTTGCAAAAACTATAGAACAAAATTACGAATTATTAAGAAATTTGTGTATCTTTGAAACCTTTAATATGCCTATGTTAGTAGGAGTTTCTCGTAAATCAATGATTTATAAGTTGCTAAATAGTTCTCCTGAAGAATCGTTGAATGCAACTTCCGCCGCACACATGTTGGCTTTGAAACAAGGAGCTCATATCTTGCGTGTTCATGACGTGAAACCAGCTATGGAAGTCATAGCTTTATACAAGGCCTATAAAGGAATTATTTAAGATAAAAGAAACGAGTATGGAACTTGCTTTTGGTGTAAAAGATATTGTCGACATTGTTTTGGTAGCTATATTGCTTTACCAAGCTTTTAAGTTAATGAAAGATACGGGCGCAGGCAATATCTTTTTGGGCATTATGACCTTTGTAATCTTTTGGTTTTTGGTGACACATGTGTTTAAAATGGAGCTGTTAGGAGCTATTTTAAATCGTGTTATTGGTGTGAGTGCCATCGGGTTGATTGTTATTTTTCAAAATGAAATTCGGCGTTTCTTTTCACGCATAGGTTCTCGTAAAAATTGGAAATTTATTTTGCGTTTACAGAAGTTGTTTAAAATAAAAAGTAAAGAACCGGGAATGACTTTTCCCATTATGCGTGTGGTGTTGGCGTGTCGTAATTTGTCACGTACAAAAACTGGAGCTTTATTGGTTATTCAACGGCATGATAGTTTACAGCAATATGTTGAATCTGGCGATGTAATTAATGCAGACATTAATACGCGTCTCATTGAAAATATCTTTTTCAAAAATAGCCCATTACACGATGGAGCCATGATTATTGACTACCAACATATTGTGGCTGCAGGTGCTATTTTGCCAGTTTCTCAAAATACCGATATCCCCAAATTTTTAGGTTTAAGACATCGCGCTGCTTTAGGAATTTCGGAGCGTACCGACGCTATTGTTATTATTGTGTCGGAGGAAACGGGAACCATATCACTAGCGATTGGGGCCAAACTCACTTTGAATGTCACGGCCGAGCAGCTTGAACGGTTGTTGTCAACAGAGTTGGAAATGTAATTTACTACGTAACTTTGAAAATTATAAATGTCTGGTTTCAAACTAGACATTTTTTTTGTGATATATCTATTGCTTTTCAATCTTAATAAGCAATAAATAATGGGCTGTATACGTTTTATCTCAAGTGCAAAAAAATTGTGCTTGTTCGTCACTATTTTTTTAAGTATCTTTGCACTCTTTTGTGACGTGTGAATTAGGCGTTTTTTTGATGTGTTAAACCATGTATTATAACTCATTATGATTGAATATATAAAAGGCGAATTGGTTGATTTAACTCCCACTTGTGCAATAGTCGAAACAAATGGTATTGGGTATTCTATCAATATATCGTTGGTCACTTATTCCGAGTTAAGTGGACATAAACAGTGCAAATTGTATGTGTATGAGGCTATTCGCGAGGATGCTTACGTGCTTTATGGTTTTACAACTCAATCCGAACGTGCCTTGTTTTTACTGCTAATATCGGTATCTGGCGTTGGAGCTAACACAGCGCGCATGATTATGTCGTCCTTATCAGCGTCTGAATTGCAAGAGGCGATTGCTACCGAAAATAGTGCGTTACTTAAAAATGTAAAAGGTATTGGCTTAAAAACAGCTCAACGTATTATCGTTGATTTACGTGATAAAGTGACTAAAACATCACTTGCCACCAATATGCCTTCTGCTGCTGGTAGAGGAGTCGTTTCTGAAGCTGTTGCAGCTTTGGTAATGCTTGGTTTTCAACAATCTGCTTCTCAAAAAGTGGTTGAAAAATTGGCTAACGATAATTCTGGTTTATCGTTGGAACAATTAATTAAAAAAGCGTTGCAAATGCTTTAAAAATTGGGTGTAAGACGCATGAATTTCTTTCAAAAAATAGTTGTTTTTCTTTTTATCAGCGGTATTGCTTTATTACCGTTTGGTGATGCTGTATCTTTAAATGGTATTATGGCATCTCCTCAGGAACAGTCACTCGATTATGGCGTTCCTACCGATTCTACGTTATTCAAATCCTATCCTGTTCGTTCGTTAGAAGTTCAAACGTATGAAGACCTTCAACAAAAGTATCCTTTAGATTTATCCACGCCTAGTAATGTGAAAAGCCAGGTGGAGTACGATCCTGCTACGGGAAATTATATTTTTCGTACCAAAGTGGGTGATATGGAGGTGTCCACACCATTTGTTATGTCCGATAGCGAATATAAAGCATATACTTTGCGTAACGACATGAGCTCTTATTTCAAAACCAAAAACGCAGAAGCCCAAGCTAATTTTGAAGATAAGTTTAATTTAGCAGATATGAGTTTTAAATTGGGACCTGCCGAGAAAGTATTTGGTCCTGGTGGGGTACAACTAAAAACGCAAGGTTCGGCAGAACTTGTTTTTGGTATTGTTACCAATAGAGTGGATAATCCTTCACTGTCGGAACGATTACGTAAAACGACGAATCCTGATTTTGATGAAAAAATTCAATTGAACGTCAATGGTAAAGTTGGTGATAAAATCAATTTTGCCATGAATTATAATACCGATGCAACGTTTGAGACCGATCAACAGACGTTAAAATTGAGTTACGAAGGTAAAGAGGATGAAATTCTCCGCAAATTGCAGGCTGGTAATGTGAGTATGCCACTCAATAGCTCTTTAATTCGCGGAAGTTCGGCACTATTTGGTTTTAAGGCTGAAATGCAATTTGGAAAGTTGAATGTAACTGCCATTGCTTCGCAACAACAGTCGCAAAGTAAAACGGTAAGTTCCAAAGGTGGATCACAACGCAAAGAATTTGAAGTTCCTATTGATGCGTACGACGAAAATCGTCACTTTTTCTTGGCTCAATATTTTAGAGATACGTACGACCAAAATATGAGTAAGTTGCCATATATCACTTCTGGTGTTACAATTAATCGGGTAGAGGTGTGGGTGACTAACAAACGTGGTAATTTCGACCAAGCTCGTAATATTTTAGCTTTTATGGATTTGGCTGAAAATAAAACCATTGATAATTCACACTGGGGTATTGTCGATGGTCGTTATCCTCAAAATAGTGCGAATACATTGTATGATGAGGTAAAATCTATTGGTAATATTCGCGATATTCAGCTTTTCAATAGCTTAATGGAAACTAATTATTCTGCTATGGGTATTGAAGGAGGCGAAGATTATGAAAAGATTGAGAGCGCTCGTCGTTTGGAACCTTCAGAATATACACTTAATAGTACGTTAGGTTTTATTTCGTTAAAAGGAGCCTTGAATGCCGATGAAGTTTTGGCTGTGGCGTTTGAATATACCGTGGGAGGTAAAGTGTATCAGGTGGGTGAATTCTCTACGGATGGCATAGAATCTCCTAATGCACTGATGGTAAAAATGTTGAAGAGCTCATCGGTATCGCCACAAAGTAAAATGTGGGATTTGATGATGAAAAACGTTTACTATTTAGGGGCTATGCAAATTCAACCAGATAATTTTGAGTTGAATGTACAATATCAAAACGACACTACAGGCGTTTATTTGAATTACATTACCGAAGGTAATATCAAAAATAAATTATTGCTCAAGGTGATGAATTTGGATCGTTTGGATTCACGTAACGAAGTACGTCCCGACGGGAAGTTCGATTTTGTAGAAGGTTACACTATGAACTCATCTCTAGGACGAGTTATTTTTCCTGTAGTGGAACCTTTTGGCGAATATTTGCGAAAAGCAATAGGTAACGATGGTATTGCCGATAAATATGTGTTCCAAGAATTGTACGATTCAACTTTAGTCGTTGCGCGTGAATTGACGGAAAAAAATAAATTTCGTTTAGCAGGTAAATATCAAGCCAGTTCGGGTTCTGAAATTCGATTGGAGGCTATGAATATTCCGAGAGGTTCTGTGGTGGTCACTGCTGGTGGTGCTACATTGGTTGAGAATGTCGATTATACGGTCGATTATACGATGGGTGTGGTCACTATTTTGAATCAATCTATTTTAGCATCAGGTACGTCGGTGGATGTGTCGCTCGAAAATCAATCGCTCTTTAATACACAACGCAAAACGTTGGTTGGTACACATTTGGAATATAAATTGAACGATAAACTCTCATTTGGTGGAACTGTGATGCATCTTTCTGAGATGCCTTTGGTAACCAAAACAGAAATGGGCGCTGAACCTATTTCAAATACTATTTGGGGATTGAATGCGGCCTATCGTGATGAAGCACCATGGCTGACTAAAGCATTGAATGCTCTACCTTTATTGAATGCAACTGCCCCTTCTACCATTGTTTTTAATGGAGAAGTGGCTCAAATGATTCCAGGACACCGTGAAATTAAAAATAATCCTGGTTATGCTTATTTGGACGATTTTGAATCGACCAAAACAGGTGTCGATTTGCGTTATCCTTTTTATTGGCGATTGGCTAGTACACCTTACGAAGACCCTACCAAAAATCCATTGTTTCCAGAAGCTTCGTTGTCGGATAATATCGATTATGGTAAAAATCGTGCGCTATTCTCTTGGTTTTCAATTGATAATAGCGTGTTCAATCGTAATAATTCTACTACACCAGAGCATATCAGACGTAATCCCGATTTGCAATCCAATCACCTAACACGTGCGGTGCGTGAACAAGAGATTTTCCCAAATCGTTCTAGCTTGGCAGGTCAATCATCGTATTTGCCGGTGTTAAATGTTAGTTTCTATCCTCAAGAACGCGGTCCTTACAATTTGGATGTGACAGGTCTGGCACCCGATGGTTCGTTAGCCAATCCTACTAAACGATGGGGTGGTATGATGCGTAAGTTGGAAACAACTGATTTTGAAACAGCTAACATTGAGTACATTGAGTTTTGGTTGATGGATCCATTTGTGAACGATACGTTAGGAACCAATTCTGGTGGCGATTTGTATTTCAATTTGGGTGATATTTCAGAAGATATTTTGAAAGATGGCAAAAAATTCTTTGAAAATGGTATGCCTATTGATGGTGATACCACTCAAACAGATGCCACAAAATGGGGACGTGTGCCTCGTAAACAATCGATGGTTTTAGCATTCGATAATGATGTGAATGCTCGTCAGAACCAAGATGTCGGTTTTAATGGTTTGCGTACCGAAGATGAGTTCCAATTTCCTACGTACAAAGATTATGTGAACCAAATTAAAGCCACATTATCGCCAAGTGTGATAGAGGATATGTCGAAAGATCCATTTTCGCCCATAAATGACCCTGCTGGCGATAATTTCCATCACTATCGTGGTTCTGATTATGACGCTGAAGAGAAAACCATCCTCGATCGCTATAAACGTTTCAATAGCCCAGAGGGAAATTCTCCAGCCTCCGAAACAACTACCGAAACTTATTCTACATCAGCTACCACCGTGCCTGATGTGGAAGATATTAACCAAGATAACACGCTTAACGAATACGAAAAATATTACCAATATCGTGTGTCATTGCGCCCTAATGAATTAGAAGTTGGGCAGAATTATATTACCGATAAAGTAGTCGCCAATGTTGAACTGGAGAATGGCGACAGAGAAGATGTTACGTGGTATCAGTTCAAAATTCCTGTTCGTGAGTATGAAAGACGTGTAGGTACAATTCGTGATTTTAAATCGATTCGTTTTATGCGTATGTTTATGCATAATTTCTCTGAAGCCACTTTTTTGCGTTTTGGAACATTAGAATTGGTGCGTGGCGAATGGCGTACTTATACCAAAGATTTGTATGAATTATCGAATCCGCCTACAAATATTGGTTCTATTAATGTGTCATCAGTAAGTATTGAAGAAAATAATAAGAAAAAGCCTGTTAACTACGTATTACCTCCAGGAGTAACACGTGAAACAGACCCAAGTCAACCACAATTGACGCAGCAAAATGAGCAATCTATGGTGATTCGTACCTACGATTTGGCACCAGGTGATGCACGTGCAGTGTACAAAAATATTTCGTATGACATGCGTCAATATCGTCGTCTTCAAATGTTTACACACGCTGAAAAAATGTTAGACGATTTGGGCTCGCTCAAAGATTACGAGATGACCGTATTCTTGCGTATTGGTAGCGACTATCAAAATAATTATTACGAATACGAAATTCCGCTAAAATTGACCCCTGAGGGTGATTATTCATCGGGCGAAGCAGAAAAAGTTTGGCCAGAAGAAAATATGTTCGATTTTGCATTGGAGTTGCTCACACAGGTTAAAACGAATCGTAATAAGGAGAAAAATAAGGGCGGTTCAGCCTCATTTACTAAAGCTTATTCAGAGCCAGATCCCACTAAACCGAAAAATATAATAACGGTGAAGGGTAACCCTAATTTGGGCGATGTACAAACTATTATGATTGGTGTACGCAACAAAGGACGTGAGGTGAAAACCAGTGAAGTTTGGGTAAATGAATTGCGTTTAACCGATTATGATGAAGATGGTGGTTGGGGTGCCATGGGAAATGTGGCTATTGGACTTTCCGATATGGGTAGTATCAATGTGTCGGCACGTCACGAAACAGCTGGTTTTGGTGGCATAGAACAAAATTTGACGGAGCGTCGTTTGGACGACTTAACACAATTGAATGTGTCTACTTCTTTTGAAGTAGGGCGTTTCTTCCCAGAAAAAGCAAATGTAAAAATTCCACTTTATGTTTCTTATTCGTTGGAGAATAGCAAACCAAAATATAATCCATTGGACGAAGATGTCTTATTGGACGATGCTTTGGATGCGCTTGAAACAAAAGCAGAACGCGATTCACTGTTGCAACTTTCTCAAACCAAAGTGATTAATAAAAGTGTCAATTTGACTAATGTGAAGGTGGATATAAAAAGTAAACGTCCTCAAATTTATGATCCAGCGAACTTCTCGGTTTCTTATGCCTATACAGAAACGCAAGAACTTAATCCTGAGATAAATAGAAATAAAGCGTTACAACATAGAGGTTCGTTGAATTATAACTTTACAACTACACCTCAACCTTGGGAGCCATTTAAAAATGCCAAAGGCTTGAAAAGTCCAGCTTGGCGTATTATCAAAGAGTTTAACTTGAATTATGAACCAAGTGTATTAGCTTTCTCCACTACCATGAATCGTCGCTATTCTGAAACACAATTACGCGATTTGGAAGGGTCGATGAATCTAAACTATTACGATGTTAATAATACCTTGTTGTCATCGAGTAAGGATTTTATTTGGGATCGTCAGTTTGAGATGAAATATGATTTATCGCGAGCCTTGAAATTCTCGTTGCGTACCGGATTTAACGCACGTGTAGATGAAACGCTTTACACGCCAGTCAATCGTCAGTTTTTCCCTGATGAATATGAAAATTGGAAAGATACTGTTATGAGTAGTTTGGCGCATTTTGGTCGTCCACTCACTTACCAACAAGTATTTACTGCGTCATGGGCGATTCCTATAAATAAGATTCCAATCTTTGAATTTATAACTGCCAATGCGCAATATAACGCTACGTATGGTTGGAATAGAGGACCAGAATCAGATGGAAATTTACATCTTGGTAATGAAATCTCCAATTTAAATAATTGGCAAGTGGATGGCCAAATGAACTTCGAAAAATTGTATAATAAATCGAAGTATTTGAAAGATATCAACCAACGTTATACGGGCAGAACGAGTTCTAAAGGAAATTCTAGATTTAAAGCCAAAGATGAGGCACAAACCATTGCACTTAAAAAAGGTGAACCTACAACGATTACACATAAGCTGAATAGTACGCGCCTTCAAATTATTGTGACCGATAGTACAGGTAAAGTGGTAAAGATTCCTTATACGATTGTGGACAATAACACCATTCGATTTAATAGTAAATCGGATATGTCAGGTTTGAGATTGTCCATGCAAACTACAGATCCTGCTAATATTTCAGGTGCAAAAAAAATGGGTGAAGTTTCTGTACGTTTCTTAATGTTAGTGCGTCGATTGTCTGTGATGTACAAAGAAACTAATAGCTTGGTAATTCCAGGCTTCAATTCGGAAGCTGGCTTCATGGGACAGCAAGAAGTTGATAATGCATTTGCTCCAGGTTTTGATTTTGCTTTTGGCATGCCAAAACGTGATTACCTCGAACAAGCTGTGAAAAATGGTTGGGTTATTATGAACGATTCTATCATTAATCCAGCGTCGCAAACGTTTACGTCCGATTTTGATGTTAAATTGAATTTGGAGCCATTTGCAGGATTCAAAATCGATTTGAACACCAAGCGTGTGTCAACAGATCAGACCTCGATTCAGCATATGTATAATGATATGCCAGTGACTTTTAATGGCACCTTTAGAATGACGCATGCGGCAATTTTAACTGCATTTTGGAGTAATGGAACGCTGGCTAATAATTACCAATCGAAAGCATTTGAGCAGTTTAAATCCAATCGTGCTTACGTGGCAAATGAGTTGCAACGCCCTTATATTGGTACAAAATATCCAACTACAGGTTTTGCGGCTGAAAGTTCTTTAGCGGGAGATCCTTATAATGCAGCAAATGGTGCTTATAGTCAGAATTCGCCAGATGTGCTCATTCCTGCATTTTTGGCAGCATATACTGGTCAAGATATAACCAAAGCTTCCAAATCGCCATTCCCTTCATTTTGGAGTTTAATTCCTAACTGGCGTATCTCTTACGATGGTTTATCACGCATTCCTTGGGTGGCTAAGAATTTTAAATCGGTGACGCTAAATCACGCTTATCAATGTACGTATAATATAGGTTCTTATACATCGTATTCTAACTTTGCTGAGAATGAAGATGGTTTGGGCTTTGTACGCGATGTGACGAGTGGAAATCCTATACCTTCGAGCCAATATAATATTTCAAGTGTTGCTCTGAACGAAAGTTTTGCGCCATTCTTGAGTGTCGACATGGCTATGAAAAATAGTTTCACGGGTAAGGTTGAATATCGTAAACAACGTAATATGACCCTAAATTTGGCTAGTAATCAGTTATTGGAAGCCACCAATGATGAGTGGATTGTCGGTGTGGGTTATATCTTGAAAGATTTTGATGTGGTTTTAAAATT
>JAQVJY010000005.1 GCA_028694915.1 Paludibacteraceae bacterium
GTTAAAATCTTCAATTGCAGGTGTGGTCAGTGTTTGCTTATTGGCGCCACAACTCGCCAAAACTAATGCTGTCATAGCCATTACAATGGATTTTTTCATAAGTCGTTTATTATTAGAGTTTTGTTTTCAATTTAATCTGTATAAACAGAACCACAAAGATAACGATTTTCAGTGAAATAACCGCCAATTTACCACACCAGCCCCTATTTTGAGCCAATTTTACTATTAAATTGCTCAAAATCAGCAATTTATTTTTTTTGTGTGCAAAAAAGTATACAGAAAGAAATATAATACACTATATTTGTCATCATTTAATTCGGTATAATTTTGCATAATAAACAATTATGAAAACCGTACTTATTACAGGTGGAACAGGCTTAATTGGGCGTCAGTTGGCCAACCAGCTACGCGCCAAAGGCTATCGTGTGACGCTACTCAGCCGCACGCCAAAGGCGCATGTTGAATTCACCACTTACGGTTGGAATCACGATACGGGTTTTCTTGACATCCGAGCCATTGCGGAAGCGGACTACATCATCCATTTGGCAGGCGCCAACATAGGCGAAAAACGGTGGACGCCCAAACGCCAACAAGAAATTGTAGACAGCCGTGTCAGAAGTGGGGAACTGTTATACCACGCACTCAAAACCGAAAAACATCACGTCAAAGTAGTCATTTCGGCATCGGCCATTGGCTATTACGGCGCACAAACCAGCGAAACCATTTTTACCGAAACCGATGCACCAGCGACTGATTTCTTGGGCACAACCTGCAAAAAAATGGGAACAAGTGGGCGAACAAATCGCCACATTAGGCATACGCACCGTGCTACTACGCACGGGCGTGGTACTCGCGCCCAACGATGGCGCATTAGCTAAACTCCGCATTCCAGTAGCATTGGGCATTGGCTCACCGCTCGGTTCTGGAAACCAATACGTGCCTTGGATTCACCGCGACGATATCTGCGGCATCTATTTCAAAGCACTCGAAGATGCCACCATGCACGGCGCGTACAACGCCGTGGCGCCCACGCACACCACCAACTACGAACTCACCAAAACGCTCGCCAACGTGTTACATAAACCATTTTGGTTTCCACGCGTACCAGCGTTTGCACTCCGTTTATTGCTAGGCGACATGGCCAACATGCTACTCGAAGGCAGCCGTGTATCGTGCCAAAAAATAAGCGACGCGGGCTATCACTTTCAATTTCCAGAATTAGAAGCCGCACTGAAAACTTTACTCACAAAAAAAGATAAAAAAAGTGTTTGTTTTATAAAAAAGAAATACATTTGTAGGGAATAAATAGTTAGGAATATCAAAAACGGAAATATTCGTCAATAAACCGTTAAGGGCAAGTGGAGCAGAGACAGAACATTATTTGGTTACAAAAAGTAGTATATAATTAATGAATAAATGATGAACTTTATTTATAGGATATTATTAACATTCAACTCAACCTCTTTGCTTTTGGTGGTTTACGCTATCAAAGAGCAATGTATAATTAATTGGGGAAATATTCATCCTAAATTGGATTTTTTCCCAGATTGGTTTTCTTATATCCTTTATTTTTTAGCTCCTGTATTACTAACCATAATTAGTTTATGGCTATCACATTTACTTTCCACGGATAATATTGAGAAAGGTATGGTTGAAGAAATAGAGCAAGCGAATAATGCTTTTTTACCAAGTTACTTAGGCTATTTTTTTGTTGCTTTAAGTGTAACCCAATGTGAAACATTATGTTTTATTTTTGCGATTCTTTTTGTTTTTACTTTTTTTTCACAGACACTCTATTTTAACCCATTGTTTTTGTTGTTTCGTTACCATTTTTACTACCTAACAACTGCAAATCGTGTAAAGATATTTGTAATCACTCGTAAAATCTTAAAAGATCCAAAGATTATTGATTTACCCAAACTTAAGAGAATAAATAATTTCACATTCATTGATAAAGAAAAATAATTATGCCTAATTACTTACTTGCCGAAATCAAAAAGAGAGGAAATGGAGAAAAAACATTTAAAGTTTTTGATAGTAATAATGAAATTTATTCATTACCAACAGACCTTGATCATCCCAAAGCTTATGATAGTAATTATAAGTTAGAAGACGATGAGTGGTTTCATATTCCAAATTTTAGTACGACTAATTATTGTATTGATATTTTAACAAAACCTTTCATTTCTACTGAATACAATCAAATTTCAGGAACTCAACTTGAAAAAATTAATTATTTAATAGCTCATCAACAAATATCTAATGATACCTATTTCTTATTTCAGAAAATAAATACAGCACAAATTGTAAAAAAGCATTGGTTCGAAATATCAGATGCTCCAGCTTTAGAAACAAAAACAATAGTAATAGTGAATGATATAGCCGATGCAATTTACTCAAAAAATAATGATATTCTTTATTTTAAGAGATTAACGTCTCTAACTTCAATTTTTAATGGCATCTCTGAATTATATAGAGTTGCCACACAAGCAGAAACAGAGAACTTCTTAAATGAAGATTTTATTAATTTAGAAGACGATTTTAGTACAGAAAATGTAGGAACTGCAAATCGTAAACGTATTGCAATGGCAGTAGATACATTCAAGAGTTTTACTATTCCTGAAAAGAAAGTAATATTTGATTATATAAAAGACTATTGTAGTGACATTCCTTTTGATAATACAACTAAAAAATTTTCAGTAAAAGATGAAGAAGGATTAAAACATTTACTTTGGGGAATCGAACAACGTTATTATACTACTAAAGTTGGTGGAGAAAAACGAGTTGCGAATTCAGTATCAAAAGTGGGTTAATTAGGAAAAAGGAATATAAAACACTAATCACCAGCCCCCAAAAATGGCTCATACGCAATGACGAATAGATGCTTAATTCGTAGCTCAGTAGCCTGCCAGAGCGTTTTCTCAATTTGGCAGGAAAGTGCCACGCAATCTGCCACTAATCATATAATTTACCGTTAACTGTAAGCCTAAATAAGAAAACAATTATAAATGGACAATTATAAAACAATAAGCACTTCACCTTATTCTGCAAGACTTGCAGAGCCAGTTATTATTGAGGAAAACACTACGACTCGTAAAGTTCTAATTGTTGACCTAAACGATAAGAAAAAAGATGTAGGAGAAACTGTCGGCATTACACTTGTTCATCAACGTAAAAAGAAAAACGACGAATGGGAAGAAGTTGAAAGTATAAACCTGAATTCGTTAAAAGGTGGCGAAGGAGTTAAGTTAAATCTTGACAGCAAAAACACGAAAAAGATTTATAATGAACTAACAAAACTTTATACTTTAGTTGAGAAAGAAGGGGTTCAATATGGAGTTCAAGAATTTTCAATTGCAAACGCTGACGAAATTATAAAAGTACCAAAGGACAGAAAAACAATTATCGAAAGATTATTAGCCGAAAATTACGGTGAGGAAGTATGGAATGAATTAATATGTTCAAACCCTGATCTAGCAACAAAATTATCATTGGCAAGAATTCAAACCAATAGAAGTATTGCCCTTAGTACATTTAAAGAAAATTTAGAATCAAATAACGATAATGAATCGTTTTGGCAGGATTTCTTTTCTAAAAATGATTGGATTTTCGGTTATAGTTTGAATTACCAATTTCTTCACCTACTAAAAGGTCAACCAGACTATGGTGGTAAGACTTTTATGGGTACAGGAAGTCAAAAAGGTGACTATTTAATGCAGACTGTTGCAGATTCGCAGTTTACAATTCTCGTTGAAATTAAAACGCCAGCTACAAAACTTTTAAGTTATACTAAGACAGAACCGAGACAGGTAGAAAATCCCAGAAATGATGTTTGGCTTCTAAGTTCTAAATTGTTAGGTGCGATTTCCCAAATACAAGTAAATTGTCGGACTTGGAGCATAGATTCTCAGAGGAGTGAAAATACAAGATTATTAGAAAAAGAAAACATTTTTACAGTTGAACCGAAAGGAATTTTAATAATAGGCAATACAAAAGAATTATCTAGGAATGAAAGCATTGTAAGTTGTTTTGAAAGTTATAGAAGAAATATCAATAACCCTGAAATAATAACTTTTGACGAGTTGTATAAACGAGCAGAGTTTATCGTCAACAATAAGAATCAAGTTGAGACCGAAAAAAATCTTAACATAGATAAAGTCGATGACTTACCTTTTTAAAACAAGGTCAACAGCCAACAATTAATATGGAATTCTGCAAACAACATTAAATAACCTCGCCACCATAAAGATCTTTTGAGGGAATTAATTTATTAATAACCATGAAAAAATTACAACTCATTAGTTGGATTCTGTTAGCCATTAGCTTTGGCACTTTTTTAGTGTGGCGGTTTCTGTTACCACTACCCGATTGGTGTATGCGTGCAGCAGGCATTGTGATGTTAGTCACCATTTTTACAAGCGTATTCAGTTCGGTGCGCCTCAGCCTCACCAAAAACAACGCACAAAAAGGCGACAAAAAATAGGCACAAACTAAAAAAATGGACTAACTTTGCATTTTACAAACGTTGCACATAAAGTTATGTTACCATTAGCTGAACGCCTCCGCCCCAAATCACTCGACGACTACATTGGTCAAAAACACCTTGTAGGACCGAATGCCGTGTTGCGCCGCATGATTGAATCGGGTAATCTCTCGTCGTTCATTTTGTGGGGACCTCCAGGCGTTGGTAAAACCACACTCGCTAAAATTATCGCTAACAAACTCGAACGCCCATTTTACACCTTAAGTGCTGTAACGGCTGGCGTAAAAGATGTGCGCGACGTGATTGAAAAAGCCAAACAAACCCGCTTTTTCAACGAACAAAATCCCATTTTATTCATCGACGAAATTCACCGATTCAGCAAATCGCAACAAGATTCGCTGTTGGGTGCTGTGGAAAATGGCACGCTCACATTGATTGGTGCCACCACCGAAAATCCGTCGTTCGAAGTGATTACGCCGCTCTTGTCGCGCTGTCAAGTGTACGTACTCAAATCGCTCGAAAAAACCGATTTGGAAGAGCTCACACAACGCGCACTCACGGTAGATTCTGAACTCAAAAAACGCACCATCACCATACGCGAAAACGAGAGTTTACTCCGTTACTCGGGCGGCGATGCGCGCAAACTGCTTAATATTTTGGAACTCGTGTGCAATGCACAACCCGAAGGCGAAATCGTGATTGACAACGAAGTAGTCACCGAACGACTCCAACAAAATCCGATGGCATACGACAAGGATGGCGAAATGCATTACGATATTATTTCGGCATTCATCAAAAGTATTCGTGGCAGCGATCCTGATGCGGCTATTTATTGGTTGGCTCGCATGGTAGCTGGTGGCGAAGATCCCAAATTTATAGCACGTCGTTTAGTAATTTCAGCCGCCGAAGATATTGGTTTGGCCAATCCAAATGCGCTGCTGCTAGCCAATGCGTGTTTCGATACGATTCAGAAAATCGGTTGGCCCGAAGGTCGTATTCCGTTGGCAGAAACTACGATTTATTTAGCATCAAGTCCTAAAAGTAATTCGGCTTATATGGCTATCAACGACGCGTTGGCATTGGTAGAACAAACGGGAAATTTGCCCGTTCCGCTGCATCTGCGCAACGCGCCTACCAAGTTGATGAAAGAGCTGAATTATGGCGCTGAATACAAATATGCGCACGATTATGCCGAAAATTTTGTGAATCAGCAATACTTGCCCGACGAGCTGGCCAACAAGAAACTATGGAAAGCCCAAGGAAACGCTTCAGAAGTGAAAATGAAAGAACATTTAACCCACTTGTGGAAAAAATAAAAAAAACGTTTCATGAAATTCATGAAACGTTTTTTTAGGCTCAAATCAAGAGTTTTTATATCTCTTCTTCTATAATTTCTTCCAATTCCGAAACCGACGCTACTGGTTTGTTGACTTCGGTAAATGTTTCGTCCTCACAATAGAACACGCGACCAGGATACAAATCTAAAAAGGTGTGATTATGCGTTGCCATTAATACGCTGGTACCGCCACGCGAAATTTCGTACAACAACGAGATTAACTCTTTAGCCGTTACAGGGTCGAGATTTCCCGTAGGTTCATCGGCCACAATGAGTTCTGGTGAATTGAGCAAAGCGCGTGCAATCACAATACGTTGTTGCTCGCCACCCGATAGTTGATGTGGACGTTTGTAGCCTTTTTTAGTCATCCCCACAATAGACAACACCAAATCAATTTGTTCCGAAATTTTACGTTTGTCAGTCCAACCTGTAGCTTTCAACACAAACTCCAAATTTTGATTCACAGTGCGGTCGCCCAACAATTGAAAATCCTGAAAAATGATACCAATTTTACGACGTAAAAAGGGGATTTCAGAACGCTTAATGGTGGACATATCGTATTGGAACACGTGTGCTTCACCTTTTTTTATAGGGATTTCGGCATACAACGATTTGAGCAATGTACTTTTGCCACTTCCCACTTTGCCTAACAGATACACAAATTCGCCACGTTCGACGTGGAAATTGATATCGCGCAAAACTACCAACTCTTCTTGGCAAACATCGACGTGTTTATAATTGACTAAACTCATAGTTTACTAACTTAATGATTTAATAACTTAATGACTTACGGATAAAAAATAATCGCTTAACGTTTCACCACTTTCATGGAAATAATTTTCACATCTTCTTTGGGACGATCGCCTTTACTTGTTTCTACTGCAGATAGTTTATCGAGCACATCAAAACCTTCCACAATTTCGCCAAACACGGTATATTGTCCATCCAAATGTGGCGTGCCACCAAATGTTTTATACTGACGGCGTTGTGCTTCGCTATATTTAAAAGGAACGGTAGAACGTAACACCATATTCAGCCGATGTTCCACTTCGTCCAATTCTTGATCGGTAAAACATTTACCTTGTACCAAATAAAATTGACAGGACGACGAGGCGCGTTCTGGATTGGCCATATCGCCCAAACGAGCAGCTGCCAACGCACCACGTTTGTGATAGAATTCGGGAAATTTAATTTCCGCAGGAATGGTGTAACCCAATCCACCAGAGCCAAGACGAACCGTAGAATCAGCCGATTTAGATTCTGGATCACCAGCTTGTACCATAAATTCCTTAATCACACGATGAAACAATACATCGTTATAAAACGATTCCTCCACCAGTTTTAAAAAATTATCGCGATGTAGAGGCGTTTCGTCGTACAAACGCACTTTAATAGTGCCCAGGGTAGTTTCTATTTTAACCATCTTCGTTTTTTTTACGGCCTGTGCACTTACCGATATCGCGACAGCAAAAAGAAATAGGCAACAAATAAATCGCCATCGGTTAGTATGCATGGTAGTTTTATTTTTTCGAGTAATTGTTTGCAAATATAAGCGTTTTTTATGGAATCTAAAAGAAAAAAGTAGCAAAAAACAGAAAGTATAGTTGCCTCCAGATGAACGAAAAGTTTTATGTATCTTTGCACAACTCTTTCGAACTACAAAACATGCTTTACCACTTTCTAGCAGACAAAATACGAACGCAATTGCCTTTTGAGCCAACTCGCGAGCAAGAGGCTTGTATTGAGCTTTTAGCACAATTTTGCACCACTGTATCGTCGAATGAAAATCACGCTTTTTTACTCACTGGCTATGCAGGAACGGGTAAAACATCATTGGTGAGTGCGTTAGTCAATGCATTGGGCGAATTACAACAAAAAACGGTGCTTTTAGCGCCTACGGGACGAGCTGCCAAAGTGTTTAGCAATTATGCCCACCAACCAGCCTACTCTATTCACAAAAAGATTTACCGGCAACAAAGTGGCTCTCATGAATTTCACTTGAATTTCAACAGCCACAAAGACACACTTTTTTTGGTAGACGAGGCTTCTATGATTGCCAACATCCAAAGCGATGGCACCCATTTTGGTTCTGGACGCTTGTTGGACGATTTGATGGAGTTTATCTATACCGGCGACAATTGCCGTCTGATTTTGATTGGCGATGTGGCCCAATTACCGCCCGTGATGCAACCGTTGTCGCCAGCATTGGATAAACTCAAATTAGAAAGTTACGGCTTAACCGTAGGTTTCACTGAACTCACCGAAGTGGTTCGACAAACTGCCAACAGTGGTATTTTACACAACGCCACCATCATACGCCAAGCACTGACACAAAATGCGTCGACACTAGAACTCAATAGTGCTTTCGATGACATTCGACGGATAAATGGAACCGAACTTATTGATGAAATACAAACGGCTTTTGGGCGTTCAGGTGCCGAAAATTGTATCATCATTACGCGTTCCAACAAACGAGCTGTACTCTACAATCGCGGCATACGCAACCAAGTATTATTCAAAGAAGACGAATTGTCGAATGGCGATTTACTGTTGGTCACCAAAAATAACTATTTCTGGAGCAAAGAGTATCCTGATTTAGAATTTATAGCAAACGGCGACATTGCCGAAATTGTGCGTATACGCGGCTATCACGACATGTACAACCTCCGATTTGCAGATATCACACTGAATTTTCTGGACTACGATTGCGAAATTGACGCACGCATTTTAATAGATTCGCTTTACACCGAAACACCAGTAGCGGCAGACCAATTACACAAAAAACTACTCGCAGCGGTGGAAGAAGATTTTATAGAAATTGGGAATCGCCGGGAACGTTACAAAGCGATGATAAAAAGCGATTACCTGAATGCGCTTCATGTGAAATTTGGCTATGCCATAACGTGCCATAAGGCACAAGGCGGACAATGGCAGGAAGTGTTTCTCGACCAAGGAGGAATTACAGCAGATGCCATTGATAGCGATTATCTGCGATGGCTCTATACAGCCTTTACACGTGCACAAAAAAAACTTTATTTGATTAATTTTAACGATAATTTCTTTAATTAAATAAATTATTATTACTTTCGCACTCTAAACCTAACCAAAATAAATACATTATGAAAAACAAATTGAGCTATTTCGTGGCACTGTTATGTGTTGTAAGTTCTTGTACCACAGATATCGACTTCAGTAATTTGTCGACAGAAGTTGGTTACAACACCGCCTTGGTTATTCCTGTAGGCACAGTGCATGCCACCATCGACAAAGTTTTAACGCTTGTTGGTGACGATGTCATAAAAAAAGATGCAGAATTAAACACCTGCTATCTCTGGTGGAACGATAGTATTATTATCAACACCACTAATATTAACATTGCTGATTTCACGGAGGGTAAAGAATTAATCTCGACTTTTGATTTAGGTCAAAAAGCCGAAGATGAAGGATTACCAGTTCCAGGTATGATGCCTGCTGGCAGTTATTCGTTTCCCTTGAATTTTCCATACGATTTTGACTACGACGATTACGATGAAAACAATGTACAAACTCAACGCGTGGATAGTGTTATTATTAGCAGTGCTCGTCTCTACCTAAAAGTGAATGCTACAGATGTGCCGTTGGCAGCTTATCCTGTGACTATGAAGGTCGAATTTCCTGCCATTCCAGAACTGAGTACCTTAAATTTCATCATTGATCACGACGGACAAGAAATTAACGAAGCATTGGGCAATTTTAGAATCAGATTTAGACCAGATTCTACATTGACACCGCTTAAAGTAACCTACACATTTACTTCGGACGGTTCATTGCCTATCGCATCCACTTCAAAAATAACCACGCACACCCAATTTCAAATCATTGACTGTACCAAAGCATGGGGATTTTTCAATAAAAAGAATGTGATTACACACGATGATGTAGTACAAGATATCCCAACTGACTTTTTTGAATCATCACTATTTAAAGATAATAGTTTATTGTTCACCAATCCTTTAATTGATTTCCGCATTATGAACGATGTGGGCATTCCAATGGATTTTGAAGTAGAACATATCAAAGCGGTTGATAAAGATGGTCAAGAACGTCTAGCTGATTTTAATGGAAGTCCAAATTGCGTGATCCGACTAGAAAAACCACAAACCGAAGGTGGGTTCTCTGAAAATTGGGCACACTTTAATAAAACCTACGGACGTACCGATCGTTTATTTGAAATTACACCCGCTAAGTTTGAATACAAATTCAATGTCAGCGTAAGCAATTTTAAAAATGTGTGGGAACAACAACATTACATCTATTTCCCTCCAACCATAAACATGTATGTAACGGCTAAATTACCTTTCCAATTTAACCCAACCTCGTATTATGCTTACAACGACACTTTAGCAGCGGATATTGAAACCTTAACTGGCGTTTCGGCTAAACCAACAGAATTAACGGTTAATAATTTGAATGTGCATTTTAAATCGACCAACAAATTGCCTGTTAAAGCTGTTGCTACGGCTATTTTCTTGGATGCATCAGATCAAGAAATTTACCGCCAAGAAGGAATAGACATCGCCTCGGGTGTTGTGAATTCAGAAGGGATAGTTACCACCGCAGTAAAAAGTAACTTCTCTATCAAATTTGTAGAGTCAAGCATTATCTCCATTTGGAAAACTAAAAAAATTGTATTGTCGGTTCGCGTAGATGGACAGGACATCAATTCGTTAATAAACTTCCAATTGAACGACGAGCTGACCACCTCCGTAAGCTTATATATAAAAGGTGGCATCAAAACAGACTTGGACACAGTAGGTAACATTTTCAAATAATCGACCATGAAAACAAGAAAACTAGTTATCGCGATAGCACTTACAGTAAGTGCATTATGCACCGTAAATGCGCAAACAAACACGTTCTATTTCATGGACGAAGTTCCTATGCGCAATAGCATGAATCCGGCCTTTTTGCCGAATACCAGTTTCTATTTTGACTTTGTATTTTTACCAAATCTATATTTGGGCGTGGGTAATAATTCCTTCACCATGAAAGATTTTCTTATCAATCAAAATGGGCAATTAATGACTCCACTACATCCATCACTAAATGTGGATGATTTTTACAAACATATCAAGAAGACAACCTCTTTGGACATGGAGTTCCAATTGAATCTTTTATCTTTTGGCTTCCGTTTTAAAGAAAGAAATTACATTACATTCGATATGGATGTAAAACTCAACGGCGCCACTTATATACCAAAAGATCTATTTAAACTCGGTTTATATGGAACACCAGAGGAGTTTGGGATCAATCGCTTTGATTTTAGTCAATTAGGCGTAGAAGCCGCATTGTATAGTGAAGTAGGCGTTGGCTACATGCGTCGTATCAACGACCAGTGGACCGTAGGTGGTAAACTCAAATTTTTGATGGGTTATGCCGGCGTCACCTCTAAAGTAAATACATTGGAGTTAAATGCTTCGCAAGAGGATTGGACCGTAAAAGCTGATGCTGATGTATATGCTTCGTTACCATTAAATTATCAAATGCGTGGCGACACGATTGATTTGAATACATTATCGCCTTATGCCGATGCAATGGATTACGTAAAAATGCTTTACCAACCAGCAGGTTATGGTGGTGCCATCGATTTAGGTGTAACCTACGAGCCTATTAAACATTTGGTTGTTTCTGCAGGTGTCACCGATTTAGGTTTTATCTACTGGCATAAAAATATGATGAGCGGTAATATGAGTGGCTCATATAGTTTTACGGGCGTAAATTACGAAGTAGGTGATTCTATCGATTTCTCAAAAATCACAGAAGAAATTGGGAACTCGTTTGCGTTCAAAACTGCTGGTTCATCTCCTTTTACTCAAATGTTACGTGCCAATGCCAATGTGGGCGTAGAATATGGCATTTTGGAAAATAAAATCAGTTTTGGTGTTTTGTCACGCACTCGATTTAACGCACAACGCGTTTCGGAAGAAGTAACCGTGGCTGCCAATTTCCGTCCGCTCGATTGGTTGAAAGCTTACTTAAGCTATTCGTTTATCAATAGCCGTTGGAATAATGTTGGTCTTGGTTTAAACCTGCGTGCAGGTATGTTCAATATGTTTATTGCTGCCGATTACATTCCTTGTAGTTGGGCGCAAGTAACCATGAATGCTGGAGCGAGAGCCATACCGTTACCATACAACACGCAACGTGTGAATTTACAAATGGGGATGAGTTGGAATATTGGTCGTGACAGTAGCGACAAAGACCGCGATGGCGTAAAAAATGGCAACGACAAATGTCCAAAAACAGATGTTAAAGCACTCCGTAAATTATGCCCCGAAGTCAACCGAAAAGGCTTTGTGGACGTAGAAGGTTGCACGCTCGATGATGACAAAGACGGTGTACCAAACTGTTACGACAAATGCCCTGATACGCCAGCTAATGTACCTGTTGACTCTGTAGGTTGTCCATTTGACGAAGATAAAGATGGCGTTTATAATCATCTCGATAGTTGTGCACACACACCACTTGGTGTGATGGTTGATACCAAAGGTTGTCCACTCGACGATGATCAAGATAAAGTGCCTAACTATTTAGACAAATGTCCAAACACACCAGCTCTAGTGATTGTCGATTCAGTAGGTTGTCCGCTTGACACCGACAAAGATGGTGTAGTAGATTATTTGGATAAATGCCCAAATACACCAGCTAATGTACAAGTTGATGTAAACGGCTGTCCTGTTGATACCGATGGTGATGGTGTAGCTGATTATCTCGACGCTTGTCCAAATACACCTAAAGAAGCCTACAGTACAATTGATACTAAAGGTTGTCCAAAAGATACCGATGGCGACAAAGTGCTTGATTACCTCGACAAATGCCCAACCACGGTTGGCTTGCCAAGTAACTATGGCTGCCCAGAATTAAAAAAAGAGGTACGAAGTTTGTTCAAACAAGCGATGCAAGGTATTCAATTTGAAACAGGCAAAGATGTTATCAAACCAACTTCCTATGCTATATTAGATGCTATTGCAAAAGTCATGTTAGATAATCCGACTTATCAATTAACCATCAATGGTTATACCGATAACGTAGGCGATGACGCATCGAACCAAGTATTGTCTGAAAAACGGGCTGCATCGGTGAAAAAATATCTTACAAATAAAGGTATTGCTGTAGAACGTATGACTTCAAATGGTTTCGGCGAAACAAATCCTATAGCCGACAACAAGACTACCAAAGGACGCGCTTTAAATCGCCGTGTAGAATTTTTGGTGGCATTTGAAAATGTGTCGTACGAAAAAGTGGTAAATCCAGAATTGCAAGACATACCCAAAACGGTAGAAACACCTGACGTGAAATAACTCACACGTCACACTATAAAAAATAGGAAGCTATGATAGCTTCCTATTTTTTTGTACTTTTGTAACGCCTTGTAACAAACAAAAAAGAGAGCAATCTTTATTCGATTACTCTCTTTTGCGGGTGGCTGATGGGGTTCGAACCCACGACCTCCGGAACCACAATCCGGCGCTCTAACCAACTGAACTACAGCCACCATGTTTTTGCGAGTGCAAAGGTAAAGAATTATTTACTTCTAAACAAGTATAAACACTAAAAAAATGATAGATGAATACTCAAAAAACCTATTTTGTTGAAAACAAAGAAATTACGGAACAAGTGAACAAAATAAAACGCATCATACGTGGTTCCATGAACGGCATTACAGTGGAGAGTATGACACAAAAAGGGATTCATTACAAGGCAAATTTTGGAGTTGCCCTTCCTCGCTTACGTGAAATAGCCTCTCAATATGAACCCAACATGCAATTGGCTACTCAACTTTGGTTTTTAGAGATGCGCGAAAGCATGATTATTGGTTCTTTACTCGTTCCGCAGGGCGAAATGGATACAAACACAGCCATCACTTGGTGCGAAAAAATACCCAACCACGAGTTGTCAGAAATTACGGCCATGACACTTTTTTGTCGCCAGCCAAATGCCAGCCAATTCGTAGCAAAGGCGTTAGAGAACACAAATCCATTAGTAGTTACAACCGCTATTTCTACGGCAACTCGCATAACGAAAGAGCTCCCCGACACATTGATTAAAGAAATGGTACTCCAGTTTAACACATTTGAACAACTAACGTTAGTTCAGGTCAATACCTTAGCCACCTGTTTGGCTCGAGTTGCTAGTGACAACACCCAACGCATTGGTCTAATAGAAGAGCTAATACAACCGTTCTCTGCATCAGAAAACAGGTACCATCAGTATATTTTTGAATATGTTACAAAAGAGCTTGAATATCTTAAACAAATCTAAATGCAGCTCGAGTTATTCCATTTCCCGAAAAAACTCAGTATCTTTGCATAAACAAACTAAAATTAGGTCTATTATGAGCAAAAAAGTTTACCTCTCAGTTCTTTTTCTTTTCTCAGCCTTATCACTATTTTCCCAAATTTACGAACCTATCACTTGGAAGATATCATCGGTTGAAGATGGTAATACGGTAGAAATTAAATTTGAAGCGGCCATTGAAAAAGGCTGGCATTTATATGGAACATCTATTCCAGAAAATGGGCCACGTCCTACGTCGTTCACATTCAATACGCTCACTAATGCAAGTCTGACAGGAGGAGTTACATCTACCTCCAAACTCATTCGTCAATACGACGATTTATTTCAGATGGAACTAAGTTGGTATGCCCAATCGGCCTCGTTTAGCCAAAAAGTAAAAATCACCGACAAACCTTATCACATTGCTGGCTTTGTAGAATTTATGGGCTGCAATGGTGAAACTTGTTTATCGCCTGCCAAAATTCCATTCGAATTTAAAAGCAGCAATGACGTACAAGCTACAAATGCAACTCCAATCACCAACACGCCAACGGGAAAGAGCGTTGTCACTGAAGTGATGCCTTTGCAAACCACCGCAGCTGACACAGCCACCATCATCTCATCCACAACTAGCTCAAATGACTTATACACACCAGTTATCAAAGAACTACAAGCCTTCAACAGTGAAATAAAAACCAGCGACACCTCGCTTTGGATGATTTTTATTTTAGGATTATTAGGTGGCTTTGTGGCTCTTTTTACGCCTTGCGTATGGCCTATCATTCCCATGACCGTGAGTTTTTTTCTAAAGCGCTCAAACGATAAACGTAAAGGACGACGTGATGCCATTTTATATGGAATTTCTATCATCGTTATTTATTTAGCACTCGGCTTACTCATTACCTTACTATTCGGTGCAAGTGCGCTCAATAGTTTAGCTACGAATGCTTTTTTCAATCTATTCTTTTTTGCGTTATTGGTTCTATTCGCCGTGTCATTTTTTGGTGCATTCGAACTCACACTCCCCTCATCGTGGTCAAGTAAACTAGATCAAAAAGCCGAAAAAACGTCGGGATTATTGAGTATTCTGCTCATGTCATTTACATTGGTACTTGTTTCCTTTTCGTGTACAGGTCCTATAATTGGCACGTTATTAGTAGAAGTTTCAACTACTGGTTCGTTACTTGCACCAGCTATCGGGATGCTTGGTTTCGCGGTGGCTTTGGCATTGCCATTCAGCCTTTTTGCTTTATTCCCTTCATGGCTTAAATCGATGCCAAAATCGGGCGGTTGGTTGAATTCCGTAAAAGTGGTACTGGGATTTTTAGAATTAGCGTTAGCACTTAAATTCTTATCAGTAGCCGATTTAGCCTACGGTTGGGGCATTCTCGACCGCGAAGTATTTCTTGTCTTGTGGATTGTTATCTTTGCTCTACTTGGTTTCTATCTATTAGGGAAATTACTTTTGCCACACGACGATAAATTGGAACGCATTTCCGTATCACGTCTCTTAATGGCGCTGGTATCGTTTGCGTTTGCCATCTACATGATTCCTGGTCTTTGGGGCGCTCCACTCAAAGCCATTAGTGCATTTGCACCGCCATTATCCACACAAGATTTCAATTTGTATACCAACGACGTACATGCTGCATTTGACGACTACGATTTAGGAATGCGTTATGCACAAGAGAAAAATAAACCTGTAGTAGTTGATTTTTCGGGTTATGGTTGCGTCAACTGTCGCAAAATGGAAGCTGCCGTATGGACCGATGCTCGGGTAGCCTCTTTACTACAAAACGATTACGTACTTATCACGCTATTTGTGGATGATAAAACTCCATTATCTGATCCATTTGAAGTGGAAGAAAATGGGACAAAACGTCTTATCGAAACGATTGGCGATCGCAATAGTTATCTGCAACGTCACAAGTTCGGCGCCAATGCTCAACCCTATTATGTGGTGTTAGATAACCAAGGCAAACCATTATCAGGTTCCTTTTCATTCGATGAAAATCCTGATAATTTAGTCAAATTCCTCGAAGATGGTTTGAAACGATACTAACAGCGCAGGATTTAATCAACTTTTCCGATTATTTTAAATGGTAAATCGGCAAAAAAATTATATCTTTGCCAGTCGTTTGTAAAAGATGCAGAAAGTTCAGGTAAAAATTCTAGGTATCAGCGAAGTAAAATCGTCGCAAGATATCTATTGGCTACTCCTCGAAGAAGTACTCGGTGAGCGTAGAGTGCCTATTTTGATTGGAAAAATGGAAGCACAATCCATTTCAGCATCAAGCCAACAAGTGGAAACGCCTGTACCGCTCACACATCAGCTTTTCAGCAAAATTACTAGTAATTTTAATATCAAATTGAAAGATGTTTTAATTGTCAGTAAAGAAGAAGGGCTCTTTTTAGCACAACAAACGTGGCAACATGGGAGTCATGTGTTTTTAATTGAATCACGCGCTTCCGACGGTATAGCATTGGCAATGGCCTGCAATACACCCATTTTTATGCACACAGCTATATTTGACAAACTGGACGAAATACGTAGTGAACAAACCGAGACAGAACATGAAACACTTGGAAAGCTGTCGGAAGAAACATTGAATAAGCTTTTAGCACGCAGTATAGAAGAAGAAAACTATGAACAGGCTTCTCAAATTCGGGATGAATTAGAAAGACGAAAAAACACAACACAAATTTAATTAACTCAAATCTATATTTAATCTTAAATCTCACTTATTATGAACATGAAATTGCGTTTGATTATCATGAATTTTCTCCAGTACGCCATTTGGGGTGCTTGGCTTATTTCTTTAGGTGCTTACTTAGGAGGTAGTCTTAATTTTTCTGGAGGACAAATTGGAAGTTTCTTTGCCACAATGGGTATCGCTTCATTATTTATGCCTGCCTTGGTTGGTATTGTGGCAGACCGTTGGATTCCAGCTCAAAAAGTATTAGGTATCTGTCATTTAATTGCAGCCGCATTTATGATTGCTGCAGCTTTCCAAACAACATACGACACACTCTATCCTTTAATTTTGTGTAGCGTTATGTTTTATATGCCAACTATTGCTTTATCAAATTCAGTGGCATTTAATGCTATCACTAAATCGGGTATGGACCCTGTGAAAGATTTCCCTCCTATTCGCGTATTTGGAACCATTGGTTTTATCTGCGCTATGTGGGTTATCGATTTACTCCAATTAGGCTTAACCTCAAATCAAATGTTCATTTCGGCTGGTTTAGGCATAGTCTTAGGATTATATGCTTTCACTATGCCTAAATGCTCTGTCAACAAAAATGTAGAAAAGAAAAACTGGGTGGATACATTAGGCTTACGCGCATTTGCACTTTTCAAACAAAAGAAAATGGCTATTTTCTTCATCTTCTCGATGATGTTAGGTATGTCTTTGCAAATAACCAATGCTTTTGCTGATGGCTACATCCGTAGTTTCGGAGAAAACCCAATTTACCAAGGTACTTTTGGTGTTGATCACTCTGTGATGCTTATCTCTTTATCACAAATTTCAGAAACGCTTTGTATCTTATTAATTCCGTTTTTCTTGAAACGTTTCGGCATTAAAAAGGTAATGATTATCTCCATGATTGCTTGGGTGTTACGTTTTGCATTACTTGGGGCAGGAAATCCAGGTGCAGGTGTTTGGATGTTTGTACTTTCGATGATTGTATACGGCGTGGCATTCGACTTCTTTAATATCTCAGGCTCTTTATTCGTTGAAAAAGAAACAGACGAATCAATCCGTTCCAGCGCACAAGGGGTATTTATGATTATGACTAATGGATTTGGCGCCTTTATTGGTTCTTACGCTGCAGGAGCCATTGTTGATACTTATGCATGGCCAAATTCTTGGTATATTTTCGCAGCTTATTCACTAGTGGTAGCAATCACATTTGCATTAGTATTCAAATACAAGCACGATCCAAACGCCATAGGGGAAATAAAACACTAACTAATAGCGCGTCATTTAATAAAAAAACTTACGCCATGGAAGATTTAGGGATGGTATTACGCACCGAACATTTGGTGAAAACATACGGTAAACGAACCGTTGTAAATGATGTTTCCATCAATGTAAAGCAAGGGGAAATAGTAGGATTACTAGGCCCTAACGGCGCAGGCAAAACCACCACCTTTTACATGACCACAGGATTGGTAACACCCAATGAAGGTAAGATTTTTTTAAACGATATCGACATTACAACCTATCCTGTATTTAAACGTGCACAAGCAGGCATTGGCTACTTGGCGCAAGAGGCGTCCGTATTTCGTAAAATGACGGTAGAAAATAATATTCGTGCGGTATTAGAATTGACCACAAAGTCACGCGAAGAACAAAACGAAAAATTAGAAAGCTTAATCAAGGAATTTCGTCTTGAAAAAGTACGAAAGAATATTGGCGACCGTTTATCTGGTGGTGAACGTCGACGTACCGAAATTGCGCGTTGTTTGGCCATTGAACCAAACTTCATTATGCTTGACGAACCATTTGCAGGAGTCGATCCAATTGCGGTTCAGGATATTCAAGACATTGTGTGGCATTTGAAAGATCGTAATATTGGTATTTTAATTACCGACCACAATGTAGACGAAACGCTTTCGATTACCAACCGAGCCTACTTATTATTCGAAGGAACTATCTTATTTCAAGGGACACCAGAGGAATTAGCCGCCAACCCCATAGTGCGCGAAAAATACCTCGGACGTGATTTCGAATTAAAGAAGAAAACACGCGTTGATATTTAATATTAAAAACAGCCGCATTGTTATGCGGCTGTTTTTATTTTAAGCACAACACGGAATTAAAAAAATCTCTATCTTTGTAAAAAATATGTCTATGAATACTTGGTTCACACTACCACAATTACCGCTAACAGACCCGATACCTATTTTCTTATTGGTATTGCTCATTATCTTATCGGCACCATTGCTCAACAAGGTAAAAATTCCTCATATCATTGGCTTAATTTTAGCGGGGATGTTGCTCGGGCCATTTGGCTTAAACGTACTAGCAAATGACAAAAGTTTTGAACTGTTTGGCAAAGTGGGTATTCTTTACATCATGTTCTTAGCTGGTTTAGAAATAGATCTGAACACATTCAAAAAAAATAGAAGTAAAGGATTGGTCTTTGGAATATTAACTTTTCTAATTCCAATGATTTTAGGGATTTTATCTGGCTTCTATATTCTGAAATTCGATTGGATAACATCTACTCTATTGGCTAGTATGTATGCGTCTCATACGCTCATTGCCTATCCAATTGTAAGCAAGATGGGAATTTCTAAACACCGCGCAATTAGTATTACAGTTGCAGGTACCATTTTTACGGTAACTGGCGCGCTCCTTATTTTGGCCGCTATAGTAGCCATTCACAATAACAATGTAGGCACACTTTATTGGGTAAAATTTGGCATTTCGGCACTTATTTGTGGATTGATTATCTTTGTTGTATTACCCAAAGTAGCTCGATATTTTCTACGTCGTTTTAGCGATAGTGTGGCACAATATATATTTGTGTTAGCTATTGTTTTTATTGCATCACTACTGTCGGATGCTGCTGGATTAGAAGGAATTTTAGGGGCATTCTTTGCAGGGCTAGTACTCAACCGACTCATACCCAACATTTCGCCATTGATGAATCGTATCGAATTTGTAGGGAATGCCATTTTCATCCCGTTTTTCTTGATTAGTATCGGGATGTTGATTGATGTTAAAGCATTTTTCGTTAGTCCTCAAGCATTACTTGTAGCTGCCGTTATGACCGTTGTAGCAACATTATCAAAATGGTTGGCAGCTATTTTAACTCAAAAAAGTAGCAAACTCACTTCAGATGAAGGACAATTAATTTTTGGTTTAAGTAATGGTCAAGCAGCCGCAACTCTAGCTGCGGTGATGATTGGTCATAATATTGGATTACTCAATGATGATGTGTTAAATGGTACAGTAGTGATGATTTTAATTACCTGCACTATCAGTTCTATTGTGACAGAAAAAGCCGCTCGTAAAATTGCGTCTGCTGAACTCAAAGCTGAAAAATCACACCAAAAATTGGGAGATGAACGCATTTTGATTCCTATTTCGAATCCTGCAACCATGCCCCAATTAATTGAATTTGGGAATTTAATAAAACGAGCCAACAATAAAAAGGCTCTGTTTGCACTCAACATAGAATCGCACAACGACGAGAATGTGGCCAGTAGTAAATTGATGGATAGCGCAGCAAATTTATCAGCGGCTACCGATAATCAACTGACACGTATCGTTAAAAATGACATCAACATTGCTAACTGTATTGTAGAAACCATCACCGAAGAAAATATCACGGATGTATTAGTTGGTATACACAAGAAAAACAAATTTGTTGATACATTTTTCGGTAATACCATCGAACGATTATTAAAAGAAACCGGACAAACTATTTTTATTTGTAGCCAAAAAAATCCAACCAATTCAGTTAAGCGACTCATTGTGGTAGTTCCTGAAAAAGCAGAACTAGAAACAGGTTTTGCTGTGTGGTTTGATCGTGTCAAAAACATTGCTACAAATTTGAGTATTAAATTGGTGTTTTATGGTAACAAAGAAACCAACGCGGCTCTGAAAAAATTGAGCGGCACCTATGCCGATTTAATGGTCTCATTCCGAGAATTAGAGAGTTGGGAGGATTTCTTAATCATTACCAAAGCCGTAAAACCGAACGACTCTGTTATTATTATTTCAGCTCGTAAAGGCACGCTCTCCTATAATCCTTTATTTGAAAAATTACCTTACTATTTAACCAAATATTTCACCGAGAACAACTTTGCCATTGTATTTCCAAAACAAGTACAATCAGGTGAAAAAACAGGCGAATTATTTAATCCATTACACCTCTAAAAGGCTATCGCCATGAAAAAAAAGTATGTTGTTTGTTTGGCAAGTTTACTACTACTTGCGCGTGTCGGTTTCTCCCAAACAGAAGCCACCATTGCGGTGGGCAAAACCACTCGCTCTTATGTGTATTTTATGCCATCCAACTATGACGCATCAAAACCTGTAGGACTATTTTTACTTCTACATGGTTCTGGAGGCAATCAACACTATTATGATAACACCATATCCAATTATGCCATTCCGGACACGCACAATACCATTGTCATTTGTCCACAAGCATTAAGCGAAACGGACACGGAAGTGATTGCCATAAATAACGCCGTCAAAAATTTTGGCAAAGAACCGTTTAATATTACCAATATATGGAACTCAGGTACTACCATTGCCACTACAAATGTAGTTCCAAGTGAATACCTATTCCTGCTAGCGAGCTTAGCTCCAAACATTGCGGCAGCAGGTAAAATTGAACTCAATAAAGCCACCGATGACGTTCTGTTCATGAACACATTGATAACCTATTTTAAAACAAACTACAATATTGATGGCGACCGTGTTTTCATGGCTGGCCATTCTATGGGCGGTAGTATGTGTTATCGGTATGCCTTTTCCGACAACCGCCAAATCAAAGCGTTCGCTTCTATTTATGGCTATTTAGGCAAAGGAGTTGACACTAGCAAAAGATTTCAAATTCCTTTCTGCCATTTTCACAGTAAAACGGATGAAGTAGTTCCTTTTTATGGGGGCATTTTTAACGATTCAATTCCCATTACCATACAATTGTTAGCACAAAAAAATGGACAAACGACTCCTATCAATGAAGAAATTGCTGATACAAAAGCAGACAATATCACTGTTAAAAGCTTCGATTACAACACGCCAGACAATCCACGTGTGCTATTTTTTGAAATAGATGGTGCTTTACACGCCAATATTCTTCAACAAAACGACAATGACATAGACGTGTTCAATGAGCTATGGCGTTTTTTTGAAGGTACACCTATTGAGTCAGGCCTAAATCCTCAAACAGAAAATGACTTAATGGTCTATCCAAATCCAACATCGGATTATATAATATCTAGCAAATCGGGAGCTTATAAACTCGTTGACATTTCAGGAAAAATTTGTCAACAAGGATACACAGAAGCAGGACAATCACTTTCTATTCGCACATTACAAAAAGGGATTTATATCCTTACTCTAACTGCTAATCACACTAGTACAAGTCATAAAATTATTATACAATGACCACGTTATTATCACCATTTAATTACAATCGCCGCATAACAAGCGAAGTCACCGTTGGCAATATAACCATTGGCGGCACAGCACCAATCCGTGTACAATCGATGGCAAATACAGACACTAACAATGTAGAAGCCTCGGTAGCACAAGCCATACGCATCAAAGAAGCTGGCGGAGAATTGGTACGCTTTACTACACAAGGCATACGCGAAGCACAAAGCATGAAACTGATACACGAACAGTTGCAAGCGCAAGGTGTGGACGTTCCTTTAGTGGCCGATATTCATTTTAACCCCAAAGTGGCCGAAGAAGCAGCTCAATATATTGAAAAAGTACGCATCAATCCAGGTAATTTTGTGGCTGGTAAAACCACCGATTACACCGACGAAGAATTCGCAGCTGAACGTGATAAAATACACCAGAAATTTCGTACGTTAATCTCCATCTGCAAACAACATCACACGGTCATTCGTATTGGTGTGAATCACGGTTCCCTATCGCCACGTATCATGAATCGCTATGGTGATACACCTGAAGGATTGGCCGCATCGTGTATGGAGTTTCTAGAACTTTGTCAGTTAGAAAATTTTCACCAAATAGTGATTTCAGTAAAAGCCTCCAACACGTTAGTTATGGTTCAGGCTGTGCGCTTATTGGTACAAAAAATGGATGCAGCAGGATTTCATTATCCACTACATTTAGGTGTGACAGAAGCTGGCGAGGGCGAAGATGGACGTATTAAATCGGCTGTGGGCATTGGTGCTTTATTGGCCGATGGCATTGGTGACACCATACGTGTATCACTCAGTGAAGATCCCGAATGTGAAATACCTGTTGCTAAACTGTTGGTTGATTACATTGGTAGACGAGCGCAACATCAACCGATTATAGGAGTTGTAGCTCCTGTATTTAATCCATACGTATATACACGCCGTTTGACAAAAGCGATTGGCATAGTTGGTGGCAATTACCATCCTGTGGTAGTGGCATCTAAAAAAGGCAACTATGAGCCGATGCCAGACTATATTTTGGAAGAAACTCATTTACCCATGCGTTCTCTCTCGTATCCAGAATTGAACGAGCAGGTGCTTAATGAGTTAAAAGACACGCCACAAATTGTGCTGTTACATTCGAACCATAGCAATCCAGTAGGCGAAATGCGTGCATTTTTCCACCGATTACTAGCTGAAAACATTACAGTGCCGGTAATCATAGCGCGTCACTACAATGAAGCCAACGTTGAATCGCTGCAAATCAAAGTGGGAGCCGATTTAGGCGGTTTACTGCTCGATGGTTTTGGTGATGGTATCATGCTAACAAACGAACAAAACGACATTACGAACGAGGCCATCAATTCCATTGCTTTTGGTGTACTACAAGCAGCTCGTCGACGTGTAAGCAGAACCGAATATATCTCTTGCCCAAGTTGTGGACGTACATTGTTCGATTTACAAACCACCGTAGCCAAAGTAAAGGCCGCAACCAGCCATTTAAAGAACCTCAAAATAGCCGTAATGGGCTGCATTGTAAATGGACCCGGAGAAATGGCCGATGCCGACTATGGGTATGTTGGGGCAGGCAAAGGACGCGTGAGTCTGTATCGAAAAAATGAATGTATCGAAAAAAATATTGCTGAGGAAGAAGCCGTAGAAAAGCTTTTAGCCTTAATTGAACACGATAAAGTACAAAATAGGCACTAAAAGCAACTTAAAATGAACAATTTAAGCAACACGTCACTTGCTCAAATCTTCACTCAAAAACAATACGACATAAAAGAATTTTAACTACCTTTGAAACCGAAATAAGCCTACCCTTGATGGCAGACTCTTTCTACAATTCACGGAATAACGATTATTAAAAACACAGTATGAAAGTAGCTCATAATTTTAATGCAGGGCCTTGTGTATTGCCTAAACCAGCTATTGAATCGGCCATAGAAGCCATTCGTAATTTTGACAACACGGGTATTGGTATCCTCGAAATTTCACACCGTACTCCAGGTTGGGAACGCATCATGATTGAAACAGAACAGTTGTGGCGCGATTTATTACATATCTCGGACGATTACGCCGTAATTTTTTTAGGTGGAGGTGCCTCTACACAATTTTATCAAGTAGCTGCCAATCTCATGAACCACAAAGCAGCCTATTTACAAACTGGCGTATGGGCCAAAAAAGCTGCTAAAGAAGCCAAATTATATGGCGAAGTAGCCATTGTAGCTTCATCAGAAGACAAAAATTACTCCTATATACCAAAAGGATACGAAATTCCAAAAGATGCTGATTATTTACATATTACCACAAATAATACCATTTACGGAACCGAATTACATACAGATATCGACTGCCCTATTCCTTTGGTTGCTGATATGTCATCGGATATTATGAGCAGACCTATTGATGTCAATAAATACGCTGTAATTTATGGTGGAGCTCAAAAAAATGTTGGTCCTGCGGGTGTGGCATTTGTCATTGTTCGTAAAGATATTTTAGGCAAAGTGGCACGCACATTACCCACTATGGTTGATTATCGCACACATATCGACAGTGAACCAAAAAATAATTCAATGTTCAATACACCTCCCGTATTTTCAATTTTCGTTATGCACGAAACATTGAAATGGATTAAAGACATGGGTGGTGTAGAAGGAATGCATCGTCGTAATGTTGAAAAAGCAACCTTACTTTATAACGAAATCGATCGCAATAAACTCTTCGTTGGCACTGCCAATAAAGAAGATCGTTCAATTATGAATGTTTGCTTTGTAATGAACGAGGCCTATAAAGAAAAGGAAACCGAATTCCTCGAATTTGCAAAATCACAAGGTATGGTGGGCATTAAAGGCCACCGTTCTGTAGGAGGTTTTAGAGCGAGTATATACAATGCTTGTCCCCTCGAAAGCGTAGAAGCACTTGTAGCTTGTATGCAAGAATTCGAACAAAAAGTAGGTTGATAGTTACCCATTTTAGTCCCAATAATCATTAATTCAAACGGTCATGAAGCAGAAATTAGCATTACTTCTCTTTGCATTTATTTTTGTTTGTACGGCTGGCGCACAAACAAAAACTGGCATTACAGTAGTTCTTCCTAACGGATGGACGAAGGTTGAGGGCTCTGTACTCGAACACCAATACATGAAAAATGGTGCGTCGTTTATGATTAAAGAAGAAAGTCTGCTAAATGGAAAAACGCTTAACGAGGCAACCACCACTGCAAAAGCTCAAATTGAGAAGTATTTTAAAGAGGTAGAATTTAAAGCGACCGAAGAGCTCACTATTGATGGACACAAAGCACAACGTATGGATTTTTGTTATGCGGTTAAAATGGTAAATTCATCTATAAAAATGCGCATGCAGAGCATTTATGTGATGGTCAACAATAAATGTTACAACATTTCTATTGGCGGCATGTCAACACAATTTGATGCTTTAGCACCAGATATTCCTATAATTTTAAAGAATATCAAATTTAATCAGAAATGATTGAGTTTAAGATTAGATAAAAAAATCCCCACCAAATTTGGTAGGGATTTTTTTATAGACTGCTCTTATCAATAAGCAAAGCGTAGATTATCTACCCACAAGGCATTGCCTAAAGCGCCATAAAACGCAGGATAGCAACCAGCTGAAATCATTAAAATAGCATGTGTGGGCACATCATCAGCCGTTCCCCAGTCCACTTCTTGAATATAAACCATCTTTCCCTTGCTATTTTTGGCCTTAAACTGTCCTCCATCAGGGAATAGCCCTTGGTACTTTTTAAAGTCAGAACGTTTCGTGATATCACCATAATGAATTGTTAATCGATAATCATTGTGCCAATCTGGAATTGTTTTAGGAAAACGTTGACGCGCTGTACCAATACGTTTAGCATAAATATTACCTTCTTTATCTTCCCAACGTTTTTGCAAATAGATATAAACTTCTGGTTCATCATGCCCTTCGATGGTTGATACGCCCATGCCCAAGGCTTTTGTTACCACACGTTTTTCGGAAACACGTGTTTTTAAATCAAACAACAACGCTTTCGGTTTTTGGTTAAACGGGATACCTATGTCAATACTACCATAAGGATCGTTGGCACTGCGCACAGGTTCTATCACGGAGCCGAAAAATAACGTGCCAGCAATAGCCACTTTCACATCCAGCATACCTAATACGCAAACGGTTTCCATACGCGTATCGAGTCGTGCACACCAACCATTACCGCGACGCTCTGGTTGTGTGGTAGTAGCACCTTTGGCCACACCCATGACATTGGCGTAAGCGTTAGAGATTCCCCAAATAGTTTTTCCTGCAAATGTATAAGGCACATTACCATTGGCACATCCAATGGTATCACGAGGACCTAATACATATAATGTTTTGGTTTTGCCACCTAACAAGCTAGATTCTTTGATATAACGTACCGTCCAGCTCTCCATGTCGCCAAATTTCAACGGTGCAATACGTTCCTGAGCAGACGCAAAATTCACTATAACGAGCAAAACGCCCAAACCTATTTTCTTCATCAGCTAATTCGTAAATTCTTAATATAAAAACGTATTATTCCCAACCAGCAAACACGTCTTCTCCATATTGATTATGTTCATTCTTACCATGCAAAGGATGCCACACTTGCGCAAAAAATGGATTTCCTTGAGCAATCTCATCGTAGTTCCAAGGTGTAGGCAAACACTCTGGGCACCAATGTCCACCTTCCAACACAAGTACTGGAGACATTTCAAACTGATGTCCAAATTGGCATTCCCATTGTAACAGTGTACGGAAATCGCCCGTAATCATGGTTTCACTCAAACATTTGCCGCCACGGAATTTAGCTGCTTGACGCATATCTTCGATGGTCCATTCGGTGCGAGGTTTTGTTTCATCGTAACCATGATTTAATAAGGTCACCTCTTCACTTGGATGTGACAAATCCTGATGTTTCCAATCAGGAATATTTTTCCACGCTTCCACACTGCCGTAATAGGCTGCTATACGCTGTTTTTCGCCAGTTTTAATCCACCATTGAGTTCCCCATTTTTTCTTATAAGCCAACGGACGCATAGCCATTTTGATAATGAATGGAGGCACAATTTTAGCTAAATGATAAAACCAAGGAACTTGTTTGCCCATTTGTTTGAAATACTCATCTACGGGTGTATTAGCACGAAAATGGAGATAATCTTCTAATACTTGTGAATCAGCATACCATTGTCCGTGGAAATTGCGTAACACAAACCATTCAGGATTAAATATCTTTTCAGGAACTGGGCACGAAATAGTTTTCAATAACTTACATTCAAACTCATAGTTACTCAATCGATACTCTGGTCCACTTCCAATATTATAAAAACGATTCCAAAAATCAGGAGCCACGTTTTCTTCGCACAAATTAGCCAATAAACGGCCACTATCTTCCACCGTAGCCCACTCCAAAACGCCACGCAATGGTACATGGAACATGATAGGATCATAATTCTTTAAAATAGCGGGATACAAAATACCTGATTGACGCAAACAAACCCACTGTTTGATGCCAGATTCAACAATCGTTTGCTCTGCCAACGTTTTAGAAATGGCATAATGGTCGTACACGCTAATACAAATAGGGTCGCCAGTGCGTCCCCAGTGAATAGGCTCATTACGATCACTTGTTTGTGCTACAGAACCTATATAACACACTTTAATATCATCGGCATTGGGCTGTGCTAAAACCGCTTTTGCTACATTTTCGGCAGCTTTAACATTGACATAGCGTGTCTTATTCGGAAAATAATCGGCAGCTGGCGAAACCATGCCACCTACATGTAATACATAATCGGCACCACGCGTTCCTTCCAACACATCTTCGTACTTAGTTAAATCACCCCAGACAATACGAATTTGATTGGCATAAGGAGCCAATTTCTTTTTATTTGCTTTACTTGGACGAGCCAGCACTGTAACATGGAAACGATCGAGACGTGGTAAAAACTCTTGTAAACCAGCCCAGCCCATAGTGCCCGTAGCACCTGTTAAAAAAACAGTTTTCTTCATGCGTGATATGATTAAATAAAAATAGATTTTTCAAAAAAAGACTCGCAAAGTTACTCTTTTTTTTGTTTCGAACCACATTTTTCACCCATTGATTGATTTGCTCATAACAGAAAAAAGACGTAATTTTGTAAGTCTCAAAACAACGTATAAAACGATGGCACAACAAACCTATCAGAGTATGCGACGATTGACGCGGCTACAAACAATTATTCATGAACGAACCAAATAACACGGCGTTTGTTTATTACGTTTCATTACAAATCAATCATTAAAACAATAAAATATTCACAACAGCACATTAATAGGTGCATGTGAGACTCATCAAATAATTGCTATCACATGAATTTTATAGAAGAACTTAAATGGCGTGGCATGATTCACGACATAATGCCAGGTACCGAAGAACAACTGGCTAAAGAAATGACTACCGCCTATTTGGGCATTGACCCAACAGCTGACAGCTTACATATTGGTCACTTATGTGGCGTGATGATGTTGCGTCATTTGCAATTGTGCGGTCACAAACCATTGGCTTTGATAGGAGGCGCCACTGGTATGATTGGCGACCCATCTGGCAAATCGGCCGAACGAAATTTATTGGACGAAGAAACACTACGTCACAACCAAGCGTGTATCAAATTACAATTGGAAAAATTTCTCGATTTCAAAAGCGACGCACCCAACGCTGCAGAGTTGGTTAACAACTACGATTGGATGAAGAACTTCACCTTTCTAGATTTTGCGCGTAACGTGGGTAAGCTTATCACGGTAAACTATATGATGTCAAAAGATTCAGTCAAAAAACGATTGAACGGCGAATACTCATCGGGTATGAGTTTTACTGAGTTTACCTACCAATTATTGCAAGGCTACGATTTTGCACACCTCAATGAAACCAAAAATTGCAAATTACAGATGGGCGGTAGCGACCAATGGGGTAATATCACTACCGGAACCGAATTGATACGTCGTATGAATGGCGGCGAAGCATATGCGCTCACTTGCCCACTCATTACAAAAGCCGATGGCGGTAAATTTGGCAAAACCGAAAGCGGTAATATTTGGCTCGATAAACGCTATACTTCTCCCTACAAATTCTACCAATTTTGGTTGAATGTGGGCGACGACGACGCCGCTAAATACATCAAAATATTTACATCTATCGAAAAGGCAGAATGCGATAATTTGATAGCCGAACACGCTCAAGCACCTCACTTACGTTTATTACAAAAACGTTTGGCAAAAGACGTAACCATTATGGTTCACTCTGAAGAGGATTATAACGCAGCAGTAGAAGCTTCAAACATTCTATTTGGTAATGCTACCGCCGAAACACTTCACAAAATAGATGAAGATACCTTGCTTGCTGTATTTGAAGGCGTACCTCAATTCGAAATTCTTAAAAGCGAACTTGAAGCAGGAATTCGCCCACTCGATTTATTAGCTGAGAAAACACAAATTTTCCCATCAAAAGGCGAAGCTCGTAAAACAATTATGGCAGGCGGCGTGAGCATGAATAAAGAAAAAATGGTCGACATGGAAGCTCCTATTGACGCTAAAGCACTGCTCAATAATCGCTATATTTTAGTACAAAAAGGCAAAAAGAATTATTTCTTAATTGTAGCTAAATAAAAACTGGAAAAGGCTATAATAATTGTTCTCTAGAAGTTACATATAACAAGTTTTAAATCACTAAAATTAACAATTATGAAAGATTGTATGCAAAATAGCAACCCTACTGGTGGAGCTATTTACGGTTTAGGACTCATTGGAGCTGCCATCTATTTCATCTCTACTGCCACTACATTTTGGCTTGGTGTACTTGGTTTCTTAAAAGCACTTGTTTGGCCAGCATTTCTGGTTTATGAAGTATTTAAATACTTAGCCGTTTGATAAAAAACAAAAACGCAGGGCTTTATTCCCTGCGTTTTCTGTGTTTTCTAATTCGCAATTAATCTATTTCGTTGATCACAAAAAATATACACTCGCACACATGAACAAAAAATATTTTCCTATTATCATTCTACTCTTCCTTAAAGCAACCGCATTATTAGCCACCGAACCCGCTGTCACCTATAAATTCTATGGATTTGTACGAAACGATTTTTATTACAACAGTCGACAAAATGTAGAGGCGCTTGATGGTTTATTCAACATTTTCCAAAAACCCATAGAGTTAAATTCGTTTGGAGAAGATAAAAATGGGCAGATGAATGCCGAAATGTTAAGTATTTCTACCCGATTAGGAGTAGATTTAACTAGTGCACCGATAGGAAAAGCGCAACTAAGTGCAAAAATAGAATGTGACTTTGCGGGTGTTGCCACTAACTATTACCTCATTCGCTTACGACAAGCCTATATCAAATTTAACTGGCCACAAACCGAATTGTTGGTAGGACAAACATGGCATCCGATGTTCGAAACTTGCTCACCAACTATTCCTTCTCTAAATACGGGAACGCCATTTCAACCATTTAATAGAAGTCCTCAATTACGTCTCAAACAAGATTTAGGCAAGAATTTCACACTCACGTTAGCGGCTATTTATCAGATGCAATATGCCTCACAAGGTCCCAACGGCGCAAGTGCTACCTACATGAAAAATGCTGGATTACCCAATCTATTTGCTTCAATTAACCGTGAAATGGGCGACTTTATGGTTGGTGTAGGCGTGGACGCAAAAACCATCAAACTGAATCATCAACTCAATTCATCAGTAAGCGGAGTTCTTTTTGGTCAATATAGCAACACCAAATTACAAGTGAAAGCCAAAGCTATTTATGGTCAAAACATGAGCGATCACTTAATGATGGGCGGATATGGCGTTTGCGGAACGGATTCGACGTACCACGAGGCAACTTACACCAACTTCAACACGGTGTCATCGTGGTTAAATGTGGTTTATGGGGATAAACTTAAAGGTGGGCTTTTCTGTGGAATAGCTCGTAATTTAGGCACAAACAAAAAATTAGTGGCTGACCCAATAACCGGATTTACGGCTTATGGATATGGCTTTTACGCAGCAAGTCAAGAACTATTAAACACATTATACCGCATATCGCCACACGTCACCTATACGATTAACAACATCAATTTAGGACTGGAATATGAATTAAGCGCTGGCGAATATGGCACAATACAAGCGGAAAAATAGCAAATCCTTATACCGTGTACAATCATCGAGTATTGGGTACTATTAGTTATCTATTTTAATTGCTCGAAAGTTGTACTCATAAATAAAGGCAGTTGAAATTCAACTGCCTTTATTTTATTGTTTTTTCTCAATCTCTCGTAACGATTCCATCTTCTTTTTACGCAAGAATCCATAGATATCTTCGAGATGTTCAGTCACTTTCTGATTGCCAAATTCAAACACCTTAGTGGTCAATCCATCCAAAAAATCACGGTCATGGCTCACCACTATTAATGTGCCGTCAAAATCCTTTAATGCTTGTTTTAATACATCTTTCGTGCGCATATCCAAGTGATTGGTGGGCTCATCTAAAATCAGCAAATTTACAGGTTCCAGAAGCAATTTTATCATCGCCAAACGTTGACGCTCACCACCGCTGAGTACTTTCACTTTCTTCTCAGATCCATCGCGGTCGAACATAAACGCACCCAAAATATCACGAATCTTAGTTCGAATATCACCTTGAGCAATGTCGTCGATGGTTTGAAATACCGTAAGTGATTCATCAAGCATAGCCGCTTGATTTTGAGCGAAGTAACCAATTTTCACATTGTGACCTAATTGTAACGTTCCGTCAAACGGAATTTCGCCCATAATACATTTCACCAAAGTCGATTTACCTTCACCATTTTTACCTACAAACGCAATTTTCTCACCGCGTTCAATAGTGAAATTAGCGTTAGTAAACACGCAGTGATTATCGTACAATTTCGCAACTTGTTCGGCTGCCACAGGATAATTCCCTGAGCGTGGTGCTGGTGGAAATTTCAAGCGCAATGAGCTAGTATCTTCTTCATCAACCTCAACTAAATCGAGCTTTTCAAGCATTTTTACACGACTCTGAACTTGTAATGTTTTGGAATAAGTTCCTTTGAAACGTTCAATAAATTCAGTAGTTTCAGCAATCATTTTTTGTTGGTCATCATATTGACGTTGCTGCTGTTCACGACGCTCGCGACGCAACTCCAAATAGTGCGAATATTTAGCCTTATAATCGTAGATGCGCCCCATAGTTACCTCAATAGTACGATTGGTAATAGCATCTACAAAAGCACGGTCGTGACTAATAACCACCACCGCTTTAGCCGAATTGATTAAGAAATTTTCGAGCCATTGAATGGAGTCAATATCAAGGTGATTGGTTGGCTCATCGAGCAGAATCAAGTCAGGGTTGCGTAATAACATTTTGGCTAATTCAATACGCATACGCCATCCACCACTAAATTCGGACGTGTTACGCGTAAAATCGGAACGTTGAAAGCCCAATCCTAACAATGTTTTTTCGATATCGGCATCGTAATTACGTTCTTCTACGCCATAAAAACGCTCACTCAAATGCGACACCTCTTCGATGAGCTGCATGTAAGCATCACTTTCATAATCGGTGCGCGTTTCAAGTTCATGATTAATCGCATTGATACGTGCTTCCATCGCATTGATTTCGGCAAAGGCTTGGGCTGTTTCCTCAAATACGGTGCGGTTATCTTCCACTAACAAATGTTGTGGTAAATAGGCAATTACCGTACCTTCAGGCGACGACACTTGTCCGCGACTGGGTTCACGCACACCAGCCAAAATTTTAAGCAATGTCGATTTCCCTGCCCCATTTTTACCCATCAACGCAATGCGATCGGTTTCATTTATGACAAACGAAATATCTTTAAACAAGGTGGTTCCGCCAAATTCTACGGCTAACGCATCTACTGATATCATCTAAATTATAGTTTAATAGTGAAATAAAAAAGAAGTTACAACACAGTTAAACCATGACTCATAAAGATGTCACGAGCATGTTGTAAACGTTCGTGCGACAAGGATTCGGTATTCGCCAATGGATCGACCATACCCAGTGCTTCATATTTAAAAATGCCTAATTTGTGGTAAGGCAACAGCTCTACTTTTTCAACTACAGAATAGCGTTTTAAGTAGGTTGCTAATTGATGGAGGCGTTCATCATTGTCAGTCAATTGAGGTACCAACACATGACGTACCCACGTGGTTTTACCAATTTGTTGCAAATAATCAAGAAAAGCCAAAGTTTGAGCCAAAACGCCTGATGTTAACTGTTTATATTCTACGGCATCTATTGATTTCACATCCAACAATACCAAATCGGTGACATTTAATAGCTCCTTAACAGACTCATTAAGCAAGCAACCTGATGTATCGAGTGCTGTATGCAACTGTTCTTGTTGACACAACGTAAAAAAGTCGCGTACAAAGGCAGCTTGCAATAAAGGTTCGCCACCAGTGAAGGTTACGCCACCTTTTTTCTGTATAAAGTTTTTATAACGAACTACTTCGGCAATCAACTCTTCGGGTGTCATTTCTATTTTACCTTTGCCTGTGTCCCACGTGTCAGGATTATGACAATACAAACAGCGCAAAGGACAACCTTGAGCAAAAACGACAAAGCGAATGCCCGGACCATCGACCGTTCCAAAACTCTCGAAAGAGTGTATTTTGCCTGTTATAGCCATGATAATAAAAAATAAAGTAGCAAAGTCTAGTTTTTCAAACTAGGCACTTTGCTACTTCTATTAATGTTGATGTTAAATTCTATCGTTAATAGTACGTGAAATTACATCGAGCTGTTGTTCTTTAGTCAAGCGTACGAAGTTCACGGCATAACCTGATACACGAATGGTTAACTGTGGATATTTTTCAGGATGCTCCATCGCGTCAATCAACAATTCGTTGTTGAACACATTCACATTCAAATGTTGACCACCATTAGGTGTAAAATAACCATCCAATAAGTTAACTAAATTATCTACGCGTGCTTCCATATTTTTACCTAACGCATTAGGTGCAATGGCAAACGTATATGAAATACCGTCGTGTGCATGATGGAAAGGCAATTTTGCCACCGAAGCCAATGCAGCAACGGCACCATTGCGGTCACGACCATTCATTGGGTTTGCACCTGGCGAGAATGGCGTTCCAGCGGCACGACCATCAGGTGTGCTTCCTGTTTTTTTACCATACACTACATTCGATGTAATGGTCAAAATAGATTGCGTAGGAATAGCGTTACGATACGTTTGGTGTTGACGTAAGTATTCCATAAATTTCTCGGTGATTTGAATAGCAATTTGGTCTGTTCTATCATCATTATTACCAAATGGTACATAATCGCCTTCGCGTTCAAAATCTACAGCCAAACCACGTTCATCACGAATTACTTTCACCTTGCAATCACGAATAGCAGCCAATGAGTCAGTAACAATAGACAAACCTGCAATACCAGTTGCACGGATACGTTGTACTTCCAAATCGTGCAATGCCATTTCAAATGCTTCATAAGCATACTTATCATGCATGTAATGAATAATTTTCAACGTATTGACATAAACTCGAGCCAACCAACGCATCATTTGATCAAATTTCTGCATCACCTCATCGTAATCCAAATATTCAGAAGTAATAGGAGAAAAAGCTGGAGAAACTTGAACGCCTGATTTCTCATCACGACCACCATTGATAGCGTACAACAAACACTTCGCCAAGTTAGCACGTGCACCAAATAATTGCATTTGTTTACCAATTTTCATTGGCGACACACAGCAAGCAATACCGTAATCATCACCATAATCAGAACGCATCAAGTCATCGTTTTCATACTGAATAGCAGAGGTATTAACTGACACTTTAGCACAGAATCTTTTCCAAGTTTCTGGTGAATTTGCCGACCAAAGAACCGTTAAATTTGGTTCGGGAGCTGGTCCTAGGTTATACAACGTATGCAAGTAGCGATAAGAAGTTTTAGTCACCAATGTACGACCATCAATGCCTTGTCCACCCAACGACTCTGTCACCCAAACTGGATCACCAGAGAACAAATCGTTATATTCAGGAGTACGTAAGAAACGAATAATACGCAATTTAATAATAAATTGATCTATTAATTCTTGTGCTTCTTCTTCTGTTAGTAAGCCTGCAGCAATATCTTGTTGAATATAGATGTCAAGGAATGTAGAAGTACGACCTAACGACATAGCTGCGCCATCTTGGTCTTTGGTTGCAGCCAAATAAGCAAAGTAAACAAACTGAACAGCTTCGCGTGCATTTTGAGCTGGTTTAGTAACATCAAAACCGTACGATGCACACATTTTTACGAAACGTTTCATGGCATTAATCTGTTCGCTAACCTCTTCACGTTGTTGAATCAGTTCCACAGTGATTTCATGCATATCTAAACGTTCCAATTGCTGTTTTTTATCAAGCAACAAAATATCTGTTCCGTACAACGCTACACGACGATAGTCACCAATAATACGACCACGGCCATAAGCATCAGGCAAACCAGTGATAATAGCAGATTTACGGCAAGCCACCATTTCTTCGGTATATGCCGAAAAGACACCTTCGTTATGAGTTTTACGGTAACGAGTGAAAATCTCTTTGGTCATTGGGTCAATTTCGTAACCGTAGGCCTCCAAAGCATTTTCTACCATACGTAAACCGCCTTTCGGATAAATACCACGTTTTAAAGGTGCATCAGTTTGAACCCCAACAATCACCTCATTTTCTTTGTCGATGTAACCAGGGCCATACACATCGATACCTGAAGGAAATTTTGTTTCGGCATCATAAACACCTTTGGCACGCTCCACCTCAAACATTTCGGTTAATTTAGACCAAATCTTCTTAGTACGTTCTGTAGATTCAACCAAAAATGTATCGTCACCTTCGTATGGTGTATAATTATTTTGAATAAAATTCCTTACATCAACCTCGCGTTTCCACACGTCTCCCTTAAAAGAGTCCCATTTTTTGTTATAAAATTTCATAGTTAATCGAGTTTTTATGTGATTTTTTTAAGACTGCAAAGTTAATCTTTTTTTTCGACTGTACAATTCTAAGGTGTAAACTAAGCTTAAAATGGGTTAAAAATGAGGAACTAAAATCAGTCAACAAATGGAGTAATAACAAAGAATAACAATGAGAAAAAATACATATAATCGAATTATGTTGTATATTTGTATAAGCACCACCACATAAAACGTGGATGTAAGTAAAAGTGTTGTACTAAAAACTCAATCATCATGGAAATTTTACATAACGACAACGGAAATACTGGAGTATTTTACATCGAGCAAAACGGAGAACGGTTGGCCGAAATGACCTACAAATGGAATGACAGCAGCATTCTAATTGATCACACACACGTGAGTGATATTCTAGCAGGTAAAGGAATAGGGAAACTACTTGTAAATAAAGGTGTTGAATTTGCAAGAACACATCACATCACCATTATACCAATATGTCCTTTTGTTGAAAAAATACTCAAAGCGGACAGTAGCTATCAAGATGTATTACAACCGTAACTCCTATATTAGACTATTAGATTCATTTTTAACGTTTTTAGAGCATTATTAAGAATAAATTCTATGCTCAAAATTAGGAATTCAACAAATAATGATGTATATTTGTAGTCTAAATTTAAAGCTACTAATCAGATAGTATATTGCGTTAAGATTAGCAAGACATACACGTGGATGATTGTTATATTCATCACATAACATCAAGAAAATCCAAGACTCCTACTAATCTTTGTTAGTAGGAGTCTTGTAATATAATGAGGTCACGAAACCTCACAACCAATGATTGTATTGTGACTATTTACAAATTAAAAACAAGAAATTATGAAAATAAAAAAAATCGATGCCCTTGAAATATTAGATTCAAGAGGTAATCCTACGGTAGAAGTAAATCTAACTTTAGAAGATGGTTCAATGGGTAGAGCGATGGTTCCAAGCGGTGCCTCTACTGGCGAACGTGAAGCCTGTGAACTACGCGACGGTGATAAAAAACGTTATGGCGGGAAAGGCGTTCTCAAAGCCGTTGAAAATGTAAACAAAATAATTGCCAAAGAATTGGAAGGTAAAAGTTTTGTTAGTCAGCGCGAACTCGATTATACCATGATTGAGTTGGACGGAACGCCTAACAAAACCAAATTAGGAGCCAATGCATTATTGGGTGTGTCTATGGCGTATGCACGAGCCAAAGCACAAAGTGTAGGTTTGCCTTTGTACCAATATTTAGGCGGTAGCAACGCTTACATTCTACCTGTGCCTTGTATGAATATTATCAATGGAGGAAGTCATGCCGACAATAACGTGGATTTCCAAGAATTTATGATAGCTCCGCACGGAACAACCTCATTTACTGACGCCATACGAATGGGCGTGGAGGTTTTTCATACATTGAAAGATATATTGAAAACAAAAAACTATAGCACTGGCGTAGGCGATGAAGGCGGTTTTGCACCAAATTTACGTTCAAACGATGAAGCTATTGAAGTCATTCTCGAAGCTATTACCAAAGCAGGTTATAAACCCGGTAGCGAAGTAAGCATTTGCCTTGACCCAGCTACCAGTGAACTTTGGGAAGATGGGAAATACAAATTCTTTAAAAGCTCACAAAAACTATTGTCCAGCGACGACATGATAGACCTTTGGGATAGTTGGGTGCATCAATATCCGATTGCTTCAATAGAAGATGGATTAGCTGAAAATGACTGGACTGGTTGGGAAAAAATTACGGACAAACTAGGAAACAAAGTTGACCTCGTAGGAGATGATTTATTCTGTACCAACAAACAAATATTAGCCGAAGGTATCCAAAAAGGCATTGCCAACTCCATTTTAATCAAATTGAATCAAATTGGCACTGTAACCGAAACATTGGAAACGATACAATTAGCTCAGGCCAATAATTACAGAGCCTTTGTGTCGCACCGCAGCGGCGAAACTCCTGATAGCTTTATAGCCGACTTAACAGTTGGATTAAATACGGGCTTAATCAAAACAGGTAGCGGTTGTCGTGGTGAACGTGTTGAAAAATTCAATCAACTCATGCGCATTGAACACGAACTCGGAAAAATGGCACACTTTGCCGGAAACAAGGCCTTCAAAACCAAGTAAGCAGTCGCAACCTTATAGAAGGACTACGAACACAAATATTCGTGTTTATAGTCCTTCTTAAAAATTCAATAACACTAATTAACAACAAAAATAAAAGAATACACATCAAAAAAGAAAACCTAATGATTAAAAATAACACAATCTTGTTTGAACCAAGGAAATTTACTTCAATTGACTTATGGAAAGATATTACAAACAAGCAATGGAACGATGCTCAATGGCAATTAAAAAATTCAATACAAAGCGTAGATCAATTACAAAAAGTGATAGCCTTATCACCTACACAAATTTCTGAAATTGAACGCACACTTACAATACTAAAAAAAGAGGGCAAAGAACCTCTACGCATTACGCCTTACTATGCAACCCTCATGCAAGAAGACCCCTTTCATCCAACCATGCTTACTGGTGAGAGTGCAGAAAACCGACTTGACCCAATTTTTTGGCAAAGTGTACCAACCCCTGCAAATTTATTATTTCCTGACACTGGATTAGAAGGCGCCATGAGCGAAGGTACTAGAAGCTTCGGAGCTGCCTACCAACGCTACCCAAATAGAGTAGCTCTTTTTGTTGCCGAGAATACTAGTTGCGCCTCATACTGCGTACATTGTCAACGCGCAAAATCGCTCGACGGCTCTGTTGATGTAAACAGTATTGAAATAGATAAAGGGTTATTTTACATCTCACACAACACCAATATAAATGAAGTACTCGTAACAGGAGGCGATGCCCTCATGATTAGCAAACATCGCTTGCAATATATTCTTGAAGAACTTAGTAAAATAAAACATTTACGATCTATTCGAATAGCTACTCGTGTGCCCGTAGTATTACCTATGGCGATTACAGAAGAACTATTAGACTTAATTCAAACATCAGCAAATAAATATACAGAAGGAGTTGAAAAATATGTCTATTTCATGACACACGTCAATCACTATCAAGAAATAACACAAGAGTTAGCTGATGCAATAAAAAAAATAAGAATGCATGGTTTTACAATACGAAACCAAACAGTTTTTCTTAACCATGTGAATAACAACTTTAAAACGCTAGCAGAAACCTTCAGAAGAATGTTTTGGATTGGCATACACCCATACTACTTGCTGCAATGTCACAAAGAAAAAGGAATTGTTCATTTTATTGAACCTATTCAAATAGGAAAAATCTACATGAAACATCTCCAAGGTTGGTTATCGGGAATTACTGTGCCAAAATATGCGGCCAATATTGAAGGAGGAGGAGGGAAAGTCCTTTTAATGCCGTCTGGACATGACACACTTAATACTCAACGTAAAATAGACGACACAATCTCAGAAAGTTTTGCAAACGTAAACACATGGGATGCCAAAGAACTAAGTAAGTATGAAGCCCTTGGTAGATCAACTTTTCAAGAATTTGAAGAAGGCGTGAAAGTTATGGACAATTTTATTGGTCGTAAGGGCGTGTTTCTACCTAAATTAATTATTACAGATCATTCAGGCAAACATATTAAAACAACAAATAGGGGAAAACTCCCCATACTGAATAACACCAAGAAATCGGGACTCTTGGATTATGACTTATACACACCGGAAATGCCACTCACGAATCCAATGGACGCATTAGACGAGCTCAATAACGCGTTCAGACAATCAAATTTCAAGCACAAAAATTAACATATTTCTAAACATATTTAACAAGATTATACCTACAAAAAAAAATACCTTAATAATTTAATCTTGTTCACTAAAACACTAACATATGGCAATATTCACAAAAAATCAGCAAGAAATTGCAACTTCTATCGAATCTGAATCAAAATTAAGCCACTGGCTAGATTGGAAATGGCAAGTAAAACACGCCATCAAATCTATTGAACAATTTGAGTTACTCACAGGCATACAATTTTCCGATAAAGAAAGAAAAGCATTACAAAAAACGATTGACCACTTTCCTTTATCCATTACTCCCTATTATTTATCATTAATTGATAAGAATAATTATCAGAACGACCCTATATTTAAACAAGCATTTGCAGATATTCGAGAATTACACATCTCTAAAGATGAGATGAAAGATCCTTTAGCCGAAGACCACGACAGCCCTGTTCCTGGAATTACTCACCGCTACCCCGACAGAGTCCTATTCCTAATAAGTAACGTGTGCGCTATGTATTGTCGGCACTGCACTCGCAAACGAAAAGTTGGAGATACCGACAATATACCCTCAAAATCACAAATACAACTAGGTTTAGATTACATTAAAAAAACACCACAAATCCGTGATGTTCTACTTTCAGGAGGAGATCCATTTTTGTTATCTGACAGCTATTTAGATTGGATCCTAACTGAGTTACGTGCTATCCCACATGTGCAAGTCATTCGTATTGGGACACGTACCCCTGTTGTTTTACCATATCGCATTACGGAAAACCTTATCAGTGTACTCAAAAAACACCATCCAATTTGGATTAATACTCATTTCAATCACGTCAAAGAGTTAACAGACTCATCACGTAAAGCACTTATCATGTTGGCTGATGCTGGAATTCCATTAGGCAATCAATCTGTTTTGCTTGCTGGCGTTAATGATTGTCCACGCATTATGAAAGAATTAGTACAAAGGTTGGTGAAAAATAGAGTACGCCCCTATTATATGTATCAATGTGACTTATCTGAAGGTTTATCTCACTTTAGAACTCCGGTAGGAAAAGGTATAGAAATAATAGAAAGTTTAATTGGACATACCAGTGGTTTTGCAGTACCAACATACGTTATTGACGCTCCAGGTGGTGGTGGCAAAATCCCTATAATGCCAAACTATTTAATATCTTGGAATACTAACAAAGTGATATTAAGAAATTACGAAGGCGTTATAACCTCCTACAAAGAGCCATCAAATTACAAAGACAGAGAATGTGACAGAAATTGTAAAAATTGTAACTTAGAACTCAACATTAAAGAGGGAGAAGAAGTGAATGCTATTGGTATTGAAAAACTCTTATCTGATAGTAATGATACCATTTCACTCATACCATCTAATAATGAACGAATTCAACGCAGAGAACATTCCAATGATTAATATACAATCCAACATATCGCACGATAAAGAAAGCAATCGAGTCTATTTAAGTCATTTCTGCAAAGAAGATTTTCCTTATATTATCAATCACATAGAAAATCTAGCACAAACAAATCAATACACAAAACTCTTTGCAAAAATACGGTCATGCCATACCCCTCTTTTTATAAAAAACGGTTATAAAATTGAAGCATACGTACCAAATTTTTTCAACGGTCAAGAAGATTGCTTTTTTCTCGTCAAATATAAAAATTCAGAAAGAAACTTATTAGATTCTGTCGCCATGGATAAGTTTCAAATGTTGTTTTCCACTCCAGTTAAGGAGTACAGAGAAACTTTACCTGAAAAATTCACAATTACAGAATTAAAAACAAGTGACATCACTTCCATGATTGAGGTATTTAAAAAGGTTTTCAAAACTTATCCATTCCCCATTTTTGATTCACAGTTTATCAAAAAAAGTATAGAAGAAGATAACACAATCTATTTTGGGATATGGGATAACCATCAATTAGTGGCAATAAGTTCTGCCGAATGTAATTATCAAGAGCAATACGCTGAGATGACCGATTTTGCAGTTCTACCTAGCCATAGAGGATATCATTTAGCCATACACTTACTGGCTACAATGGAAGCAAAACTAGTCAACAAACAGATAAAAACAGTTTATACTATTTGTAGATTAAATTCTTTAGCTATGAATAAAACATTCTATAATTCGCAGTACAAATACACTGGTACACTGATACAAAACACCCAAATATCTGGAAATATTGAAAGTATGAATGTTTGGTATAAACCGCTTTTATAATACTAAAAAACAACAGAGGGATTTACCCTCTGTTGTCCAATAATTATAATGGCAAATCGCGTTTTTCAAATCGTGCTATACCGACAACAAAGAAGATAGCGCCAATAACTACTAATGCGCCACACATCCACCAAGCGGAAGTGTCACCTGCAATAATGGCTTTTGGATTGAACAGCGTGAATATAGTCGCATATTTCAAATCGGCTAATTTACCACCCATATTGGCTAACATTTGCACCAAATAGAAAAACGTTGGAACTCCGGCACCAAACATTACCGCTTTACCTGTTTCATTACTAATACACGATATAAAAAAGCAATAACCACACAACGCAAAAAGCAAACAAGCTAAACCCAAATTCAGCCACAAAAAATCACCAATAACCAATGCACCAGGAAACATAGCCTCACTTACACCAATGGCAATTCCCACACAAATAACCAACAGCACAAACGTCATGGATAACAATGCCAACATTTGAGTCAAAGCTACTTTACGACGGGTATTAGGCGAAGCCAATAAATAAGTCATGGAGCCACTATCGACATGAGCGACAACTAAGCGATTGGCCAACATGATAATAAAAACCATAGGGAACACAATCATGAGCATACCGTACAAGTAATTCGACAAAAAGTCAATTAAGGTTGCCCCTGTTTCTCCCATACCAAAGAGCGACATCATTTCAGGCATCGCTTTAGCAAACAAGTCCAGTGTCTCACCTAGTTTAGGATCAAACATAGAAATAATAACCGAAATATACATGGCCAAAATAGCAATAAAAATAAGCCATAATTTATAACTGGAGCGCAATTCGCGCTTAAATAAAGTTGTATTCATTTGTTCAAGTTAAAAGTTTGTAATGTAAATCTGTGACTATTTATTTGCCATAATAATGCATAAAAATCTCCTCTAGACTCTGCTCTACAGCCACTATATTCACAACTGTATAACGAGACATGGCTGCCACAAAAGGCTGGAAATCATTAACCGTTACGGTCACATCTTTCCCTTTCACAAAATCAACAGCAAGAGGTTCTTTAGCAAATTCCCGAGCTTCTTTTTCGGAAGCAAAACTCACTGTATAACGCTTGCGTTGTGCCGCTTTTAAAGCCGCCACACTATCCACTGTAACTAAATGTCCTTCGCGAATAATTCCCACACGATCGGCAGTTCGTTCCACTTCTTCAAAGATATGACTCGACATCAAAATGGTTTTCCCTTTTGCCTTTTCCTCCAACACCAAATCGATAAAATGGCTTTGCATCAACGGATCCAGTCCGCTCGTAGGTTCATCTAATATTAGCACTTGTGGGTCGTGCATAAACGCACACACAATACCAATTTTCTGTTTCATCCCTTTGGACATACGTTTCAAGTTGCCACGTGCGTCCAATTCAAAACGTGCCATAAGCTGCTCCACTCTAGCCCAATCGGTAACGCCACGATAATCAGCCACAAAATGCAAAAATTCGAGACCTGACATATCATCGGGTAGTGCAATTTCGCCTGGCATATAGCCCAAATTGCGTTGAATTTCAGCCGAATGCGTCCCACAATCAAGCCCATTAATACTACAGTTTCCCGCATTGGGATGAATAAATCCCATCAAATGACGAATTGTCGTAGTTTTCCCAGCTCCATTAGGGCCTAGAAAACCAAAAACTTCGCCACGTTGTACCTCAAACGTGAGATCAAAAACACCGCGTTTTTGTCCATAATCTTTTGTTAAGTGATTAATTTTAATCATACTATGAATTTTATAAATAAGTGTCTTAATATTGACTTTTTATTCGCTCAATCATTCGCAGATAAGGATAACTTTCATCGCTAAAAGTCATCAACACGTTCAAACCTTTCACAAACGTAGAAAAATAAAAAAACTCCTCCAGTCCATTTTCAAAATTGGTGATGAAATAATTATACACCGCCATAGCAATAGCACGTTCTTTCTGACCAATATTTAGTGCTACTTGATAAATCTGTGGTTGCATAATCATGGACATGTACAAGCGAAAAAAAGTACTCTGCTCATGATATTTGGCATAACTGAAATCTAGGAATTGGTGCAATGCCGCACGATCGAACGGCTCTGGCAATTCATAATCGCCATAAATACGTGCCATACCATCTTCCAATATTGCTTTAAGCAGTGCGTCCTTACTTTCAAAATAGTTATACATCAAACCTTTTGAAACGCCACATTTTTTAGCAATATCGCTCACCGAAGCGGTAATAAAGCCCTTTTCGACAAACAAGTCCATGGCCGTCTGCATAATTTGCTGACGACGATTTTCGCGCAATTCTTGATTTTTATTCTTTACCATAATATTAATTGACTGAACGGTCGGTCAAAGATAGAAGTTAAATTTATATATAGCAAGAAAAAACAGAATTATTTTCAAAAAAAAAACAAAAAACAGCCCCCAATTCAGACCTCACATTATTACATTAAAAATCTACTCCAATAAGCAGAATCCGAACAATTTTTAGTATCTTTGCACGTTAGTTCTTTAATACAAAAAATATGAAACAACTCGTTTTTGCCACGCACAACGCACACAAACTAGAGGAAGTCGCTAAAATGCTCGATGATATGATTCAGGTCGTGAGCCTCACCGATCTTCGCTGCACAGAAGAAATTCCTGAAAAAGGCTTCAATCTACAATCGAATGCGTTGCAAAAAGCACAATTCGTGGACGAACGTTTCAAATGTGACTGTTTTGGCGATGACACTGGCCTTGAGGTGGAAGCTTTGAATGGAGAACCTGGTGTTTTTTCGGCACGGTACGCTGGAGAGCCAGCCAATTCGGAAGCTAACATTGAAAAATTATTGAAAAATCTTAAAGGTATCACAAACCGCAACGCCCAATTTAGAACAGTCATTGCCCTGATTTACAGACAACGCATCCATTATTTTGAGGGCGTTATCAAAGGTCGGATTATAGAAGAACGACAAGGCGATCACGGATTTGGTTATGACTCTATATTTATGCCTGACGGTTACAACCAAACATTTGCAGAATTACCTGCCGAAGTTAAAAATACAATTAGCCACAGAGGGCAAGCCATACGTAAACTTGTAACTTTTTTGAATACTCAGAATTAAGCTATGAAAATAAGAATTCTACTTCTAGCCTGTTTAATCAGCACTACGCTATTTGCAGAACAACTACCGATGGGAAGCTGGCGTACACATTTAGCGTACAACAATACCGAAGTAATAACACAAACTAAGGATAAGATTTACGCCGTAAGTGAAGGCGCACTCTTCTCTGTTGGTAAACAGGATGATGGCGTTGAAATTCTATCAAAAATATCAGGTTTGAATGATAATAACATACTACGCATTGGCTATTCCAAAGAAAATGACATTTTACTTATCGCTTATGCCAATTCAAATATCGACTTAATGACCGAAGATGGTATATTTAACATCAGTGATATTTATCGTAAGAACATGAGTGGCAGTAAAACCATTAATGACATTTACTTCAAAGGCGATTATGCTTACCTGTCGTGCGATTTTGGTATTGTGGTACTCAACTTAAAAAAACAAGAAATTACAGACACTTACATTATTGGTTCTACAGGTGAATCTACGCCTATATTCTCACTATCCGAATTGAACGGGAAATTTTATGCTACCACCGAAACAGCCATTTTGACTGCAAATACCACAGGCGTGAATTTAGCTAATTTTGAGAATTGGAAACCCCTAGCAGCTGCCCCTACAAGCGGCAATAATGTACGTGCCGTTGCATATGACAACACACTACTACTTTTGCAAACCGATGGCGACGTACATGCTTATTCTTCAGAAGCTTGGGTAGGTGGAAAAACCTTTTCTGGAATTCTGAATATCAACTCAAACGATGGCTATCTATTTGTTATTAACAAACAACAAATCAACTATTACCGTAATGGTGATTTAACAACTCCGACCACCATCAGCCGAGTGGATACAAAAATGGCTCTTTACGATGCCGAAGACAACAATGTGTGGGTAGCCGCGAGTTATGCGGGTGTAGGCAAATGGTCCATAGCAAATCAGTCTTTCGATTTGTTTCGCCCAAGTGGACCAACAGTCAATTATGCTTGGCGTATTATTTACAGCAATGGTAAAATTTTAACTATTCCAGGAGGTCGCTGGGCTGTAGAATACAACCGAATCGGCCACGTTATGATGTTTGAAAATGGTGTGTGGACCAACATCCTCAATGATGCTATTCCAGCGCCAACAGGTGCCACAACAACACTCTATGCAACTGATTTTGTGGATGCGGCAATAGATCCTTTGGATAATTCCCATTTTTTTGTAGCCACCTACGGAACAGGTATTTATGAATTTAGGGATAATAAATATTATAAACTTTATAATGCTGAAAATAGCGGTGTCGAAACCATTTTCCCAACTAGGAAACCAGACTATGCATATTATAAATATCATCGCATAGATGGGTTAACATACGATGAACAAGGTAACTTGTGGTTTTTAAATAGTGGCACTTCATCAACCATTAAATACTTACCTAAAAATTCTGAAGGAGCGGTAAAAAAAGTTCCGTTTGAAAATATAAGAACAGTGGGAACGCCTCAAGACATTATTATTTCGCAACAAAATAAAAATCAAAAATGGGTACTAATTCCTCGGATTGATAATAATACTACAGGGATGTTTACCTTTAACGACAATAACACAGAAACATCGGACGATGATATTTCCCGTTTATTTACGTTCTTTTATGACCAAGATGGGAACAAATTTCAACCAACCAATTTTCTATGCGTCGTACAAGATCAGGATAATACGCTTTGGATGGGAACAACAGACGGCCCTATTGTGTTAAACAATCAATCCAAAGCATTTGATGCGAACTACGCGTGTACACGTATCAAAATTCCACGAAATGACGGTACTAATTTAGCGGACTTTTTGTTAGATGGTATGAAAATCAATGCTATTGCAGTAGATGGAGCTAATCGCAAATGGATTGGAACAGAATCGTCAGGGGTATTTTTGGTATCTGCAAACGGTTTAGAAACCGTGAAACATTTTACTAGCGAAAATAGTCCATTGCTATCGAATAACATCATCAGCATTGGCATTAACGAAAAAACGGGTGAAGTATTTTTTGGTACAGGAAAAGGTTTAATCTCCTACCAATCGGATGCGATTGAAGGCGGCGACTCTTTCAATAATGTACACGCCTTTCCAAATCCAGTTCGTGAAACATATCATGGCGTTATTACAATTACAGGTTTAGTAACCGACTCACGCGTAAAAATTACAGACATTACGGGCAATGTTGTTTTTGAGACTATTTCAAACGGAGGCGTGGCCACCTGGGATGGTAATCGCCGTACAGGAGAACGTGTTGCAACTGGCGTTTATTTAGCACTGTGTTTTAGTCCTGAAGGGCAACAATATGCTACTACTAAAATATTAATAATAAACTAATAGACAGTTATCAGATGCAACGCACATTATGGGTTGACTATGCACGTGGCATAGCTATGATTGGAGTCATGGTTGTACATTTGTCTGCTTTCCCTAATGAATTAATCAAATGGATTTATACTTGGCTCATCCCTCTATTTTTCTTTGTTGCTGGATATGTAAATAACATAAGCCGACAGGGCTCTTTCACGGTATATATTAAACACCAAACTAGGCGTTTAATCATTCCTTATATTTGCTTTAATTGTATCAATTATATTTATTGGATTTGCATAGGACGTAATTTTGGTATTTCCATTGATAATAACATAGAGGTATGGCATCCTTTGATTGGCATTTTATATGGTAATGCGTCATGGTTAACACATGCTGTTCCACTTTGGTTTATTCCATGCTTATTGACAACTGAAACATTATTCTTTTTAATAAGGAAACTGTCCACTCGAAAGCAGCGGCTGACAACAGTCATCACTACCCTCTCAATTGGTTTTTTATTATATACAACACTCCCAAATCAATTACCATGGAGTTTCGCTCAAGCATTTACTATGCTAACCTTTTATCTATTTGGTAATTTATCTAAAACAATAAACATTAAAAATACGGCCAACTTGTCTTTGTTATCACTTGTCTTTATTACGACAGTCTTATCCATCACCTTTTTACCTATCCTGAGCATTGCAAACGTAGCCTATAACACTCTGGGAAATTACTGGTTCTTTCTCATGACATCTTTTATAGGCATTACATCTATCACGTTGTCTATGATTTTAATAGAACGCAAGTTTCACAACATAAAATTACTGGCTTTTCTTGGACAAAATACATTATTCATTATGTCATGCCATCTGATATTATATGCTTGCATAAAAGGTTTTACATGCTTTATTTTAAAATTACCTTTAGATATTTATCACAATATATACGTTAACATTCTGCTCGTATGTAGCACAATACTCATATCCATACCATTTATAATTGGTGCGAACAAATACACCCCTTGGCTGGTTGGTAAAAAATAAAAAAATGATTGGGGATTTACGACATAACGATTGGCTACGCTGGATTGCACATAGTATTTTATGCGCTATATTCATCGGAATCTTTACGGTAACTGATTTCTGGGGCACACCTCTCAACTCCACAAAAGACTACTTAATAATACTTTCACATTGGGCAAGTATTGTTTTTGCGTGCACGTGCGTTAATCTAATACTAACGCTTCTACCTCACCGTGGCTTTGTTATCGTGTACGCTACTATAACTTTTTTAGCATCGATTTTAGCATTTTATCGCTACACAATGAATTTTACGCTGAACACGATGATGCTGGATATTATTTTACAAAACGATCTAGCCGTTTCCGCAGATATGCTGGAATGGCCTATATTCGTTTGGGTCTTATGTGCCACAACTATAAGCATTCTTATCGCTAACCTACGTAAACAATACATAATAAAAATCAAAAACCGTTGGACAATTGGGACAGTAATATTAGCAAGTCTTACGTTGATTTTACTACTAGCGCCAACCAGTCGGTTTTCACGCCCAATATTAAATAGAATTCCATTTAATATTGTTGAGATGACCACAAAATACATTTCTGAACGTCAAGAAATAACTAATGAACGTCCACGTGTATTCAAAACTGCAAATGCCCAATCAGACAGTCTCACTGTAGTCTTTATTATTGGAGAAGCATTACGACCAAGTAATCTCCACATCAATGGGTATAGACGGGAAAATACACCCAATATGGAGCGATTAGGGGTTGTATCATTCGATAGCGTTTGGTCCGACTATGTCTACACCAATCGCAGTGTCCCGCACATACTAACACGTGCAGATACATCAAATCCAAACCTTGCCTACACAGAGCGTTCATTTATAGATGTGTTTAACGCAGCTGGTTTTAATACAATTTTTCTTGGTAATCAAGATGCAGAAAAACCATACGCCTATTTCACAAAAGAAGCACAAACTAGTATTTTTGTCAATCTATCAAAAGGCGTATATAATTATGACAAATGGCTGGATGAGGATATTTTACCAGTATATCAAAAAGAATTAGCGAAAAATAACAAACAACAATTATTCGTATTACACACTATCGGATCTCATTGGTGGTACAACGTTCATTATTCTGATAGCTTCGAAATTTATAAGCCTGTTATGAAATCTCGTATTGTTGCTAGTTGTGATTCAATGGAAATCGTAAATTCATACGACAATACAGTCGCTTATACAGATTGGTTCATTTCACAAATAATTGAACCATTAAAAAACCTGAATGCCATATGTATTTTTTTATCTGATCATGGTGAAGCTTTGGGGGAAAATGGACAATGGTTACACGCGTCCGAATCCACCATGATGAATTGGACAGCGGCTTTTGTTTGGATGTCAGACAACTACAAACAAAAACATCCTTATTTTAATCAAAACATCAATCATAATAAACATCAATTTTACAAAACAGACTTCCTATTTCATTCAGTTATAGATGCTGCGGATATACAAACAGATATTTTAGATACAACCTTTAGTATTTTTAGAGAATAATGCCTACAAACCCATTTAAAGATAAAATCCATATATCGCAACAATCGGCGCTTATAATTATACTAGCTATCATCGTATTGTTACCAAACCTATTGGCCACTTTTATAGCTATCGATTTAGGTTCATTTTGGATGAGATTATGTTACCTGATTGGTTCGATATTGATTTTTCTTATACCTGCCACGGTGCTCAAAGCACGTTGGTTTTTTGCTTTTAACAGCGTAACGCTTATCATTGGCTTGGTTGAATTAACACATTTAATCATAAACAAAGCAACCACTTCGCTACTCTTTGTTTATACCATTTTGATATCAGAAACGGGAGAAGCGGTAGAACTTTGGTCAACGGCTTGGCCTCTTATACTGATTGTTATTTTATTGTTTATACATTATTGGAAAAGCATTTTTCATCGATTGGATAATACGTACTTATTCCCAAGCAAAGTGCGACGCTATATTATATATGTCATTTTACTGTCTCTAGCGTTATTTGGCGGTGCTTACAAAGCCAACGACCAACTTCTAAATACATTGGAAATTCCGATTCACAATGAAAAAATACGGACTGAATATTTATCTTTTGGTGAAAAGATTTTCCCACTCAATTTAATAATGCATGCCTACAAAATTGGTGTCATTAACCAAGACATCGAAAACCAAAAGAAACAACACGAATCATTCTCATTTGGAATAAAAAAACAGAAAAAACGCCCTAAAGAAATCGTCGTACTGGTAATAGGAGAAACTGCGCGCTACGGCAATTTTGGGATTAATGGTTATGCACGTAACACCACACCGCGACTCAGTAAACGCACGAATCTTATATCCTTTGATAGCACTTACGCTATTGCCAATTTAACCACCGTATCGGTTCCATTTATTTTATCACGTGCCACACCACAAACAACAGATTTGTTTAACAAGGAAAAATCTGTTGTAGAAGCATTCCAAGAAGCGGGTTATCACACAGCATGGATTGCCAACCAAAGTTTTGGTAACAAATTACTGATGCCAATTTCGAGTTCATGTGATTACACACATTATTTGCCAGCTGATATCACAAATCACCAAAATCGTGACATCAAACTATTAGATTATTTACAACCACTGCTAGACAAGGAAAAAGACCGACAATTTATCGTTTTACATTCGTTAGGATGCCATTTCAAATATAATTACCGTTATCCAAAAGAGTTTGCACGGTTTCAGCCCGATTTAAATAGTGAAACCGATGTGACCGCTTTTTTGGACAAATATAACCTGCGTAAGTTGGAAGATATTTCAGGAAAGCTAGACAACCAGCCGCTAATGACAGAAGTAAAAACCTTGATAGTGAATTCGTATGACAATGCCATTTTATATACTGATTATTTTCTCGATAGCACCATTGAGCGGTTAGAAAAAACAGGTAAATCATGCATTTTAATATACGTGGGCGACCATGGCGAAAATTTATTGGATGATGATCGCCACATGTTCTTACACGGGACATACAGTGGTAGTGCATACGAATATCATGTTCCTATGATGGTTTGGTATTCAAACAAATATAAGCGATTACATCCTCAAAAAATTGCGGCCTTACAGGAGAATAAATCAAAAAGAATGTCGTCGATGGTAATTTTCAATTCACTAATTGATATGGCTAGCATTCACTATGCCAATTTGGATAGTTCGTTAAGCATAGTAAACCCTCGATTGCAAAGCCGCGACACGATTTGGGGACTTGATGCCAATATAAAATTGATAAAAATTCCAACACAAAAATAAGGACTTATGCGACAGATTTTTACAGTAATTCTTATAATTTCGAGTTTGTGGTTCACCAAGTTGTATGCGCAAGCATCAGAACCATTTGTCAATCACACATGGTCTATTGGTGCGGGGAATATGACACTGCATGATAGCTACCTATCGCCAGCCACCTACTCGGGACTAAATTTGACTTTGGACGTAGCAGAAAGTGCTTTTTATAAAAATTGTAACGAAAAAATATCGTGGAACACACGCCTACAGCTTTCCTTTGGAGACACCTACAATCCCGCAAAAACGGCATCTATCAACTATTTTGGAGGAATTATCGGATATGGTAGCCACTACCATTTTCAACCATTGCACAACTTAACCATTATGACTGGAGCATTTGTCAATGTAGAAGGTGCACTCAAATACAATAGTCGCAACGTGAATAATATGGGCTCTGGCGACCTCAATACCACCATGTACGCATCAGCCATCATGCGTTACAAGCTACGCACTATTTTTTTACATACGAATATTCAATATGAATTGATGACGCCAGTTTTAGGATGTATGTTTATTCCAGAAATGGGACACTCTTACTATGAAATTTACGAGAATCTCCCAGATGATTTAGACAAAATCACTCATTTTTCATCTTTTCATAACAAACAAGGCATCCAAGGAAAATTCACACTCGATTTTCTACTAAAAAACGTAACACTGCGTGCTGGATTTGCACACAACAACCAAACGTGGCAAGGTAACGACTTGAAATTCAAACAATCGCAGTTTAATATTTTTATAGGAGCCACATACAATATAATCCGATTGGGCGGTAAAAACGCAGAAAAATAAGTCACTGAGATTTACTAATTTTCACTCACACTCTAAACAAACGCCATGAAACGAACCATACTCATTGCATTCAGTACCATTGTATTATTGGTCAGTTGCGAAGATAACGCTTATAAAACCTTCGATTCCAATCCATACACCAATTTTGATGCCTTATGGGAAACACTCGATCAAAAATATTGCTATTTTGAAACCAAAAATTTGGATTGGGATGGTGTAAAAATAGTTTATCGTGCCAAATTGACACACGTAAAAACCGCTTTTGATTTATTCGATGTGTGCGCCCAAATGCTCGACACATTGCAAGATGGACACGTTAATCTGTATTCATCTTTCGATATATCGCGTTGCACAGGTTGGTTCGACAACTATCCAGCCAACTACAACGACAATATCGTGTATGGTACGAACTATTTAGGTTCTAATTACCGTATTGCAGGCGGTTTTCATTACGGGCTCATCAACAACGGAGAAATTGGTTACATACGTTATCGCGATTTTTCAAACGGCTTTACAAGTGCAAATTTCTCGTACATGGATTACTATTTTAAAGATTGCAAAGGCATTATTATTGACGTACGAAATAACGGAGGCGGTCAGCTCGATTACAGCAAAAATTTTGCGTCGTGTTTTTTTACCGAGAAAACCATTACAGGTTATATGCGTCACAAAACAGGTTTTGGTCACACTGATTTTTCGGAGATGCAACCGATGTATGTGGATCCCGCATTAGCCCCTATCGATTGGAGCGAACGAAAAGTGGTGGTACTTTGTAATCGTCGCTGTTACAGTGCAACCAACGATTTTGTAACGAAAATGTTACAAGCACCAAACGTCACGGTAATTGGCGGCAAAACTGGCGGAGGAGGCGGTATGCCACTTTCAAGTGAATTACCCAATGGTTGGATGGTTCGTTTTTCGGCTGTGCCCATGTACGATCAAAATGGCTCCGAAATTGAATTTGGAGTCAATCCTGACATTCAAATTAACACCACCGAAGAAGACGCTGCAACTGGAAAAGATACGATTATTGAATACGCTATCAATTTATTAAAAAGCAATTAAGTATGAATTTCAGAACAGTTATAACCATACCCAAACAGAAGCCGATCAATTACCAACAACGAATCTTATTGTTGGGGTCTTGCTTTAGCGAGAATATAGGGCAAAAGTTAATCGATTATCATCTGCCTTGTTTGAGTAATCCGTTTGGAATTCTTTATAATCCATTGTCAATAGCACAAACCGTGCAACGACTGATGGTCGAACAGCCATTTGCAGAAGAAGAACTTTTTGAGCACCACGGGCTCTATCACAGTTGGGCGCATCACGGAAGTTTTTCAACGGCTTCAAAAGAAGAAACGCTGGCGAAGATTAACACACGTTACTACAAAGCCTCCAAGCATTTACAACAAAGCGAGGTATTATTAATCACTTTCGGGTCATCCTGGGTGTACGAATACCGTGGAACGGCGGTAGCCAATTGTCACAAAGTAGCAGAAACAGAATTCACACGACGACGCTTAACAGTAGCAGAAATTGTGAACACCTATTCAGAATTGATAAAAAATCTATTAGAACATAATCCGCATCTAAGGGTGATTTTTTCGGTCAGTCCTATACGTTACATGCGCCAAGGAGCAAGCGAAAACCAAACTAATAAAGCTATTTTATTATTAGCCGTTGAAGCGCTTGCTGAACGATTTGAAAACGTCACTTACTTCCCAGCATACGAAATTGTGCTAGACGAGTTACGCGATTACCGCTTTTTTGCCGAAGATATGATTCATCCATCAAAAGTAGCAATTGACTATATTTGGGAACGATTTGTCGATGCATTTTTCGACCAAGAAACACAGAAGCTGCTTCCTGAAATTGAAAAGCTGAATAAACTCGTAGAACATAGACCTCTACATAAAGATACTACTGACTACCAAAAATTTATAGCTTATAAAGAAACACTCATGGCAGAGTTTTCAAAACGATATCCGACATTGATTTTTTGAAACAAACATATAAATAGCAGAAAAGCATAGTTAACACGCCTTTTTTTGATGCAACACTTTGATACACGAAAAAAAAATGTTATTTTTGAACCCATAAAAACTAACACAACTCATGGTTTATAAATTTTTACTTTTATCGGACGAAGCGGACAATTTTAGCCGCGAAATTGAGATTAGTTCAGATGCAACTTTCTTTCAATTTCACGAAACCATTCTTGAATCAGTGGGCTACAACAAAGACCAAATTACCTCATTCTTTATCTGTGGCGACAATTGGGAAAAACGTGAAGAAATTAACCTCATCGAAATGGATTCTAGCTCAGAATATGACAATTTCGTGATGGAAGATACGCGTTTGGATGAGTTCGTCGAAGACGAAGGTCAACGTTTGTTGTATGTTTTTGATAATTTGACCGAACGCTCATTTTTCATTGAATTAAAAGCGGTTATGCCAGGCAGAAACCTCTCCGCTGGCGTTTGTACCTTGATCAAAGGCAAAGCACCTGTACAAACTATGGATATCGATGATTTTGCAGCAAATCAAAAAGTCAATTTCGACACCGAATTTTATGGTGATGAAGAATTTGACTTAGAAGAACTCGACGAAAATAGTTTCGGCGATGTTACCTTTGATGAAAACGGTCGAGAAATTTAAGTTCATACCATCACATAAATGCTCGATTTATCGGGCATTTGTTTTCTAAATCGTTAACGAACGACTTAAAATACGCATCTTTTGAATACACTTTTTGTTATTGTAGGCCCCACAGGAGTTGGCAAAACCGACATTAGTCTTCAACTTGCCAAATTATTAGGTTGTGCCATTTTTTCGTGCGACTCGCGCCAAATATTTCGCGAGTTGAAAATAGGTACAGCCGCACCTTCGGAAAAACAATTACAAGCAGCAACGCATTTTTTTATCGGTAACAAATCTATTTTTGAGACATATAGTGCCGGGCAATTCGAACTTGATGCCATTCCAATGATTGAATCAGAGTTGAAACGTACCGAAAACACATTACTTGTTGGAGGTTCTATGCTTTACGTGGACGCCATTTGTAAAGGCATCGACGACATTCCAACCATCGATCCTCAAATACGACAAGACATTCTTGATTTTTATCAGCAAGAAGGCATTGAGGGTGTACGTCGTAAATTAAAAATGCTCGATCCTTTACATTATCAAGAAGTGGATTTAATGAACGTAAAACGCATGTTACATGCCTTGGAAGTTTGTACCATGACAGGGCGTCCATTTTCAGACTTACGCACACAATCGATAAAAAAGCGCTCATTTAAAATCATCAAAATAGGGCTCACTCGCCCACGCGAAGAACTTTATGAACGTATCAACCAACGTGTGTTACAAATGATGGACGAAGGATTAGAAGCTGAAGCGCGGCAATTCTATCCACACAAGCATCTGAATTCGCTCAACACGGTTGGCTATAAAGAATTATTTAACTATTTCGATGGCATTTGGACTAAAGAGTTTGCCATCAATATGATTCAACAAAACTCGCGACGTTATGCCAAGAAGCAATTAACTTGGTTCAATCGCGATAAAGAGATACATTGGTTTCACCCTCAACAAACAGACGAAATAATAACCTTTGTAAAAGCACACGTATAAGCAACTCATTGTAATTATGTTCCAAACCATCCTAACAGGCATCATCATCGGTTTATTCATATCAGTTCCAGTGGGACCGATAGGAATTCTGTGCATTCAACGCACGGTAAACCGTGGTCGTGCACATGGCATTATGACAGGTTTAGGAGCCACTACATCTGATTTAATTTATGCTGTTTTAGTGGGATTTAGTATGAGTTTTGTTATCAACTTTATTGAAACACACCAAGTGATGATTCAAATTGTGGGCAGCCTTATTATCTTCGGTTTTGGCCTACATATATTTCGTACAAATCCCGTACGGCAACTATCGTCAGCAGGCAAACCGTCTAAAGGAAGTTATGCCAACGATTTCTTTTCAGCCTTTGGATTATGTTTTAGCAACCCACTTATTATATTTTTGCTTATCGGTTTATTTGCTCGTTTTCAATTCTTTACACCAACTCAAACACTTTTTGAACACATTGTAGGATTAATCGCTATTTTGGTGGGAGCATTTGCATGGTGGCTTTTACTCACTTTAATTGTGGGAAAATTGCGCAATCAATTTAACGTACGTGGACTTTGGATTTTAAATAAAATAACTGGTGCTATTTTGATGTTACTAAGTATTGGTGGCATTGTAATGGCCTTATTAGGTATTTCGTTATAAAAACACCCGTTCGATTATTTCCTAAATAATTAGATGATATGGAAAATTTTGGATTTATAAAAGTCGCTGCCGCTATTCCTGCGGTACAAGTGGCCAACTGCACAGCCAACATAGTCGCAATTGAGCAATTGATAAAGCAAGCTTCTGCCAAAGGTGTACAAATACTTGGCTTCCCCGAACTCTGTATCACGGGATATACGTGTGCTGATTTATTCCATAATCAACTACTCATAACACAAGCCGAAAAAGCGTTGGCTGAACTCATACAGCACACTGCGCAGCTCAATATTGTAACCATAGTAGGATTACCTATACGCATTCAAAATCAGCTCTTCAATTGCGCTGTGGTATTTCAACAAGGTCAAATCTTAGGAGTGGTACCAAAAAAACATCTTCCCAATTATAACGAATTCTACGAAAAACGCTGGTTCGCCTCGGCTTCAGACACGACAACAAACGAACTACTCATATGCGAACAAAAAGTTCCCTTTGGCGAACATCTTTTGTTTGAATCACCACAAGTCACTTTTTCCATTGAAATATGTGAAGATTTATGGACGCCAATTCCACCAAGCAGTATCGATGCGTTAGCAGGTTCGCACGTCATATTCAATTTATCGGCATCCAACGAACTGATTGGTAAAAACACGTATCTCCGCGATTTGATAAAACAACAATCAGCCCGTTGTTTGGCTGGTTATGTTTATGCTTCTGCAGGATTCGGCGAATCGAGCACCGACTTACTATTCGCCGGTAATGGGTTAATCGCTGAAAACGGTACACTTTTAGCTGAAAATGAGCGTTTTTCTTTGCACGAACAACTTATTGTGAGTGAAATAGATATAGAACGCCTACAACATGACCGTCAAAAAAACAGCACGTTTATGCAAGACCTAGCTCATACTGAACTGGATACACGCATCATCACTATTCCATTTGAACTATCAAAAACAACGTTGAAATTAACACGTTCAGTCTACGCCACACCTTTTGTGCCAACAGACGAACGTATGTCTGAATCTTGCGAAGAAATTCTCAACATACAAGTCAATGCATTAGCCACCAGACTACATCACACACACATCAAACATGTGGTATTAGGCATTTCTGGCGGATTAGATTCCACACTTGCTTTGTTGGTTTGCGCCCGCACATGCGACAAACTTGGTCTGTCGCGCCAAAATATCATCGGCATCACCATGCCAGGTTTTGGCACTACCGATAGAACCTATCAAAATGCGACGCAATTGGTTACTAACTTGGGTGCCACTTTACGTGAAATCAGTATCAAAGATGCTTGTAACCAACATTTCAAAGATATTGCACACGACCCTACGCTCCATAACGTGACCTACGAAAATACACAAGCACGTGAACGTACGCAAATCTTAATGGACGTGGCTAACCAATGCAATGGATTAGTTATTGGCACTGGCGATTTATCAGAACTAGCACTAGGTTGGGCTACTTACAATGGCGATCACATGAGTATGTATGCGGTAAATAACAGCATTCCAAAAACTTTGGTGCGTTATTTGGTGCGTTATGCGGCGAGTGGCGAAACAGATAAAAAGGCACACGCTACGCTACTCGATATTATTGACACACCAGTAAGTCCAGAATTATTACCTGCTGACGAAAATGGATTGATTTCACAAAAGACCGAAGATTTAGTGGGGCCTTATGAACTACACGATTTCTTCCTCTATTACATGCTGCGCTATGGATTCGCTCCAGCTAAAATTTTCTATTTGGCTACCAAAGCATTTGCGCAAACTTACGACGATGCCTGTATCAAAAAATGGTTAAAAGTGTTCTTGAAACGTTTTTTTGCACAACAATTCAAGCGCTCCTGCATGCCCGATGGACCAAAAGTTGGTAGCGTGAATCTCTCGCCACGTGGCGATTGGCGCATGCCTAGCGACGCTTCATCAGAATTATGGCTTAACGACTGCGATTAATAAAAAGGACTCAAAATTGAGTCCTTTTTTTATGATGATGTATGATTGCGCGGATGCTTATCCAGTACTTCAGAACGCAAAAAATCAACATCGATGTGCGTATAAATTTCAGTCGTTAAAATACTTTCGTGCCCTAGCATTTGTTGAATAGCTCGCAAATTAGCACCGCCTTCGAGCAAATGCGTCGCAAACGAATGACGGAATGTATGTGGACTAATCGTTTTTGTAACACCAGCCATGGCAGCCAATTGTTTGACAATGATAAAAATCATTTCACGTGTCAATTTTGCACCACGACGATTCAAAAAAACAAAATCCTCATTCCCTTTTTGAATAGTCAACAAATTCCGATCTCGCAACCACAATTGAATAGCACGTTCTGAAGGTTCCGACAACGGCACTAAACGCTGTTTACTACCTTTACCTTCCACCTTCATAAAATGTTTATCGCTAAACATATTCGAGAGTTTCAAATTGACGAGCTCGGACACACGCAAACCTGAACCATACAATGTTTCAATAATCGCTAGATTACGATGACCTTCAGGTTTCGATAAATCCACCGCTGCCACAATCGCTTCAAGTTCTTCTATCGAAAGCACTTCAGGCAAATATAAAGGCAACTGTGGTTGCTCCAACAACTCTGTTGGGTCCACATTCAACTCATCATTGTAAAGTAAAAAACGATAAAACGACCTAATGCCCGACACCACACGCGCTTGCGATCGTGCTTGTAGACCTAACGTATTCAACTCCAATAAAAACTGTTGAAAATCAGATAAACGAGCCTTTAAGTAATCTAGTTGTTGGTTATCGAAAAAATCGAATAACAAGCCTAAATCACGCATATAAGCTTCAATAGTATTTTCCGACAGCGATTTTTCGAGCCGCAAATAGGCACGATAACGTTTAACTACTGGTATGTGTGCAATGGCATCAGCCATAAGTAAGTTAATTTACGCGAAAACGATCGACGCCTTCTTTCAAAAAGCCAACGACTTGGTTTGCAGCAGCAAGACCTGCATTCACATTGGCTTCGGCAGTTTCTGCACCCATCTTTTTAGCTGTAGCAAATACCCGTGTACCAAATTTTTCTTGCAAAGCCGCCAAGGAATCTGGTGCGATATCAGACACATATTTAAAGTCTGGTCGTTCTTCCATCACACGCATCAAATCTTCTTCATGAATAACCTCTTTACGTGCGGTATTCACCAAACACGCCCCTTTAGGCATCACACGCAAAAGGTCGTAATTGATTGATTTCTTGGTTTGCTCGTTGGCTGGAATATGCAACGATAAATAGTTTGAACGACGATACAATTCTTTCAAATCAGTGATAGGCGTAACACCTTCAGCCACCATTTTATCAACTGGCACAAACGGGTCGAACGCCAACACGTCCATGCCAAATCCTTTAGCCAATTGAGCCACCAGACGACCTACATTTCCATACGCTTGAATACCAAGTGTTTTCCCTTTCAATTCAGTTCCTGTGCCCGGTTGAAAATTGTTACGAGCCATAAACAACATCATACCAATTGCTAATTCAGCCACAGCATTTGAGTTTTGTCCAGGTGTATTCATCGCCACAATGCCTTTGGCAGAACACGCTGCCAAATCCAAATTATCATAACCAGCACCCGCACGTACTACAATTTTTAATTTTGACGCATGCGCAACGACTTCGGCCGTTACTTTATCGGACCGAACAATTAAACCATCGGCATCCGCCACTACATCGTACAATTGCGACACATCCGTATATTTTTCCAATAATGTTAATTCACAGCCAGCAGCTTCTACTATTTGGCGTATGCCATCTATAGCCACCTTGGCAAAAGGTTTTTCTGTTGCAACTAAAATTTTCATTGCTTCTAGTATTAATCGCGTTTATAATGAATGTATTGAGGAGCAGTTGGTTGATAGGTGTCATCGTCCCACAAGGTGCTAGTTATCATCAAATCGGCACTGTAACGATTACAAGCAATCGGTACATTATGCACCCGACATTGACGCAAAAGCATCTGGATATCAGCCTCGTGAGGTTGAGCACTCAAATCGTCGATTAAGAAAACTGCCAAATCAATCTCCTTGCGTACCACCATGGCAGCAATTTCAGCGTCACCACCATAAGGCCCCGAATGCATACGTTGCACTTCGGCTTCCACACCTTTATCAGCAAACGCTTTTTCTATCAAGCTACCAGTGGTTCCTGTGCATACAATTTTGTGCTGCGACAAGAAGTCGGCATTGAACACTGCCCACTCTACCATATCGGCTTTCCGTTGATCATGCGCTACCAGCGCTATGGTTAATTTCCGTTTCATAATCTACTAATGTATTAAATGACTGATTTATTTTTGACTCTGTTTATTACGTTCCCACTGACGATAAGCGCGGTAGTAACGTTGTGTATTCTGGTTGTGCTCGGCTAACGTGGTCGCAAAATTATGTTCCCCATTGAGCGTCTCTTTAGCACACATGTAAATGTAATTACTTTTTGTATAATTCAGTACCGCATCGATACCTGCAATACTCGCCATACGAATGGGACCTGGAGGTAAACCACGATTTTTGTACGTATTGTAGGGCGAATTCACGCGCGTGTGTTCTGTCAGTACATGTGTTAACGTAAAATCACCTAACGCAAATTTCACGGTAGGACACGCTTGTAAAGGCATTCCTTTACGCATACGATTGAGGTACAAACCTGCAATTACTGGTTTATCTTTAGCCACATTCGTTTCTTCATCCACAATAGACGCCAACGTGGACACTTCTACGGGTGTCAAATGAGCTGCTTTAGCTTTAGCTAAACGTTCCTCTGTCCAAAAGCGTTTGTATTCTTGAAACATGCGATCAAACAATTTTTCAGCGGTTACATCCCAGTACACTTCGTACGTATTTGGAATAAACATGGCAATAACAGTTTCAGGCGTCATATCATAACGTTTGAGAAATTCAGCGTCATTCATTAAATGAATGAATTGGGTAGAATCCACCATCAATTGTTGTGCTAAACGAGCTGCCAACTGTTCTTTCAAACGAATATTATTAAATTTCAATTGCACCGCTTCCTGCATACCAAAAATAAGGTGTTGCCCCAAGGTACGGTTGGTCATGCCATCTTCAATCCGATATTTCCCAGGTTTTATGCGTTTATCGTAGTCTTTGGTTTTCATGTAGCGCACAAAACCTGAGGCATTACGTACCACTTGCAACTGTTGGAGCTGTACCGACACACTATCCACGGTCGTGTTAGGATATACATACACGTAGACCTTTTCGCCATTTGGTACGGAAAAATTCGGTAAAAAGGCAATCGCCACACGACGATAGGCCACAAATAAAACGATAAAAAGTCCGAGTAAAATGGGCAATATCAGCCGCTTATTTCGTACTATAAAATCACGCATCTTTTTAAATGTCATAAATCTGTCAATAATGATTTAATGTGTAAAGGTAGTAATAAGTTTTTTGAAAAGAAATAGTTTTTTTATTTTCAAATGTAAGAAAATTATCCTATCTTTGCACCGCTTTTGCGGCTTAGCCGACTAAGAAGGAAGTTTGGGTGAGTGGCTGAAACCACCAGTTTGCTAAACTGACGTACGGGTAACCGTACCGGGGGTTCGAATCCCCCAGCTTCCGCAAAGCAAAAAAAGAGCGAGATAAATTATCTCGCTCTTTTTTGTGCTTTAAAACGTGTATTTACTAGAATTACCTATAGAAAATTTGATAATTTGCTTTTTCTAGTTCAGCGTAAGTATATTTTACTTTCCTTTCGTACAGCTGTTTTTCAACGATTTGCTCCCAAGTACAATTTTTCATAATTTCCTCTTTAATAAAAAAGAAATACACATAATCAACATCATCAAATGGTTGCCATTTTGAGTATCCTACAAAAAACGTTTCGTTATGAGCATTAACTCTGTATTCAGGTGAAATAATTGTATCTAAATCATTCCCAAATTTATCTATATCCCGACTATGGCTTTTTTCAAATAAATATAACTTTGGTAATAATTGAATGGAATCATATTTGGAGTGATAAATATACACCGCTTCATCTGTAAAATTATGAATATATAAAACTGGCTTCATTTTGGGGTCAATAGAACATCCATATATATTTATTAGTAGTACAGATATTAATAGGAATTTCTTCATGTGAGGTAAATTTAATTGGTAGTGAATTAACACTACAAGTGATTTGATGTCGTTTATATTTCTATTTAAAAAGCTCCTGCATTGAATATTTCTTAATAACTTACAAATGTAACAAAATATCTACAACCTCGTTGGATTTATGCTAAAATAATAAAAAAATAAGATTAGGTTCGGCATAATTTATCTACTTTTGCAGGTCAAAAAAAACAGAAACCTGTGAAAAAGAATAACTTATTAATTATCATTGCCTTAGTGGCAATCTCCTTCAGCAGTTGTAAAACCTTACAACTGGATGCTCCTAAAGAGTCGTACCTGCCAACGAGTTTGGCACCAGCCAATTCGGAATTTCCTATACAAGCCGAAATTGATGTAAAACAGCTGGAAACCACGTTGAATAAAAAGCTCACAGGACTTTTGTACGAGGGCAAAAATATCAACAATCAAGATTTAAGTATCAAAGTATGGAAGGCCCAGAACTTTGCTTTTACAGTTAAAAATAATGTGATTGAATACCAAGTTCCACTCAAAATATGGACGCGCTTTGCGTGGAACATCGAAAAATTTGGTTTTACCATTGGCGATCATTACGAAGCCACGGGCACCATTGCACTTGGATATAAAACCACCATTACTATTGACAAAAATTGGAAATTGATTGCTAAAACCACACCAACGGGTTATCAATGGATTGAAGCACCCAAATTGAACGTGGTTGGCGTAACCGTTCCTGTGACGCCCATCGCCAACTTTGCGTTAGAAAAAAGTACGACACTCATCACCGACCAAATAGACCAAACGTTGGCACAGATGGTGGAATTGAAAAAATACGTACAAATGGCGTGGTCTGAAATACAAAAACCAATGCAAGTGAGTCCCGAAACCAATTTATGGCTACGCATTACGCCCAAAGAGATGAGTGTGGCACCATTTACCACGGTAGGTCAGAAATTATCCATTGGGATGTCGATGAATGCGCAAATTGAGTCGTTTATGGGAGTTCAACCCAAAGCCAATGCGCCAGTAGCATTAGCACCGCTCAAAAGCGTACCCGCCATTTCTAAAAATTTCAACCTCAATGTGGCTGCCGATGTGACGTTCGACAAAATTACCGAATTAACGCGCCAACAATTGGTAAACAAAACCTTTGCCGACGGCAAAAAGTCGATTACCATCACCGATGTATCTATTTATGGCAGCGCAGGCAAAGTCATTTTTGTGGCCGATGTAGTGGGTTCCGTCAAAGGTCGTATCTATTTTACAGGTAATTTGGTATATAATGCCAATAAAACCGCCATTGAAGTGGAAAATCCACAGTTTGAACTAAAAACCCAAAATGGGTTGCTCAAATCTGCCGAATGGTTATTGCACGGTGTGATACTCAATAAACTGAAACCATACTTGAGTTATCCCGTAAAAAGTGATATCGAGTCGATGAAAAGCGAAGCCAACACGATGTTGAAAAACTACCAAATCTACGATGGTATCTATTTAAATGGTTCTATTTCAACGGTCACAGTCACTGGCTTACATTTGGTTCCAGGAGCGGTTCGCCTCGATGCCAATGCGCAAGGCACGATGTTAGTCAAAATTAACGATTTGAAATTATAATTTCGTGTCACGTTCGCACATAAAAAAAGCTCCCAATTGGGAGCTTTTTTTATGATAGCAACATTAGCCAAACATCTGTTTGAAATGACTAAAGAAATTTTTAGTAGCCGTGGCGGTAGGTTTAAAATTCGACGATTCGTCCAGCTTTTCAATTACTTTCTTCTCGTCCGACGAAAGTGTTTCGGGAATGTAAACACCAATATTAACCAACAAATCGCCCGTTCCATAACGATTGACATCAGGTAATCCTTTATTACGTAATCGTAACACTTTGCCAGGCTGTGTGCCTTTATCTATTTTTACCTTCACTTTGCCATCCACGGTTGGAATTTCTACCGTTCCACCCAAAATAGCCGTTGGCAAGCTCAATAGTAAATTGTATATCAAGTCGTTTTCGTCACGAATCAATTCGGGATGTTTTTCCTCTTCAATCACAATGAGCAAATCGCCATTAACACCACCACGACGGGCAGCATTACCTTTTCCTTGCATCGATAGTTGCATGCCTTGAGCCACGCCAGCAGGAATTTTAATGGTAATTATTTCTTCGGCACGTACTACGCCTTCGCCACTGCAATATGTACATTTGTCGGTCACAATTTTACCTTCGCCACCGCATGTAGGACAAACCGATTGTGTTTGCATTTGTCCCAAAATAGTACGTTGAACTTGAGTTACATAACCTGAACCATGACAGGTATCGCACATTTTTGTGCTATGACTATCGCGTGCACCACTCCCATCGCAATGAGAACAAGTGACGTATTTATTTACTTTAATTTTTTTCTCTACACCAGTAGCTATTTCAGCGAGTGTCAATTTTACTTTTACACGCAAATCGGAACCTCTACGCACACGTTGTCCGCGAGAGCCGCCACCGCCAAAACCACTAAATCCACCAAATGAACCGCCAAAATGTCCGCCGAAAATATCGCCAAAATGCGAGAATATGTCATCCATATTCATGCTGGAACCTCCACCAAAACCGCCGTTATTACCCATGCCTGCGTGTCCAAACTGATCGTAACGTTGACGTTTTTGTGGATCGCTCAACACTTCGTAGGCTTCAGCAGCTTCTTTGAAGTTTTCTTCCGCCACTTTATCACCGGGATTTTTGTCGGGATGAAATTCAATCGCTTTCTTACGATACGCTTTTTTTATTTCTTCAGCCGAGGCGGACTTGGACACGCCAAGCACTTCATAATAATCTCTTTTTTCCATGTTGGTTTGTTTTATTGACCTACAACTACTTTCGGAAAGCGAATCACTTTGTCGTTCATCAAATAACCTTTTTGCACACAATCAATAATTTTGCCCTTCATCTCGTCCGAAGGTGCTGGCGTAGTCGTAATAGCTTCGTGAAATTCATCATTAAATAATTGATTTTCAGTTTCAATCACCGATACACCTTGTTGTTTAAGCAAGGTCATCATTTGTTGATAAATGAGATTTACACCTTCAACTACAGGTTGAACAGACTCCGACGTTTCCATCGACTTCAAACTGCGTTCAAAATTATCAATGATAGGCAACAAATCTAACACGACACGTTCGGACGCATTTTTAATTAAATCGACACGTTCGCGCATCATACGTTTACGGTAGTTGTCAAACTCAGCCATCAAACGCAAATATTGATCGTTTAGCTCGTTAAATTTAGTTTCATAATCCACCGCTCCTGCGGTAGCCTCAGCTGATTCTTCTGGAGCGGCTTGCGTAGCCGCAGTTTCTTCTACAACCTCGTTTACTTCTGGCTTCTCAGGATGAGTTTGATTCGTATTCTTTTTCATAATCTACTTAAAATAAAAGTTGGCAAACTCTTTTAATCAAAAAGCTTGCCAACAAGAAGTTGAGGACTTATGATAGCCAATCTGACAAAGTAACTGCACTTTTGTCAGGCTACCCTATTTAAATCGACCATTTCAACCAAACAGAACCCCAAGCAAAGCCTGCGCCGAAGGATGAAAGAATCAAATTGTCGCCTTTTTTAAATTTGGTTTGATTATCCCACATTAAAATAGGGATAGTAGCCGACGATGTATTACCATACATATCAATATTGATTAACACTTTCGTGTCTTTGTCAATACCCATACGATTAGCCACAGCATCAATAATACGTAAATTAGCTTGGTGAGGCAATAAATAAGCTACATCTTCAGGTTGTAAATTATTACGCTCCATGATTTCTGCTGACACGTCGGCCATTTTAGTAACCGCCCATTTAAACACATTTTTACCATCTTGATAGATGTAATGTTGACGTTTATCAACGGTTTCGTGACTAGCAGGATGTAACGAACCACCTCCAAGCATGTAGAGATAATCTTTACCTGCGCCATCGGTACGTAAAATAGCATCTTGTACGCCTGTACCATCGGTACGACCTTCGAGCAATACAGCTCCAGCGCCATCACCAAATAATGGACAAGTATTACGATCGGTATAATCGGTAATTGACGACATTTTTTCGCCACTCACCACCAATATTTTTTTACAAAAACCACTTTCAATGTACAACGAAGCTGTTTTCAAAGCATGAATAAAACCAGCACAAGCAGCATTCATATCAAAGGTCATGGCATCCACAATACCACATTCGCCTGCAATAATCGACGAGCTAGAAGGGAATACCATATCAGGAGTCACTGTAGAACAAATAAGTGCTCCAATTTCACTAGGATCAATCTTGTTTTTTTCCAACAATGCTTTTACAGCCTTCACAGCCATAAATGTCATACCATATTCGCCTTTTAAGATGTGACGTTCACGAATACCAACACGCGACATAATCCACTCATCGGATGTGTCGACCATGCTACTCAATTCATCATTAGTAAGAATATAGTCAGGAACATAGGCCTCTATAGCGGTGATAGCAGCCCGTAATTTAGTTGTTTCCATTGAATAAAAAATTTTAGCGAGTACTCACAAATTGGAGTATTCGTCTGTTTTGGTTATTTTGGTTGTTTTGGTTTCTGTATAATTACAAACGGGAAATCCACGTTATGTTTCGGCTGCAAAGTTAGTCATTTTGTTTAAACAACAACGACTTAAGAGGTATATTTAACCCATTAAACAATAGAATAAGGGCTTAATTAGCTAAAAAACAATTATTTACAAAGTGTTAAAAAATCTTAGGGTTTAATCTCAAGAACTAGATCCTGTTTTTCTTTATTCAACTCAACACGTACCACATCGCCTTTATTTATTTCGTTAGAGAGTAATTTCTCCGACAAGCTATCCTCCAAATAACGTTGAATAGCGCGTTTCAAGGGACGTGCACCAAATTGAATATCATATCCCTTTTCGGCTATAAATTGTTTAGCTTCATCCGATAAATCGATGGTGAAGCCCAAATTACCAATGCGTTTATACAAATTGGCTAATTCCAAATCAATAATTTTAAAAATAGCCTCTTGATTCAACTGATCAAACATAATAACATCGTCCACACGATTTAAAAATTCTGGCGAAAAAGTCTTTGACAAGGCTTTTTGAATCACGCCATGGGCATACTCATTATTCGCTTTGTCGGTGGGCACAGAGAAACCGACACCTTGTCCAAAATCCTTAAGCTGACGTGTGCCAATGTTAGAGGTCATAATGATAACCGTATTCTTAAAGTCAATTTTACGACCTAAACTATCGGTTAAGCGACCTTCATCAAGCACTTGTAACAAGATATTGAACACATCGGGATGTGCTTTTTCAATTTCATCGAGTAATAAAATGGCGTATGGTTTACGACGTACTTTTTCGGTCAACTGACCACCTTCTTCGTAACCCACATAGCCTGGAGGCGCACCAATCAAACGCGACACACTGAATTTTTCCATAAATTCACTCATATCGACGCGAATAATAGCATCCGACGTACCAAACATAAATTCGGCTAAGCGTTTCGCAAGATGCGTTTTACCTACGCCCGTAGGACCAAGAAATATAAAGGTGCCAATTGGTTTATTAGGATCTTTCAATCCCACGCGATTACGTTGAATAGACTTCACCACTTTGCTAACGGCGTCATCTTGTCCGATAACCTCTTTTTGGAGCGTTTCTTTCATTTGCAACAAGCGTAAGCCTTCAGCCTGTGCTATACGTTGCACGGGAACGCCAGACATAAGAGAAACGGTGTGTGCCACATCTTCGTCGGTCACGGTCACACGATTTTCTTTCGATTGTTCAATCCATGTTTGTTTGGCATTCTCCAATTCTATCGACAATTGACGAATTTGATCGCGCGAATTGGCTGCCAATTCGTAATTTTGCTGTTTTACAAAATTATTTTTCTCGGTATTGATAGCTTCTATGCGTTTTTCTAGTTCTTCCACCTCTGCTGGCACACTTAAATTGAGCATGTGTATGCGTGAACCTACTTCATCGAGAGCATCAATGGCTTTATCAGGAAACGCACGATCACTGATATAGCGTTCTGTCAATTCCACGCAAGCACGCAATGCCTCTGGTGCATAAATAACCTGATGATGATCTTCGTATCTGAATTTAATATTTTCAAGAATTTGCAACGTTTCTTCTTTCGACGTCGGCTCCACCATAATTTTTTGAAAACGACGTTCCAAGGCGCCATCTTTTTCAATACTTTGACGGTATTCGTTCAGTGTAGTAGCACCCACGCATTGAATTTCACCACGCGCCAAAGCTGGTTTCAACATATTGGCGGCATCTAATGAACCAGAAGCGCCACCAGCACCTACAATGGTGTGAATTTCGTCAATGAACAAAATAACATTAGGATTTTTTTCGAGTTCGTTTAGAATCGCTTTCATACGTTCTTCAAACTGACCACGGTATTTTGTACCTGCCACAATAGACGCCATATCCAAGGCTACAACGCGCTTATCAAATAATACACGCGACACTTTACGTTGCACTATACGCAAGGCCAAACCTTCGGCAATAGCAGATTTACCAACGCCGGGTTCACCTATCAGCACTGGATTATTTTTCTTACGACGACTTAATATTTGCACGACGCGTTCTATCTCTTTATCGCGACCAACAATAGGGTCCAATTTATTATCGATAGCCGCTTTTGTAATATCTTTCCCAAAATTATCGAGTACAGGCGTGTCGCTACTCTCTTTGGCTTGGGTGGCTTTAGCGGTAGGCGTCACAGGTTTTTCATCTTCTAAATCATCTTCATCACTAAATACAGAACCCATGCGCACATCGGTACGTTCTACTACTTTTTCGCGTACCAAATCGTACGAAACACCTTGTGCCAATAAACTATCTAACACCACACCTGTACCATTTTTAAGAATCGACAACAGTAAGTGTTCCGTATCAGCTACTTTTTCGTTCAAAGAACGTGCTTCCAAATGCACTAATTTGAGAATACGTTCGGCATCATCCGACAACGCCAATGATACATTGGGCGTGATAATATCTAATCGAATTTCTTTTTCAATAGACTGTTTTACTAGTTTTAAATCGACCTCTAATGATTGCAATAAGGTAACCGCTTTAGATTCGCTTATACGCAACATACTCAAAACCAAATGTTCTGGGGTAATTTCACGGTTCCCTAAACGTTCAGCCTCTTCACGACTAAAGGTGAGCACTTGTTTTAATTGATCTGAATAATAATTTTCCATATAATGAATGTCTACTTTTCTTTAGTTATCACGCGACGTTCTGCTTCATCGCGCATATTATTCATAAACCCTTGCATACGCCATTCAACAATGTCTCGATAGCGTTTTTGAGTTATAAATATATTAAAAAACCAACCAAATCGAATATGAATGCGCATTGAGAGCATCACCTTATTTGGTGCTATAGGAGTGACAAAGAATGTGCCATAGGCTTTTTTCAAAAGTGAATTTGAATAAAATATATCGACAAAAACACGAGTTCCCCCATTAGTGAGCTTTGTTTTCGTCACTCTACTATCTATAGCAACATCTTTGTATGTTGTAAAACCAGGTACAATAATATCTGTCAACAACCGACTTTTTCCTGTCATTTTGTCAAAAGTGGCCAGTTTCAATTTAATAAGTACCTCATTTTTTGAATCGTCGCCAGGCTGTTTTCCTAAGTTTTTAAATGCCCATTCAAACAACTGCTCAGGGTTGCCTCTAAACTGATTGATCAAATCATCTACAACATCATCAGCCACAACCATTGGCGCGTCCGTTTCAACCCTACAATAGCTCACAAATTCGCCATCGGTATAGTGTGTCGAAATGGAATCACGCCCAAATAGATGGAACGCACACAGCCACGTTAGTAGTATGATTAAACCACGTTTCATTCTTAAATAATAAAAAAGGCCATCGAGATGACCTTTTTATGTTAATTCTATATTAGAAACCACTATAAATAACCTTGAGGCGCATCGGCGAATTAGCATTAGTACCACTCCGCAAGGTGACTGCTCCCATTTTACGCAAGGCTCTCACACTGGTAATAGCACCCGAACTATTAAGAACCACAGAACTTGGTACCAAAAGTAACTCAAGCATTTCATCCGTTTTGTCATTCACATAGTGAGGCGGAATTTCGCTATTTAGGAAGTATGATAAATCAAACACATAACTTTTGGTTTTGCTATTATAGGTTCCCAACACCGCAATAGAGTCGGCTGTTTGTGGGATATGATTTTTAGTTACAAATTCCTCTATCTTCGACCGTCTAATCAAAGTCATATACTCTGGAACTGGTATAGCTAAATTGCCGGTTTGTAATTCAGTAGCTTCTACTACCAACATGGCACTGTTCACATTGAACAATCGACTACCAATTTCACTGCGTACTTTGCGACGTATTTGGCCTATTGGCAACGTTACACGTGGAAACATACCTGCAGGCGATTTAGCATACACCACCGAGTCTGGAATGGTTGTCGCTAACACATCTGTGTGCGAAAATTTATTTAACTGACGTACTTCTTTATTGGCAGGATAAACAATAGACGTATTCACAATTGTATCTTTACCATTCTTATTGTAAGTATAATGGTAAAAGAGTTTTAAATCTATTTGGTTGAAATACAAAACTGTAGAAGCTCCATATTTGGTGGTTATATACATTCCTTTGAAATATTGGGCAAATTGCTCTTCAGAAGCATACGCTGAATGAGGAATAGCAAAGAAACGATCTACTTGTTCTTTCGAAAACTTATAACGCACCAGCGGATTGTAATTATTATTATTCAACACGGAATCAGGTAAAGTTTGGTCCACCGAAGTCACCATACGTTTGCCCATTAATATCGATTGATCCGTAAAATCCGCCACATTCAAATTTGAATAGTAAGTTTGATCATACACCAAAGGCTGCTTGTTCAACTCATAAATGCTCACTTCAAGCGGTGATGTTTTTGAACCAAACCAACTATCATAATACATGTACAATACCAAAGAGTCAGGAGTTGGATTAAGAGAATCAGGTGCAAACTTATAACCAACTGGAGGAGCCAATTGAACCAACAACTCCGCTTTTGTAGATCCATACTTAGCATCATAAAACTCACCCAACGCCATACTCGAAGTATCACATTGAGCAGAAATAGCGTTTACGTATGCATTCTGCGTTTCCACAGTAAATGTATCCATGCGAAGTGCAATCTTGTCACCTTCGGGCTGAAGTAGCAGTCCTAACTGTTCGGTATCGTTACACGACGACACCACTAATGCCAGCACTGCAAAAAGTACCAGTTTATAAGCCCTTTTCATACTATTCAAATCGTAATTATATTAAATATCTTCTCCAAATCCTGGAAATACCGAGGCATAAAGCTTAGTATAATTTGCCTTAAAATCTTCGTTATATGGAGCATATACCACATCCTTTTGGCGAGCATACGCCTCAACTTCGGGATTAATTTGAGGACTTGCCGCTACCACTGCATCCGAAAAATCGATGGCCAATTTAGACAGATCAACAAAACTAACCTCTTTTTTATCAACCGCTTTCATATCTTCGACCGAAACGCCTTCCGTGATTACACGATTAGTGAATCCATCGCGAAACGAGCCATTAAAACCATCGGCATAAACGGAATACACAATTTTAGATTTGCTAAAAAATGGATCTTCGTTATACGCTTTTTTGATATAAAGTGGTGCCAATGCAGTCATCCAACCATGACAATGGATGATATCTGGCGTCCAACGGAGCTTCTTAATGGTTTCCAAAACACCACGTGCATAAAACACTGCACGATCATCATTATCTTCATATTCATTATTCTGATCATCGGCAGCTATACCGCGACGATGGAAATAATCGTCATTATCAATAAAATAAACCTGCATACGAGCCGACTGAATAGACGCAACTTTGATAATCAATGGGTGATCACAATCGTCGATAATCAAATTCATACCTGACAAACGCTGAACTTCGTGCAATTGATTGCGTCGTTCATTGATGTGTCCGTAGCACGGCATGAAGATACGAATTTCACAGCCTTGTTCTTGAACGTACTGAGGTAATTCACGACAAATGGTCGCCAATTCATTCTCTGGCAAATAGGGCGTAATTTCTTGTGTGATAAATAAAATCTTTACAGGATCTTTCATGCTTTCTTTTCAAATTAAAATGATTATGCAAAGATATAAAAAAAAAATCAGTAATAAACAAGTTTTTCTTACAAAACATGTTATTGGAAAAATAAAAATCTCAGCACAAGGATTTTAACAACAACAAGCCTCAACCAATTGAGCCCCCAAAATAATCGCATTTTTCAGTAAAATAGATTTGATGTTTACCAAAAATATCATTACTTTTGCAAAACCTTTTCAAATTGGGTGTTTTATACCCTATTGCGAACTTACAATACAACTAATTATGGCCTACAGCAGTCCTAAACAACGTAAAGATTCCTTCTTTAACTTACATTTCACGTCCACTATCAGTATTTCACTAGTACTCTTTATGGTTGGCTTAATCACATTTCTCTTTTTGCTAACTAAAGAGATTGCCACATTTACCAAAGAGCATGTCACTTTGTCGATTATTCTGAAAGAGAACACATCGGATCAAGATATAAAACGAATTCAAACCTATTTAACCGCTACCGTCTTTACGAAGCGTCAAGAATATATAAGTAAAGAAACTGCACTCGCCGAACACGTTAAAGGATTAGGCGAAGACCCGACAGAGCTATTAGGTTTCAATCCGTTACGCGCTTCCATCGAAGTGTATTTAAATGCCGAATATGCACAAACTGATAGCATCGAACAAATAGAGAAAAAACTTCAATCATTTAAAAGCATCGAGGAATTTGTCTATCAAAAAGATATGATTCAAATGCTCAATGAGAACGTAAGTAGAGTATCTATTATTTTAAGTAGCATTGCTATTATTTTACTTTTTATTTCAATTGTACTTATTAACAATACAATTCGTATTTCGGTTTACTCCAAACGTTTCATTATAAACACCATGAAGCTAGTGGGCGCTAGAGCGTTATTCATTCGCAAACCATTTCTACAACGTTCATTGGTCAACAGTATTGTAGCGGCTCTGATTGCATTAGCACTGTTAGGAGTAGCCGTATGGTATGTACAATCTGAAATTGGTGACGCTATGAACTTATACCAATGGCATATTATATTGCCAGTATCGGCAGTTGTGATTGCATTCAGTTTTTGTATCACTATGCTATCCACATTCTTCGGTGTAAACCGCTATTTACACATGAAAACAGACGATTTATATTATATTTAATCAAATACAATGGGAAATTTCGCATTCAAAAAAATCAATTTCATTCTAATGGCAATCGCATTTGCACTTATTGTCGTTGGCTTTTTTCTAATGCACGGTTCTTCTACCACATTAGAATTCAATCCTGATATTTTTAGTTTTCGTCGCATTACCTTAGCACCAATTGTGAGCATGAGTGGATTTGCTTTGATGATTGTTGCTATTTTGTGGAAATCAAAAAAAAGAGGATAAAAAATGAATTGGTTAGAAGGACTTCTTTTAGGTATTGTACAAGGATTGACAGAATTTTTACCTGTCAGTAGTAGTGGTCACCTTGAAATTGGACAAGCATTGTTAGGTAACACAGGCGGCGACAACTTGACATTTGCCATCATCGTACATGCTGCCACGGTTTTAAGCACGTTGGTGATTTTATGGTCGGAAGTAGCACAGCTGTTCAAAGGAAGTTTTACAACGCTTGCTTGGAACTCAGAAAAAAACTACGTGGCAAAAATCTTTGTATCCATGATTCCCGTATTCGTGATTGGTATCTTTTTCAAAGATCAGGTAGAATCTTTCTTTGGTAATGGGTTATTATTAATTGGCTGTTGTTTATTAGTCACAGCAAGCTTACTCGCATTTGCTTATTTTGCTAAACCTCGCCAAAAAGAACATATTTCTTATCGCGACGCCTTCATTATTGGTTTAGCCCAAGCAGTGGCCGTATTACCTGGTTTATCACGCTCAGGTTCCACCATCGCCACAGGTATTATATTGGGTAACAAGAAAGAACAAGTCGCAAAATTTTCATTTCTCATGGTGCTCATACCTATTTTGGGAGAAGCATTATTAGAACTCATTGACATGTTAGGATCTCACACAGAAATAGGCATCTCCACGGGTGCACTTATCGCTGGCTTTTTAGGCGCATTCTTAGCTGGATGTGTAGCATGCAAATTTATGATTAACTTGGTAAAAAATGGGAAACTGATTTATTTCGCCATTTATTGCGCCATCATTGGTACTGGTACTATTATATTTTCACTGATTTAAAATGGATTTCGAAGCAGGCGAGATACTATACGTAAAAAAACCGTTACACTGGACTTCGTTCGATGTAGTAAATCGCGTACGACGTGTTTTATGCCGTCAGCTGGACAAAAAGAAATTAAAAGTAGGCCATGCAGGCACGTTGGATCCGCTAGCTTCGGGAGTAATGATTTTATGTACAGGCAAAGCCACCAAACAAATTGAAGCATTACAATACGGTGTTAAAGAATACGTAGCAACACTGGAATTAGGCGCTACCACACCATCATTCGACTTAGAACATCCAGTAGATGCACGCTATCCAATAGCACATATCACACGAGAGTTGGTAGATGAAAAATTAGGCGCATTTATGGGTGAAATTTGGCAAGTTCCACCTATTTATTCCGCCGTAAAAGTGGATGGGAAACGCGCTTTCGATTATGCCAGAAAAGGAGAAGAAGTGGAGCTCAAGGCTAAATTATTGGTCATCGACGAATTGGAAGTATTACATTTTGAGCCACCCATATTACAGTTGCGCATCGTATGCAGCAAAGGAACCTACATTAGAGCGCTAGCACGCGATATTGGCTTAGCACTTGATAGCGGAGCACATTTAACCGCCTTAGAGCGTACACGCGTAGGCAATGTTACTTTAAATGAGTGCTGGGAAATAGACGAGCTACTAGAGAAAATTCAAACAAATAACATATAAAAAGGAGACTTATGAAACTATCTAAATTCAAATTCAAATTACCAGAAGAACTTATTGCGCAATATCCTACCGAAAATCGCGATGAGTCTCGTTTGATGGTATTGAATGCAAAAACTGGTAGTATTGAACACCACATTTTCAAGGAAATTATTGGTTATTTCAACGAAAAGGATTTGCTCGTATTCAACGATACGCGCGTTTTCCCTGCACACATGTTGGGTAATAAAGAAAAAACGGGTGCTCAGATCGAAGTTTTTTTACTCCGCGAACTAAACCAAGAGCTACGTCTTTGGGATGTTTTAGTAGAACCTGCGCGTAAAATCCGTATTGGAAACAAACTCTATTTTGGCGACGACGAATCATTGGTAGCCGAAGTTATCGACAACACAACATCACGCGGTAGAACGGTACGTTTCCTATTCGATGGCGATCACGAAGAGTTCAAAAAAGCGTTATACGCTTTAGGCGAAACCCCTCTTCCACGTTACATTAAACGCACAGCTGAACCTGATGATGCAGCACGCTATCAAACTATTTTCGCACAAAACGAAGGCGCCGTAGTAGCACCAGCAGCTGGTACACACTTTAGCCGCGAGTTACTGAAACGTATGGAAATTAAAGGCGTCAATTCTGGCTTTATTACGTTACATGCTAGTTTAAGTATGTTCCGCGATATCGATGTAGAAGATTTGACAAAACACAAGATGGATTCCGAACAATTAGTTGTGGGCGAACCATTTACAAAACTATTTAATAAGACACACGAAGAAGGTGGACAAATTTGTGCTGTTGGGACTACGGTATTAAGAGCTTTGGAAACAGCTTCTATGGCAAATGGTTTTATTAAACCTTACGAAGGCTGGACAAACAAATTCATATTCCCACCTTACGATTTCGCATCAGCCGATTCGTTGCTTACAAACTTCCAATTACCATACAGCACCATGTTGATGAACGCGGCTGCATTTGGTGGTTATGATACCGTAATGAACGCTTACGAAGTAGCTATAAAAGAAGGCTATCGCTTTGGCGCTTATGGCGATGCTATGCTTATTTTGACAAAATAATAAAGCTTATAAAACTAAAAAGGCTATCTGTAACAGATAGCCTTTTTTTATTTTGTATCGGAGAGCAACTTCAAATCAACTTCATCACCATGTTTGTCGATGAAACGGAACTCTAGAAAACCTAATTCGTAGAGTGGTTGTACACGAAAACGGCAATGATATTGCCAACGCCAACGGCGTTCCAAAGAGAGCAATCCTTTTTTAAGATAAGCAGCTACATACGGATGAACCGCCAACTTAATATTTGTAATTTTTAAATCTCTCGAGATATGCTTCAATTGTTCTTCAATTTCTTCTACCAATAATATAGCAGGACGCGCTTTACCTGTACCCATACATGTAGGACACACCTCGTCTGTTTGTATCGCCATAGCTGGGCGCACACGTTGACGGGTAATTTGCATCAAGCAAAATTTACTTAAAGGTAAAATATTGTGTTTGGCTCTGTCATTAGCCATCAAAGCCGTCATGTGATCGAATAATTTCTGGCGATTTTCGCCATCCATCATATCAATAAAATCGATAACCACAATACCGCCCAAATCGCGTAAACGCAACTGACGAGCAATCTCCGTGGCAGATGCCATATTCACTTCCAAGGCATTCTCTTCTTGACTTTGTCCAGCTCGTGTACGTGTGCCGCTATTGACATCAATAACGTGCATCGCTTCAGCTTGGTCAAAAATAAGATAAGCACCTCGTTTCACCGAAACCGTACGACCAAAAAGCGACTTGAGTTGTTTGGCAATATCAAAACTTTCGAAAATAGGTAACTCACCCGTATAATGACGCACCACGTTTTTTCTATCAGGTGCAATGACCTGCATAAAATCGTTCAGCTCATCATATATCGCCTTATTATCGACATGAATACATTCAAAATCATCGTTAAACAAATCACGCAAAATAGCAGCGGTACGACTCATCTCTTCCGAAATAAGACAAATACCTTTTGATTTTTGAATGGCTTGTACCGACGCATTCCAACGCTTCACGGTTAACTTCAACTCTGTATCCAATTCAGCTACACGTTTACCTTCGGCCACCGTGCGCATAATTAAACCGCAATTGGCAGGACGAATGCTTTGCATCAATTGACGCAAGCGTGTGCGTTCTTCTTGAGTTTTGATTTTTTGCGATACCGAAATTTTATCACCAAATGGTAAAAAGACCATATTACGACTAGCAATAGAGATTTCAGCTGTCAAACGAGGCCCTTTGGTTGAAATAGGTTCTTTCACCACTTGTACCAAAATATCTTGTCCAACGGTCAATACGTCACGGATATTACCGTCTTTATTGAGATTTGGAAAGCGTTTTATTTTTTCGGGCAAGTGTTTACGATCGGCCAATAATTGCTTCACGTAATTATTCATTGTGGCAAATTGCTCACCTAAATCGTGGTAGTGAATAAAAGCTTCCTTACCAGAACCAATATCCACAAACGCGGCATTCAGACCTTGCATCACTTTTTTGACGCGGCCCAAATAAATATTTCCAACCGCATATGACGGCTGCAAAGTATCTTTATGAAGTTCGACCAGATTTTTATCTTCTAATAACGCGATGGTTATATGGTCATTCTGTACATTAACTACTAACTCTTTATTCACCTTTTTTAAATCTTTGCAAGGTTAGTAACCCAATAGGGTCGATATAAAACAAAAAAACAAATTTAAAGCACCGTTATATAATGATATCGAACTCTAAATTTGTTTTTGGACTCAGATATAAAAATTATTTCTTTTTATGTCTATTTTTTCTTAAACGTTTTTTACGTTTGTGGGTAGACATTTTATGTCTTTTTCTTTTCTTTCCGCTTGGCATAATTCGTTAATTTTAAAATGTTAAACCAACTTATCTTATTTCAGTTTTGCAACGAATTCTTTCGAAGGCTTGAAAGCTGGAATGTTGTGTTCTGGGATAATAATTGTCGTATTTTTAGAAATGTTACGAGCAGTTTTTTTAGCACGTTTTTTTACGATAAAGCTACCAAAACCTCTCAAATATACATTTTCTTCTTTGGTTAACGATACTTTAACAGTTTCCATGAAAGCCTCAACTGTTTTCAATACGTCGTCTTTGCTAATTCCAGTGTTTTTAGCAATTTCATTTACGATGTCTGCTTTTGTCATTTCAGTAAAATTTATGGGTTATTATACTTATAATCTATTGTCTAATTTTGAGTTCGTTTACGGCTTGCAAAGATACTACATTATTTTTGACCTACAAGCATTTATCTCTTTTTTTTAAAAAATTTTTCCATTTCGCAAAAAAGATGCACCTTTGCACCGCTTAATAGCCCGAATGCCCATTAACAAAAGATTCATGAACACAAACGACGATTTCAAACCGTTCCGCCAAGCATTAGCCACTTGGTACCAAAGCAACAAACGTGATTTGCCTTGGCGCCACACAACCGACCCTTACATCATTTGGATTTCAGAAATCATACTACAACAAACGCAAGTGGTACAAGGCTTGGGCTATTTCAACCGATTTATAGAACGATTTCCAAACGTTAAATCGTTGGCAGAAGCTCCTTTGGATGAAGTTTTAAAGCTATGGCAGGGCTTAGGTTATTACAGTCGCGCTCGAAATTTACACGCATCTGCACAACAAATAATGACCCAATTCCATGGTGAATTTCCAACAGAGCACGCACAAGTACTTTCGCTCAAAGGTATTGGCGAATATACCGCAGCAGCCATTTGCTCGTTTGCCTACCAACAACCATTTGCTACCATTGACGGCAATGTTTATCGTGTTTTAGCGCGCTATTTTGGCATTGACACGCCGATAGATTCAACCGAAGGCAAAAAACTATTCAGTGCATTAGCCACCGAATTACTAAACCCTGAACATCCCGACACGCACAATCAAGCCATGATGGAATTTGGAGCATTGCAATGCACGCCAAGTTCACCCAATTGCGACGCGTGTCCATTACAAAATAGTTGCATCGCCTATAACCACAAACGTATTGCCAAATTACCTAAAAAAGTAGGAAAAACAAGTGTACGTGCGCGTTATTTCAACTATATTTTTGTGCATCTTGATACAAAAACATATCTACACCAACGTGGTCCCAAAGACATTTGGCAAGGACTTTACGAATTTCCGCTAATAGAAACCACACAAGCTACAAACGTAGAAGAGCTCCTAAAATCGGAGCCCTTCCAAAAATTGACCGATGGCCAATCATTTACTATTTTAGGGACGTCGCCTACGAAAAAACACGTATTGAGTCATCAACATATTTTTGCGCAGTGTGTTCACATTCAACTTAATAAAAAATCAACTGCGCTTAATCAATACACCGAAATTGACCTAAAAAATTTGCACGACTACCCTACTTCACGTTTAATGGAATCCTTTCTATAACTAAAGTGATGCCAAAAGCGCCACCAATAATTTCCAGAATTTTTCGGTATGAGCTATGTGCAAACGTTCATCGGGTGAATGCACGCCACGCATAGTAGGTCCTACAGAAACCATATCTAAGTGAGGGTATTTTTCGAGGAATAATCCACATTCCAAACCGGCGTGGATAGCACGAATTTTAGCTTTTTCGCCAAATAATTTTTCGTAGGTTTCGGCAGTCAATTTAGCTAATTTTGAATTTGGATTTGGCTTCCAACCTGGATAACCATCGCCATGCGTAGCAGTAGCGCCTGCCAACACAAATACACTTTCGACCATACGAGCTACATCATATTTAGCCGATTCCACAGAACTACGTTGGCTTGTAGCAATTAAAATTCGGTTATTTTCGCCCATTTTTACAGACGCCAAATTTGTCGAAGTTTCCACCAAACCTGGCATATCGTCGCTCATACGTAAAACACCATGAGGACAAGCATATAAAGCGTACAACAAACGTTTAGCAGTTGAATCATCAATAACCGCAGTTGGTTTTTCCGCCGATTCCAAATCGATTTTAATCAGTTTTTCGGTCACAGCAAATTCCGCCTCTACATCAGCAATAAATAAATTTAGTTGAACACGTAACGTTTCTTTATAGCTAGCAGGCACTGCCGCCACTGCCACCGCTTCACGAGCGATAGCATTACGTAAATTGCCACCATCAAACGACGCCAAGGTCAATTTTGTTTCCTGAGCTGTTTGCCACAAAAAGCGTGTCAATAATTTATTTGCATTAGCGCGTCCTTTGTCAATATCATCGCCTGAGTGCCCACCAGTTAAACCTTTCACGCTCACTTTAAAATAAAACAAACCATCGGGCGCAGGTTGTGGTTGATAATCAAACGAAACCGTAGTGTCAATACCACCAGCACAACCAATGAAAAATTCACCATCATCTTCAGAATCCAAGTTTATCAACATGGAACCTGTCAACAGGTTTTTATCCAAAGCAAATGCTCCTGTCAAACCCGTTTCTTCGTCCACCGTGAATAAACATTCCAATGGCCCATGTTTCAAATTATCGGCACTTAACACGGCTAATTGAGCCGCCATACCAATACCATTATCAGCACCCAACGTAGTCCCACGCGCTTTTACCCATTCGCCATCGATGTAAGGTTGAATCGCATCCGTTTCAAAATTATGAACTGTATCGCTATTTTTTTCGCAAACCATATCCATGTGAGCTTGCATGATTATAGTTGGGTGGTTTTCGTAACCAGCTGTAGCCGATTTACAAATTAACACATTGCCAGCAGCGTCAACTACCGTTTCCAAACCCTGTTCTTTACCAAATTTTTGAAGGTATGCTATCACTTGTCCCTCTTTTTTAGAAGGACGTGGGATAGTACAAATTTCCGAAAAATAATGCCAAATAGCTGTTGGCTGAAGTTCTTTTAATGTCATATTGATTGTATTTTAGAGTTTAATTAATTATATTTGCAAATGTAGTGATATTTGGGCACACCAACTACCACACAAAGTGCATTTATTAAAAAAATAAGTTAAATTTGAGGCTAAAAAGCCACTTTTTGAAAAAAAACAATTTTACACCATAAGAATTGATTACCTTTGTGCAAAATTTAAAACGATGGTAGAGACACTCATAATTACCGCTTTATTGGTTGGCATTTCGTTCTTATTACTAGGATTGCGCATCTTTTTTGTAAAAGGAGGAAAGTTTCCCAATATCCACATTGGAGGTAGCAAAGCCATGCGCGACCGCGGTATTTCGTGTGCCACTTCACAAGATCGGATGGCTCAAAAGAAAAACTGACTTTATAACCCTTATTTTATAGAATATGAAAAAATTATCTTTACTTTTTCTTAGTATTTTAACGTTTGTTGCTTGTTCAAATCAAAAAACTGACACCGCTACAGCTCCAGAAGCTGCCAAGTTAGACGGACAGTCGTTGATGCCTATAGCAGTAGTGAATGTCGATTCTATTTTATCACAATATACATTTGCTAAAGAATCAAACGAAAAATTAATCAAAAAGCAAGAAGATTCACGCGTCAATATCAATACCAAAGCACGTCAATTGCAAAACGAAATGGTTGATTTTCAACGCAAATTGGAAAATAACGCCTTCTTAAGCCGCGAGCGCGCCGAACAAGAGAGCCGTCGTTTGCAACAAAAAGAGGCTGATTTACAACAACTCGATCGTCAATTGAGCCAAGAATTGGTAACTGAGCAACAAAAACTCAGCACACAACTTCGTGATAGTATTAATGCAGCAATCAAAGCGTTGAATAAAGATAATAAATACCACTTGGTACTTTCTACAAATTCGTTGAATGATAACATTTTATATTCGGCACCTGAATACGATATTACTGGTGACGTTATCGAATATCTTAACACAAACTACAGCAAATAACGCTATAGCTAACCATAAAAAAAGCGAGATAATAATTATCTCGCTTTTTTTATGGTTATAAGCCTCGTGTAATATCCTGCCAAAGTTTATCCGAAGGCACTGGAGCTACAATTTTTATGGGTTCGTGACTCACGGGATGCTCAAATTCCAACGAACGCGCATGAAGCGAAATGCCACCATCGGGATTGGAACGTGAAAAGCCATATTTCAAATCGCCTTTTATCGGACAGCCCATTTGAGCCAATTGACAACGAATTTGGTGATGTCTACCCGTTTCCAACTGAATTTCGAGCAGTGTGTAGTTTTCGGATTTCGCAATCACTTTATACGAGAGCACAGCACGTTTTGCTCCTGCTTTCGGTTTTTCGTAAGCATACGATTTATTTTGTTTTTCGTTGCGCACCAAATAATGTTCCAATCGTCCTTCCAACTCTTCAGGTTGTTGCTTCACAATAGCCCAATACGTTTTGGTCATAGCATGCGTTTGAAACATTTCGTTCAATCGCGATAATGCCTTACTTGTACGAGCAAACAGCACAACACCAGTGACCGGGCGATCGAGACGATGTGTAACACCACAAAAAACGTTGCCTGGTTTATTATATTTTTCTTTGAGATAGCGTTTAATCACTTCCGGTAGCGGTTCATCGCCTGTTTTATCGCCTTGTACGATTTCTGAACAGCTTTTGTTGACCGCAATAACGTGATTATCTTCGTATAAAACCTCCATACCAATCAACTCAAATTAGTTCATACGTTGTTTCACCGCTTCATAAATAAGAATACCAGCAGCTACCGACACATTGAGAGACTCAATTTGTCCCAAAATAGGAATGGAAACCATATCATTGCAAATACGCAAAATATCGGGTGCAACACCCACATCTTCAGCACCCATAATAATGGCCAATGGGTTTTGATAATTGGCTTCGGTATAGTCGTGTGTAGCCTTTTCTGACGCAGCAATCACCTGAATGCCACATTTTTGTAAGTACGACACGCAATTATGTAAACTTTGTTCGCGACAAACTGGAATAACATGCAACGCACCAGCCGATGTTTTAATCGCATCCGCATTGGCAGCAGCAGCTCCACGTACTGGCACAATAAGCGCATCCACCCCAGCACACTCGCAAGTACGAGCAATAGCGCCAAAATTACGCACATCGGTCACACCATCCAAAATAACCACAAACGGATTTTTGCCTTGTTCGTAAAGCGTTGGAATAATATCTTCGATACGTTGATATTCCACCGACGAGATGTAAGCCACCACGCCTTGGTGATTTTTCATCGTCAAACGATTCAATTTCTCGAGTGGCACACGCTGAATGGCAACTTGTGCATCTTTTAATTTATCAAACAGTTCACGTGCTAAATCGCCACCCATTTCACGACGTAAAAAGATTTTATCAATTTCTTTACCCGCATCAATAGCTTCGATTACGGCACGAATACCAAAAATCATGTTCTTTTCCTTCTGTTGCTTCATATACATATGTCTGATAATTAAAATGTTATATTTAAACTAGTTATTTAGTAACCAGAAAACAAAGATAGTGATTTTTCTTGATTTTCACCTTTTTACTTTTTCGAGAAAGAAAGTCGTTTTTTTTTTGTACATTTGCACTCCTTTTGGTAAAAATAATGAATACAACCGATTTGCGTTTTTTAAGTATTGGCAGCGGCAGCAGTGGCAACTGCTACTATATTGGCACCGGAGAATATGGTTTTCTCATCGATGCTGGTGTAGGCATACGTAGCGTAAAACGCGGACTGAAAGAACATAATATTTCTTTAGATCAAATTTGGGGCATTTTTATCACGCACGACCATACCGACCACATTTGTTCGGTAGGCGTACTTGGCGAAAAATACCACATTCCCGTATATGCCACCAAAGAAGTACACGAGGGCATTAATCGCAATTATCGTGTTACGGAAAAGCTCTATTCGTGTCGAAAATATTTCAAAAAAGGAGAACATCTTACCATACGCGATTTTGTCATTCAGTCGTTTCCTGTAAGCCACGATGCTACCGACAATATGGGTTATTCCATTACGTACAAAGGTAAGACATTCGTTATTGCTACCGACTTGGGCTATATTGGCAAAGAAGTGGCCGACCACATTGCCAAAGCAAATTATTTGGTCATCGAAGCCAATTATGATGAAACCATGTTGAAAAATGGACCTTATCCTTATCCATTGAAACAACGTGTGCGCAGCTACACTGGTCACTTAAGCAACGAACATACTGCTCGTTTCTTGGCCGACAATTGGCACGATAAACTCACGCACATATTCCTCTGTCACCTCAGTCAAGAGAATAATACGCCCGAAATTGCCTTTAATACAGTAAATGATGCTTTGGCAGAAAAAGGGATTACGCCCGAATTATTGCATCCGCTAGAACGGATGACTTTGTCAGAACTCTACATCTTTAGTGTGGAAGATTAATCCGTCACACGCCAATCTATTTCACGTCGTACAGCATAATGGCTTCTTAACGCTTCAAAACGTTCAGGATTAGCCCACAATTGGTCACTATCGACCCGTATATCGTAATTAGCCAACAGTGCTTCAGGTAAGTGATCACGCGCAACCAACTTAACCTGTTTGGGCGACAATTCCGACACCGTGAAATCATCCAATCCTAAATCGAAAAAACGACTCACCGCACGCACACTCATTTCGGTAGCTTTAGCTTTACCATCGGCGGAATAACCAGCAATATGAGGAGTCGATAGTAACGTTGCTTGCAACAAATCATTATCAATTGCTGGTTCATGTTCCCAACAATCCAAAACCACATCGGCAATTTTGCCTAGTTTTAATGCAGCTTTCAGTGCTAGTTCGTCCACTACGCCACCACGTGCCGAATTAATTAGCAGCGGTTTATGTTGTAATTGATTGAGAAAATCAGCATTCGCCAGATGATAGGTTGGAAACAAACCATCGGTAGTTAAGGGCGTATGAAATGTAATCACATCAGCTTCGCGCGCTAGCACATCCAGCGACACAAAACCAGTTGTTTTATCCTCCATGGCTCGCGGTGGATCATTGAGTAATATACGCATACCAAGTAAGTGTGCCATACGAACTACTTCAGTTCCCACGTGACCAACGCCCACAACGCCAAGTGTTTTACCAGCCAACGTATCTTGGTTTTTGTTCGCCCAAACTGCCAATGCCGAACCAATATATTGTGCCACCGACGAGGCATTGCAACCAGCAGCATTGGTCCATTCAATGGCATGAGCTGCGCAAAAATCGGCATCAATATGATCAAATCCAATAGTGGCCGTAGCAATAAACCGAACCGACGAATTTGCCAACAACGCTTCGTTGCATGCTGTGCGCGTGCGCACAATCAAGGCATCAGCATGGCTCACCACGTCAGCCGTTATCTCGTTAGCGGGATAATAACTCACCTGCGCGACCGACTCCAAAACGCCTTTGATAAAAGGAATATGCGCGTCTATGACAATGGTTGGTTTGTTCATTTTACCGTTTTTTGGAAACGCAACTCAGCGGTACCAATACCTAAAAATATCCGTTTTTGATACAACGCACTATCTTTAAACAGTAATATTTGTTGCACATTCGCCGTATCGGTAGCAAATACCGAATCGCCTTTGATACTATACTTGCCATGTGTTTTACCATCTTCGCAATCACTATCCATGCGAAATGTACTATCGGGACTAAACGTAGCCGTTGAACTTCCAATACACGGATAAATTATTATCAAATCAGCCAATACATCCGAATTACCGCCGTTCAAATAGACAGCATACAAATACCATTCACCCGACAAGGAGTCGTAAGCTGTTTCCACTTTGCGTTCTTCGCAACTTGCGAAGAAACCAAGTACTATCAAAAGCAACCAAACGGATTTTTTCATACTAAATTTGTTAAGACCCATATTAATAACCTTGCAAAGATACAAATCCTAACAGAAACTTGTCACATTTAAATCACTTAATATCTACCAACAGACCTTTTTTGTGTACAAAACCGCCAGAAATGCACATAAAAAAACCGCTTAGTGGTTCACTAAGCGGTTAATTATCAATAAACTTTGTTGCGGAAGCTGGACTCGAACCAACGACCTTCGGGTTATGAGCCCGACGAGCTACCACTGCTCCATTCCGCGATGTTTTGTGAGTGCAAAGGTAATACTTTTTCGGCAGAAAACAATAGCTAGACTGTTAAAAAGCAAAATAAATCACCGCCAAGTACACCAACCACTGAAAATGAAAGAGATAACACATGATTTATGTATTATCTCTTTCATTGCGGAAAGCGAGGGATTCGAACCCCCGGTACAGTTACCCGTACACCGCATTTCGAGTGCGGCCCATTCGACCACTCTGGCAGCTTTCCAAAGCGACCGCAAAGTTACAAACTATTTCATAAAACGAACCAAAAAAGAGATAAAAAGAACATCCTTTATTTTAATTTGAGCCATAAAATTTGAAAATATATAGCTACATTTGTAACAGTATGCAGAGATAATCACCATCTCACAACAAAGTATTTAAACAATTATATTAGCAATATGGACATTGAAGAAATCTCGTTTGATTCCGTTCATAGTTATTTACAATACTTATCCAATCTGGACAAGAGTGTAAAAAACTTATTTCGTGGGCAAAAAGAAGATTGGTCTCTTGATTGTAAGCTTTTGAGATTAGTAAATGATGAAAATTTCTACAAAATTGAACAACAGATTTTCAACCAATTTAAAGAAAACTATCAATCATTTTACAAAACGGAACTAAACGATTGGAATTTATTGTCTTTAGGTCAACATTACGGTTTACCAACAAGACTAATTGATTGGACTACAGATCCCCTAATTGCTTTATGGTTTGCCTTTGAAGAAGAAAAAAACAACGAGAACGACAGAGTTGTATTTGGATTAGTTGTAGAAGAAGATTCCATCGTCTCCTTCGAAAGAGATAAATTATTTGGTTGTAGATTTATTAAGATATTTCAAGCACAGCCTATCGACCAAAGAGTGATAAATCAAGAAGCCTGGTTTTCGATTCAGCCTCCTAAAATTTATGGGAAAGGGAAAGGAGGCGATGGTCTACCTAATTTTAATGATTATAATACGCTTAGCGACGATCAAATACTTGGATATAACTTAACAAAATTCAGATTCAAAAATTCATTGAGACAAGAAATTTTAGATGAAATTGATAAAGCTGGTATTAATAGAATGAAAATATTCCCTGATTTAACAGGATTATGCAAAATGATTGAAATAAAAGAAATTGAAAAACTAAAGACTTTATGAAACTCCTATTTATATGTTTGGGTAATATTTGCCGTTCGCCCATGGCAGAAGCTATTTTTAAACAAAAACTACACGAGCGGCATCTCACTGCCGACGTCGATTCGGCTGGTTTGGAGAACTACCACGAAGGCGACCAAGCCGATAGTCGTATGCGCGCACACGCTGTGCGACGAGGTTATCACATCACCCATATTTCGCGTCCTATCACACGGGATGATTTTCACCAGTTCGACCTTATTTTCGGCATGGATGCACAAAATATGCGTGCGCTCAAAAGCCGAGCACCACAAGGCACCGAGCACAAACTGCGTTTAATTACCAATTATTGTGAAAAATTTCTATTGGCCGACTCCGTTCCCGACCCTTACTATGGTGGCGACGGTGGCTTTGAAACCGTTATCGATTTGTTGGAAGATGCGTGCGAAGGCATTATCGCACAAGAATTGACGTAAACTTACTCGAAGTTGAGGCAAATAGTCAACATACGCGATGTGAGGCGACTAATGGCGTCGGAGTATTTACGATCGGAAGGCAATAACACATCGTTAGGACGTTCGCTCCAAGGAATAAGCATATCGTTAAATCCAAGGGCAAATTTGATTTCTGGCGAAAAACGGAAGTAACCAAAATAGAACGTACAGCCGACTCCAAAATCAATAAAATAGTCCGTCATATTTAATAAAACAGGCATCTGGCGATCGCCTCCCATATCGAACATCACGCCGCCACCAGCCATCAGATACGGACGGTAGTTATTGATACGTGGTGCACTGAATTTAATATAAGCTGGCACCGAAACGATAGTCGATTTAACACTTGTGTTTATAATTTCATCGTCCACATTATTGGAATATGAAATCGTTCTATCAGACAAGTGTAAAGCTGGAACCAGTCTAAAATTGAGATTATTGCTTAAACGCACATCGCCAATAACGCCCACCATAAAACCTGGTATTACCCTAGACACATCGGCATTATATACTTTACCATCAATTTCTTGTTGACTTTGTGTAAACCCAAAATCCATGATGTTAGCGCCCAATGCAAAACCAAAATGCAAGGTCTTATAATCGACCATAGGCAAATTGTCCTGTGCACGTACACCGACGCACAAGCTAGCGATAAGCAGTATGATAAAATAACGTTTCACGATATCAAAACGAATAATTAGTATTTTTATTGTTTATGCCCATTACAAAAGCATTCGCCAAGGATATTTTGAGACTAAATTTAAATATTTGTGTTAAAAAGTTTGCCAGCGATGGAAATTAGTGTAATTTTGCAATGCTAATTAGTACTAATCAAAAAAAACAAAAACATGGCTTACGTTATTAATGACGATTGCGTTGCTTGTGGCACTTGCATTAGCGAATGTCCAGTAGAAGCAATTTCAGAAGGTGACATCTACGTTATCGATCCGAACATTTGTACAGAATGTGGTACTTGTGCTGATGTTTGTCCTTCAGATGCAATTCACCCTGCTTAAGTAATTAAAAAACATGAAAAGGCTGTTTGGTTTTACCAAGCAGCCTTTTTTGTTATGCTTACATACGTTCTGGTACGTCAATACCAAGTAGGTACATGCCATTTTTAATCACTTTAGCTATAGTAGCCGAGAGTACTAAACGGAAATTACGTAAGGCGGCATTTTCTTCACGCAAGATCGAAAAATCGTGATAAAATTGGTTGTACTCTTTCACCAAATCGTACGTATAGTTAGCAATAATGGCAGGACTAAATTCCTCGCCAGCTTGCTTCACCACCGAAGGATAATCAGCTAATAGTTGTATTAAATAAGCCTCTTTTTCTGATAATGGCAATGTTTTATCAACTGACACCAATGTAATACCTTGCTCTTCCGCTTTACGCAAAACGGACTTGATACGAGCGTGTGTGTATTGAATAAAAGGACCTGTATTTCCGTTGAAATCAATCGATTCCTTTGGATTGAAGGTCATATTTTTCTTTGGATCGACTTTTAAAATAAAATATTTCAAAGCGCCTAAACCAACCATCGTTGCAATAGCATTGGCTTCTTCTGGCGTACAACCATCCAATTTGCCAAGTTCTTGCGATGTTTCCGTAGCAGTTTGCACCATTTCGTCTACCAAATCGTCGGCATCAACCACGGTACCTTCCCTACTTTTCATTTTACCTTCGGGCAATTCTACCATACCATACGAGAAATGCACCAACTCTTTGCCCCATTCGAAGCCGAGTTTGTCCAACAAAAGTGATAATACTTGAAAATGGTAATTTTGCTCATTACCAACTACATATACCATTTTTTTGATAGGAAAATCATCGTAACGCAATTTGGCTGTTCCCACGTCTTGCGTCATATACACCGACGTTCCATCGGCGCGCAACAAGAGTTTTTCATCGAGTCCATCAGCGGTTAAATCAATCCAAACCGAACCATCTTCGCGGCGATAACAAATGCCTTTTTCAAGTCCTTCTTCTACTTTTTGTTTTCCTACCAAATAAGTTTGCGACTCGTAATATATTTTATCAAAATCGACACCTAATTTTTTATAAGTTTCGTCAAATCCTGCATACACCCAGCCATTCATAGTTTCCCACAAACGACGAATTTCAGCATCGCCTTGCTCCCAACCTAACAACATTTTTTGAGCAGCTTGCATCAATGGCGCATTTTTCTTAGCCTCGTCTTCAGTTTGACCTTGCGACATCAACTCTTTTATCTCTTTACGATATTCTTTGTCGAATATCACATAATATTTGCCCACCAAATGGTCGCCTTTCAAACCGCTGCTAGCAGGTGTTTCGCCGTTACCAAAAAGTTGCCAAGCCAACATCGATTTGCAAATGTGAATACCACGATCGTTCACAATGTTGGTTTTTACTACTTTCCAACCATTAGCTGCCTGAATACGGCTGATGCTAAAGCCCAATAAATTATTACGAATATGTCCTAAATGTAATGGTTTATTCGTATTTGGCGATGAATATTCAATCATCATCAACGGCGCATCGACCGCAGGCTGAACAGAGCCATAATTGGCCTGACGAGCCATCTCATTCAACTGTTCCACCCAAAAATCTTGACTGATAGACAGATTCAAGAAGCCCTTAATCACATTAAAATTAGCAATAAGCGCTTGGTTATCGTGCAGAAACTGACCTATTTCGCGCGCAGTATCCTCTGGCGATTTACGAGCAGCTTTTACAAATGGAAAAATCACAACGGTCAAATCGCCTTCAAACTCTTTTTTGGTTTTTTGAAGTTGTACACTGTCGAGCGAAACCTCCACATTGTAAAGTGATTGAACAGCCTGAACTACGGCTTGCGAAACAATTAATTCTAATTTCATAATGCGAATAACTTAATAATTGGGGCAGCAAAGATACAAAAAATACAGGCACAAAAAAAGGACACGAAATGTGTCCCTTTTTGTCTTTTTAAATAAGTTTTACTTATTTGATAGCGTCAGCTAATTCTGCGCCAGCTTTGAATTTAGCTACTTTTTTAGCAGCGATAGTAATAGGTTTTTTAGTTGCAGGGTTGATACCTTGACGAGCACCGCGAGCGGCTACTGAGAATGTACCGAAACCAACTAAACCTACTTTATCACCAGCTGCAAGAGCTTTAGAAATGTTAGCTACTACTGCTTCAAGAGCTTTTTTTGCGTCAACTTTGCTAAGGCCTGCTTCAGCAGCAATAGCATTGATTAAATCTGCTTTGTTCATAGTCAAAGGAAATTAAAAGGTTAGAGAACAATTAAAAGGATAAAATGAAATTCTTTGACAAAAATAGAGGAATTTTTTTAGCTAACAAATTATTTTCCTAATTTTTTCAAAAAAAATGCATAAAAAGGTTGTTTTTGTGCTACAAACCACTTTTACCTCCTTTTTTTTGCCTAATTTTGCAGAAAATTTGAATTTATGAATCTCAATAAACCGTCGATTTTTAGCCAAGTTCCACCTGTCCTACTTAATTTGATCATTATAAATAGCTTATTTTGGCTAGCGAGTATGCTTTTACCCGCCAAATTTGGCATCGATGTAACTGATATTTTAGGTATGCATTATTGGGAATCTGATAAATTTCATCTTTATCAGTTGATTTCATACATGTTTATGCACGACACATCGTCTATTTCGCACATCTTTTTCAATATGTTCGGGCTTTATATGTTTGGTCGTATTTTGGAACAGGTATGGGGACCCAAAAAATTCCTACTTTACTATATGGTAACTGGCGTAGGCGCTGCTATTATACAACAACTTTTTTGGACTATTGACTTTTGGGGTGTATCACAGGCATTTTCTACGGCCATCACACACAATTCGGGAGCTGCTTTGGTGAGCCAAGAGGGATTTTTAAGTCATTATTTCAAATTTTCCAACTTAGAGGCACTTTCAGCGATTGATGTCATGAGTATGAAAACAGCGCTATTTAACCTTCCTGTGACGGTAGGAGCTTCAGGGGCGCTATTTGGTATTTTATTGGCTTTTGGTTGGTTATTCCCAGAAATAAAATTGGTAATGATATTCTTCCCAGTGCCTATTAAAGCACGTATTTTTGTATTGCTCTACGGCTTGGCAGAACTCTTTCTAGGCGTGGCAAATTTTGCGGGCGACAGTGTAGCGCATTTTGCGCATCTTGGTGGTATGATTTTTGGTGTTTTACTGATACTTTATTGGCGTAAAAAAGGAACGTTATACAGACAATAAAATTCGCCTAAAAACGTAAATATAACGAAGACTCGACATAATCAGCTACAATCATCATGAATGCTTTTATTAATTCATTAAAAGGAACCTTGAAAAATGGTTCTTCACTCACCAAATTACTCTATTTGAACGTAGGGGTTTTTGTTGTGTTAAAATTGAGTTTGGTTATACTCCTTCTATTTAATGTAGATACAAGCAATTGGATGACATATGTAGAAATGCCGGCTTCGTGGAATACACTTTGGCATAGACCTTGGAGCATTATTACCTATATGTTTCTACATCTCGATTTGTTCCACGTGTTATTCAACATGCTGTGCCTTTATTGGTTTGGCAAGTTGTTTTTAAATTTCTTTTCGCAAAAACAGTTGGTCGGTTTATACCTATTAGGTGGCTTGGGAGGAGCGCTACTCTATTTTGTGGCTTACAACAGTTTTCCGTACTTTGCATCGCAGGTGAACCAATCATACCTGTTAGGCGCTTCGGCTTCTATTATGGCCATTATTTTAGCCGTAGCAACCAAATCGCCAAACTACACCATTCGTCTATTATTAATTGGTGATATTCGGATGAAATATTTTGCAGGCATTACCGTATTAATAAGTGTACTAAGTGTGGCTGGCGAAAATGCTGGAGGTGAATTTGCTCATTTAGGTGGTGCCTTAGTAGGATTCTTGTACGTCTATTTGCTAAACAAAGGAACAGACTTAACCGCACCACTCAATCGCATGATAGATTGGTTAGTGAACTTGTTCAAACACCAACCCAGTATGCGTGTCACCAAATCGAGCAAACGAAAAACCGCCAAAAGTGATGCCGACTATAATCAAGCAAAAGTTAAAAAAGACGCGGAACTCGATAAAATACTCGACAAGATAAAACGCTCTGGTTACGATAGCCTAACAGCTGCCGAAAAACAACGTTTATTTGAACAAAGTCAATCTTTGTAACTATGTTTCGTAAAATTATAAAATATACATCGCTACTTATCAACCTATTTTTTGTGTTGCTCTATGTGTGTGGATTACTGTCAAGTGTAATTCCCGCTGATAAATTTGTGTGGTTTTCGTACTTAGGACTCATTTTCCCTTTCCTCATTGTGGCACAAATTGGGTTTATTATTTTTTGGATCACACGTAAAAAATGGTTATTTCTCATTTCTTTGGGGGTTTTAGTCGCTTCATTTCCTGCTGTGAACCGCGTATTCACATTGCCTTTTCATAAAAATCATCCAATTACAGAAGAAAAACCAATCGTAAAATTACTCACCTACAATGTGGCCATTTTTGGCGGCGAAAAGGAGTTTAAAAACATTATGAATGTGATAGAGGAAGCTGATGCCGATATTGTTTGTTTACAGGAATTTGGATGTTACACGAGTCACAACTTATTAACTCAGCATCAAATAGTGTCAGCCTTCCGCAAACACTATCCATATAAACATTTATGGTACAAAAACCAGCGTGATAATGTATCGTGGGGCGTTGCTACTTTTTCAAAATATCCGATTATTAACAAAGCAAAAGTAGAATACTCTTCCGCTTACAATGTTAGCATCTACTCCGATGTGGTCATTGACTCGGACACCGTACGTGTTTTCAACAACCACTTGGAATCGAACAAATTCACCATGCGTGATGTAAAACATTATAAATCGTTGTCTGACGATTTTAGTCGCGAGAAATTTTGGTTAATTACCGAAAAATTATCGTACAAATTAGGTGCTGCCTACCGTGTACGCGCCCACCAAGCTCGTGCAGTAAGAGCCTCTATAGAAGAATCGCCCTATCCAGTTGTTGTCTGTGGCGATTTTAACGACGTACCGCAATCGTATGCCTATCGAACTATTGCCAAAAATCTGGACGACATAGAAACCACTACTAGTTGGGGTTACAACTACACATTCCATGCTAATGGCATGTTTGTAGATATTGACCACGTATTGGTGAGTCAACAAAAGATTACGCCCCTTCACTACTCCGTTATACGTAAGTCCTACTCCGACCATTACCCTGTACTTACAGAGTGGCAAGTCAAATAGGAATTCTATATAATTCACTGATTTTAAAATAGTTAAAAATTAAAAAATATAAAGTACGTAAATTTATTTGCGACTTCAAGGAAGATGTTGTATCTTTGCAACCGAAAACATTGTGGAGAGATTTGACCGCTTGCAACCACTAAAAAAAATGCTAAAAATAGTTTTTACTACTGCACTTTTTTATCGCTAACGCGAAGCCTCGTTTCTCCCAAATTAACAAAATTGTTTCACGCTTAATTCTGTTATTATGGGATATTTATTTTCATCAGAATCAGTTTCAGAAGGCCATCCTGATAAAGTGGCCGATCAAATTTCGGACGCCATACTCGATGAGTTTTTGGCTTTTGACCCTACATCTAAAGTCGCTTGCGAAACGTTTGTAACCACCGGACAGGTAATCCTAGGTGGCGAAGTAAAATCGAAAGCATACGTGGACGTACAAGACGTAGCACGCCAAGTAATTAACCGCATTGGTTACACAAAAAGCGACTATATGTTCGACGGTAATTCGTGTGGCGTATTGTCAGCCATACACGAACAATCAGCTGACATTAATCGTGGCGTAGAACGCGCCGACGCCATGAATCAAGGCGCTGGCGACCAAGGTATGATGTTTGGTTACGCTTCGAACGAAACGGACAATTACATGCCTTTAGCGCTCGACCTAGCACACCAATTATTGATAGAATTGGCGGCCATTCGTCGCGAAGGAAAGGAGATGACGTATTTACGTCCCGATTCAAAATCGCAAGTAACTATGGAGTACGACGAAGATGGTTATCCAAAACGTATTCATACCATCGTCATTTCAACGCAACACGACGAGTTTATTCCAGCCAGCAACACCAAATCACAACTCGAAGCGGATGAAGAAATGGTCAACACCATCAAACACGATGTGCAAACTATTTTAATTCCACGCGTATTCAGTCAAAATAGTACATTTAGCCGCTATCTCGATAACGACTATATTTTATTAGTCAATCCAACTGGTAAATTTGTGATTGGCGGTCCTCATGGCGATACTGGTCTCACGGGTCGTAAAATCATTGTAGATACCTACGGCGGCAAAGGTGCACACGGCGGCGGAGCTTTTTCAGGCAAAGATCCTTCTAAAGTAGACCGTTCGGCAGCTTATGCAGCACGTCATATTGCCAAAAATTTAGTAGCTGCAGGCGTAGCCAATGAAGTATTGGTACAAGTATCATACGCTATTGGTGTGGCAGAACCGCTTAATTTATACATTAATACTTATGGTAAATCGAACATAAAATTGAGCGACAGCGAAATAGCCAACCGTATCGCAACCTTGTTCGATATGCGCCCTAAAGCGATTGAAGAACGTCTAAAATTACGTAATCCTATCTATGCAGAAACCGCTTCGTATGGCCATATGGGACGCACACCCCAAGTAGTGACCAAACAATTCGGTTCACGCTACGAAGAGACAAAAACGATCGAAGTAGAACTATTTACATGGGAAAAACTAGATTACGTAGCTGCCATCAAAAAATTGTTTGGTATCGCATAATTCCTCTAAAACTAATACTGAACAAAAAAGCGGTGAAGAATAATCTTCACCGCTTTTTTTTACCTTTAAATGTTATCTATAAGAACAAACTTCTATTACAAAGAACCCAATAGTTGTTTTACTTTTTCTGAAATCAAACGACCTTCGGTTTTTCCCGCTAACTGTTTACTAGCAACACCCATCACTTTACCAAGATCTTGCAACGAAACTGCACCAACCTGTGCAATGATAGCGCGTACAGCAGCCTCTAATTCCGAATCACTCATCTGAGCTGGCAAATAGCGCTCATAAATAGTCACTTGCGCTAAATATTCATCGGCTAAATCCATGCGGTTTTGTTCTTTGAAAATAACCGCCGCATCTCTGACTTGTTTCGACATTTTTTGGATTATTTTAACCGCTGCATCGTCGGTCAATTCACCATTGCCACCTTTAGCAGTTTTGGCTTCCAAAAATTCTTTTTTGATACCACGTAAAGCTTCTGTTTCTGCGTGATTACGAGCTAACATGGCTTTCTTAATATCTTCACTGATTTGATCAAACAAATTCATAAGTTGTTCTATTTAATGATTAGTTTTTATTGCGTAAATAAGCTGGTTGATTTTCGAGGTAATTCAACGCCTCGTCGTCATCTAAATCAAATAACGTAGCCGATTCAGTTTCTGTGGCATTTTTCGATTCAGGATACAACTCTTGACGCCACTGTTCTTTCGCATCAACAGGCTTAGTTTCCCAAGGTTTTGGCGTTTCTTTAGGGGCTTTAGGCTGAACCTCTTCTTCGGCAATCTCTTCGTCTTTTACATATTTTGGTATGGCTGAAGAATTAAAGCCAGTTGCAATAAGTGTAATTTTTACACCATCTCCTAAATTATCGTCAAACGTAGCTCCCCAAATCACTTCAATATCTTCACCCATTTGCGCCATAAACGCATTGATTTCCTCAATTTCTTCCATGCGAATTTGGTTAGTTGTTGAGCAATAGATATTCAACAAAATCTTTTTAGATTCATGTACATCATTATTATTCAACAAAGGAGAATGAAGCGCATCAAGAATGGCATTCGTAATACGGTGTTCGCCTTCGGCATACCCCGTATTCATAATAGCAACGCCACCATCTTTCATAATGGTATTCACATCGGCAAAGTCGACGTTGATATAACCATCTATAGTGATAATTTCGGCAATGCCCTTGGCCGCTTCTGCCAACACATCGTCGGCTTTGGCAAACGCATTCGACAATTCTAAATCGGGGTAAATTTGACGTAACTTCTCATTGTTCACAACCAAAATAGCATCCACGTGTTGGCTCATTTGTCGAACTCCTTCGAGGGCTTGGTCAATTTTACGTTTCCCCTCAAACGCAAATGGAATAGTAACAATGCCAACTGTAAGAATTCCCAAATCGTGTGCTACTTTAGCAATAACGGGAGCCGCTCCAGTGCCAGTACCACCACCCATACCTGCGGTAATAAACACCATTTTAGTATTATCTTGAAGCAATTGTTCTATTTTAGGTAACGACGCCTCTACAGCTTGACGAGCTACTTCTGGTCGACCACCTGCACCAAGTCCTTCTCCAAGTAAAATTTGTCGACTTACAGGCGAGCGTTTTAGTGCTTGATCATCGGTATTACATACAACAAACGACACATCGGCTATTCCTTGACGAAACATGTGATTGACCGCATTGCCGCCACCACCGCCAACTCCAATTACTTTGATAATTGACAAGCTGTTCATGGCGGTTGTCAAATCTGTCAAATTTTGTTCAAGACCCATACTATCAAATTTTATGTTAGTGTATTTATTAATTTGCGTTTTCTTTTAAAGGAGCATCGTCTGAAAAAAGATCACCTAATTTAGAACCAAAAAAATCTTTTAATCCTTTCTTTGGGGCTTTTTTAGCTTGTTTTTTCGTATTTTGATTCAATGGCTGACAACAGTTTTGTGTGCCACAGAGCAAAAGTCCAATCAATTGCGCATATTCACGGCGAATAAAGTCTTCATTGGTGGTTTCAGTCAAATGACCCACATACGACCCAATACGAACGTCCATTCCCGATTTTTCTTTCACAATTTCGTCAACGTATTTCATATTGGTAACGCCACCTGTAATGACCAAACCAGCATTGAGTGCATCAGCACAGCCTGATTTATGAATTTGCGACATCACTAGGTCGATAATTTCGTGTAAACGAGCTGTGATAATGAGTTCCACATCTTTGGTTGAAACAGAACGTTGTTCAAGCCCTTCGGCCGTGGCTGGCAACTCAATTTTTAATACTTTTTTGTCGCGCATAGAGAATTTTTCGCCACACATCAGTTTTAGCTTTTCAGCCTCTTGCTCAAGTAGTTTCAACGATTTTAAATCGTTAGTAATATGTTTACCGCCGATAGGAATGACGGCCAAATGTTTCATTAAACCATCTTTATAAACCGCTACAGATGTACAACCTGCTCCAAAATCAATAACAGCACTGCCAAGTTCCTTTTCTGATTCACTCAATAAGGCAGTAGCTGTAGCCATTGGAGCCAAGAATTTCTGTGCAATTTCATAGCCTAAAGTACGTTCAGCACACTTATCGATATTCAAATTGACTTCAGGTTTGCCTACAGCTAAAATGTAAGACGCTGCCAAATTGCCACCTATTACGCCTATAGGATTCTGAATGGGTTCGTTATCAAGCATAAATGTGTCAGTCAAAACACGTAATATGTCGCGCTCTGGAATAGCTGTATTTTGAGCTACCGCTTCCATTTCGGCTAGAATTTCTTCCGTAATTTCTTCGTTATGACCAAAAATGCGAGGTACATTCACACGTACCGTACGCAACGAGCGACCATTGACACCCACATAGAACTGATAAATCGGTAATTTAATGCGATTTGCCAACAGTTTGAGCATCATACTCAAGCGTGCAGCCACCTCACTCGGCTTAGTGATTATGCCGTTACGAATACTATCCTGAGGTGTTGGCTCCGATTCTAAAGCAAGAATTTCAAGCTTTCCATCAGCAAACTTTTTAGCGGCCATAACAGCCAGCTTAGCATTACCCAAATCGGCGGCTACAATAATTTCAGAGTCCATAAATAGATATTAATTTTCAATTTTTATTTCAGTTTCAGGTATGGGTTCAGGCTTTATACAAACAACCTGATCACGGTAGCGTAGATCAATGCGCGTATATCGATTCCAACCTACACGCGGTAAACCTTCCTTGTAGAAGGTAAATAATTTTGCCAATTTTTGCTGTGCATTTTTCACCGAACCCAAATAGATGATGTGCGATCCAACTCGAGGGATTAATTCCACATCCAAATTGGGGTAAACATGAATTTGCGTGATTTGATTCGACCAAAAATCATCGTCTTGCAAAGATACTATAAAATCAAATAACTCATTTCTAATAAAGTCTTTATTTACATAGCCTGTAACAATAGGCACATACACAGCATATTTGGTGGATATAGGCATACGTAAACGATTTTCGTCGACATAAAAATTATTCCGTTCTGTCAATACTTGGAACACGGGTTTACGTTGTTTTACATCGATATTTAAAGTACCTGAAGGCGTTTGATAGCACGACACAAAATTAATCATCGGATGCTTTTTAACCGCCTTTTCCACCGCTTGCAAATCAATTTTGGCAAAAGATAAACCTTTATATTTAGTACGATTATTTTCTAACAACGTCACTATTTCTTGAGTTGTCACAAAGCGCGAATCATCAGCATCTAACACATTCACTTTCAATCCTGTACATGAGCGATTTTCAGTAATTGGCGTCACAAAAATAACGGCAGCCAGCAAGTAGCCACACAAAAGTGTGACACTAACAGCAATTAATATGATGCGCCAAATTTTCATGGTTCAAAGTACTTTTTTTGCAAAATTAATGAAAAACCTCAACCAACTGTGGTAAATAAGTATCAATATCGCCGGCACCGACCGTTAATAAAACATCGAACTGCTTAGTTTTCAGCAAATCTATCAACTCCGCTTTGGTTGTCAATGTTTTCAAAGGACAAGTCACTTCGTCAAAAATAAGTTGCGACGTAACGCCAGGAATAGGCAGTTCGCGAGCTGGATAAATTTCGACCAACACCACCTCATCGAGATACGACAACGATGCAGCAAATTCTTTATAAAAATCGTGTGTGCGGCTGAATAAGTGCGGTTGGAAAACGCCCAATACTTTTTTACCGGCATATAGCGCTTTTACCGACTGAATACTTGCCAAAAGTTCGGCTGGATGATGTGCATAATCATCGATAATAGTCAGTTTATCAGTTTTTAAATGCGTTTCGAAACGACGGCGAATACCCGCGAACGAAGCCATTCCAGCGCGTAATTCATCGGCGGTAACACCATTGAGATAAGCCAACGCCATTGCAGCCACACCATTTTCCACATTCACCAAGACTGGAACGCCCAAATTCACATCGTCAATACGGCTAGTTGGCGTTACAAAATCAAAATGTAACTCGCCATTACCAATTTTAATATTTTCTGCATAAAAATCGGCTGGCTCTGTAGCTGAATAGGTATATAGTTTGACTCCGGCTTGCAAACGAGGTTTCAATTCTATGCCTTTTTTCATAATCAAACAGCCACCTGTCTGAATAAGCGAAGTAAAATGGGCAAAACTCTCTAAATAAGCTTCGTGTGTACCATAAATATCAAGATGATCGGTATCGACCGCGGTAACTACTGCCATATAAGGCGTAAGATGATGAAACGAACGATCGAATTCGTCAGCTTCAATCACCACCAAATCACATTTATCGGACAAAAGCAAATTGCTTGTATAATTTTTTGAAATTCCACCTAAAAACGCATTACAATCCACATAACTTTGCTTCAACAAATGAGCAGTCATGGTACTTGTAGTGGTTTTTCCATGCGTGCCAGCCACACACAAACCACGTTCGATGCGTGTCACTTCACCTAAAACTTGGGCGCGTTTTTGAATGGTAAATCCTTGTTTTACAAAATAGTTATATTCACTATTATCAGCAGGAATAGCTGGTGTATACACTACCAATGTTTTAGTTTTATCAGTAAATGCAAGCGGCACTAAATTCACGTCATCATCGTAATGAATGGAAATACCTTCTTGTTCTAATTCTTCGCAGAGTTGACTACGTGTACGGTCGTAACCAGCCACGTCAAAGCCTTTTGCTTTAAAATAACGTGCGATAGCACTCATACCAATACCGCCAATTCCGAGAAAATAAAAATGTGTATAATTCATAAGAAAAACTATTTACGAAGATTTGCCAATTTAATAACCTCTTCCGCTATACGTCGTGCCGAATCTTTTTCGGCTAATTTCAAACTATTTTGTGACAGTTGTGCCAATTGTGTTTCATCAAAAATTAATTGTAACGCTTTGGAAATTAACTCTTTTTCCGCATCTACATCTTTGACCAATACCGCCGCTTGTTTATTCACTAAAGCCATAGCATTGTGCGTTTGATGATCCTCAGCCACATTGGGCGATGGCACCAAAATGGTAGCTTTGCCAAGCAAACACAATTCTGAAATAGAACTTGCTCCAGCGCGCGAAATTACCAAATCGGCCATAGCGTAGGCTAAATCCATGCGACTAATAAAATCGGTAACAATAAAATGAGACGATACAAATGGCGTTGCCGCTTTCCGTGCCTCATCGATATATCCTTTTCCAGTTTGCCATAACACTTGAATACCAGCTTCGGTTAATTCCTTTAGATGTAAAATAACGCTTTGATTAATGGTTCGAGCGCCAAGACTTCCACCCACAATCAACAGTGTTTTTTTATCAGGAGAAAAACCAAATTCCGCATAACCTTCCGCTTTACTACCTTGTGTCAGATTTTGGCGAACAGGATTACCCGTCAAAATAATTTTATCAGCGGGAAAGAATTTTTCCATACCCTCGTAGGCCACACAAATTTTAGCGGCTTCTTTAGCTAATAATTTATTAGTAACACCTGCAAATCCATTTTGTTCTTGTAGTAACGTGGGCACACCTAGTTGATGAGCCATTTTTAGAGCTGCTCCACTCGCATAGCCGCCAACACCGACAGCCACATCGGGCTGAAAATTCTTAATCAGTTTACGCGCACGCCACATACTGATTTCCAAATCCCACAAAACCGAGAGGTTTTTGAACCAATTCTGACGATCAAAACCACGTACAGGCAAACCGACAATATCGTAGCCTGCTGCTGGCACACGTTCCATCTCCATACGTCCTTGTGCTCCAACAAATAAAATTTCGCACTCTGGCTGTAACTCCCGTAAAGCATTAGCAATACTTACTGCTGGAAATATATGTCCACCAGTTCCGCCACCACTAATCAGATATTTAGGTTGTTTTTTCATTGTACTACGCATTATTTTCAGGTTTATCAACAGACTCCAATTCATCGGCAGGTAACACATCGGCAGCTACTTCGCCATTGGCAGTAGCATAACGTGTTACACTCAAAATGAGTCCAAAATAAATACAAGTTATCAAAATAGACGTACCACCACGACTAATTAATGGCAATGGTTGTCCTGTGACAGGAATCAACTGAACCGATACGGCCACATGTATAAACGCCTGTAAAACAATAATCAGCGCCAATCCCATAACCAAAACGGCAGGATAAACCGTTGTCGATTTCCAAACAATACGCCCCGCTCGAAAAAGCAAAATAAGGTAAAGCATAATTACAAATACGCCACCTATTAAACCCAATTCCTCAACAATAATAGAAAAGATAAAATCGCTAAATGCTTCAGGCAATCGATTACGTTGTACGCTAGTACCAGGTCCGTGAGGGAAAATACCGCCACGTGCTATGGCTATTTGCCCATGAACAGGTTGTAAATTAGAACTATGTATTTTATATTTCTCATTAGGGTCACTACTCTTACCAAAATTTTCGATACGAGCTACCCACGTATAAGCACGTCCAAATGTTTTATAAAAAGTACGTGCTACAGGATTTGCATTTCTTAAATTATCAGCTTGGTAGTTTTCTTCTGGAATAAGCACTGCAATGGCAAAGACAAGACCAATAAACAACACAATAATTCCCCAAAATGAGGCTAATCGCTTAAAGGCAATTTGACCACAAAACAACATAGCAGAAACCACGGTGAAAAGCAATGCTGCGGTAGAAAAGTTCTCTGGTAAAATAAGCCCACACGTAACCACAATGGACAAAGCTATCCATTTAAAATATTTGCGTTCAAATTCATCATCTTCGGTTTTTTTGGCTCTACTTATCCAATCAGCCGTCATGATAATTAAACACAATTTAGCGAGTTCCGATGGTTGAAATTGTGCACCACCAATAGATAACCAACGTGCAGCATCGTTAGCCGAAACACCCTTAATCAAGGTAAATACCAACAATCCGAGCGACACTACCCAACCCACATAACCCAACATCTTAATCAATTTATAATCGACCTGCTGAACGATAATCATCAAAGCAGTACCAATGCCAAGAAACATAATATGGCGCAAAATTGGGCCGCCAATAGAAGAACCTCTCGACACCAACGTACTAGATGCACTGAACATCTCGATAATAGAGATGATACAGAGAAAGAAAAAGACCATCCAGATGACGTAATCGCCTTTCAACTGATTTTTAATGTTGTTGTTCACGCGCTCAAAAGTTAAGTGAAATTACAAGTTACGTACGCAAGCTTTAAACTGCTCACCACGATCTTCATAATTTTTAAACAAATCGAAACTAGCACAACAAGGTGATAATAAAACCGTATCACCAGCATGAGCCACTTCATACGCCTTGGCTACACAATCTTCGATAGACGACACTTCGTACATAGCGCACGTGCAATGATCGCTCCAGTATTCGCGTAATTTGGTATTATCCACTCCCATAAAAATGAGTGTATGTACTTTTTGACGTACCAAATATTCTATTTCCGAATAATCATTGCCTTTGTCGGTTCCACCAAGAATAAGTACTGTAGGCGTTTTCATACTTTGTAGAGCATACCAACAAGAGTTCACATTGGTGGCTTTAGAATCGTTAATATAACGCACACCACGCACCGAAGCCACATATTCCAAACGGTGTTCAACACCTTGAAATTCGGCTAACGATTTACGAATAGTCTCTTTACGAATGTGTACAAGTTGAGCAGCCAAGCCGGCAGCCATTGAGTTGTATACATTGTGAGTTCCTTGTAAAGCTAATTCTTCTACTGGCATAATCATATTATCTTCTTTATGTTGTGATTTTATAGTTAAATCTTCATGTTCAACAAATGCTTCTGTTTTGTCCGTTTTTTCCAATGCAAATGGCAATAAACGTGCTTTGATATCACGTTTTTCCAACTCTTCTTTCAACACAGGATCATCGTTCCAAAAAATAAAAGCATCTTCAGGTGTTTGATTTTGAAGAATACGGAACTTGGAATCGATGTAATTTTGAAATTTATAATCGTAACGATCAAGATGATCGGGCGTAATATTTAAAATAACCGACACGTTGGCTTTAAAATCGTACATGCCATCGAGTTGGAACGAACTCAATTCAAGTACATAATAATCATATTGGCATTCAGCCACTTGCCAAGCAAAACTTTTACCCACATTACCTGCCAAACCAACATTCAATCCTTCATTTTTCAAGATAAAATAGGTCAACATGGTGGTAGTTGTTTTACCATTTGAACCGGTAATACATATTTTCTTGGCATTGGTATAACGTGACGCGAACTCAATTTCTGAAATAACAGGAATGTGTTTGGCGCGTAACGCTTTCACCATAGGTGCTTTATCAGGAATTCCAGGACTTTTAACTACTTCATCGGCATTTAGAATCAAGGCCTCGGTGTGCTGCTTTTCTTCATAAGCAATACCACGACGCTCCAACTCCTCTTTATACAAAGGTTTTAAAGCCGATAAATCGGATAAAAACACATCAAAACCGTGTTTTTGTGCAAGAATGGCTGTTCCAACGCCACTTTCGCCTCCACCGAGAATTACTAACCGTTTCATATTCAATAATCTATTAGATACAATAATTTATAAAGTCAAGGTTTTATTTCAATTACAGTTCCTACAGGAACAAAATTATATAGTTCTTCTATTTCTGGGTTTGTTAAAGCAATACAACCAGCTGTCCAATCAATCAATAAGTGTAAACGCCCCAACCAACCTAATCCCGTCTTCAAGCCATGAATTTGTATATAGCCTCCTGCACTCTTACCTGCTTTATTAGCAAAGTCAATATCATTTGAATTAGGATACGATATTTCCAAATTTGCATGAAATGAACTTTTTGCATTTTTACGACTAATAACATAAAATCCTTCTGGAGTTTTCTTATCTCCTTCAAACCGTTTTGCACCAATAGGATTTCTTCCCAATGAAACTTCATATGTTTTCACAACTAACCCGTCAGAATAAATAGTCAATTGACGTTTTGATTTTTCAACAACCAAACTATCAATTTCACAAGATGGCTCAATTGTTTGCACCGAATTCGAACAAGCGGTCATTACAGCGCACAATAACATAAACCCCAACCATCTCATAAAATTTAGTATCATATTTATCTCATTTTGAGTGTAATAATCGTCACAGCTGCCAAAATCAAACCTACAATCCAAAAACGAATGGTAATTTTAGATTCTGGTATGGCTTGTTTAGAGCCTTGAATTAAAGCCTCTACCGTTCCTGCTGGCTTTTGATAATGATGGTGCAAGGGCGACATCTTAAATATGCGTTTACCCACGCCTGTTCGTTTTTTTGTAAATTTAAAATAGGCGGTTTGTAAAATCACTGATAAGCTCTCTACCAAGAAAATACCCGACAAAATAGGAATCAATAATTCCTTGTGAATGGCAATAGCAAAAACTGCGATGATACCACCCAATGCCAAACTACCAGTATCGCCCATAAATACTTGTGCTGGATATGAATTGAACCACAAAAAACCAATAGTAGCCCCGATGAACGCAGCTGCAAACACCAATAATTCCCCTGAACCAGGAATATACATGATATTGAGATAGCCAGAATAATGCACATTACCCGACACGTAAGCCAAGATACCAAGCGTGGCTCCTTGTATGGCAGAAGTTCCTGTAGCCAATCCATCCAAACCATCGGTTAAATTAGCACCATTTGACACCGCTGTCACCACAAAAATTACGACTATTACAAACAAAATCCAACCGAGCAATTGTTTATTTTCTCCTGCCCAATTGAAAGCGTCAGCATAATCTAAATTGTTATTTTTAAAGAAAGGAATGGTCGTTTTAGTCGATTTTACTTCATCTTTGGCGTATTCTACCACTTCCAATTGCGTTTTTGTATCCACATGTTTTTGTACATTTTCCACAATCACAGCATTGGGGCTAAAATACAATGTAAGCCCCACAATTAATCCAATACCAACCTGACCAATAATTTTAAAAATGCCACGTAACCCATCTTTATTTTTTTTGAAAACCTTAATATAATCGTCAGCAAAGCCCAACAAGCCAAGCCAAACGGTAGTAATAAGCATCAAAATCATGTACACATTATCCAACACACCTACAAACAAACAAGGCAAAAGAATAGAAAGCAAAATAATAATTCCACCCATAGTTGGCGTACCTGTTTTCTTCATTTGCCCTTCAAGATCCAAATCGCGAATAGTTTCGCCAATCTGCATTTTCTGAAGACGATTGATAATACGACGACCTATCAAGGTCGAAAAAATCAAAGCAAACAAAAAAGCCAAAGCTGCACGAAACGAAATGTAATTGAACATACCTGCTCCAGGAACGTCCAGTTTGTCGAGATAGTTAAATAAATAGTAAAGCATAGGCTTAAATTTTATAGTATGAATAGGTTAAAATTCACAAGTTGTCAAAAAGTGGCTTTTATTTCTTCGTGATCATCAAAATGATGTTTAACGCCATTGATGATTTGGTAATTTTCGTGCCCTTTGCCCGCCACCAGCACCACATCGCCTGATTGTGCCAAAGTACATGCTGTTTTAATAGCCTCTCGGCGATCAGAAATCACTAACACTTTGCGTTTTTCGATCACATCGAGCCCAGCCAACATATCATTCAAAATAGCTTGTGGGTCTTCAAAACGAGGATTATCGCTGGTCAAAATAACACGATCGCTACCATTAACAGCCTCTTTTGCCATCATAGGACGTTTGCCTTTATCGCGATTGCCACCACAACCAACCACTGTAATAAGTGTACCTGCACCTTCACGAATATCGTTGATAGTAGCCAATACATTATTGAGTGCATCAGGCGTATGAGCATAATCCACAATAGCAGTAAATCCCGTTGGCGCAGTAATGGTTTCAAAACGACCAGAAACAGCATCCAATGTACTCAAGTGACATAAAATTTCTTGTTCTGAATAACCCAACAACACACCAGCTCCAAAAACAGCTGTCAAGTTGTAAGCATTAAATTTGCCAATAAATGGCAACGACACTTCGTGACCGTTCATATCAAGTAACATACCTTCAAACGAATTTTCAAGAATGCGCGTTTTAAAATTGGCCATAGAGCGAACCGAATAGGTTTGTTTAGTTGCTTTGCAATTTTGCAACATGACCATACCATTTTTATCATCTATATTGGTAAGCGCAAACGCCTCTTTGGGTAATTCATCGAAAAAACGTTTTTTGGCAGCTAAATAGTTGTCAAATGTCTTATGATAATCGATATGATCGCGTGTGATATTAGTAAAAATGCCACCTGCAAACTGCAATCCTGCAATACGACGTTGATCGACGGCATGTGAGCTCACTTCCATAAACGCATATTCACAACCAGCAGCTACCATCTCGGCCAACAAAGCATTCAAATGTAGCGCATCTGGCGTCGTATGTGTGGCTTCTATGGCGCAACCATCCACATAATTACACACGGTTGAAAGAAGTCCCACTTTGTAACCTAACTTACGGAATAATTGATATAACAACGTAGCAATAGTGGTTTTGCCATTCGTACCAGTAACACCAACCAAGGTTAAATTATGCGACGGATTGCCATAAAAATTGGCCGCCAACAGACCCAAGGTCTCATTACTTGAAGCCACTTGAACAAACACAACAGATTCTGGCTTATGTTCAGGCATAGTTTCGCAAACAACAGCCACTGCACCTTGTTCAATAGCTTTGGATATATAATCGTGACCATCGGTAGCGGTGCCACACGTAGCCACAAACAAATCGCCTGATTCAACTAAACGTGAATCAAATTGAATATTCCGCACATCAACATCAGCACCCAACTGCTGTTGAATCGCCACGCCTGTCAATAGAATTTCAAGTTTCATAAGTATATTAATTAATTCCGATCAATATCATTTAATTCCCAAATACCAAACTCACAGTTTGGCCTCTCATGGCTTTCACGCCTGGCTGTATCGACTGGCTTTGAACTTTACCACGACCATATAATTGCACACGTAAACCTACACGTTCCATTAAATACACGGCATCTTTAGCTCCCATACCCACCACATTTGGCACATGATAATCGGAAACTGGGATAGGCTCTGTTTTGTAATTTTGAGCCGCCTGTACGCGTCCCCAAGTTTCACCCGCACTCAAATAATCAAAATTCAATTCATCCAACACTTCCGATAAAGCAACCGTTTTCCCTGCTTTAGCTGGAGGTAAACCTGGTGCCACCGTATCCACCACATGGGCTTGTACACTTTGAGCATACACACGTTCGGCAATTGTTTTAAACACACCACCACTCATCAAACCTCCAGAAGGATAACCATTACGTGGTTGGCGAATCACAACAATCGCAGAATACATCGGTTTATCAGCAGGAAAATAACCACAAAACGATACTTGGTGCGTTACTGGTTGACCTTTGCCATACTGCAACTGCGCTGTACCTGTTTTTCCAGCAATAGAAACATAATCGGAATGAACCGCTTTCCCGGTACCTTCTTCAACTACCGCTTGCAACATCATACGAATATCGCTCAAAGTAGACGATGAACAAATCGATGAATTAATAGTTTCCGTATCAAATGTCTCTAAAATACGTCCATTCTGACTAATCGATTTCACAAAATAAGGACGAATATATTTCCCATTATTGGCTATCGCATTGTAAAATGCCAATGTGTAAATTGGTGGCATTTGAACTTCATAACCAATTGACATCCAAGGCAAAGCCGTTTTGTACCAATTTACATGTTTATCTTTTGGATGACGAATTTTAGGACGACCAGCACCAGGAATTTCAATATTCATAGGTTTACCCACACCCATTTTATACAACTGGTCAACATATTCACTTGGATTGTGGGCAAAATACTGATCCACCAAACGTGACACTCCAATATTTGATGAATTAGCCAATACTTCCTTAACAGTCAACACGCCATAACCACCCGTTTTATGATTATGATCAGTCATAATGCGATTATACATAGGCCATTTCCCATTTCCTGTATCTATAGAGTCGGTAGGTTTCACCAAACCTTTTTCCAATAACACCATCAACGACATGGTTTTGAACGTAGAACCCGGTTCCGACATATCACCTACTGCCATATTTACAATTTCACGATATTCGCCAGGAGCCACACGCGACATGTTAACACACGCTTTCACTTCACCACTCACAACATCCATCAGCAAAACACATCCCGAAGCGGCATCTATCTCTACCAATTTATCAACCAATGCACGCTCTGCAATATCTTGCATTTCAATATCTAAAGTGGTTGTAACATCAAAACCATCTTGTGGCTCAACCACGGGCACATAGACCCAACGACTACCAAGTAGTTCACATTTTGCCAAACCTGGCTTACCGCGCAACAATGAATCATACGCCAACTCCAAACCAAACTGTCCACCTTTATCGCCTTCGCCATAAATGTTACCAATAGTTCGCGAAGCCAAAGAGCCAAAAGGTTTAATACGTTTCACATATTCACGCTCTATCAAGCCACTTTTATTGCGTCCTAAACGAAATAGAGGAAATTTTTTAATCTCTTTCAACTCCGAATAAGTAATTTTCTTTGGATATAACAACAAATTACCTTTACCAGTTTGATAACCATGAGCGATGTAACGACGGTATTCTCCTACCGAGCGATCTCCAAATTTACGCGACAGACACAACGCCAACGAATCGATATTTTCTTTAAACAACTCACCATTTTTCATATGAAGCGCCTCTACGCGAGTGTCCATATATAAATAATAATATGGAATGGTGCTTGCCATTAATTTACCATCGTGCGAAAAAATATTACCTCTGTTTGCTGGGACTTCTTTATCAGGACGTTCTAAACGTTCGGCAACCGCCATCCATTTATCTTTCTCGACCATTTGAATAACCACAATCTTATAAATAGCAAACAAGAACAACACAACCATCACTAAATAGACAATGGCAAATCGAACCAATATGGATTGATGTGTTGACGACATATAGTTAATTAGCGATTAATAACCACAGCTGGTTCGGTTGAAACTTCCAAATTACTCCCTTGTTCACGCAATTTATCAATCACATACGATTGACGACTCATTTGCATCAACTCCTCCGAAACGGTTAAGGATTCATATTTGGCATCAATCAATTCTTTCTTCAAACGATCGATATCACGCAATTGCGCTTCGTACGTAAACCTATTATTAATGTAAAAGAGCGCTATCATCACCAAAAATAAAATAAACGGAATTTGACGTTGCAACCATTCGCGCCCCAATGCCTCACCAGAAGCAACATCCTTCAATGTTATTTTAGGACGCTCTTCGCGCGCTTTATCTTCCAAAGCGACCCGTTCCTTTATGTTGGTAAATAGTCCCATCGTTGTGTTATTTTTTTTCAGCAATACGTAATTTGGCACTTCTAGCACGAGGATTCTCATTCACCTCGGCATCAGATGCCACAATCACCTTATTATTAATAGCTTTCAAAGGAGCCACCACTTGACCGTAAAAATCCTTTTCTTGGCGACCTTCAAAATTACCAGCTTTCACATAATTCTTCACCAAACGATCTTCTAATGAGTGATATGTCAGCACAGCCAAACGTCCTTCAGGAGCCAATACTTGTACCGATTGCTCCAACAAACTTTTCAAAACATCCATTTCACGATTTACTTCAATACGGAGTGCTTGAAATAGTTTCGCCATATCCTTCTTTTCGCGTTCGCGCGGGAAGAACACTTTAACAATATCCAAAAATTGTGTAATAGTTTCGATAGAAGCCGCAGAACGAGCTACCACAATCGCTTTCGCAATACGTCGCGCTTGCTGTAACTCACCATAATAAAAGAAAATGTCGGCCAGTTGTGCCTCCGAATAGGTATTCAATACCGAAGCCGCTGTTTGCGAGGCACGTTTATTCATACGCATATCCAAGTCACCCTCGAAACGAAATGAGAAGCCGCGCGTTTCATCATCAAAATGATGCGAAGAAACACCCAAATCGGCCAAAATGCCATCAACCTGTTCAATGCCGTGATAACGCAAAAAATTAGTTAAATAGCGAAAATTACTGCGCACAAAGGTAAATCGCTTATCAACCAAGGCATTCTGCATGGCATCTTCATCCTGATCAAAACCGAACAATCGTCCGCCCTTACCAAGACGTTCCAAAATAGCACGAGAATGCCCACCACCGCCAAATGTCACGTCCACATACACCCCATTAGGTTTGATATTCAAACCATCCAGTGTTTCGTTCAATAGCACAGGTACGTGATACATAAGCAATTAGTAATTAATTTAGAAATTCAGAATAATCAATCAACACTTTTTTTCATCATTTTTTCAGCCAAACGTTTCGCAAAATCGTTCGACGACAAGCGAGAGTGTTCATAAGCGGCCTTATCCCACAAAGCAATGCGATCTAGCATTCCCACAAAAAGGACATCTAGCGATACGCCAATTTGTTGAAGATAGCGTTTAGAAATCAACACACGACCTTGCGAGTCGATATCCAGCCATTCTGCATCCGACACAAATTGCATCAACAACATTTGATCGTCAGAATTCCACTCATCAAGCTTCTCTTTGAAGTCGGCAACCTTACGATTCCAAACGCCTTCAGGGTACAAAATCAAGCAGGCATTATTGGGATCCATACGCATCACCAAACGCTCTCTTTCGCCCTCTGGAAGCTGCTTCCGATAAGATGCTGGGATAAAAATTCGCCCCTTAACATCTGCCTTCGCTTCAATATTTCCGATAAATGTTGCCATAGCACTCCTTATTAATTATTCTGGGTGTAAAATTACAATATAAATTTAATTCCCCACATTCCCCCACAAAAAACTTATCAACAATATTTACCTACAATATAAACATACAAAACGGACTTATTAACAACTTTATAAACACCTTTAACACTATTAACATATTCAATAAATAATTGATTTACAATACAATTCAAGGAATTAACTTAAGATCAAAAGGCAAATGGCGAAAAGTGGGGAAATTTTTGGTATATCTCCTCAAAATAACGCGTTAAAAACACCTATTTTCAACCAGCAAAAACCCGCAAAAGCGTTTTCTTGTGTTCGCACAACGAATTTGTTATAAAATATTTTGCCAAGCAGAAAAAACATCGTATATTTGCGAGCCCAAAAATCGTATGGGCAACTAATATTAACTTTAACCAATCGGGAGGACTGTACAATAGCTAAGCAGTTGATTATCAAAAAAAGAAACGAAGAAGCGCACCGCATTAACGAGAAAATTCGTGGTGTGAGAGAAGTTCGTTTAGTTGGCGAGAATGTCGAAGTTGGCGTTTATCCTATAGAACGCGCACTAACCATAGCCGACGATTTAAATCTTGATCTAGTTGAAATTTCGCCTAATGCGGAACCACCCGTATGCCGTGTTGTTGATTATCAAAAATTCCTCTATCAGCAAAAGAAGAGAGAAAAAGAGATCAAAGCCAAAACTGTAAAAATGGTGGTTAAAGAGATTCGTTTCGGTCCACAAACCGACGACCACGACTACAATTTCAAGCTTAAACACGCACAATCGTTCCTAAAAGAAGGTTGTAAAGTCAAAGCATTTGTATTCTTTAAAGGTCGCTCTATCTTATTTAAAGAACAAGGTGAAGTATTATTACTTCGTTTTGCAAACGATTTAGAAGATATTGCCAAAGTTGATTCATTACCAGTACTCGAAGGTAAGCGCATGATTATCATGCTGTCGCCAAAAAGCACAAAAAAATAAGAAGTTTTTTTTATTAATTTATAATTATACTGAGAAATGCCAAAAATGAAAACTAATTCCGGTGCCAAAAAGAGGTTTGCCCTTACCGGATCAGGAAAAATCAAACGGAAACATGCTTTTAAAAGCCACATTCTAACTAAAAAAACGTTGAAACAAAAACGTAATTTAACTCATTCAGGACTTGTTAGTTCTGTTGACGAAAAGAACGTTAAAGCGTTATTAGCACTTAGATAACTTTTAATTGTACAGAATTTAACTTTAGTGATTAACCGAGTGATTAGCCGAAAGATTCCGATAATGGAACGCTAACATTCAAAAAAGAAAAAAATTATGCCAAGATCAGTAAATCACGTTGCCTCAAGAGCAAAACGTAAAAGAATTTTGAAACTTACCCGTGGGTATTTTGGTGCACGTCGCAATGTTTGGACGGTAGCAAAAAATACGTGGGAAAAAGGTTTGCAATATGCATTCCGCGATCGTAAAGCTAAAAAACGTAACTTCCGCGCATTGTGGATTCAACGTATCAACGCTGCAGCTCGCATGGAAGGAATGTCTTATTCTCAACTTATGGGCGCTTTACACAAATCAGGTATCGCCATGAACCGCAAAGTATTGGCAGACCTTGCTATGAATCACCCAGAAGCATTCAAAGCTATCGTAAAAAAAGCCGCTAAAACTAAATAAGTTTAACGGTATCCGATAAAAAAAGAGAACGCCAATTTGGTGTTCTCTTTTTTTTGTATCAAGTTGTAATCTAATTTAAAACATGGCCTTTTTAATAGCCTCAGCCACAGAATCGCCTTTAATATCGGCCACCAACTTTAAAGCAAAATCCAAAGCATAAGCAGGACCTTTAGCCGTTATAATGTGTTGCGACTGCACTACATTTTGGTCACTCAAACGGGCGCCTTGTAATTCGTGTTCAAAACCCGGATAACAAATAACATCCAATCCTTGCAGCAAACCTAAGCGACCTAACACCAAGGGAGCAGCACAAATGGCTGCTAAAGGTTTTTGAGCCTCATGGTGCGCTTGTAAATGTGCTGTAAGTGGTTTACAATTTGATAAGTTAGTAGCCCCTGGCATTCCTCCTGGTAAAATCAAATAGTGAGCCGCTTCAAAATCAACATCTTTAAGCACGCAATCAGCCAAAACCGTTATAGCATGGGCACCTACGACGTTTAAATCATCGGTAATAGATACGGATTTCACCGAAATATCAGCACGGCGCAACACATCGATTACGGTTAATGCCTCAATTTCTTCAAAACCTGGAGCTAAAAAGATGTAATTCATTTTATACAGCACTTAATTCAATCTAAATTGATAAGTAATTGTTCCCATAGCCACATCGCTACCAGCTGTAAATTTAGTACGTTTAGCCGCCTGAAGTGATGCATCACGTAGTTCTTTATTACTTATATTGGAACCAGAGGCAATCGATACATCAGTCACATTTCCCGCTCTATCGACTCGAATATTAACAATAATACGTCCCTCTTGATCTCCATTGTAAGCCGGTTTTGGCAAACCTCCATTTAATGAACGACCAGCAAGCGACCACGAATGTCCACCCGACGAACCTGAACCAGCAGGATTGCCTTGCATGGCATCACCAGTTGTATTTCCACTGCCAGCTCCAGGGGATTTACCAAAAGCTCCAGCAGCCGCTTTCGCTTGATCAATTTTGCGTTGATTTTCAGCAGCAATGCGTTGTTGTTCTTGGCGTCGTTGTTCCTCCAACAGACGTTGGCGTTCTTCTTCTTTGCGTTTTTTCTCTTTTTCCTTAGCAGCCAACACTACCGATTCGTCATCTTGAGTCATCAAATCCTCATTTTTAGGAGTCGATACTGGTGGAACGACAGGAGCCACAGCTGTAGGCGGAGCCACTAGCTCCGATTGTCCAAAACCCTCGATTTCTTCGCCAAAGCTCACCATAAGACCTTCGTCTATATCTTTTTTAGATATAGAAAAGCCAAACAGCAGCAAAATAGCTAATACTATTCCGCAAACAACGACCGTTCCTACAGATGCGTATAGTTCAGATTTTTTCATTTATTTTTCAGCCACTTTAGTCGCAATAACTAACTTCATTTTATTTTGGTTGGCAATATCCAACACACGAACAACCTGTTTGTAAGGAACTTCTTCATCAGCATGAAGAGCCACATACAACGTTGAATCGGCCGCTTGAGCCGCTTTTAACATCGGTTCAAGGCGCTCAAAATCGACATATTGAGGAGCTTCGACGCCTTCGGCAATGCTGAATGCTCCGTCACGATCGATACCCACTTTGATAATATTTGCCTTAGTAGCCGTTTTAGCTTTACTTTGAGGCAAATTGACCTTCATATCATTCGGAGACGACATGGTTGAAGCTATCATAAAAAATAATAGCAGCAAAAAGATAATGTCAGTCATCGACGACATGCTAAAAGAAGCGTCAATTTTATTTCGTTTTTTAATAGCCATATCTTACGTTTTTTGACAATTCGTCAAGTTATTTTTTACCAGCAGCGGGCTCGTTCAATAAATCCATGAATTCCATGCTACGCATTTCCAAGCGGCGCATAACTTCACCCACTTTACCTACTAAATAATTGTACGCAAAGAAAGCACAAACACCCACAATTAACCCAGCAACAGTAGTTACCATAGCGGTATAAATACCACCCGACAATTGACTCAAATTAATGGTGTTACCACCAGCTTGCTCCATTTCAAAAAATGCTTGAACCATACCAAGTACAGTACCCAAAAATCCTAACATTGGTGCACCACCAGAAGTTGTTGCCAACAATCCAAGTCCTTTTTCCAATTTAGCAACTTCAATACTTCCCACATTCTCAATAGCTACTTGCACATCGCCCATAGGACGACCCAAACGGCTAATACCTTTTTCAATCATACGAGCCGATGGTGAATTTGTATCACGGCACAAGTTCAACGCCGATTCCAATTTACCGTCGTAAATATAATCTTTTATGCGATTCATGAACGACGCATCTTCTTTAGATGCCTTATGCAATGTAATTGTACGTTCTATAAAAATATAAATAGCCAAAACAAACAATAAAGCGATAGGAATCATAATCCATCCGCCCTTAACAGCCATATCAAAGAAACTCAATGTTTTAGCAGCTTCAACTACTGGAGCTGCTGCTATTGGAGCTGCCACAGGCGCTGCTGTTGGAACGGCTGCCATAGTTGTATCGGCCACGGCAGCTACAGTTTGTAATAAAATAGTAAGATTCATATTAAATTAATTTTTAGATAATTACAAAATTAACCCAAACAACACGTTTTATAACGTTTGATGGTTTCTTCCAGACCTAAGTAGAGTGCATCACAAATGAGTGCATGCCCAATAGAAACTTCAGCCAAAAATGGAATACGCTTGCAAAGATAAGTCAAATTTTCCAAACTTAAATCATGCCCCGCATTCACATCCAAACCAAATTTACGAGCATGCTCAGCGGCTTTCACAAAAGGCTCTACAGCCAATTCTGGTCCTTTCGGATAATTGGTGGCATACGGTTCCGTATATAATTCGATACGGTCGGCTCCCAACGCTGCGGCACGTTCAATCGTGTGCAAATCGGTTCCTACAAATATAGAGACACGAATACCGTGCGATTGAAATTGCTCCGTAATAGCTTTCAAAAAATCAAAATGAAGATCACAATTCCAGCCTGCATTCGACGTAATAGCATCAGGTGCATCGGGAACAAGCGTAACTTGTGCAGGTTTAATGGCACAAACCAAGTCAATAAATTCGGGCGAAGGATAACCTTCGATATTAAACTCCGTAGTCAGCACGGGACGTAAATCATACACATCGCGTCTACGAATGTGGCGTTCGTCTGGGCGAGGATGAACAGTAATGCCTTCAGCCCCAAACTTTTCACAATCGAGCGCCATTTGTACCACATTCGGATTATCGCCTCCGCGAGCATTTCGGATGGTGGCTATCTTATTGATATTTACACTTAATTTTGTCATTTATTCATTCCTGTTTGGTCGTTTCATTTACATTTTGTTACTTTGCATAGTGAAATAAATTCACGAACAAAAGTAATCTAAAAAAATGAAAATTGCTATATTTAGCACCACTTATAAAGAAGAAATTGATGAGCCATTGCGGCAAACAGTCAATTTCTTACTTGGTCATGGTGTCGATGTATTGATAGAACGTGATTTTTATTCGCAAATTGCGACTAAAATGAAAAATTTCCCAACATGTAAGACCATCAATACAGATACACTGAATGCTGATTTAGTAATTAGCATTGGCGGTGATGGTACTTTTTTAACAACGGCAGCTTGTATTGGCGATAAGAATATTCCAATTCTTGGCATTAACACAGGTCGTTTGGGTTTTTTAGCCGATGTGGCTCACGAAGAAATTGACACCATCTTACAGGAACTTTTAGATGGTCGCTATCATGTAGAAGAACGAACGGTGCTAGAACTGTCAACCTCTGATGGCTCTGAAAAGAATTATCCATTTGCACTCAACGAAGTGGCTATTTTAAAACAAGATTTATCGTCGATGATTAGCATTCGTGCTTCAGTGAACAATGAATTTTTAAATACTTACCAAGCTGACGGGTTAATAATAGCAACACCAACTGGCTCTACGGCTTATTCCATGAGCGTGGGCGGTCCACTATTAGTGCCTCAAGCGCAGAACTTAATCATTGCACCAGTGGCTTCGCACAGCCTCAACGTGCGACCACTTATTATTCCAGATTCTTGGCATATCGACTTAGAAATAGACAGCCGATCGAAGAGTTTTCTCATTTCGCTTGATGGTCGCTCGCAAGTGATGCCACAAACTACCAAGTTGCATATTGCCAAAGCTAATTATACAATAAAAGTGATTAAACCTTTACACCACAGTTTTTTTAAAACACTGAAAAACAAACTTATGTGGGGAGCGGACAAACGGAATTAAACAGACAAAGATGACAAAAGACGAGTTACGTATTGTATATATGGGTACGCCCGAATTTGCAGTGGCAAGTTTAGATGCACTGGTTTCAGGAGGTTATAATGTAGTAGGCGTGGTTACCATGCCCGACAAGCCTGCAGGACGAGGCTATAAAGTTCAGTTTTCGGCAGTCAAAGAATATGCACTAGCACACAATTTGCCTCTGCTACAACCTGAAAAATTGAAAGATGAACAATTTTTGGAAGAGCTCAAGGCCTTAAAAGCCGATTTGCAAATTGTAGTCGCTTTTCGAATGTTACCAGAAGTTGTGTGGAATATGCCACCGATGGGCACATTTAATTTACACGGTTCATTACTTCCACAATATCGCGGAGCAGCGCCTATCAATTGGGCTATCATCAACGGTGAAAAAGAGACTGGCGTTACCACCTTTTTCCTACAACACGAAATAGATACGGGCGATTTAATTCTACAGAAAAAAATAGCCATTCACCGTACCGATAATGCGGAAACTATACACGACCAACTTATGGCATTAGGTGCTCAAACTGTTGTAAAAACGGTTGATTGTATTTTAGATGGCACAGCTCCAAAAATGCCACAACCCGCAGCAGCTGAACTCAAAATGGCTCCGAAAATTTTTAAAGAAACGTGTAAAATAAATTGGGACAGCGATTGTGAATCCATCTATAATTTTGTAAGAGGCTTATCGCCCTACCCTACGGCTTGGAGTGAACTCATGAACGATAATAGGGAACCAATTCCAATGAAAATTTACGCAGTAACAACAGAACAAACTTCGCACACACATACCCACGGAACCATTATCACAGATGGTAAAAAAGAGCTAAAAGTAGCTTGCAAAGATGGTTTTGTAATCATCCAATCCCTCCAATTGTCGGGTAAGAAACGGATGAATAGTGATGAATTTTTACGAGGCTATAAAATCGATTTACTACAGCACTTAGCATAAAAAAAGGCTGCTCTTACTGAGCAGCCTTTTTTTATTTTTCATCGAGTATACGACAAGCAACATCCAAAATAGTAGTATCGTCAAGCATCACAAGGCCACCATCAGGACCTGGTTCGATATGAACACCACAACTTCCACCTTCTTTGTAATTATGTCCGCCAAAATAGTTTCGAACAGTTTCTACATCAACACGAAGTTCATCGGCAATGCGTTGCATACTGCCCGAAGGTAAACTGTCTTTGATTTTACGCAATTCGTTAAATGTGATTGTCTTTGTCATGGCTGTAAAATTTATTAGATGAATAATGATTAAGGTTATAATTCACATATGAGCTACCCCGCTGTGTAGTGACAGACTAAAGGTTCTTTAATTTTCTGCTAATTTATACGTTTAATTTCAATCTTACAAATTTTTGAACGATAAAATTGCAATTTTTACGCTAAAAAGAGTAAAAAGTTATTTCCGATAGCTATTACAGCAACCGAAATAATTAATACAGAAATGATTAGATAAATGCCTTTATCGAGCATAATATCATCTATTCGTTGTCGTAATTGGGGTTTGATGCGTTGCATCAGATAAAAACTAAACCAACCACAAGCTAATCCAACAATGGCGCCACCTAAAATATCCAACGGATAATGCACGCCCAAATAGATTCGGGTGTACACATTGGCTGTAGCCCATATAAAAATAGTCCACGTATAAAGCCGACGACGAAATAACAAAGAGGAAAATAAAGCAACCGCAAAACTATTGGCAGCATGCGAAGATACAAATCCATAACGACCACCCGTATAACCATGTACCAACTGCACCATCCCCTGTAAAGTCGGTTCGTGTGTTGGCCGCCAACGCGCCACGAGTGGCTTAATAATACCTGACGAAATTTGGTCAGCTAAAACAATAGTAATAACCAAAAACAATAAAACCCACCACGAATCACGTTTCTCGGTACGAATAATAACGTATAACAAAACCAATGCCGTTGGAATCCAAATGAGTTTTCCGCTAAAAATAGAGATAAAATTATCCCAAAAAGGCGTATGAAAACTATTGCCCAAAAGCAATAGCTGTTTATCGAGTTCTATCAGTGATTCGAACCAACTCATATGCGTTCTATTTGAGTGGTTTTAACCCAACCTACATGACCATCGGCAAGACGAATCTCGAACCAACCACGTAATGAACTTTTGATAACAACCTTCGTGCCTTCGTGCAACACAAAGAGTTCTGTACCACTGTCGTCTGGCGCGCTTTTTACAGGCATCGCACCAACCATCACAATTGCTTCAGCACGTTCTTGAGCCTTATGTTGCAACGAAAAACTATAACTTAAAGCGGCTACCGAAATAACTAAACAGGTAATTGCGCCAAAAAAGCCCACTTTACGCAACGAACGATGCGAAGCAAATACGTATAATAACGCCAAAATCAAACATACCACAAATCCACTAATGCTAGTAATGGCCCACTGATTGGCAGTTTGTAAACTACCTAAACTTTCGAGCCATTCCGTTAAGAAAAATTGTTCGATTGGTTCTATTTTATCAGCAATTTGAGCGTTCACAAAGGTTAAATTGAACTTAGCATCTTCGTAATTGGGACGTAAAACCAAAGCGCGTTCATAATTTAAAATAGCCTTACCCAATTGTCCCGATTTATAACAAGCGTTAGCATAATTATAATACACTTCGGGCGATACCACATCGGTTTGCAGGATATTGGCATACACCTCAGCAGCCTGTTCATACGATTGAGCAGCGTACAAATCAGCCGCCTTTTGAAGTTGATTGTCGGCTTTGATAGAACCTACAACTGCCAAAAGTATAACAACTACTACAAGTTTTACAAGTTTATTCATAACCGTTAGCGTTTAATAGTTTCCTCTAATTTAGCAATCATTTCGAGTGTTTGTTTAAAAATATGATCCATCGTAGCACGATCGTCATTCGACGGTGCATAGCGCACAAATTCACAATCATCAAGCAAACGAATAAATTTATCAATATCAGCCTGAGCAACTGCATGAGCAGTCAACTGAGCGGCTACATTTTCTTTGTTCAAATCAGCCAAAGGCAAACTCAATTTATCGCACAAATAACCCCACAACGCCTTCAAAACTTCATCATAAAATGCTTTTTTAGCATCCGTTTTTAAATATTTCTCAGCTAACTTCAAACGTTTACGGGCTACCGAGTTGGCCTTTTTATTACGCATTAAAGCTAAATCAGCATTCTCGCGAGCCTGTTTACGGAAAAACACTAAAGCTAATATAGCGATGGCAAGTGGCAGCAAATAAGCTAACCAGAATCTCCACCCACCAATCCAAGAATCTTCTGGCGCAGCGAGTTCAAACTGGCTAATATCGATATAGCGAATATCAGACGCAATCATACGAACCTGTTCTTGATTGGTAAAATTACTTACCGAACCGCCTTGTCCATTATCAGAGCCCTTACCTACTTTTAAATGATAAGCAGGAATGGTAACCGTTTTGTAACTTTGTGACGCCACATCAAAGTAAGAAAACTCGGTAGCAGGAATATCATAATCGCCTGCATGGCGAGGAATGGCAAGATACTCAATCGTTTTTGTCCCTGACACGCCAGACGTTGTATTGGTAAACGAATTGGTAACTTTCGGTTCGTATGTTTCAAAATCAGGTGGAAATTTGAGTTCTGGATTTTTCACCATTTTCATATTACCATTGCCCGAAATCGTAACCGTTATAGTAACCGCTTCATTGGCTTTTAATTCCGAAGCATTAATCTTTGATTTTACAGAAAAAGAACCTACTCCGCCCGAAAAATTAGTAGGTTTAGGTGTTGGCAAAGCGGCAACCGATACTTTAAGAGCTGGAGTTGAAAGTGGCTTTTTAACCTCTTGATAGGAATCAAAAAAATCGTCGAAGATGCTACGAACTTGTGCCTGATTTTTTACACGAATCACAGCATTACAAGTTAGCTTATCAATATTCAATGTACCAGAATTTTGTGGATACAATAAATATTGACGCAATACAATGGTATTGTAATTTTTACCATCGTAATTTTCTAAAGCGAATTGTTTATTTTGTGGAAGTTCTACTTCTTGCACAAAAAAACCTTTAAAATCGGGATATTTAACTTGCTGAATATCTATTAAATCGACACGAGCGTATATTTTATAAGTTAATAAAATATGTTCTTGTTCTCGCACTTTAGTACGTGAAATGACTGGTCGAATAAATAAATTATCGTCCGTAATTTGTTGAGAAATTGGTGCAGAAGTTTGTTTATCTTTCCCCGATTGATTGGATGTATCAGCAGACTTATCTGCTGGCAAAACTTTAATAGTCAATGCATTCGACTGATAACGATCTTGATCTACCACAATGGATGCACTCGGTATGTTAAATGTACCTTCCTTGGTTGGTAATAAGGTATATGTATAACGCAACGTGGTTTCCGACGACGATTTTCCATTGATAATCTGCACACTATGACTTTGTGAGGTAAACGGCCCAGCAATCACCTCAAAGGCATTAAATGCAGGCACGCGTAAATCTTTGGCTGCTGCATTAACCGTATACACTAACTGAAACGATTGTCCATTAGGCACTGCTGCTGGCGCACTGGCCGTAAAGCTCACATTGGCAGCAAAAACAGACACAGCCGCCAATATTCCAATCATTACTAATCCTATTCTTTTCATCTTCACTTTTCGATTAAAGTTCTTCAATTACCAATCTTTATCAACACGATAACGTTTTGCTTGTTGTGCTTGAGCCTCTTTTACTTTATCTTGCGTATCACGCTCGTCTTGCTCCAACGCTTTTAAAATTTCTTCTGCGCGTTCTTTCGACATGGCAGATTGTTGCTGCTGTTGCTTTTGCTGTTGTTGCTGCTGATCTTGCTTATTTTTATCTTGCTGCTGCTCTTCTTGTTGTTGCTGTTTTTCTTGTTGTTGATTCTTATTTTTATTTTGGTTCTTGTTTTGTTGCTGTTTCAACATTTGCTGAGCATACACCAAATTATAACGCGTATCGTTGTCGTTTGGGTTGTTGCGTAAAGCTTGTTTGTAGGCATCGATACTTTTGGCAAAATCGCCCGACTGCAACAACGAATTGCCTATGTTGTGATAAGCAGCGGCAATACGACCTTTATCTGTACCAGCCAACGCTGCAGCTGCCTGAAATTGTTCAACTGCTTCGGCATATTTTTCTTGACGATACAAGGCATTGCCCAAATTAAAATTACCCGAAAATGATTTGGCATTTTTTTCCAAACCTTTTCGGTAATCCACTTCGGCATCCACATATTTTTCTTTCTTGTAGGCTGAATTTCCACGGCGCACATCGCCACTCTCTTTTTGAGCAGCAACTGACGAAACAACAGCACACAGGATAATAAGAATTGAGAAACGTTTCATAGTTAATCGAACCATTTAATTTTATTCAACGCTTTATTCTGACGATTAAACACATAAAATTCGATGACCAGCAAGAACAATGCAATCCAGACAAAAATATAAAACTTTTCATCGTATTCAGCATACGACTTAGTTTCTAGGTTGCCCTTTTGCATTTCACCTATCTGCCCTGACACCGCTTTCAAAGCGGTATTTGAGTTGTCAGCTCGTACATAAATGCCAGAACCGGCTTCGGCTATTTGTCGGCACATGGTTTCGTTCAATTTAGTCACCACTACATTACCATCTTTATCTTTACGGAAACTCATTGTACCTCCCACAGGAATTGGTGTTCCTTCGGGCGTACCCATGCCAACCACATTCACAGTAATACCTTTTTCTTGAGCCAATTTAGCCGCCCCAACAGCATCGTCCTCATGATTTTCACCATCGGTTATAACAATAATTGTACGCCCAGCTTCTGATTCATTAGGACCAAAGGACTGAATAGCTAAATCAATAGCGGTTCCAATAGCGGTACCTTGACGTGGTACTAAATTAGGATTAATCGACGATAAAAACATCTTGGCAGACACATTATCGGTGGTTATGGGCAATTGCACAAAGGCATCACCAGCAAATACAATTAAACCAATTTTATCATCCACCATATCATCAATCAACTTTGAAAGAATCAATTTAGAACGCTCTAAACGATTAGGTTGTATATCTTGCGCCATCATAGAATTGGACACATCCAACACGATCATAGCTTCTACACCATGTTTCTTGGCGGTTTGGAGTTTTGACCCAAATTGAGGACGAGCTAAAGCCACAATCATCAACACCAAAACGACCATAAGCGTGTAAAATTTCAATTGAGGACGTATAATGGAGGCATTGGGCATCAATCGTTTCAATAAGTCAGGATTCCCAAATTCACGCAAACGTATTTTTTGCTGATAGGTGACATACACAAACATCGCGACCAATAGTGGAACGACTATCAGTAAATACAAAAAATAGGGGTGAGCAAAACGAAACATATAGCTTGAATATATAAAATCGACAGTGTAAATATTAAGGCAATCGGCGTAAAACAGTATGGCGCAAAACAATTTCAGCCAGTAATAACAAGAGCGCCGCTAGCAAAAATGGCATATATTCTTCATTCTTTTTACTGTATTGATTTACACGCAACTTCGTTTTCTCTAATTGATCTATTTCTTGATAAATAGATTTCAACTTAGTGTTATCGGTAGCTCGAAAATAAGCT
>JAQVJY010000013.1:0-6810 GCA_028694915.1 Paludibacteraceae bacterium
GATTTGAGGCCATAGCCAATATTTCGCCAGTGCTTGGCTCAATAGCTACAACACTACCCTTTTTACCTTGCAATAACTCCTCTGCTAAAATTTGCAACTTGACATCCAATGTCACGGTTAAATTATCGCCAGCTACAGCAGCCTTATCAAATTCTCCCTTTTTATAACGTCCCTGAATACGACCAGCCACATCACGTAATAAAATTTCAACACCATTTTGGCCACGCAATGCCACCTCATACGACTTTTCAAAACCACTTACACCAGCGTAGTCGCCCTGCTTGTAGTAAGAATCCTTTTCAATCATCCGACGTGACACCTCACCAATAGAACCAAGCGCATGACCAGCCACTGGATATATGTAATTGCGCAACGTTCTGCCTTGAATTGTAAAACCAGGAAAACGATGTAATTTCTCTTGTAAAACCGCATATTCAGCAGGAGATAATTGGGTAATAAACCGTTGTGGTACACGCGGAGAGTAGCCAATTCTATTTTTTACTTCTTTTATACGTTTATCGAACTCTGCTTTGGTAATCGAAAGTGTTTGACACAACTCCATGGTATCGAGCGGAGTTTTGTTTTTTGCCATAGCACGTAATTCGTGCATGGTAATCAGAATATCGTAAGTAGGTTGATTGTATACAAGCAATACGCCGTTACGGTCGTAAATCAAACCACGAGGAGCATAAATGGTACGACGTAAAAGCGCATTACTATCAGCTTGCTCTCCATAGTCTTTAATCAACTGAAGATTAAATAACTGAATCACAAATATAGCCAACAATACCGCTATAAAAATGCGGATAACATATTGTCTATTACTGAATGAATCGTTTATCACCTTCTTTTGAAATTAATACTTTGAACACCAAATATAAGTAGCATGGTTACCAAACTACTACACACTGTTTTAAGCAGTACCATACCAAAATGCGAAAATGAAAATGCCTCTAAAGAGAAAAGCACAAAATGATGAATCACAACAAGTAATAAGGCATATTTAAGAAAAGAAACACCAAAGTTACGATAAGTTGGCGCCGACTTTTCCATATCTTCGCGAGAGGCAAACAACCCCATAATATATGGACGAATAAAAGCAACTAAAACCGTTGCTGCCATATGAATACCATAGCTGTGCGAAAACACGTCAATAATACCACCTAGAACAAACGCTAGAAGCAACATAAAGCCAGGAGACACAAACATAGGTAATGTGATAATGAACAAGATATACAAATAGGGATTAATTAATCCAAATAACTGTATATTATTCAAAATCAATATCTGAACGGCTATGAGCAGAACAAAATGTAACAGTATTTTAAGTCGATCTTGCATATCAAGGTATAGTATTTTCTATTTGTTGTTGCTCCTCCCGACGATTCACGTCAAGCACACGCACATAGTGCAATGACTGAAAATTGGTAGCTAATTTCAATTTGATATCACAAAAGGTTTGATGGTCTTGGTAATCAACATCATCAATGGTACCTATAAAAATTCCCTCAGGAAAGATAGCCGAAAATCCACTCGTCACGACAGAATCACCCTCCACCACTTCAACATGGCTAGGAATTTCTGTAAATTGTGCAATTGTAGGAGAAATGCCATTCCAAACCACAGACCCCAATGCATTGTTAGTTTTCAATTTTCCACTTACCAACAATTTCGTATTAAGAATAGGCAATACGACGGAAAAATGCTCTGCGACACTTTCAATTACGCCAACAACTCCCTCATCAGAAACAACACCCATATCAGGAGCTAGGCCATAATCTTTACCTTTGTCAATTAAAATGTAATTTTGAATTTTATTGACACTGCTATAAACCACCTTAGCCGAAATAGCACGATAAGCTGGTGTAACAACGAGCGAAGTATCTTTTACTGCCGCTAGTTTAGCTTCTAAACGAGCTACTTTATTGGCCAATATTTCGTTTTCATGAGCCAATTTTTGGTTATCGATACCTAAATGAAAATAGTCTGACCAAGCACTCGTAGTTTCATATACCGAGACCACAAACGCTGTATTTGCTCTATAAATAACGCTTTGTTGAAATGCATTAGCGTGAAAAATCAAGACAAAAGCTATGATTTCCAAAAAGAGGAACTCAAAAACTAATGCAAAACGTGCAAAGAAACGTAATAAAGCTGACATATGTGTATTTTGAAAAGACAAAGGGTAAAATAAATATTCTACCCTCGTTTTATTTGATTATACAATTATCAAATTAACGTAACAAGAATTGAAACTTGTGTACATTTTTAAGCGCAACACCAGTTCCACGAGCTACAGCATGCAAAGGATCATCAGCCACATGGAATTGAATTTGAATCTTATCAGTCAAACGTTTAGCCAAGCCGCGCAACAACGCTCCACCACCAGCCAAATAAATACCATTTTTAACCAAATCGGCATAAATTTCAGGAGGAGTACTTTCCAATGCTCCTAATACAGCCGCTTCAATCTTAGTAATCGATTTTTCTAGACAATGAGCAATTTCCATATAAGAAACTGGCACTTCCATTGGCAATGACGTCATACGATTAGGACCACGAACGATATAATCTTCAGGTGCTTCATCGCCCAAGTCAGTTAAGGCTGAACCTACATTAATTTTAATCTGTTCTGCAGTGCGTTCTCCTACTTTGATATTATGTTGACGGTTCATGTACTCCATAATATCAGCAGTAAAATCATCACCAGCGATACGAATAGATTTATTAGCCACCATACCACCCAATGAAATAACTGCAATTTCAGTAGTACCACCACCTATATCAACCACCATGTTACCAGCAGGCGCTTCCACATCTAAACCAATACCAATAGCAGCAGCCATCGGCTCATAAATCATATAAACCTCACGTCCACCCGCATGTTCTGAAGAGTCACGCACAGCACGAATTTCAACCTCAGTACTTCCCGAAGGAATACCAATTACCATGCGTAACGAAGGCGTAAACAACTGATTTTTATGAGGAATTAATTTAATCATACCACGAATCATCAATTCTGCGGCATAGAAATCGGCAATTACACCATCCCTCAACGGACGAACAGTACGTATACCCTCATGTGCTTTACCATGCATTTGCTGAGCGACCTTACCAATGGCAAGGAGCTTGTCAGTGCGTCTATCTAAAGCTACAACCGAAGGTTCATCAACCACAATTTTATCATTGCAAATGATAATCGTATTAGCCGTTCCTAAGTCAATAGCTATTTCCTGCGTAAGAGAAAAAAGTCCCATAATTTAATATCGTAAGTAAGAATTTACAAATTGAGCTACAAAAGTACTAAAAGAAATTGAAACGCTACTAGTAAGTTACTTAGCTTTTACAAAAACTTATCAACAAGCGTTTTTAAATACAAAAAATTCTACGTATTCACTTTGGTAACACGTTTAGGCCGAAGCAGTGGTAGTTCTCGCCACGCTACTATAGCGACATATATGGCCACTAAAATGGTGCGATACAAAATATTAACAACTGGCCATTCGAATGAAACCAAATACATCGCTGCCAAAAGTAACATAGTCAATCCAAAATATAAACCGATGGTCTTTAATTTATAATGAATTGGATAATATTTTTGACCAAACACATAAGACAAAACCACCATAACCACAGCGCTAACCAGTGCAGCCCAAGCCGATGCCATGTAACTATAGATAGGGATGAATACAATATTAATAGCCAAAGTAACAATAAAGCCTATTAACGAAAACCAAGCACCAAATATCGTTTTATCCACCAACTTGTACCACAACGACAAATTATACATCACGCCTTGTAAGAAATAAGCCATTAATACAATTGGGATAATGCGAATCCCTTCACGGTATTGAGGGCCGAGTAATAATTTGAAAATATCAATATACGCAATAATAATTAAAAAGATGAACAATGTGGTAATCACAAAGTACTTCATAGCATTGGAATAAGTAGCTTTACTATCCGCATCCGAATTTTTTGCAAAAATAAATGGCTCGTAAGCGAAACGGAACGCATACGTGAACATCATCATCACCATAGCCACTTTAAAACAGGCACCATAAATACCCAACTCACGCATCGCTTCTGCAGGATTTGGATAAACCATAGGGAAAATAATCTTATCAATAGTTTGATTCATAATACCAGCCACACCCAACAATAAGAGTGGCAAAGAATATTTCAACATACTACGTAATAAGGTTTTATCAAAATTCCATTTCCCAACAAACACATAAGGCATCAAAGCCAAAGTAACTGCTGTGGTAGAAATAAGATTTGCTACAAAAATATAACCAACCCCATAATTAGGATCATAAAACCAATCAATAAGTTCAGGATTGGAAACCGCCAATTTTGGACAAAGAACCAAGAAAAAAATATTGAAAATAATATTCACAAAAATCATAACCATTTTCAGACCTGCAAATACAATTGGTTTGTTTTTATAGCGCAAATATGAGAATGGAATAGAATCAAAAGCATCCATTGAAACCACCACGCCTAGCATTTGAATAAATTCAGGATGATCTGCATAGCCTAATGAGGCTGCAATTTGAGGTCCAAATACAATACAAATAACAGAAAATAAAAGAGAAGTTACACCGACACTTGTAAGGGTCGTACTGTATACCCGATTGTCAGACTGTTCCTGCTTTGGCTGATTATTAATAAAACGGAAATAGCCCGTTTCCATACCATAAGTCAAGATGATAACAATTAAGGCCGTCCAAGCATATAAATTGGTAACAATACCATAATCGCTTGAATCAACCAAAACATACGAATACAAAGGGACTAAACACCAATTCAAAAACCGACCAACAATACTACTCACACCGTAAATAGCTGTTTCCTGCGCCAACTTTTTTAAGCCTGCCATTATAGTATCTATTTAAAATAAACTTGTTTGTTCACTTGGTTTAAATCGGCCCAAGTGCTGATAAGCCAATCCTGTGACCTCACGTCCTCTAGGAGTGCGTTTTATAAATCCTTCTTTAATCAAGAATGGTTCGTAAACCTCTTCTATCGTGCCAGCGTCTTCGCCTAAAGCAGTGGCAATAGTGGTTAAACCCACTGGACCACCATTAAATTTATCGATAATGGTGAGTAAAATTTTATTATCAATCTCATCCAAACCATATTTGTCAATATTAAGAGCTTCAAGGGCAAAACGTGCAATTTCGACATCTATTTTACCACTGCCTTTCACTTGTGCAAAATCACGCACCCGACGCAACAACGCATTGGCCACACGAGGTGTTCCACGACTGCGCAAAGCAATTTCAACGGCCGCATCGTCAGCTATTGGCACATCAAGAATCAAAGCAGAACGTTTTATAATACCCGTCAAAACCTGCTCGTCGTAATATTCGAAATGACAATTAATACCAAAACGTGCTCGCAAAGGGCTGGTAAGTAAACCACTACGCGTAGTAGCTCCAATGAGCGTAAATGGCTCTAAATCTATTTGTATCGACCGAGCACTAGGCCCTTTGTCAATCATAATATCAATACGATAATCCTCCATGGCAGAATAAAGATATTCTTCCACGATTGGACTCAAACGATGAATTTCATCAATAAACAACACATCGTTACGTTCCAAACCAGTAAGTAAACCTGCTAAATCGCCAGGTTTATCAAGCACGGGACCCGAAGTAACTTTAAATCCAACGCCTAATTCATTGGCAATAATATTGGACAAAGTTGTTTTGCCAAGTCCCGGAGGACCATGCAATAACACATGATCCAGACTTTCGTTACGCTGTTTTGCAGCTTGCACAAAAATCGAGAGGTTTTCTATCGCCTTCTCTTGACCGCGAAAATCGACAAATGATAAAGGACGCAAAGCGCGTTCTAAATCATTATCACGTTCATTAGGCGATTGATGTATATCAAATTCCGACATATTCAAAAGAATTAATAGCCTGCGAAAGGCTGTTTTAAGCTGTTATTTTGTCAACGCTCTAAAAATCTCTTCCATCGATTCCTCCAGTTGACGCATGGTCAAAATCGTTATTTTCTTTTCAGTGGCAAAACTAAACAATAGTTCCCTCACATCTGAGCGTGCCGAAATCTGATATAATTTATCAGACAACGCATCCACTTTCAAAATATCACTAGAAATTTGGGCTAAATCGTGATGCATTGGCATCGAAAATTCGACTTCAAAGCGCAATATCTGAGAACCTTGCGTCATAACAGTCTCTGCCTCATCGGCCACAATATTTCCTTTATTAATAACTACCACACGCTGACATAAGGCTTGTACTTCTTGCATAATATGAGTGGAAAATAGCACCGTTTTTTCTTTACCAACTTCACTAATCAGTTGGCGAATCTCAACCAATTGATTTGGGTCTAAACCAGTAGTCGGTTCATCTAAAATAAGCACCTGCGGTTCATGAATAAGCGCTTGAGCTAATCCCACACGTTGGCGATAACCTTTCGATAATTGTCCAATGCGTTTATGACATTCAGCAGTCAAGCCAGTACGTTCAATCATCTGCTCAATGCGCGCCTTACGATTATCCAATTGGTAAAAGTTCGCCACAAAATCGAGATATTCACGCACATACATATCCAAATAAAGCGGATTATGCTCTGGCAAATAACCAATCAAACGACGCGTAGCCAAATTAGACGACGATACAAGCTCGCCACACACGGAAACTTGACCGCTGTCGGGCTGCACAAAACCTGTAATAATTTTCATCAGTGTAGACTTGCCAGCACCATTTGGCCCTAAAAAGCCCACAATTTCGCCCGCTTTTAGTTCCAAATTTATCTGATTTAGAACCACTTTCT
>JAQVJY010000013.1:6910-38951 GCA_028694915.1 Paludibacteraceae bacterium
CTGTCGGGCTGCACAAAACCTGTAATAATTTTCATCAGTGTAGACTTGCCAGCACCATTTGGCCCTAAAAAGCCCACAATTTCGCCCGCTTTTAGTTCCAAATTTATCTGATTTAGAACCACTTTCTGGGAATACGACTTACAAATAGCTTGAACAGATAGCGACATCTAATAAGGTATTAAAAATAAACCTGCAAATATACAAAAAAACTACCAACTTATGCGAGCAAAAAAGATATGAGATTAAATTGCACTTTTTTTTATTTTTTTTTGGAAGGAATCAAAAAAAGTTTTACCTTTGCACCACTTTTCTAAGGGAAAGCGGTATTGTCTCATGGTGTAATGGTAGCACTACAGTTTTTGGTACTGTCTGTCTAGGTTCGAATCCTGGTGAGACAACAATATTAGAAAGATTTTATATGAAATCATTATTTTTTAACTACTTCTTTTTCTACTTTTACTTTAGCAGTAAGAGCAGGATTTGACGTATGTAATTTCATTTAAAATTTGTAATTATACAGAAATCCTGCTCCAATTCGAGCAGGATTTTTTGTTTTTAGACAAAACAACATGAATTCACCCATTCAAGTCGCCATTCAAGGGGCAAAAGGTTCATTTCACGACATTGCTGCACGCCTCTATTTCGGTAATACTATCGAAACTTTGTCGTGCGATACATTCAAAGAATCTATTGATTTAGTACGACAAAATCCGACTATTGTTGGAACCATAGCAATAGAAAATACCATTGCTGGTAGCCTCTTGCAAAACTATAATCTACTGAAAGATAGTGATGTTCGGATTATTGGCGAGCACAAATTACGTATCAAACATAGCTTAGTGGCTTTAGAAGGGCAAGAGATTGATGATATTCACGAGGTACGTTCACACTATATGGCACTGTTACAATGCGAACAATTCCTATCGCAACATCCTCACATTCAATTAATAGAGGCAGAAGATACCGCAAAAAGCGCTCACAAAATAGCCACTTCCAACCAACGAGGTATTGCGGGCATCTGTTACGCAGAAACAGCCAAACAATTTGGTCTCAAAATTTTAGCCGAAGGAATCGAAACAAATAAGCATAATTTTACTCGATTTTTAATGGTGGCGCACAAAGATAAAGCCGAACAAATCACCCAGAAAGAGAGCTGCAACAAAGCATCTATTGTATTTTCGCTTCCACACGAACAAGGCAGTTTATCAAAAATACTTACTATTCTTTCGTTCTACAACATCAATTTAACCAAGATACAATCACTACCAGTGATTGGTCACGAGTGGGAATACCTATTTTACATCGATTTGAGTTTCGATAATTACATGCGCTATACACAAGCTATCGATGCCATTCGACCATTGATACGCAATATAAAGATTTTAGGGGAATATACTGAAGGAGAACAAACTATTTAAACTCATTGTTTATGAACCAAAGTTTCGCTGGTGCCACACGTTTAGAATCAGTGCAAGAATACTACTTCTCACGCAAACTGAAAGAGATAGCTCACATGAATGCCGAAGGCAAAAATGTGATTAGCTTAGGCGTTGGCAGCCCTGATATGCCACCATCAGAAGCGACTATAAAAACATTGTGTGAACACGCTCATCATGCTGATGCGCATGGCTATCAACCTTATGTGGGAATTCCAGAACTACGCCAAGCTTTTGCCGATTTCTACAAAAAATGGTATCATGTTACTCTCAATCCGACGAACGAAATTCAACCGTTAATTGGTTCAAAGGAAGGCATTTTGCACATTACCTTGGCATTTGTCAATCCAGGTGAACAAGTTTTGGTTCCAAATCCTGGTTATCCAACATACACATCTTTAAGCAGGCTGCTTGGAGCAGAAGTGATACCGTACAACCTCACCGAAGAAAATGGTTGGTTGCCCGATTTTGATGCATTAGAACAACTAGACCTAAGCAGGGTTAAATTGATGTGGACCAACTATCCGCACATGCCAACAGGAACAAATGCAACATTAGAATTATATCAAAAGTTAGTGGAATTTGCGCAGAAACATCATATTATCATTGTCAACGACAATCCTTACAGCTTCATTTTAAATAAGAAGCCTTTAAGTATTTTGCAAATAGAAGGTGCCAAAGAGTGTTGTATCGAATTGAACTCGATGAGCAAAAGTCATAATATGCCAGGTTGGCGCATTGGCATGGTAGCCTCCAATGCCACGTTTATCGAATGGATATTAAAAGTAAAAAGCAATATCGATTCGGGCATGTTCCGTCCGATGCAATTAGCAGCCGCCACAGCACTACACAACGACGAAAGTTGGCACGAAGAGATGAACTTCAACTTGTACGAAAAACGACGTCATTTGGCAGAACAAATTTTAGAAACGCTACAATGTACGTACAACAAATCGCAAGTTGGCTTATTTGTGTGGGGACGAATTCCTGACCATTACAAACAAGTAGAAGATTTAACTGAAGCCGTTCTACACAAAGCACACGTTTTTATCACACCAGGTTTTATTTTTGGTAGCAACGGCGCACGCTACATACGCATTTCGTTGTGTTGCAACGAACAAAAACTAGCCGAAGCATTGGATCGAATCAAACAAAACATAACAGAATAACTATAGAATCACATACTAAAAACCACCTAAAAATCAAACTTATATGGATTTCGAACGGTTTAAACTTCCCAAATTAGAACAAAAACGACCTATCATTATTGCTGGGCCATGCAGTGCTGAAACCGAAGAGCAGGTATTAACCACGGCTAAAGCATTAGCCAAAAACGGTGTTCAAATTTACCGTGCTGGCATTTGGAAACCACGCACAAAACCTGGTGGTTTTGAAGGAGTTGGTAGCGAAGGACTACAATGGCTACGCCGAGTAAAAGAAGAAACAGGTTTGTACACCGCCACCGAAGTTGCCACAGCCAAACATGCATATGAAGCTCTAAAATATGGTGTTGATGTGTTATGGTTAGGCGCGCGAACCACGGCCAATCCATTTGCCGTGCAAGAAATTGCCGATGCCCTAAAAGGTGTTGACATTCCTATACTCATCAAAAACCCAGTAAACCCAGATTTAGAACTGTGGATTGGCGCCATTGAACGCATTTACAATGCAGGTTTACACCAAATAGCCGCGATTCATCGTGGCTTCAGTTCGTACGATAAAAAACTTTATCGCAATCAACCACAATGGCATATTCCTATAGAACTACATCGCCGATTACCAGAATTACCACTTTTCTGCGACCCAAGTCACATTGGGGGAAAACGCGAACTCATTGCGCCACTCTCCCAGCAAGCTATGGATTTACAATTCGACGGTTTAATCATCGAAAGCCACTGTTCGCCCGATAATGCTTGGAGCGACAAAGACCAACAAGTATCGCCCGAAGTGTTAGATGTCATCTTGCGCAAATTAGTGATTCGCGAAATGAAACAATCTACCGAAGATTTGGTTGATTTGCGTCGTCAGATTGATGATTTAGACAATACGTTGTTGGAAACACTGGCTAAACGTATGCGAGTTTCTCAAGCGATTGGAACCTATAAAAAAGAACACGGCATAGCTGTACTTCAAACAGGACGTTACAACGAGATTCTTGAAAAACGCATTATGAATGGGGAAAAACTCGGTATGAGCCATGAATTCATGCGTACCATTTTAGAAGCCATTCACGAAGAATCGGTACGCGTTCAAATTGACCTCATGAATAACGATTAAACTCAACAGCATGAAAATTCTTATTCTCGGTGCAGGTAAAATGGGAACCTTCTTAACCGATTGCCTATGCATAAAACACGAAGTGGCTTTATTCGATACAAACCCAAGTCGGTTACGCTTTGTATTTAACACACAACGATTCACACAATTAGAAGAAATAAAGGCGTTTGAACCCGAAATTTGCATTAATGCCGTAACACTAAAATACACAATTAGTGCCTTCGAAAGTGTACTTCCTTTTCTTCCAAAAAATTGTATTTTATCTGACATTGCCTCTGTAAAAACTGGCATTCAAGCCTTTTATAAACAAACAGGTATGCGTTATGTTTCAACACACCCTATGTTTGGACCAACATTCGCCAACTTATCTGATTTAAGCACTCAAAGTGCCATTATCATCGCCGAAAGCGACCATTTAGGCAAAGCATTTTTCAAGGATTTTTACGGTTCATTGCAATTAAATATTTTCGAATACACATTCGATGAACACGACGAAACAATTGCTTATTCGTTGTCCATTCCATTTGTATCCTCCTTAGTTTTTGCGGCCGTCATGAAACATCAGGAAGCACCTGGAACCACGTTTAAAAAGCATTTGAACGTGGCCAAAGGATTGTTATCCGAGGATGATTATCTATTGTCCGAAATCCTGTTCAACCCTCACACAGCCGGACAAATAGAAGCCATCAAAAGCCAGATGACCGAATTACAGGACATCGTAGAACAAAAGGATTTAGTACGCATGCAACAATTCCTCACAAAAGTCCGCACAAATATTGAATAAATAAACACAAGCTATGTGGCATAAAAAAGGTCGTACTTTGCAGTACGACCTTTTTTTATAGTTATTGACGACATCAATCTTTTTTAGTTTTAAACGATAAAATATGGATTGTTACCGCTGTAGCTATAGCGATAAGCATAATTCGGAGCCACCAATTATCCAAAACCACAAAAGCGGATAGCAAAATAGTAATCCATAACATCGAAATAGAATACACCTTAACACGCAACGAAATGGATTTGTGTATCTGAAAATCGGTAATATAAGGTCCTAAATATTTATGCCCCAGAAGCCATTGTTGAGCTTTAGGCGAGCTCCGATAAAACAAATACGAGGCTAGCAATAAAAATGGCGTAGTAGGAAGTACTGGCAAAAATATACCCAATACGCCCAATACAACACACAGATAACCAATACCGACAACAAGATAACGCATATAACTGATAAAATAAAAATCACACAGAAGGAAAAACACGTCGATAAGCACGCACGATCCACACAAACGCTACCGCCAACAAAAAACGAGGAATCGTAATCCAAAACAAAGGAACGCCCATCGACCAAAAGAGCGATGTATCCTCTAAAAGCGAGTGATTAATGGCAATATGATAATTTAGCAAATTCACATCCTGACGTGGCATATCATGTTCTTCTAACTCTTCGAGTAACACAGCCGAACCGTAAGTCAGCCCAACCGTTTGAGCCACAAACCAAAGAAAGGAACTATCACGCGACAATCCCATAAGTTTCATAAAAGGCGCAAACAGACGTGCAATCACATCCAAAATTTTGAATTCTTTTAAAACAGCTTGTAAAAACATCAACCCCGAAACAATAGCACTCATTTTAAGCACTAAGAAAAATGCCATCCGACACCAAGCCCACAGCATCTGCCAAATCGATTCATAAACTATCGCCGCATGCACGCTCCCTACGATATCGCCCATTTGAGCTGGCAACAACCAATTCAACAATAAAGCCGACACAATGCTCATCAATAAACGCAGTGGGAAAATAATCCATGGAGAAGAACCTGTTTTACGCTGAACTGCTGTTTCCACAATCATATTGTGCGAAATCAAACACATCAACGCTAAAATAGTCATTTCTCTTACACCCAACGGCAAAGTAGCAATGATAGCAATAGGAGCGTATAAAGCCAAAAAAATACTGGAAATAAAAACAATGGCAGCTTCACCAGGAAGACCCAAATAGGCAAAAAAAGGAGAAAGAATAAGCGACAACCAATCGATAACGCCAAAAAACTGCAAAAAACTCACAAAAAGCGAAATTGGAAGAATTATTTTCAGCAACCAAATCACTGTTTTGGATGCTTTTTTGAGTGCCAATTTGAAACAAAGCAGAAGTCGTTTCGATAGATTTGACATAAGCAGTGGATTGTTTTTTAGATAATAAAAGGCTGAATTTCAACAGAAATGCACCCTTATAAAACAAGAAAGGGTTGTCATCCCGACAACCTCAATCTTTTCTTAACCTTAAATCTAATACCATGAAAAACACATGACAAAGGTAATGCATTAATTTGTGTTGTGCAACATGTTTTTTACAAAAAATAATATATTTAACCTTTTTTATCCGCAAATAAGAGTTATTAAGTTACTAAAAATAGATTAATCGCCTCATATTATGATATTTAAAACAAAATCTCACATCGAAACGGCACTAATATGAGAGAAATTATAAAAAATGGCAATTTTGTGATTTTTGCAAATTATCACCAAAGAAAAAACGCCATAAAAATCAAAATTTCATCCATCTGAAACACTAAAATACTATCTATTATGGGTTCGCAAACCATAAAAACACACAAATAAACGGGCATAAAAAAAGTACATAAATAACTAATAAAAAGCCATTTACATACCCCATAAAACAAGAAAGGGTTGTCATCACGACAACCTCAATCTTTTCTTAACCTTAAATCTAATACCATGAAAAACACACTGCAAATATAAAGTCTTTTTTTATGCTATACAACATATTATTCAAGAAAATTTAAAGTTTAACATTTTTTATATTATCGTACCCAAAATTGGCTACGTCCTAACAATCCGTGCTTATCTAAAGAGCCACGTACTTTCAATTTTCCCGTTGATTCAAGATCAATGGACGCATAATAAGTTTTACCATTGGCAGGATCAAGAATAGTTCCACCCACTAAACTACCATTTTCAAACTTCATATCGCGAACAATAACTAATCCTACCATCGGTTTGTTTTTATCCGCACCTTGGCACTCTGTGCACATACGAGGTTTGCCATCGGCAGAAGGTTGAAGTAGTTGTTCAATTTTACCATAATACAAGCCATTGGTTGCTTTAAAAATACGTACAATCGATTTCTCTTTTCCTGTTTTGTCATCAATTGTTTTCCATTCGCCAAGCATATCTTTTTGTGCCTGAACTACAAATGCCATACAGATGGCCGCTGCAAAAATTAAAATTCGTTTCATAAATTCATTTAGTTTTGGTTAATAATTAGGGACATTATGGGGACAAAGATAGAAAAATACTTTTTATTCTACATATAACACCAATCCTTTTAAATATTCACCTTCTGGATGATAGATATTTACAGGATGGTCGGCAGGTTGAGTTAATTGGTGCAAAATACGAACTTTACGTTTACTTTGTGCAGCAGCGCTAAATACAGCCAAGCGAAATTGCTCTTTAGTAACTACTTGAGAACATGAGAAAGTAAACAAAATTCCACCTGGCTTAATCTGTTCAAAGGCTTTAGCGTTCAGTTTTTGGTAACCTCGCAAAGCATTACGCAACGAATCTTTATGTTTGGCAAAAGCTGGAGGATCAAGAATAATCAAATCATATTGACCGTCGATATCATCTAAGAATTTAAAGGCATCCACCGTAAACGCTTTATGCCGAGGGTCATTCTCAAAATTGAGCGCAATATTTTTATTGGTTAATTCAATGGCTTTGGCAGAGCTATCCACAGAATGCACCGAACGTGCATTACCACGCATAGCGTAAAACGAAAAACCACCCGTATAACAAAACATATTAAGAACATCACGCCCCTGTGCATATTTTTCAAGCAATGCGCGATTTTCACGCTGGTCAATAAAAAAGCCTGTCTTTTGTCCTTTAAGCCAATCAGCATGAAACTTCAACCCATTTTCTATGGGAATACATTTACTCTCCTGACCAATTAAATACGCATCTTCTGCTACAATTGGCGCTTTGAATGGCAAAGTTCCTTCAGATTTATAATACACATTTTCTACGCCTTTAATTTCAGCAACCAAAATCTCCGCAATCTGTTCGCGCACCATGTGCATACCCACAGAATGTGCTTGTATTACGGCCGTATCGCCATATACATCGACCACCAAACCTGGCAAATGATCGCCTTCACCATGCACTAAACGATAGGTGGTATTATTTTCGACATCCGCCACGCAAATATCGCATCGCATTTGATAAGCTTTACGAATGGCATTTTGGAAAAAGGTTCTATCTATAGTTTCATCAGAAAACGACAAAACACGCACCATAATACTCCCAATTTGGTAGTGCCCCATGGCTATAAAATTGCCTTGTGAATCGACTACACGTACCACATCACCCTCTTCTGGCTTACCTTTAATTTGAGCTATGGCACCAGAAAAAATCCAAGGATGAAAACGAAATAAACTTTCCTCTTTATGAGGTTTTAAATAGACAACAACCATAAATAGTGGAAATATATGAATGATAAATTACAAGGCAATAGCTTGTTTCTGTAACTCTAAATAAATCTCTCGGCAGGCAAATGCATCAATAGCAGCATACGCTTGCTGTTGAGGTGACAAAATAGGAGCTTCCCAATTGGAAAGTTGTTGACTTTTTGATATTTTTTTTGCAAATACGATAGCGTAAATTTTTTGCAAGCTTTTTTCTTCTATACCAAATGCTTCAACATACTTTTGTAATTCTATAAAATTTTTAGGATGAACACGCATCCATTTATTGAGCGACATAAAATCATCGCGAACGGACAAACCAATTTTTTTAACCTCCGAGCTTTCCAATAATTGTTTTAAACCTTCATGCTGACCGATAAACTGTAAGCGAAAAAGATAACAAGTATCAGCTGTAGCTAATTGCAACAGTGAAACCGTATAACGCACATTTTTGGTAAAACTAGGACGCGTTTCAGTGTCAAATCCAATAACCGACTCTTGCATCAATTGCGACACAACGTAATCAGCCTCATGAGGGGTTTTTACTACCACTATCTTACCAAGATTTTGGACAATTGGCAATTCAGCAATCTGCGTTTTTGTAATATGTGTGGAATATGTTATCAAAATCAATTATGCTCATCAGATTCAGGAGCAACAGAGACAACATGTAATGCGCGTAAGGCTCCCAATAAACGTGCACCCCAGTAATTTTGAAAATCGTTGATACAAACAAATAAAGCATCGTTCATAACCTGTTCATCGCCTACTTGGCAACAACTTGCATAATCTTTCAACGCTTGATAAACATCCGCCAAATCTTCAGAAATGGTGGCTGCCAAAGTGGTGTCACTAAAGGCCATATTTGTATCAAATGAATCCAGATAATCATCCGAATCACCAAGCAAATCGGCCAACTGAGTACGCAATTGTGCATATTCCACCTCTGTAACAAAACGTTCAGGATCATCATCAGACACATCTTCAGAAACTTGAACCATCGCAGTTTTGAGGTACAATAAAGGCAATAGTTTCGTCATTTTGGAAACAAAATCGCTCTTTTCGAGCTCACCTGCATGTTCCAAAAATTTACACGTTTCAACCGCAACGGTTAGAAATTCAAGTTTATCTTTTGTATAAAATGTCGACATTATCGTAATTTATTACTTTAACAAAACAAGGCTTAGTGCCATAAATATCATACCTGCTACCACACCCATAATGGCGTAATGGTGTTTCCCATAACGTTCGGCAGTTGGCAATAATTCGTCAAGCGAAATATAAACCATAATACCAGCTGTCAACGCCATTAAAGCACCTTCAACAGTTGACGACCAAAATGGGAGTAACACAAAATAGCCAATAACCGCTCCAACAGGCTCGGACAAACCTGACAAAAACGACAACCAAAAAGCTTTTCGTTTCTTACCTGTGGCTTGATAAATTGGCACTGATACAGCAATACCTTCAGGAATATTATGCAATGCTATCGCTATAACAATAGGTAAAGCAAACTCAATCCCTTGCAAAGCTACCGTGAATGTAGCCAACCCTTCGGGGAAATTATGGATGGCAATAGAAATGGCCACCAACGCACCTATGCGATGTAATTTTGCAACATCATTAGATTCGGCACGATGGTGATGTTTACGACCGCGTGTCATTTTTTTCCAGAGCGGCTGTTTCTCCATATCTTCCACCAAAACTGCTTCGTGTGGATTATCTTGTTCAGGAATTACAAAGTCGATAATGGCAATTAAAAACATGCCGCCAAAAAATGCTAAAATCGTACCTAACAAGGCATTATCACCCAAAGATTGAGCAAAAGCAGCTTGTGCTGTTGGAAAAATATCCACAAACGACACAAAAAGCATCACGCCAGCGGAAAAACCAAGCGATACCGTCAAAAAAGTTTGATTCGTTTTTTTTGCAAAAAAAGCGATCAAACTTCCGATTCCTGTAGATAAACCTGCTATAAGCGTTAAACCAAACGCAATTAAAATAGTCTGAGTATCTATATTCATATAATTTTTGTAATTTTTGCAAAGATAACGCCTTTTATTCTAAAAAAGATATTTCTAATGATAAAAATGCGTATTTTTGTACGTGGTTGCTCAGCCAAAATAGCCATACAGTGCCCATGAAAGAAGCGGAGATTGAACATTGGACTCAGATACTACTCACTAGTGCGAATAAGCAAACCGCTTTTTCGGCGATTGTGCGTCTCACACAGGATACACTCTATTGGCATATCCGCAAAATGTTGTTATCACACGAAGATACAAACGACGTATTGCAAAACACTTTTTTAAAAGCTTGGCATGGGCTTCAAAACTTCAGAGGCGACAGTAAAATCACCACGTGGCTTTATCGTATTGCAACCAATGAGACGCTTACATTCCTAAGCCAACAACGCATGCAGAATATCACATCATCGTTGGATTTAGAAGAAACTTTACTCAGTAAATTGGAGAGTGATACCTACTTTTCAGGTGATGAAACACAAAAAAAATTACAAAAAGCGATACTCACGTTACCAGAAAAACAACGATTGGTTTTTCAGATGAAATACTTCGACGACATGAAATATGAAGATATGGAGGCCATTCTAGGAACTTCCACCGGGGCGTTAAAAGCATCTTACCACCATGCAGTAAAAAAACTAGAACACTTTTTATTAAACGAAGATTAAACATTTTAAACTTTTGAAGGTCTAAATAATTAGTTATGAAAAAAGAAAATACACCATTAAGTTTAAAGACTATCCCAAAGGAAACACCTTTTACGGTTCCCGACGGTTACTTTGAGCAATTTGCGTTAAACATAGACGCCCAAATAGCTCCAAAGCGTATCGTGCGTCCACTAAATCGTTGGATTTATGCAGCTGCCATGTTTACTGGGGTTATGATTATTGGAATAATGAGTTATACCTTATATAAGAACAACACAACTCAAGCTCCACTCATAACCGAAGACGATTATGACAACCTTATCAATGCTGGAGTAAGCGAAGATTTGTTGGTTGAATATATTTTAAACGAATAATTTTATAACTATGAAAAGATATCTATTACTTATTGCCCTATTCACACTAAGCAGTGTGGGCTTTATCAATGCTCAACCTAAAGGCTGTAATAATGCCAAACGCGAAGCGATGGAAGCACAAAAAGTAGCCTTCATCACAGAAAAAGTAGGATTAACACCCGAAGAGGCTGAAAAATTTTGGCCGTTATACAATAGTTTTGAAGCACAACGACGCGAGTTGAGACATCAGATGCACGACATTCGTCGCAGTATCACTATCGAATCGAGCGAAGGAGATTACAAAAAGGCACTCAATGAACTACAAAAAATTGACATGCAACAAAGTGCACTCAAGCTGAAATACCACAAAGAATTTTTAAAAATATTGTCAGCAAAAAAATTATTTAACTATTATTCTGCTGAAAATGAATATAAAAAAGAACTGATAAAGCACATAGAGCAAGGCTGTAGACGATAATTTTACAAAAAAGATTTTGCTCACTCAAAAAAAAGCATTACCTTCGCAGTCGCAAAAAGGGTTCCTTGGCCGAGTGGCTAGGCACCGGTCTGCAAAACCGTCTACAGCAGTTCGAATCTGCTAGGAACCTCTCCAAACCAAAGCCCTCAGTTCTAAAACAGGGGGCTTTGTTGTATTGTTCAAACAAACCTTATATAACATAACTATGAAAAAGTATTTATTCCTTGCTCTTTTTGCGGTATCTTTGGCTGGCTGCCAGCAAAAGCACCCAGAAATTATTTCACAGGATTTTGTACCTGTCACAGGAGCAAACATCTCCGATAGTTCAATGATCAAGTTGATAGAGCCCTACAAAATTCAAATGGACTCCGACATGAACATTATCATTGGCACTTCAGCACAACCAATGACTAAAGCTTTACCTGAAGGATTGCTCAACACCTTCGTAGCGAACGCCATGTTATCTTACGGCAATCAACTAAAACCAACCGACATTGCCATCACTAATTTAGGAGGATTACGTAATGACATCCAAGAAGGGCCTATTACAATTGGTGATGTTATGCAAGTTATGCCTTTTGACAATGCACTTGTATTTTTGGAATTATCAGGTGAGGATGTTGAAGAATTATGCGATGCGATAGCCAAAAAAGGCGGTGACGTGGTAGCAGGAATCTCCATGAAGATAGAAGGCGACAATGCAGAGAACATTCTTATTCAGGGACAACCTATCGATGACAACAAGAATTACCGCATTATCACCACCGATTATTTGTCCTTCGGTAATGACCACCTAGATCCATTAGCCAAATTCAAAACTATAGAACCTTTAAACGTTTTACTCCGCGACGTGCTCATCCAAAATATCAAAGACGAAACCGCTGCTAGTCGTCCTATTCAACCAACCTTAAAAAACGAAATTTATGTTGAAAAATAAAACCTTCACACTCGTAATCATCAGTGTTATGATTGTCTTCAGTGCATGTAACAACAAAGCACCGAAACAATTGATTATTTTGCACACCAACGACTCGCACAGTCAGGTAGAAGCTACTAAAGACGGGTTGGGTGGCTTTGCTGCTCGTCAAGCACTGATTGATAGTTTCCGTGCTGAAAATCCAAACGTATTATTAATTGATGCGGGCGACATTTTTCAAGGCACACCTTACTTTAACATGTTCAACGGTCGTTTAGAAATAGATGCTTACAATAAAATGGGCTACGAAGCCGCCACATTGGGTAATCATGAATTTGATAAAGGAATTGACACTTTGGCTGCACGTATTCGTCAAGCTAAATTTCCATATGTCTGCTGTAATTACGAGGTAGCAGGCACACCACTCGAAGGCTTAGTAAAACATTATGTTGTAGTTAAAAAGGACGGTTTAAGAGTTGGTATTTTGGGTTTAGGAGTAGATCCAAACAAATTAATTTTGGAAAGTTATTTCGGAGGCATTAAATACACCGACCCGGTTAAAGCGGCGAACCGTTACGCTGAGATTCTAAAAAATAAAGAAAAATGCGACTTTATCATTGCGCTTTCACATCTTGGATATTCATCAGACCCCAATGTAATGTCCGATTCGATATTGGCAGCAAACAGTCGTAATATCGACCTTATTTTAGGCGGTCACACGCACGAAATACGAGGTAAATTCAACATTAAAAATTTGGATAACAAAACGGTTTCTGTGATGCAAGCTGGAAAATCAGCTAAAGAAATAACAGCGACAGTTGTAGAATATTAAACGACAGCACATACAACTAAAAAAGGTCATCTACGAGATGACCTTTTTTAGTGTAATGCTTTTTGCTATTACATATTTTCTTTCTTAACTTCAAAATAAGCTTGAGGATGCAAGCAAGCAGGACAAGCTTGAGGAGCTTCTTTGCCTACGTGAATGTAGCCACAATTGCGACATTGCCAAACTACTTCACCTTCTTTAGCAAAAACAGAAGCTGTTTCGATATTAGCCACAAATGCACGATAACGCTCTTCGTGTGCTTTTTCTGCAATCGCTATATTACGATACATAGCCGCAATTGATAAAAAACCTTCTTGCTCTGCCACATCCGCAAAATGAGGATAATCGTGCGACCACTCTTCGTGTTCACCGGCTGCAGCAGCTTGGAGATTATCGATAGTACGACCAATAACACCTGCTGGAAAACTTGCAGTAATTTCTACCATACCACCTTCTAAAAACTTAAACATGCGTTTAGCATGCTCTTTTTCTTGATCGGCTGTTTCCGTAAAAATAGCAGCAATCTGTTCAAAACCTTCCTTTTTAGCAGCACTTGCAAAATAGGTGTAACGCATACGAGCCTGACTTTCCCCAGCAAAAGAATGCATTAGATTCTTTTCAGTTTGTGTTCCTTTAATACTTTTCATAGATTATAAATTAAAAATTAGTAGTTCTATCGGAGTGTAAAATTAGCGTTTTATTTTGAAATAACCATACACTAACTTATTTTTCTGAGTACTAATTTCCCATTGTAAAGTTTGAATGCTTTTTGTACCTTTGTAGTTTGTAATCTTTCAAGAACGCTATGGCTATCGAGCAATCACCAGCTACCTCTCAAACCGAAAATTTAAGAGATTTACTTAACTCAAACCAATACGAGGCTGTCACTTATACCGACGGTCCTTCACTTATTGTGGCTGGAGCTGGTTCTGGCAAAACACGCGTATTAACCTACAAAATCGCCTATTTATTACAAAACGGCTGGCATCCAAGTCAAATCCTAGCGTTGACATTCACCAATAAAGCTGCCGAAGAGATGAAAGGACGTATCGCCAAATTGGTTGGTGAACAGCGCGCTAAATATCTTTGGATGGGAACCTTTCACTCCATCTTTTCAAAAATTCTACGCTATGAAGCCTCGCATCTTGGATTTACCTCCAATTTCACGATATACGATTCGAGCGATTCCAAAAGTTTGATTCGTAGTTTAATCAAAGAGTTACAACTCGACGACAAGACTTATAAAGTAAACAATATACAAAGTCGCATTTCATTTGCCAAAAATCAATTGGTAACGCCAGCCAATTATGCCAATGATTCGGACATGATGCGTTCCGACATGAATTCCAAAACGCCACGTTTTATAGAAATATATCAACTCTATTGCCAGCGCTGCCGCAACTCGAACGCTATGGATTTTGATGATTTGTTACTTTACACGAATACACTTTTTGAAAAACATCCTGAAATTCTTAAAACCTATCAAGCGCGATTCGGTTACATTTTAGTGGATGAGTATCAAGATACAAACCGTGCGCAGCATTTAATTGTGAGTAAATTAGCAGCCAATCATCAACGTATTTGCGTGGTAGGCGACGATGCACAAAGCATTTATTCGTTTCGTGGTGCGAATATTGACAATATGCTGATGTTTCAACGTCAATATGAAGGTTGTAAATTATTCAAATTGGAGCAAAATTACCGTTCTACGCAAACGCTCGTTAACGCCGCCAACTCATTAATCAGCAGGAATAAAAATCAAATCCGCAAAAACGTATTTTCGGATGGCGATATCGGAAAAGCGATTAAATTACTCACAGCCTATAGCGATTACGACGAAGCGTTTGCTGTAGCAGCCACTATGCAAGAAAGCATTAGAGACACACGTGATACCTACAGCGATTACGCCATACTATACCGCACTAACGCACAATCGCGTACCTTGGAAGAGGCACTTCGAAAACGTGCCATCCCTTATAAAATCTATGGCGGTTTGTCGTTTTACCAACGCAAAGAGGTAAAAGATATTCTGGCTTATTTACGATTAATTATCAATCCGAATGATGAAGAATCGTTTAAGCGCATCATCAATTATCCGGCACGCGGCATTGGTGAAACCACACAACAAAAAATATTACAAACAGCTCACAAACAAGCTGTAAGTCCACTAGAAGTAGTTAAAAATCCAGCAGATTTCACACTAGATATCAATAACGGCACAGCCAAAAAAATACAAACTTTTGGAAGTTTAATAGAACAATTCAGAGTACTGAATGAAGATAAAGATGCGTACGTTGTAGCCGAACAAGTGGTTATCGCCTCGGGCATTATGCAAGATATTTCGGTAGATAACACGCCTGAAAACTTGAGCCGTAAAGAAAATGTGCAAGAACTTTTGAGTGCTATCAATCAATTTTGCGAAGAAAAAGCAAATGCCGGTGATACCGAATTAAAATTGGTGGACTTTTTATCGGAAGTAGCTCTACTCACCGACCAGGACAAGGAAAGTGAAGATGACAAAAATCGTGTCACCATGATGACGGTACATGCTGCGAAAGGTTTGGAGTTTAAGCACGTCTTTATCGTTGGTCTTGAAGAAAATTTATTTCCATCCAACATGTGCGAAACAGAAAGAGAATTAGAAGAAGAACGTCGTTTACTATACGTAGCTCTCACACGCGCTAAAATAGATTGTGTGATAAGTTACGCTAAATCCCGATTTAGAAACGGTCAAACGCAATTTTCAAATCCAAGTCGCTTTTTACACGACATTGATGCGAAATATTTCCAAACGCCTTATGAAGATAAAAAACCAGAAATAGTACGCTCAACAACGCCTACATTTTCAAAGTTTGATACGCCTCCAACCGTCACCACGCCACAGCGTTTAAAACGTATTGTGCCAAGTAATCAAAGTGGCATCAATACAGGTCATCATAATTATCCATACCAAGTTGGAATGCGCGTTCATCATCATGTATTTGGGAATGGTGAAATTACAGCCATCGAAGGAAGTGGTGATAACACCAAAGCACATATACATTTTGAAACACATGGCGAAAAACCACTGCTTCTTAAATATGCCAAACTAACAATAATAAACTAAAGTTAACGTTATAAACATCGATAAAGTCCTATTTTTTTTGAAAAAAAATCTTCTCATACTACTCTTACTCTTTTTGTGTGGCACGCTCCCTGCAAAAAAAATATATTTACGCGGTTATGTACTCGACAATAACAATCGCGGTATAGATTTAGCAAACATACAAGTAAAAGGCACCAGTCAAGGTACTTCTACCAACGATCAAGGTTTTTATGAATTACGCCTCGAGGCAACGGACACTTTTCACGTGGTATATTCTTGCATTGGCTACGAAACTAAAGAATACAAGTTCGCAGCAACAGAAGACGTCATAAATGCCACCAAAATTTTACCATCGGTTTCGACACAATTGGAAAGTGTTGAAATTAGAGCTTTTCAACGCCAAACAAACACCATGCAAGGCATCGACACCGAAAAATTCAGAATGATGCCAGACGCTTCGGGTGGAAATTTAGAATCAATGTTATCGAGTTTTGCTGGCGTTAATTCCACCAACGAATTGAGTTCTCAATACTCTGTACGTGGTGGTAGTTACGACGAGAACAGCGTTTATGTCAATAATATTGAAGTCTATCGACCACTGCTAGTGCGGGCAGGACAACAAGAAGGATTGAGTTTTATTAATCCAGACTTAGTAGATAAAGTACAGTTTTCGGCTGGTGGCTTTAGTGCGAAATATGGCGACAAAATGTCGTCGGTGTTGGATGTAACCTACAAAATACCTGAACACTTCGAAAGCTCACTCGCCATTAGTCTATTAGGCGCTTCGGCCTACTTAGGTTCTGCCTCCAAAAACTTTACCCAAGTACACGGTATTCGTTATAAAACATCATCGTACTTACTAGGTACACTCGATACCCAAGGAGAATATTCGCCTTCATTTGTGGATTACCAAACCTACATGACTTTTAAATTCAGCGACAAGTGGAATGGTTCATTTTTAGGCAATTTCTCGCAAAATTATTATCGATTTACGCCCGTTGAAAGAGAGACATCATTTGGTACCTTGCAAATGAATCGGAACTTTAAAGTCTTTTTTGAAGGTATGGAAAAAGACATCTTTAGAACTTATTTTGGAGCATTTACGGTTAATTATCAGCCGCGCAAAAACCTCAAATTAAGTGTAATGACTTCCACTTACAATACGAATGAACAAGAAACTTACGATATTACTGGCCAATATTGGTTGTCGGATCTAGATATAAACAATACAGGTCACACCAACAACCAGGGCGTTGGTACGTACCACGAGCATGCGCGCAACCGCTTATCGGCTACAGTAATCAATTTGTCACACTTAGGAGAATTTAAATATGCCAATCACCATATGCAATGGGGTGTAGGTATTCAACAGGAGATTATTTTAGACCGTATACGCGAATGGGAATTTAGAGATTCTGCAGGCTATTCACTCCCCTACAATCCAGAAAAGGTTGAACTTATTTATAACCTCTCGGCTAAAACCAATTTAAACACGACGCGTTTTACGGGCTATTTCGAAGAGACTTATAAAATTCCTTCAGCTAGAGGTTTATGGACGTTCAATGGTGGTGTACGTTTTAACTATTGGTCGTTCAACAAAGAGTGGCTTGTAAGTCCACGTATTTCAGGGTCTTATTTCCCCGATTGGGATGTTGATATCAACTTCCGAATGGCGGCAGGTTTGTACCATCAAGCGCCATTTTACAAAGAAATTCGCACAGAAGTTACTGATGAAGATGGTAATACCACAATGGTACTAAATCCAAACATACAAGCACAACGCTCATTGCACTTGTTGCTTGGCGCCGATTATTTCTTTAGGCTCTGGAACCGACCATTTAAATTCACTGTTGAAGGTTATTACAAACCAGGTGATCGGATTAATCCCTACTATGTAGACAATGTGCGCATTCGCTATAGTGGGGAGAATAATGCCGTAGCACAAACAGCGGGTGTCGATTTAAAATTATTTGGAGAATTTGTACCTGGCACCGATTCATGGATTTCATTCTCGTGGATGTATTCTAAAGAAGATATCCTAAACGACTCATATCAAGTATATAGCAACACTGGAAATTTATTAGGAACTGTTTATCCAGGCTATATTTCACGTCCCAATGAACAACGTTATAATGTGTCGATGTTTTTTCAAGACTATTTCCCAAACCATCCAGAATACAAAGTGTACTTAAAATTAGTATGGTCTGATGGATTACCGTTTGGTCCACCTCATAGCGAGCGGTACCAAGCCGTATTACGCACAAAAGCCTATAACCGTGTAGATATTGGAGCATCACGTGGCTTTTTGAAGGGACAGGATAAATTTATGGACAAACAAAATGTGATAAAAGCGCTTTGGCTAAATCTTGAATTATTTAACCTCTTCAATATTAGAAACGTAAACTCCTATTATTGGGTAACCGACATCTACAATCAACAGTTTGCAGTTCCCAACTACCTCACAGGATTTATGGTTAATTTTAAAGTCTCGGTTGATTTCTAACTAAAAAAGCTACTCGTTTGAGTAGCTTTTTTAGTTAGATTATTTGTGAACTCGTTTATTTCTTAAGGAAAGCACAAACTTCTTTACGGCGAACAATACCCCAAGCCACTAAAGCGCCAAACACATAACCACCTAGCACCCAAAAGAACAGACAAAGGATACGCCATGGAGCCATCAATACCATATCTGACTGAAAATTGATTGTATGTGTATTCTGTGCTAGCTGAGTAGCGGCTTGGTCGCGTTGTTCCATGACTTCAAATAGCTTTTCATGAAACAATTCTTTCTCTTTCTGCGCAAAAACAAAAGTTTTGCCACCTACTAACTCAATAGGTTTCGATTGTGAAAAATAGTCATAATTAGCCAAGCTATCTAACCGCTTCACTTCTCGATTATACGCACGAAGTTGTTCTTGCAAGCGCGCTTTTCCTTGTTGTGCGAGCAACACAACACCTGCTTGCTCATCGAAATAAGTTTGTAATCCTTTTTGAATTGGTTTAAAATCGGTAATGCCTTTAGCAGAGACACGCAAATAAAAACGATCGTTCATAACGACATTCATGGTATCTGTTAGAAAATCGGCATTATTCTCTAAATCTGCGAAATCAGCAATTTTATCGTCTTTTACATCGATATAATTAAACGTCTCAAATTTGCGGATTTTACTGGCAATAGATTCTGGCAAATGCAAATCCACCGCCAAATCCTGAGTGCGACAATGGGAATTTAAGCGAGCAACATGATCGAGTACAGCAGGTCGAGCTTCTTCTACAAATAAAATGGTTGATCCCCCTTTAAACATGGTACGAGCAGGAGTCGTAAAAAACCAACCTGCAAAAAAGGCCAAAATGATAAAGGCCAAAATCACCCAACTATTTTGTATCGAGAATCTCAATAAAAGTAACAACGATTTGCCTAAACGCTTTAGGCCACGCGCAAGTCCTCTAAAAATGAGATACATAAAATCCAACAAATTAATCTCTTTGTGTTCATTTTCCATAGTAAATAGGCTATTTAAAAATTAAGTGTACAAAAGTAACGTAAATTGTTCTATTAGGAAAGCTTTTCTTCGTCTTCTAGCGGAATATTCCAATATTCCTCCTCATCCGAACTCTCTTCTTCCCAAATTTTGACTGGTTTTTGAGGTCCTTGGTGTCTATATACAAACGCAAGCACAACCCCAATTATTGCCCCAAACAAATGTCCTTCCCACGAAACAGTATCTGTTGGCTGCCAAGGAAATAGATGCCAAACCATGCTGCCATATAAAAATATAACTATAAATGAAATGGCCATAAGCGGTATGTGATGGCGAATGAAGCCACTCACCAACAAGAAAAAAGCCAAAGCATAGATAACTCCACTAGCTCCAACATGGCAGCCTGCACGTCCACCAAGCCAAATACACACGCCCACTAATAACCACTCGTAGAAAGCAATTTTAAGGGCAATGTTGTGATAAAAATAAAACAAGGAAACGGACAACACCCAAAACGACACCACATTATTTAATAAATGCTGCCACGAAGCATGCACAAAAATATGTGTAAAAATTCCTAAAACTCCTTTCCACGTGCGCGGCCAAATTCCACCAATTTCGACATCAACATGAAACCACTGCATAAGCACAAACACAAATCCCATACTAAAAACGCACAGTGTGGGAATAAACAAAGCATAGAAAACACGTTGTTTAATTTTGTTCTCAGCCATACAAAGTTTACAAAAGAGGTTTTAGATAGTGTCCCGTATAAGATGCTTCACAGGCCGCAATTACTTCGGGTGTACCTTCACAAACGACTTGTCCTCCGCCCTTTCCTCCTTCAGGACCAATATCAATAATATGATCGGCACATTTAATCACGTCCAAATTATGCTCGATAATAACAACCGTATGACCTTTTGCCAACAACGCATCAAAGGCTTTCAACAAGGTTTTTATATCGTGTGTATGTAATCCAGTAGTTGGTTCGTCAAAAATGAACATCATCGGTTGTAGTGTTTCATTCGCCAAAAAAGAGGCCAACTTAACACGCTGACTTTCGCCACCAGACAAGGTGTTAGACGATTGTCCCAACTTAACATAACCGATACCTACATCTTGTAACGGTTTGAGACGTTTCACAATTCGTTTTTCAACAGAACCTTGATGTTCTGAGAAAAATTCAATAGCTTGATTGATTGTCATTTCAAGCACGTCGAAAATATTTTTTTCATGATACCGCACTTCGAGGATGTCGGATTTAAAACGTTTTCCATGACACGCTTCACACTCCAACTCCAAATCGGCCATAAATTGCATAGGAATAGTGACCGTGCCTTCGCCTTGGCACACCTCACAACGTCCACCATCTTGATTAAAGGAGAAGTAAGTGGGTGAAAAGTTCATCTGTTTGGCCAAAGGTTGTTCGGAAAACAATTTTCGAATATCGTCATACGCTTTAATATAAGTCACTGGATTAGAACGCGACGATTTGCCAATGGGACTTTGATTCACAAACTCAACATCTGAAACAAGATGAAAACTGCCTTTCATGCCAACAAAAGCTCCTGGCGACATAACGGCATCGCCACTTAACTGTTTTTTTAAACCAGCATAAAAGACATCACGCACTAATGACGACTTACCAGAACCGCTGACGCCCGTAACCACGGTCATTACATTAAGTGGAAATTTGACATTTATATTTTTCAAATTATTGGCAGTTGCACCGATTACTTCAATATAATTGGCCCATTTACGACGAGATAAGGGAACTTGAATTTGTTCTTTTCCCAATAAATATTTTAATGTAAACGAGTTCTCGGCATCTTCAGGTTTAGCATTGACTGCTGCACCGCTCCAAACCACTTCTCCACCCAATCGACCAGCCAAAGGTCCCATATCAATAAGATAATCGGCCGCTTTTATAATCTCGTTATCATGTTCCACTACAACCACCGTATTTCCCAATTCTTGTAATTGGCGCAAAACACGAATTAAACGCTCCGTATCGCGGGAATGCAACCCAATACTTGGCTCATCGAGAATATATAACGAACCCACCAACGCACTACCTAAGGAAGTTGCCAAATTAATACGCTGGCTTTCGCCACCCGACAACGTGTTGGATTGACGATTAAGTGTAAGATAACCCAAACCAACATCCACTAAAAAGCGCAAGCGATTATTAATTTCAATCAACAAACGTTTAGCTATTTGTTGGTCGTGTTTACCCAATTCTAGACTGGCAAAAAATGGTAATAACTCATCTATTGGTAAATCTACCAAGTCGGTGATTGATTTACCCACGATTTTCACATATTGAGCTTCCTTACGCAAACGTGTGCCGCCACACTCAGGACAAATGGTTTTTCCACGATAGCGAGCCAACATCACGCGATACTGAATTTTATATTGCTGCGACTCCAAGTATTCAAAAAACTTATTCAGTCCTCCAAAGTGACTATTACCTGTCCACAATAACTCTTTTTCAGTGGCAGACAATTCAAAATAAGGTTTATGAATAGGGAATCCAAACTTATCAGCGTTATAAATCAGCTCATTTTTCCATTCGCTCATCACATCGCCTCGCCAACAAACAATGGCATCTTCGTATATCGATAACGATTGATTAGGAATTACCAAGTTAGGGTCGATACCCATAACCTTCCCGTAACCTTCACATTTAGGACAAGCTCCCAGCGGATTGTTGAAGCTAAACATATGATCGCTCGGCTCATTGAACACGATACCATCGGCCTCAAACGACTGAGAAAAAACTTTGTGTACCGCTTTATCTCCTTTTTGATACACCACCAAACACGCATTATGTCCCTCAAAAAAAGCCGTTTGTACAGAATCTGCCAACCGATTTTGTGTTTCTTTATCATGTTTTACCACCACGCGGTCAATCACCAAATTGATTTTATCCGCCTTTTTTAGTAACGATGGCTGTTCTAGTATATCAGTGATACGAAAATAATCTCCCTGTAACTCAACGCGTGAAAACCCTTGTTGCTGAAATAATTCAAGTTGTTGAGTAATGGTTCTATCATCAGCCGCATGGAAATGGGCCAACAAATAAACCGTGCTATTTTCGGGCAATTTGGTGATATAATCAACCACATCAGACACACTATCTTTGCGCACTTCGACGCCTGAAATGGGCGAATAAGTGCGACCAATACGTGCAAATAGTAATTTTAGATATTCATAAATTTCTGTAGATGTACCAACCGTTGATCGCGGATTATTGCTAATCACCTTTTGTTGAATGGCTATAGCTGGCGGAATGCCTTTGATGTAATCGACTTCCGGCTTATTCATTCGACCTAAAAATTGTCGTACATAAGCCGATAGACTCTCCACATAACGACGCTGACCTTCGGCATACAATGTATCGAAAGCCAGCGAAGATTTCCCAGAACCAGAAAGCCCGGTAATAACGACTAATTTATTGCGAGGAATCTTAACATCAACATGTTTCAAATTATGAACACGCGCATTTTTTATTTCTATAAATTCACTCATTCTTATTTTGAAATCGACTTAATAGTACCAAAATCGGTAAATTCCACCTTCGTATAAACGCCATCAAACATCACAGCAGGCAAACAAGCTACAGTGCCAAATTGAGGCATGGTAAATGTTTTTTGAGCTAAAATAGTCGTGCCATCAGCTACGACTACTTCTGCCGAACCTGGTACGTTATAGTAAGGACCACACATTTTTTTTGCATTCGCAGTTGGTGCTGGAGCTGTTACCATGTGAGGTTTCACTGACAAATAAATAGGACGACCCAACAAGTTGTCCGATTCAACTATACCTGCTACCGCAGACATACGGAACACGATGTGATTAGTCAGTGCTTCAGTAGGTGTTACATAAAATTTACGAGAAGCTGGCACAGAAATACGTTTCCCAATAAATAAAGCCATTAATTCGGCTTCTGCCTCATCCAACTTTTGAAGCATCAACGTAAGCGATACGCCATCAGGTAAATGATCATTGTCGCCCGACAATAAATTGGTACGACTTTCGCGAATATGATAAATTTGTTTGGCGGCAATTTCTGCCATCTTGGGAATAGAACTTGATACTAACGCCTCTTCACCCAACTGCGCAAGATCAAACCGAATAATGGTATCCACAACCGTCGGAGTACTATTTTTAGGACGATCTAATTTTGGATAAGTTACTTGATTAATAGCTCGAATCACGCCTCGTCCATCCAATTCAATATTAGAAGCTGTTGTTTTTTTATTAATAGCAATATGATAGCATTTGGTACGATCAGGTTCTGTACGATAAAACGCCTTCACGCCTTTCAACTGCCATTCATTTTTAGCTTCGACAATAAAATCAGTCGTTCCTAAAAAGCGTTCTGCATATTTATAAAAAGGGCCTGGCTTTTCAATAACTTGTACCACTTCCGCTTGAAACACAAGGGTCGTCAACGGTAATTTATATATAATACCATCAGGTCTTATTTCATCTTCTTGCACTGGATTTACACTAGTTTGAGCACACAAAGTGGCAATACCACTCAGCATAGCAACCAATAATACAAAACCTTTTTTCATAATTTTTTCGTTTAAAATTTAGTAGAAACAAAAGTAACTGATTTTTTTCATATTTGCAGTAAGAAACCAAAGGATTTTAACGCTCCGTGATTTGCCGCATCCCACAAATAATTATATCTTTGCAGAACATTACAGCGTATGTAAACTCACTTCAAAAGAAGCAATTTCGCATACGTATTTGACACAAATTTCATGGAACAATCTGAACTTATAGAAAAAATAAACCTGTTGCGCAAAGAAAAGAATGCGGTCATCATGGCACATTACTATCAAGAAGGTGCTATACAGGATATTGCTGATATGATTGGCGACAGTTTGGCTTTGGCTCAATGGGCTACCAAAACCACGGCCGACATTTTGGTGGTTTGCGGTGTTCATTTTATGGGCGAAACGGCCAAAATTTTATCTCCTCACAAAAAAGTAATGGTTCCCGATATGAATGCAGGATGTTCGTTAGCCGATAGTTGTAAAGCGGAAGATTTTGAAGCATTCATAAAACAGCATCCCGACCATACGGTTATTTCGTACGTTAACACTACGGCTGCTGTAAAAGCTTTGACAGACGTTGTAGTAACATCTACTAATGCGCGCAAAATAGTAGACCAATTTCCACAAGATGCTAAACTTATTTTTGGTCCAGATCGGAATTTAGGCGATTACATCAATAAAATAAGCGGACGTAATATGGTGCTTTGGAATGGCGCTTGTCACGTACACGAACAATTTTCAGTAGAACAGCTCGTCTCATTAAAAAAGCAGTATCCTGAAGCTAAAGTGTTAGCACATCCTGAATGTAAAAACGTGGTATTAATGCTCGCTGATTACATCGGTTCCACACAAGCCTTATTAAATTATGCCACCGAAAGTAACGATACCACTTTTTTGATTGCCACCGAAAGCGGCATTATTCATGAAATGCAAAAACGCAATCCTAGCAAAACATTTATTCCTATTCCACCTGTGGATAGCACGTGTGGATGTAATAATTGCCAATATATGCGTCTAAACACATTAGAAAAAATCTATGAGTGCTTAAAAAACGAAACACCCGAAATTTTAGTAAACGAAGCCATTCGAGTAAAAGCCGTAAAACCGATTTTAAAAATGCTTGAAATGAGTAAATGATACAACCACATAGTGTCAATAAAAAAGGATGATTCAATTGAATCATCCTTTTTTATTGAGTTTTCTTATAATAGCTATCAATAATGCTTAGCAAAGCCATATACATGGTGAATATGCAAAATACCAATAATCGGGGCATCATCTACCTCTTTTTCGACAACGGCTAACGTGGTAATTTTATAACGATCCATAATTTCCAAAGCATCATTCACCATCAGCGAAGCCTCAATGCGTTTAAAACTATGACTCATAAAATCAGCTGCCCTCAAATTTTGAAAATCCGTGTATTTTTGAGTCGCACGACGAATATCACCATCAGTTATAATGCCCGTAACTTTGCCCGCTTTATTACAAACCATGCTAATACCAAGTCGTTTTAAACTCACTTCGGCTATCACATCTTTAAATGAAGTGGATTCGCTGACCATTGGCACAATATCTGTCATACAATCACGCACCTGAGTCAACATACGGCGTCCCAATGCACCACCAGGATGATATAACGCAAAATTTTCAGGTTGAAAATTACGTTTTTCCATCAAACAAACGGTGAGCGCATCGCCCATAACTAAAGCCGCAGTAGTAGAAGTAGTAGGAGCTAAACCAATTTTACAAGCTTCGCGTTGCACACCGACATCTAATACATAATCGGCTTGTTTAGCTAAACTGGAGTTCACGTCACCGGTGATAGCGACCAATGGACAAGTCAGTTTTTTAATTGTTTGTACCACATTTAAAATTTCTTCGGACTCACCACTATTCGAAATAGCAATAACGACATCACCACGCGATACAATACCCAAATCGCCATGTAATGCCTCAGCTGCATTTATAAAAATGGCTTGTGTTCCAGTAGAAGCTAAGGAGGCTGCAATTTTTTTACCAATGATACCTGTTTTACCAATACCCGTAATCACAACCTTGCCAGTATGCGCATAAATAAGTTCAACAACCAGATTAACTTCATCGCCAATACGATTTGCAACCCGTTGAATTTCATTTATTTCAACTTGAAAAACTTCCTTACTACGTGCTACAAAATCCATAATTTATAAATTTTTAGTGATAGCATCAATGGCTTTAGCGCGCTCCAAAATTGGTTTAATGGTACTTAAACGCAACTGATTAGCCGCATCGGAAAATGCTTTATCGGGATCTGGATGTACTTCTGCAAATATGGCATCAACACCAACAGCCAAAGCCGCATTGATTAAATAAGGAGCCATATCACGATTTCCACCTGTAGTTGAACCATTACCAGAAGGTTTTTGTACCGAGTGAGTGGCATCAAAAACCACAGGATAACCAAACGTGCGCATTTCCACCAAACCTGTCATATCGACCACCAAATTATTGTAACCAAACGAAGAACCACGTTCACATAACATGACATTATGATTCCCCACCGATTCCATTTTTTGGATGACTTGTTTCATATCCCAAGGTGCCATAAATTGACCTTTCTTGACATTTACAATCTTGCCTGTACGACCAGCTGCCAATAATAAATCGGTTTGGCGTGATAGAAACGCAGGAATTTGTAGTGCATCAACCACTTCGGCCACAGGAGCACATTGCCAACTTTCATGAACATCTGTAATCAGTGGCAAATCGAGTTCAGTTTTTACTTTTTGCAAAATACGCAAACCTTCGTCCATACCAACACCGCGAGGAGAATCCAACGAGGTACGGTTGGCCTTATCAAAAGAGGATTTGAATATTAAATTGATACCTAAATCCAAACAAACTTGTTTTAGATTTTCGGCTACCTGCATTATCATCCGTTCACTTTCGATGACGCAAGGACCCGCAATAAGCGTAAAAGGGCGTCCACTTCCGATGTCGAAACGATTAGAAACGGAAACAGAATTAACTGTTTGTGTGAGAAGCGTCATAATTTTAGTTTGCGCGATAAACCTCTACCCAATCAACTTGCATAGTGCCTTCGCCACCTTTTTGTTTGCTAGAAATAAATGAATTTAACATAGGGAATAGAGGCTCTGCAGGAATGCCATCAGTGGTACGGAACACTTCCACATTATTGATATACCAAATGAGTTCTTTCGGTGTCCATTCTAATGAGTAGATATAATAATCACCAACATTTAATCCTGTAACTTTGGTAGATGTATATTTCTTTTCAAATTTGGTAGCCCAATGCGTGCCAACTTCAATACTTTTACCATCGCATACACAAACATTAACATGTGGTAACTGGTGAGTTCCGGTCAACCAAAATGCATGGGTTAAATCTTTTCCTGCAAAACGAATTTTAGCACGAAAAACACCACCTTGTTGACAAATAGCATTCGTTCCATGTAACACGTCGGAAGTATATTCAAATTGACGATTGACAAATCCACGCGTTTTATCCCAAGCTAACGCTAATTTACGTTCTTTACGTGTATGGATATTTAATTCGCCAGCATATACGCTCACATTATTACCATCATTATTAGCCTGTTTTTCATTAGTAAACGAGTGGTTTCCAACCAATTTATCACTCACATAATTAAAACCCCTTTCCCAATTAGACGCATTCAACGTGTTCCAATCAAACGCATCAGAAAACGCTAATGTGTATTGATGCATACGTGTAAACTTAAAGGCATCAGTCTTTTCGAAGAACTGAATATCTTCGTTTTCTGACAATTCCAAATAGCGTTTTTCTTCGATAAATTCTGGCGTTTTTTCCCAACGTTTTGGATCTGCCCAGAAGTCATTTGCTTCTTTAAATTCAGGTGTTGACACTTTTTGACGTAATTCTTCAAAACCTTTGATAACATACGAATTGTGAAAACGCATATAATTTTTGTATTCTTTCGACCGCTCAAAGTTACGCAAGCGTTTTAACTCTGGCGATTTCTTAACTTCACTCGATTTACCTAAAAGTTCATATTGCGGCGTAGCTTTAAAGGCTAAATAATCTTTTAACGCTTCACTTTTAAGCGTTTCATAGTACAATACGATATTTTTATCATTATTTAGGCGATTAAATTTCCGAGTATCGTGAAATTCCTTGGTGTCTTTATACTTGCGACTTGTCAAGGTTTTTTTCTTTTCCTTGAAATCTGCTGATTTTACACGGTGAAATAATTCGCGGTATTCTGCCAATTCTTTCGATTGTTCTACACTCACATAACGTTTGTACTCTGCTGATAATGCGGCATAATGTGCCTCCATTTTAGCAGTACTCTGCATGCGCCCAAAAATTCGTTGCCAAAAAAGATTCATAATATTGATTTGAGTTTAAAGTTTTATCGTGCTAATCATTGATATTCGTTCTAGTTCTTACATGAACTTTTACACATTTCCTGCGTGTTCTGTCAACCACGCAGTACATTCCTCAGCGGATTGACAAATGTGTAAACCTGCTTCACGAGCTTTATAACCTAAGCCTTCGGCTGTCATACGGTCGATTTGCTGCAATAAGCCAGCAAAATAATCGTCGGAATTGACCAAAATGGTTTGTTTATCATGGTAACCTACCATGCCAGATGCTACTACATCGAACAATTCATCGAGTGTACCAAAACCGCCTGCTAAAACCACAAAAACATCGGCATATTCTTTCATCAGTTCCTTGCGTTCACTCATTGTTTCTACTTGAAACGTTTGTGTTGGCAAGTCACTTTTTCGTCCTTTTTCCACAATTAAATCGGGCACCACGCCAATAATTTCACCACCTAATTCGTGAGTTGCTTTAGCCACGGCATCCATCAATCCGCCAGTAGCACCGCCATATATCAGCGTGTGACCATTCTCTGCAATAAACTGACCTATTAGACGCGCTTCTGATTTAAAAGCATCACTTACTTGAGAACTAGAAGCACAAAATACGCAGATATTCATGAGATAATTGTAAAAAAAGATAAATAGAAACAGATAAAGTCACCATTAGAACGCACAAATGTACACAATTGTATGCAAATTTCAAAAAAAAGCGTTAAAAACTGCTTAAATTTCGCCTGACAAGATTTTTGCATGCATGGCTGCGGCCGCTTTTCGACCATCACCCATGGCTAAAATAACAGTTGCTCCACCACGCACTATATCGCCACCAGCGAAAATGGTAGGGATGGAACTTTGCATATTTTCGTCGGACACTAAAATCGTTCCTTTTGAAGAAACTTCAAGTCCATCGACCGAACTTGGCACCAATGGATTAGGAGAAACGCCTACACTCACAATCACTTCATCCACATCAATCCACTCTTGTGCGCCTTTAATTTCTACGGGTTTACGACGACCAGAAGCATCTGGTTCACCGAGTTCCATTTTTTGGAGTAACATAGCCGTTACACGTCCTTTTTCATCGCCACGGTATTCCACTGGATTATGCAACGTTAAAAAGTCAATGCCTTCTTCTTTGGCGTGTTTTACCTCTTCGAGGCGAGCGGGCATTTCTTCTTCCGATCGACGATAGACAATCATAGCACGTTCAGCACCAAGTCGGCGGGCTGTACGCACCGAATCCATAGCCGTATTACCGCCACCAATTACCGCCACATGTTTTCCTTTCAAGACAGGCGTATCGGTATCATCGCTAGCCGCGCCCATTAAGTTTACACGCGTTAAATATTCGTTGGACGACATCACGCCAATCAAATTTTCGCCCTTAATATTCATAAAGTTAGGAAGTCCTGCTCCACTTGCTACAAACATAGCTCGGAAGCCGTCTTCCTTTAAATCGTCGAAACTAATGGTTTTACCCACAATGCAATTTTTGATAAACTTAACACCCATTTTGGCTAAATTCTCAATTTCCACATCCACAATATGATTTGGCAAACGAAATTCAGGAATACCATATTTCAGAACGCCACCAATTTCGTGCAATGCTTCAAAAACTGTCACATCATAACCCAGTTTAGCCATATCACCAGCAAACGACAAGCCCGCAGGTCCTGAACCAACAGCCGCTATTTTAATACCATTTGGTTGTGCTATTTCTGGCACACTCATTTGTCCACTTTCGCGTTCGTAATCGGCAGCAAAACGCTCCAAATGCCCAATAGCCACAGCTGGCTTATTCATTTTTAAGTGAATACATCTCGCCTCACACTGTTTTTCCTGTGGACAAACACGTCCACACACAGCAGGCAAAGCCGATGTTTCTTTCAAGGTTTTGGCAGCTTCGAGCACCTCGCCAAGCTCAATATGTTTAATAAATTGCGGAATATTGATAGATACAGGACAACCTGTAACACATTGTGGATTAGCACAATCCAAACAGCGTTTAGCTTCTTGCATCGCCTGTTGTAAGGTCAATCCTTGATTCACTTCTTCACTATTATGACAACGATATTCGCCCGATAACTCGTTCATATGAACGCACTCGATAGCGGTACGTTCTTTCGGATTCATCGATTTGCGCAACGTTTCGCGCCAAGCTTCATTTCTTCCTTTTTCTTCCATTTTCAATTAACTATTTCTATTTTTTAGCTACTTGTTCCTCATCACGATAAGCACCTAACCGCATAATCATCTCGTCGAAATCAACTTGATGTGCATCGAATTCTGGTCCATCCACACACACAAATTTTGTTTGTCCGCCCACTGAAATACGACAAGCGCCACACATACCTGTGCCATCAACCATAATGGTATTAAGCGACGCCACAGTTGGCACTTCATATTTTTTGGTTAATTGCGACACAAATTTCATCATCACGGCAGGACCAATAGTTACGCACAAATCAACCTTTTCGCGGTTAATAACCGATTCGACACCCGTTGTTACCAAGCCTTGTCTGCCATAAGAACCATCATCCGTCATCACAATCACTTCGTCAGAAAAAGCACGCATCTGTTCTTCTAAAATCACCAACTCTTTAGTACGAGCGGCCAATACGGTAATTACACGATTGCCAGCTTTTTTCAAAGCCGTAACAATCGGCAATAACGGAGCCACACCAACGCCACCACCAGCACACACTACCGTTCCGAAATTTTCAATATGGGTAGCTTTTCCAAGTGGTCCGACTAAATCGGTCACTTCATCGCCAATATTTAAAGAACATAATTTAGTAGAAGAAACACCCATTTTTTGAACGACCAAAGTAATGGTTCCTTTTTCTAAATTCGAATCGGCAATAGTCAAGGGAATACGTTCTCCTTTTTCGCCCACTTTTACAATCACGAAATGACCTGCTCTGCGCGATTTAGCGATAAGCGGCGCCTCTATTTCAAGACGTACCACATTGGGAGAAAAGTAAGATTTATCTACAATTTTACTCATAGTTAGCAACTAAAATTTAAACTTCTAAATGAAGGCTCAAAGGTACAAAAAAAGAGAAGAAAAATCCCCATTTTT
>JAQVJY010000030.1 GCA_028694915.1 Paludibacteraceae bacterium
GGAAAAGGTTTTGCCGAAATACTTCAAAAATTGGGTGCCGACGATATATTGTGTTATGGAAAGAACAAACCGTCCGTAGATCAATTGGTTAAAGGGCTCGATAATTTAAAAGCCAAAAACATTATTGCGGCTGCCGACGATAGCGATATCCTCATGGCATTGAAATATGCCGTTTCGCTTTGCAAATCGAATGTTTTTATCGTTGAATCGGATAACCCCATTGATCTCATCGGTATGATGATGGGTATTTCTAAAGATTATGACATCATGACCATGTTCGAAGAAGCAATGAAAAGCATTCATACCATACCCTTCTGCGGCATTGCACGTGCTAACCGTCAAGTACTTGCCGATAGCGGGAAGCCTGTAAAGAAGAACGATTATTTTGCAGTGTACAAAAAGAAAATCATTCTTTCGAACCCAAATATAGAAGAGCTGGCCATCGAAGCCGTTAATCAATTGGTTAATGGCTACGGTCTGGTTACTTTGTACAAGGGGTTGCCTTCACGTAAGAATAACGGTTTGGTCGATCGTCTTAAAGAGCAGTTTCCCGATATCGATTTTGAGGAATATTATGGCGGCCAGTACAATTACAATTATTATATAACCTTTGAATAAAAAACGAAAGCATATGAAAAAGAAAATTTTTATTATTGTAGGTGATAATTTAGGTCTTTCAAGGGATCAGATCGATTACGAAGATCTTGAGATTATCAAATTTCCGGTGCTGGTAGAAGAAAAAGAGTATCGCGAGAGTGATCAATACAGTGCCAATTGGCTAATATCCAAATTCGAAAAAGAAAACGTTGTTGCAAAATCATCCACGTTGCCACAAAATGATATTGTTGAAGCTGTTGAAAGAAATTATCGAAATTACGACCTCATCATTCATGTGGTAATGAGCAGCGGCTTGTCGAGTGCTTCATGGAAAGTAGCCGAAAACGTTCGAAAGCAATATGAAAATGTAATCCCTATTATCAATGTGGACAGCAGGCAAGCTTTAATTGGAGTGGGTAGTGTTCTCTTGGGCATCATTGATATCATTAAAAACAACGATGATTTGAGTATTGAAGAAATTGAAAAATTATGTCAACAAGTAGTTGAAAATACCTATAGTTATTACATTTTTCCCGATTTAAACTACCTGTACAAAGGCGGCAGAATCGGAAGAGCTCAGTCGCTGATGGGCAGCTTGTTACATATCATTCCCATAATCGGTATGATGGGTGAAGACCCCGAAGGCATTGTTTCTTCTTTAGGTAAGGGAAGAACTTTTAAACAGGTAAATAATCAGGTTATTGAGTTGATTAATGCAAAAATGAAAGAAAAATCGGTCTCGAAAATCAAACGAGCTATTTCCGTGAGTGGATATGGCGAAAAAAACAAGGATGTTGCTCACGAATTGATGGAAAAAGTTAAAGCTCTCCCTTGCGACGATTTCGTTATGGGGAAACCCGGACTTGTGGATGCGGTTTATTGTGGTCCGGGAGCATATGGTGTATCTATTTTTTTATAAAAACAGAACGTGATGAATTCGATTCTTTTATACTTATTCTGTCTTATTGTTGGCTACTTGATCGGGTCGATTTTGTTTGCCCATTTGATTACCCGATTGGTAAAAAACGTCAATATTCGCGAATTGGGCAACGGTAACCCCGGTGCTTACAACGTTTTCAGAAATGTGAGTAAATTCTGGGGAGTGGTATCCGGGCTACTGGATGCAATGAAAGCATTGGGGCCTATGTTGATTGCCTCGCATTATTTTCAGCTTCCCGACATTGCTTTGGCGTGTTTGGCAATAGGAGCTATTTTGGGTCACGGTCTTCCCATTTATTACCGTTTTAAAGGGGGGCGGGCCGCTTCGGTGCTCATGGGAATGTATATTTTCTTTATTCCCTATGAATTTTTTGTTGCTCTTGCCTTTACAGCAATCGTCGTGTTAGGTTTCATTCGAAAAGAATATGGCATATGGGGACCAACAGGAGTTATTGCTCTATGTATGGTTTTGTGTCTCCTTCATCCACATCCCCATGAAGTTAGAGTGTTTGTATGGATAGGAGGACTTATTGTGCTGCTGTTCAATCTCGATAAAGTAAAGGAAAAAACCCAATCGATAACACCCACGACAGCCAAATAGACATAGAGAAATATTTTGATTACTTTTGCATCATAAAAATATAAAACGCATGTCTGAAAATAAAAGTCAGTTGATTAATTTTGCGATGAATAGTGGGTTGGTAGTCGGTGTATTCTGGGTAATCAAATATTTTTTTGTGATAGCAGCAACCGGTTATCCTTTTTTGGGATACATCAATACGTTGTTGAGTATCGGGACCCCCTTGTTATTGTTCTTTTTTTTGGTTCGATACAAAAATTTTGTAGTAGGCGAAGAGAAAATTGGTTTTTGGCACGGGATACAGTTTTCGGTGATGCTTTTTTTCTTTGCTTCGCTTTTGGAAGCAATTATTGTAATTGTGCATATTGTATGGCTCGATCCGGCATATCTTTCAAGAACTTTTGAACAAACCCTTGCATTGGTAGAAAGTATGTCGGCCGATCAAAATATGATCAGTAAGCTGAAGCAACAGCCTATTCCTACGCCTTTTTCCTACACGTTGGGAATGATTATGGGAAATCTGCTGATCGGTTTTTTCCTTTCGCTGTTTCTTGTTCCCCTTGCCAATCGTTTTACGTTTAAAAACGATAATCGTCAGTTAGAGGAGTAGTTATGGATATTTCGGTTATTATACCTCTTTACAACGAGGAAGAGTCGTTGCGCGAGTTATACCAATGGATTAAGCGTGTGATGGACGAAAACGGCTATTCGTACGAAATTATTTTTGTGGACGACGGCAGTACCGATGGGTCATGGAATATCATTACCGAATTAAAGGCGGAATCGGATCGGATACATGCGATAAAGTTTCGTCGCAATTACGGGAAATCGCCGGCTTTGCAATGTGCATTTCAAAAAGCCGAAGGCGATGTGGTGATTACGATGGATGCCGATTTGCAGGACAGTCCCGAAGAGATTCCCGAATTGTACCGGATGATTAAGGAAGAAGGATATGATTTGGTGTCGGGATGGAAAAAAAAACGTTACGATGCCAAATTGACCAAAAACTTGCCATCCAGACTTTTTAATGCAACGGCGAGATGCGTGTCGGGTATTAAATTGCACGATTTCAATTGTGGACTCAAAGCATACCGGAAAGATGTCGTGAAAAATATCGAACTGTATAACGAGATGCACCGATACATTCCTATTTTGGTCAAAAGTGCCGGTTTTACCAAGATCGGGGAAAAACCGGTACAGCATCAACCGCGAAAATACGGCAAAAGCAAGTTCGGGGCAAGTCGTTTTTTTAACGGTTATCTCGATTTGATGACTTTGTGGTTCCTGAATCGTTTCGGAAAAAAGCCCATGCATTTTTTTGGCGTTCTGGGTACTCTTATGTTTTTCATCGGTTTCGTTGCCGTGATCGCAGTTGGTGCTACAAAATTATACGATATGCACCACGGCAATCCATACCGGTTGGTAACCGAGTCGCCCTACTTTTATATTTCCTTGTCCATGATGATTCTTGGTACAATGCTTTTTTTGGGTGGATTCTTGGGCGAACTCATCTCGCGAAATTCTCCCGAAAGGAATCATTATCGGATAGAAGAAGAATTCTAACAAGCAATTATTTTTAATAACCATTTAAAAACAAAAGAATAATGAATTTTGATGAAGTAATACGCAAGCGAAAATCGATTAGAAAATTCAGTGAAAAGCCTGTCGACAAAGAAGTGATTTTGCAATTGCTCGAATGTGCCCGCTTGGCTCCTTCGGCCGTAAATTTTCAACCGTGGAAGTTTTACGTATGTGCTTCCGAAGAGTCGAAAAAGGCAATTCGCGAAAGCTATCCACGCGAATGGTTTGCCGGTGCGCAGACATACATAGTGGCGTGTGGCGATCATAGCCGTTCTTGGAAACGCCCTTCCGACGGAAAAGATCATTGCGACATCGATATTGCTATTGCCGTGGAACATATCGTGCTGAAAGTCACCGATCTTGGATTGGGTACTTGTTGGGTATGCAACTTCGATCCGTTGAAAGTGAAAGAAGCATTGCGTTTGAGCGAGGAGTTCGAACCCATTGTTCTTTTGCCGTTGGGTTATCCTGCCGACGATTATGAAGCCGATCTGCGTACCGGCAAGCGTAAATCGCTTGAAGAAATTATGGAATGGGTGTGAGTCGGTTTGTTGGCGAATAAAAAACGGTAAAGAAGAGAGATTGGTAGTAGGATGAATGGTAAATGAAGTTTAATGGCGGAAACGGCGAAGAGTAACATATGAAAGCCTATGTCGAAAGATAATATAAATACAAAAAGCAGGATAACGATAATCATTTTCTGTTGCCTGGTCATTGTGCTTTCGGGGTGCAATCAGGCAGGAAAGAAAAAACGAAATAAAACCAACTATACCTATTTACAGGAATATGGCGAAATTTTCCATACGAGTTTCCATGTCAAGTATGCTTATGATCGCTCGTTATACGACGAAATTATGGCTGAATTGGAAAAATTCGATGATTCGTTGAATCCTTTCAACGATTGTTCCATTATTTCGAAAATTAACCGGAATGAGCCGGTACAACCCGATTCGTTTTTTATTGCCGTGTTCAATAAAGCAATGGAGATATCGCGTATAACCGATGGCAAATTCGACATCACCATTGCGCCCTTCGTAAACGCTTGGGGATTTGGGTTCAAAAACAGCGATAACATAACCCCGAAACTTATCGATAGTTTGAAGCAGTTCGTCGGCTATGAAAAAATAAGGTTGGAAAACGGGAAAATCGTGAAATCCGATCCACGTGTTCAGCTCGATGCTTCGGCAATTGCCAAAGGCTATGCCTGTGATGTGGTGGCCAATTTGCTCAAGAGTTACGGCGTGGAAGATTATATGATCGAAATAGGTGGCGAAATTGCCATGCGCGGCAAAAACGATAAAGGAGAATGTTGGCGCATAGGGATCGATAGACCAATGGATGACAGTACGGGCCTGCATCGTGAACTGCAAACCATTCTCTCTATTTGCGACAAATGTGTGGCTACTTCGGGCAATTACCGCAACTATTATGTTAAAGACGGCAAAAAATATGCTCATACCATTGATCCGCATACCGGTTATCCTTCCGAACAAGACATCCTTAGTGCTACCGTCATTGCCGACGATTGCATGACTGCCGATGCCTACGCCACGGCCTTCATGGTCTTGGGAATGGAAAAATCCAACGAAATTGCCAAAAAAGTTCCGGGATTGTTTTACTATTTTATTTATGCTCAACCCGATGGCACAATGGCAACCACTTACTCCAACGGTTTTGAACATTTTTTCGCAAAGTAAAAGAAGTGGGGCTGCAATACAAATAAGACTATAATAAAGTGGTGTAAGGCAATTAAATACGAGTAGGGTGAAAATAACAATAACATCCCATTGGGAACAAGGAAAAGAGATTGTCCGATATTCGTTTTATCAAACATTTTTCGGCCCTGCACTCATTGCTTCCACCTCCAAGGGAATTTGTTTTTTGGCTTTTGGAGAAGAGGAGAAGACAATTCCGGAATTGAAAAAGCGATATCCCGGAGCTGTTTTCAAAAATCGGTCCGACGCATTTCAATTGTCCGCAAAAGCGTTGGTAAACGGTGAGGAGCCTTCGGTTAAGCCACTTCCATTGCATATCGGGGGTACCGATTTTCAAATGGTGGTCTGGAAATCGTTGCTTCGTATACCTTCAGGAGAACTTCGCACATACCGCCAAATTGCCACCACAATCGGTAAACCAACAGCTTGGCGTGCCGTTGCTTCTGCCGTTGGAAATAACCCCGTAGCTTATCTTATTCCCTGCCATCGGGTAATCCGTTCCAACGGTCATCTTGGTGGCTATCGCTGGGGAGTCGGTTTCAAACAGAAGATGCTCGATGTTGAAGAATTGAAGAAAAACGCTTCCCCCGATTGTAAGTAAAGTTATAGGTAACGCAGGACGTATGTTATATCATTTACAAACAATGAAATCACAAACAATGGAACAATTTTTTTCTGTCCGTTTCTTCATCTTTTCTGTCTTATTTACAGTTTCTTCATCTTTGCTTTTATCGCAGCAAAGCGATCTTGCTCACTATCCGACTTTTAAATTCGACGGGAATTTGAAAACCAAATTCGAATATGCTCCCGAACCGGGAAATTCTCGATTTTCGGTACGAAACTCCCGACTGGGTTTGTCGGGAAAAATTACGCCAATGGCAAGTTACAGGGCACAGGTGGAATTGAATAAAGAAGGCAAATTTGAGGTACTCGATCTCTCCGGAACACTTACTCCATGCGAAGGACTTTCGTTTACATTCGGACAAACGAGTATCCCGATTTTCAATCCCTATGTTATCAATCCCGGAACCATGATGTTTGCCAATCGCACTTTTCTGGGGAAATATTATGTTGGTACGCGCGATATCGGCTTACTTGTAAAGTATGGTTTTCGTTTGGCAACAGTTCCTGCAGGAATAGAATTTGGTATATATAACGGCAATACCATCAATAATCCGGTTTGGACCGATAGGTTTTCCTATGCTACCCGCTTGAGTTTTGGTAGTATGAAAGGATTTCGTACGACTTTTAAGTTGTATGACTATCCCCGCAGCGAGGAAGTGCATTATTTTCTTTACGGTGCCGATTTTCGTTATGAGGGCGACAACTGGAAAGTGGAGACCGAAATCATGAAAAGAGACGACAAGGTGGCCAACAAGGATTTGTTTTCCGCCTATGTTCAAGGTGCTTATTGGGCGCCTATCAAAGGCAGCATGTTTAAAAATATTATCCCCGCAGCTCGTTGGGATGCGATTAATCAAAACAAAGACGATTCTGCTCCCGACGTACACCGGCTGACACTAGGACTCGGTTTTGGACTCACCCCCAATGCAAACGGCTCGTTGCTTCGCATCAATTACGAATGGTATTTTATTAAAAATCAACTCGATTTTATGCACCAAACCGAAGAAATGGATGCGGATAAACTTACGCTGGAACTCGTGTATGTTTTTTGATGTTTTTCCTTTTTAAAATTTTTTTTATTTGTTTTGTTGGATCATTTTTTTTATTTTTGGATTTCCATATAAATAAGTTTAATAAAGTAAACATCGCTATGAAACCGGAGCACAAACATCGCGTTACTCCCGATTATATAACCCATCTCAACGACAACGAAGTATTTGTTTTCGGGAGCAATATTCAAGGAGATCATGCGGGAGGCGCAGCTCTCACCGCTTTAAAAAAATTCGGGGCTATTATGGGGCAAGGAGTTGGGTTGCAAGGAAAATCCTACGGCATTCCCACTATGCAAGGCGGCATAAAAGACATTAAACCTTATGTTGACGAATTTATAGCTTTTGCCAAGGCTCATCCCGAATTAAAATTTTTGGTAACCCGTATAGGCTGTGGAATTGCCGGCTTTAAGGATAAGGAAATAGCCCCTTTGTTTGCAGAGGCCGTGAATTTGGAAAACGTGTGGCTTCCTGCCAGTTTTTGGGAGGTGCTCGATAGCGAATAATTCATTTTTTCTTTGGCAACCGGATATTTTGCATTTGTCGCAAAATTTCCTGTTGTCTTTTGAGTACGTAAGGTGATGGATTTTTCGAGCTGAACCGCCGTGGGTTGGGCAATGTGGCAGCAATAAGTGCCGATTGAGCCGGGGTGAGTTTCGAGGCGGTGGTATTAAAATGGCGATTGGCAACTGCTTCGGCGCCATAGATGCCGTCGCCCGTTTCCATGCAGTTGAGATATACTTCCAAAATGCGTTCTTTTGTCCAAAAGAATTCGATAAGCACCGTGAAGTAGGCTTCAAGTCCTTTGCGGACCCACGAAGACTGTGGCCAAAGAAAAACGTTTTTCGCCGTTTGCTGACTGATGGTGCTGGCTCCACGTGGACGCCGGCGCTTTTTGTTTTCTTTCATCGCCTTTTCAATTTCTATCCGATCGAAACCCTTGTGTTGAAAAAAACGTTGGTCTTCCGAAGCAATTACTGCCCGTTTCAAGTGATCCGATATCTCATCGTATGGCACCCATTTGTGATGACATTTCACCGGTTCGCCGGCTTTTATTTGCTCAACCATGCGAATACCCATCAACGGAGTGAAAAATACGGGCACAAACCGCAACACAATCACTGATCCTATGGACAGAACAAAAAACCAGAGAACGATTTTTTTGATTATACCCAAAATACTTCTCATCCGCTTTTCCTCAATTTGAACCGTACTCGCCAACGACCGTTTTCATAATCGTGACTGATGATTTCAAATCGTCCTATTTCGGAAGTATGTTCTACATGCTCTCCAATACAGGCACACACGTCATAATCGCCGATACGGACAATTCGCAGCGTTTCAGACACATCATTGGGCAATTTGGATAAATCCACAATTTTTGCCGCTTCGTCCATAGACATATATTCTTCCGTCACCTTAAGATCGCGCGCAATCACTGCATTCACTGCCTCTTCTATGGCTTTTACCGTTTCCTCGTCGGGTTGTCGAGAAAGAAAATAATCGCATTTGCTTTTCTTGCGTTCGATATGGGTATTTTTCGAGCGTGCACAGCCAAACATCCGAACCATTGTCTGATTCAATATATGTTCGGCCGTATGCATGGGCGGATATTCTTTTTTGTTGTGATTGTTCAATTGCAATTTCATTGTATCGAATTTGAAGTTTCAAAGATAATAAAAAGGGACAAAATTTTTACTCCAATCTTAAAGTCAATTTCAATGGCATACTTTTATTTTCCTCCAATCCCAATAACATTATTTAAGCACAACAATAGTAGTCTTTAAATAATATCGATACGATAAGGAGAAGCCAAAGTTTTTCGACTTTGTGTCGATAAAAAAACGATGTGGAAGCGAATTTGAAAATTATCCTTATCTTTGTTTAAACAATAAACGCAATGCAATGAATCTTCAACAGACAATAGATGACCTGTTTTTATCGCAGCGCAACGAATGGAAATTATTAGATACGGCTATAAAACAGCTTGATAATGTAAAAGTTAAAGATTTTGAGTGGAGTGGGGGTGCTCGTGTAGAAGTTCAATTTAATCCGGCTCGTATGGTTTCCACTTCGGCAAAAATCGATAAGGAAACCATTGAGAAACGTCCCTGTTTTTTATGCCCCAATAATCGTCCAAAAGAACAAAAAGAAATTCCTTTCCTCGATAAATACCTGATTCTTGCCAATCCTTATCCCATACTTCGCAATCATCTCACCATTTCGTTTCGTTCGCATGTTGCGCAGCGCATTCGTAAAAAAATTGGCGATATGCTCATACTGGCCGAGTCGCTTCCCAATTATGTCGTTTTTTACAACGGACCCAAGTGCGGTGCTTCGGCACCCGATCATTTTCATTTGCAAGCAGG
>JAQVJY010000006.1 GCA_028694915.1 Paludibacteraceae bacterium
TCAATTTAAATATCAATGGATACCACAATCAAATCAACGCTTTTAGTGTTGAAAATAAATATCCAGTTCCAAACACGTTTACAGACGAAAAACAAGAAATTATTTCAGGAAATTTTAAACTAAATAACACTTTTCATTTGCCTAAAAACTTTGATGCTCAATTAACCGCGATATATTTGGCTCCCGACATTATTCCGCAAGGAAGAATTGCACAACGGTTTTCTTTAGACATTGGAATAAAAAAGAGTGTACAAAAAGGAAAAGGTGAATTGTTTTTAAACGCAACAGATATTTTAAATACAATGATTATTAAAAAAGAAATTCAGGGTAATGGGTTCAATTACATTAGTAGTGATTATTACGAGACGCAGGTGATAAGACTTGGTTACAATTACAAATTCTAACCCACAGTCGTAAGCACATTTGCAAGCCCGCACGAGCCAACGCTCAAACCAAAGGCTTGCAAAAGAGCTTCCGCCTCTCCAGCCCAAGTAACCGCCTTTCAGGGCGGTTTTAGGATTGCCCAAGCTCAAAAAAACAAAATAAATTTGTACTTCGTGGATAGGTTGGTTCAGTTTGATAATGACAAGAAAATAAAGCTAAATAAATGATAAACAGACGGATATGAATCAACACCAGTTGCCAACACGCGGTATAGTTAATTGCCGGTGCAGTGCGTATTCGAGCGGCACAGCTCGTATAAAAAGTAGTTGTAACTTGATAGGAAAGTGCTTCGAAATGCCAAACGTTTCATATACGTAACCGTTGTCACGTTCTTTAAAAGTTTAATCACATTCGCTCGATTGAGTGGGCGACCGTATAATTGACCATAATTTCGCAAGTCGTAAGCATAGCCCAATAGATACATTTCTTGGCTAATAAACCATTCTGCATCTATGTAAATCTCGGTTGATTTTATCTGTTTTTTCATTGAATTGTTAATTTTCTGTTAAAATTTGGGGCACTTTTTCAGTTTGTACCCGATTGTATGTTTTTGTATCTCATTTTGTAACCTTTATAAGTTGTTATATTTCAGTTATTTAATCCTGAAAGGTTACAAAGTTACAGAGTTACAAAAAAATGTACGCAAATTAGCTCTGTAAACACGGAGCAATAAAAAAAGGCGGACTACGTGTCCGCCTTTCAACTTTAAAATTTTGGTGCTTTCTCATTTATGATACTAATTAATTTAGGATCAACATGACTCGCATATCGAGTGGTAATACTTAAATCGTGGTGGTCTGCATGCTGCATAACCGTAAGAGCGTCCACTCCTTCTTTCAATAAGGAGTTTATGCCTGAATCCCGTAAACTGTAAAGCTGCATTTCTTGAGGTAAATCAAGCGCTTTCCGCATTTTATCCCAATCTTTACGTGTTTGTGAAGTCAGTATGGAATTTTTCCCTGGAACATAGCCCGTGCTTAACAAATAGTAGTTGTCAGGGTATTTATCGAGCTGCATGTCGGTTAATAACTGACAGAGTTCATCCGAGAGCGTTGAAAAACGGGCTTTGTGTGTTTTGGCGTTGCTTGCAGGTATAACAATATACTTTTTAGACAAATTGATGTCGCGTATCTTTATCATCAATATCTCTTTGGGGCGAATGAGGCTTGTGAACACCAATTGACAAAGAATTACATAGCCTGGTTTTCGTTCTTGCCAGTATTCCACAATACGTGTACGTGCATCAGACGGAATTAAAATCCGTTTTTTAGTTTCAGTACGTTTTTTTCGGATGGTTTCAAAAGGATTGATATTGGTATAACATTTATCGATACACCAATTGAAGAAAGAGCGAGCTATCTTTAATTGATTATTAAAGGTAACCGCCGAAACGATAGACTTTCGGCCAGTATAGAAATAATCCATATACCGAACCGCCATGACTTTATTGAAAGAACCTGCATGTAATCCTGGAGCTTCGTCCTCTAACCAAGTGCCAAAGATGTGACAGAACGACTTATAACTTCGCATCGTATCTGGTCGTAATTCCTTAGCACATTCATCTAAAAAATAGGTGAGTACTTCTTTAAGCGGAATATACATCCTAAGATTATCGGTAGCATTGAAAGGCGACCAACCCGTAGCTAATTTATTGTTTATTTGAATAACAATAGAGTGGGCATAGGTTTTAAATTCAGTTAACGAGGAGTATCGTTTCCGAACCTTATTGAGCTTCATTCGTACCCGTTTAAGCTGCCCATCGAGAGGAGAAGACACGAAGTACTCAACATACCACCCATTGGTGTCATGTTTAAGCGTAGCCGGTAGGTAACTTAATAAGTGGGAATTTTCTAAAAAAGGCATTTTTTTTTACTCTCTAAAGTGATTAGAGAGTAAAAAAAGTAGTTGACACGATTTTGACACGATTTTTTGTGGTGTTTTTAGCTAAACCCACTGTTCATCGCTGTTGTTGCCTCACAAGGACTCGAACCCTGACATACAGAACCAGAATCTGCTGTGCTACCATTACACAATGAGGCAATGCTGGTTTGCGCTACAAAATTATAAATTATTTTTTGAACCGGATACTAAATTAGGCATTTTTTATAACCCAATGCGGTATTAGTTTTCGGTTGGTACTACATAAACTTGTCCCGTTTCGTAGCGAATTACCTTGATATGAGCTCCTTTGCTAATAAATGCGCCATTGTCGGCCACTGCATCGTAGCGTTTGCCATCTACTTCTACTTTGCCCGAAGGGCGTAAATCGGTGGTAGTGGTGCCATTTTTACCCACCAAGGTGAGTTGTTCCGTGGGCACGCCTACAAATCCAGAAGCGGTTTCTTGGGTGGCTTCTAACGCCAATTTGCGGAAAATGCCTTTCGTGCCAATTTTCCAAGTAAAGTATATTATCGCCGCAAAGCCGAGTAATAAACCGAGCATCACGGTAAAGAGCGACCGGCCGATTTGTCCTGTTGGTACGTTTTCAAAATTAAAATTCACATTATCGATCATACTCATGGTTAAACCAAAAATGACGAGTCCGATACCGCTGATGCCAGCCACGCCAAAACCTGGAATGACAAAGATTTCTAAAATAATCAAAATCACCCCAATAGCAAATAGAATAATTTCCCAACTGGCAGCCAATCCGTCGATATAAAGTGGCGCAAAGTAGAGTATAGCTGCCACAACTGCTGCAGCTAGTGGAAATCCAATGCCTGGCGTTTGTAATTCAAAATAGATGCCGCCAATAATCAACATAATCAGGATACTTTGCAAAAACGTGTTGGTTAAAATGCCTTTTAAACTATCCAACGTGCTTGGTTCGTACACTTGTAGCGTATAAGTGCCCGCTGCGTAACCCGCTTGCGTCAAAACGGCTTCTATGTTTTCAGCCGTGCCTTCGCAATAGCCGTGTTTCATAGCTTCTTCGGTGGTAAATGTGAGCGTTTTGCCCGAATCGATGAGATTTGGAATCACTGTGCGGTCGTCCACCATGGCTTCCGCAATGAGTGGTTCTCGTTTCCAATTACCCAACGAATCTTTGCCTTGTGCTTCGGCAGTAGAACGCATCGTAGCGCGCATGTACGATTGGTATTTATCAGGCATCTGTTGTCCGTCTGTGCCGTTTACAACTGTGGCAGCACCAAAACTTGCGCCTGGGCGCATATAAATTTGGTCGCAAGCAATGGAAATTAAAGCTCCGGCTGAGGCGGCGTTATTATCAATAAAGGCGATGACGGGAATTTTTGAGTTCAAAATAGTGGTTCTGATGCTATCAGCATAAACCACTTCGCCGCCATAGGTGTTCAGGTTTATAAGAATTGCATCGGCTTTCAATTGAGCTGCTTCTGCAAATCCTTGTTTGGTGTAAATCCATGTTTTACTGTTGATATCATCGCGAATATCAATCTGATAAATGGTGGTTGCTTGCGCCATAACGAGTGTAACGAGCAGTGATAAAAGCGTTAAGAAGTATTTCATAATCTGTATGTTTTTTATTTTTTAAGTTGTTTCTAAATAACAGCACTTAATCCATAAGTATTTTCAGTATTTCTTCAATTGAATGCACGTCGGTATTATGGAGACGAAATACGCCATCGTGCGCTTCAATGGTAATTGAGGCCGATTCGGACAGCTGAATGCCACAGCGCAGTAGCGCCCGTTGGAGCCATAATGTAGCAGGTTTTTCACCAATCACGTTTACGTGTAACGGACCTACCAAATGGTTGATTTTACAATGACCATCGTTTTCGTCGAATTGAAATGAATGACTACCGAACGCTTCCTGGAATTTACCAGTGAGCATCAAATCTTCGGGTATGCCCACTTCGACACCATTCGGATTCATCAGCCAAATTTTATCAGCCATTTGTAATGCTAAATCGAGTTCATGTGTCGATAGAATAAAGGTTTTCTGCGTATTTACGGATAAACGGCGTAACAATAGCATGATTTCCACACGATTAGGTAAGTCGAGATGCGCCGTAGGTTCATCGAGCAATACGAGTGGCGTATCTTGTGCCAATGCTTTGGCAATCACAGCACGTTGTTTTTCGCCATCGCTTATTTCGTTCAAATAACAGTGTGTTTTGTGTGTTAAGTTCACTTGGTGTATCGATTCTGCTATTTTCGCTTCATCTGTATCTGAGAGGCTTCCAGCCCAATTGGTGTATGGAAATCGTCCTAAAGCGACCAAATCATGTACGGTTAAATTCTCTGTATCAATCGAGTCGGTCAGTACCAATGAGAAAAGGGTAGAACGTTCGTAATTGCTCAGTTTTTGTACCGATTTCCCTTGTATGGTAATATCTCCTTTTAGTGGCTTTTGTAGGCCTGCTAACGTGCGTAATAACGTACTTTTACCACAGCCATTGGTGCCTGTAAGACAAATCAAATCGCGTGCGTTGGCATGTAAATTCAAGTCACTTTTTACCGCGCGACGTCCGTATCCTATATATAAGTTGTTTGTTCTAAGCATGTTATTGGTTAGCTATTACTTTTCTTTTTTAAAATAATCCAAATGATAATGGGTGCACCAACCAAAGCACTAATGGCGTTTATTGGTAGCGTATAACCATCGGCAGGTAATTGTGTCGCCAAATCGCACAATAGGAGCAATGATGCGCCGCACAACATGGTTCCTGGTAGTGTTATACGATGATCGGATGTGCGGAATAATCCACGCACTAAATGCGGCACAGCCATGCCAATGAACGCAATGGGACCTGTAAAAGCGGTGGTTGTTCCGGCTAATAAGGCTACGGCAATAATAATTAGAAAACGGGTTCGTACAATGCTGATGCCTAATCCTTGTGCGTAATTTTCGCCTAATAACAAGCCGTTTAATGATTTTTGGATGGTTAACGCTAATAACAAGCCAACCACTACGAGCGGCAGCATGACTTGCATGTAAGTCCAACTAACAGCCGAAAGGCTACCAAATGTCCAGACTACAAACAATTTGAGCGAATCAGGATTGCTGCTGTTTTGTAAGATAGTAACCAGCGAACCTGCTATTTGACCAAACATGATGCCCACAATTAAAAGCGACACGGCTTGGCGCACGCGAAATGAAATACCCAAAACTAATAGCAAAACTAAAACGCCACCTAAAATGGCTGAAATAACGAGTCCCCAGCCACTTTGTATAAAAGCGATGGGAAGAAATGAACTTCCTAACAAAAAAATGGCCACACCTAAACTCGCTCCAGAACTCACACCTAACACGTAAGGACCAGCCAATGGATTACGAAAAAGTGTTTGCATCAACAAACCTGCCACCGAAATAGAAGCGCCTGTAATAATGGCCGTTAATGCTTTTGGTAGTCGAAAATTGAAAATAATTTCGTGATAAATAGGGTTGTCGGATAGCAATGCTTCGAGTGGTAATCGTACACTGCCAAAAGCAATATCCAAGAGGAAGAGTGCTGCGGTGAGTAAAATTAACCCAACAAAAAGGAGTGTATTTTTAGGTAATGTGTTCACAAATACAAGTATTAGTGGTTTATTTTAAACGTATTAAGTAGATGGGTGTGTAATTTGGCAATAATTCAGGATGTAAGGCCCATATCACATCTTTTAAAACTAAATCGGGATGTACCACGGCACTTTCCCAAAAATCATTAGCGCCACTTGGCTTGGTACGTGCCCAAAAACCATAAACATTTCCTTTCTGAGCCGAGTTGAAAAGTTGGTGACGTTCGTCCATCTTGAGTAGTTCTGGTAAACTGGCCACAGGCGCATTTAACCACACATCCGCTTTTGAAAATTGGTTTAATACCGTTTCAAAATTGAGTGGTAAACTGCCAGAGGTTGTATCGTTAGCATAAAAATAGTCGGCTCCAGCATCTACAAAAAGACGACCCATATAACTTTTTCCACCAGGCATATACCACGTTCCTTTAAAGTTACCACCTGCTAAAATAGTTGGTTTTTGTTGGACTGCTTGTGCTACTTTTTTCGCTGCATTATAACGTTCGGCCATGGCATCAAATAGTTGACTTGCTTCTGCTTCTTTATTGTAGAAAGCAGCCACGAATTTAATCCATTCTGCGCGTCCAAGTAACGATTGTTCAGTCCATTCATTATTGAACAGCAACGGAATGCCAGCCGTTGCTAAATGTTTGGCATTATCGTCTTGCTGGTTATAACTCGCTAACATCAATGCATCAGGTTTGAGCATCAATAGACGTTCTACGTTAGTATTAAAGGCATCGCCTAGACTTGTGATTTTTCCTTGCGTATAAGCTGCAGTAATGGTTTCATTATAAATTAATTCGGGTGTGCATACACCAGTTACCGTTTGAAGTTCGTTTAATACGGCAAGAAATTCAAAATGAGTGCATGAGGTCACGGCTAATTTGGTAAGTGGTACACGTACTGTTTGTGAGGCATCTGGCGTTTGTGTGTTCTTGTCAGTTACCAAATAGTAGGTGGAAAGAATTTTGCCTTTTTGCCAAGGATTAAAAACGGTGACACGTTTGTAATGCGGGAAATAATCCAGTTTAAATCCAGTGGCGTAAGAAATGGTTAAGGTAGAATCGGGCGTTTGTTCGTCGGTAGCTTGCTGCGCTGTGCGCCCACAACTACAAGCAATAATAACCACTAGGAGATAAAAAAATAGTTTTTGCATGACCAAAATTCGTTTGTCTGGCAAAGATAACCATAAAATAGCAAAATAGAAAAAAAAGACGTAACTAGTTAGTTACGTCTTTTTTATATTCTGATGCAGTTTTCTTATTTAACGGCCTTAAAACTCATATCCAAACTTTTAACCGAGTGGGTGAGTGCGCCTACTGAAATAAAGTCAACGCCACATTCGGCATATTCACGCAGCGTGTCGAACGTAATACCGCCAGATGATTCTGTTTCGTATTTACCACCGATAAGTTCCACAGCTTTTTTGGTGTCGGCTGGTGAGAAGTTGTCGAGCATGATGCGGTCAACGCCTCCAACAGACATCACTTGGCGAATTTCGTCGAAGTTACGCACTTCAATCTCAATTTTAAGCTTTTTTCCTTTGGTTTTGCAGTAATCCTTAGCGCGGTTAATGGCTTTGTCGATGCCACCAGCAAAATCTACGTGATTATCTTTGAGCAGAATCATGTCGTATAGGCCAATGCGGTGATTGCAGCCACCACCAAGTTTTACGGCTTCTTTTTCGAGTAAACGTAAGCCTGGTGTGGTTTTACGTGTGTCGAGTACGCGTGTTTTGGTGCCTTCGAGCATTTTTACGTATTGCGCTGTGCGTGTGGCTACACCGCTCATGCGTTGCATAATATTGAGCATCAAACGTTCTGTTTGTAAGAGCGATTGGATACGTCCTTCTACCACAAATACAATGTCGCCAACTCTTACAGAATCACCATCGTGTAAAAATTGGGTCATTTCTAACGTTGGATCGAACGCTTGAAACACACGTTTAGCGACTTCAACGCCAGCTAACACGCCATTTTCTTTAATGATAAGTTGCGATTTCCCTATAGCGTCCGCAGGAATGCACGACAGGGTGGTATGGTCTCCGTCGCCAATATCTTCGGCAAACCAGAGTTTAATGAGTTCATCTAAATTGTCAATCATTAGAACCTTCTATACGTAATTGTTGTACTAAATTTTTCTTAATCAGGAAGTAAACACGATAAGTGCCATTGGTTGTTTCCAAATTGCCAATCACAAATTGGGCGTTTTCTTTATCGCCTCGGTGCATGATGGAAAATCGAAGTGGCGGATTCTTTTTGAAAAAATCGGTTAGAATCGTTTTTGTTTGTTGTTTGGTGAATACGTTATTCGCATTCTTAATTACCAACTCAACATTGTCATTTAGATGTTCGGCAATAGCATCGCTATAACCGCTGTTGAAACCAGCTACAATGTCTGGTATCGCATCCATTTGTTGCGCTTGTACTGTAAAAGCCAGTACTAGTGCGATGAGTGATAAGGAGTATTTAAGGTTTTTCATAGTCATTTGTTTCTTAGAAAAAAAGTACCACTAATTACCGAGCAAAAAACATACCAAAGGCATATTTTTAGAAAAAAGTAGCATTTAAGTTGGTTATTAATCTAAAAAAAACGAAATTTGCAAACGCATATACTCGGCAAAGGTAATTTATTTTTTTGAAAATACTAGACTTGTTGTACGATTTTTGCATTGTTAGGGCTGTCTAGTTATTAACCAAAAGGTCAAAACTTCTTCATTTCGAGCCATTTGTTGTAGGCGATTTGTTAAATCTGTAGTTGACCTTATTTGCTATTTTCAACCGTATGAAATTAACGTTACTTTGGGTGGGGAAGACCACCACTGCCTATTTTGCTGAAGCGACCAATGAATATGTGTCGCGCTTAAAATTTTACTTACCTTTGGAGGTTGTGACCATTCCTGATTTGAAACAAACGAAAGCGTTGACACAAGCTCAACAGCGCGATAAAGAGGGCGAATTGATTTTAAAAGCACTTGAATCGAGTGATTTTGTGGTGTTATTGGACGATAAAGGTAGGCAATTTACGTCGGTGGAGTTTGCCCATTGGATAGATCAGCGGCAACACGCTTCAGTCAAGCGATTAGTCTTTGTAATAGGCGGTGCATACGGCTTTTCACAAGCGGTGTACGACCGCGCGAATAGTCTTATTTCTATTTCCAAGATGACGTTTTCGCATCAAATCATTCGCCCTATTTTTGCGGAACAGCTTTATCGTGCTATGACCATACTGAAAGGGGAACCTTATCACCACGAAGAGAGTTTATTGGCAGTCAAAAAATGAATTTATCTATCTTATTATCATAATTTATGAGTCCTAAACAAAAGTTTTTAGCCATTTTTATTGCGCTTTTTGTAGCCATTGGGTTAGGTATTTTGTTCGAATACTTGTATAAGCAATCGGATAGAGAATCGTTGCCTATCAATTTGTTTCAGAGTGCGTTTACCAAGAAGGAAAAACAAGCCGATAAAACAATGGCCGATTTGCAAAAAGTGGTCGTGAATAAACAGTGGGATGTGTTTCATACGTTTGAAATAGCGAACCATTCAGATATTTCATACTACATTTTTAAAGGTCAAGACTTACTTTATTGGACTGATAATAAAATAGATATCAGTAATTTATCGCCAACTAATAAAGATCAAGAGCGCTTTTGTCACTTGGGTAATGCGTATGGCGTTGCTAAAACGCTTTCTGTAGATAGTTTTGCTATTGTTGCGTTCATAAAGATTAAAGACGATTATAATTTAACAGATAGCAAATACGTAAAGAATCGCTTTGCGCAAGGCTTTTTCATGGATAGCCAGATTGTAGTGGAGCAGCAGTTAGGCAAAACACAAGCGGATAGTTGGCCTATTTATGCGCAAAATGGTACTTATTTATTCTCATTGTCGAAAAATGGCGAGGTGGTTTTTCGTCGTGAGTTCGCTTATTTAGGTACTTTCTTCTATGCTGCGGCGTTTATTTTGTTCTTTGTACTGTTTTATTTGCTCGATTATTGGTTTGGCGAAAAGATGCGTCAGTCGCGCTATTTTTTGATGGCTTTTGGGGTCTTTGCGCTCATTACTTGCATTTGTTTGTATTTCAACATTCCTGATTTATTGTTTAGTTCCGATATCTTTTCGCCTATTTATTATGCTTCAGGCGAATATATGTCGTCGTTAGGTCATTTAATCATTATTACGGTGGCATTTTGTACTAGTATTGCCACGTTTTACTTTAAAATGACCTTGCCATTTTTGCATGCAAAATCTTCACGCAATTCGTTGTGGATGTGGCTTATGCAATTGCTATCGCTCTTGTTCTTCGGACTTATTTTTTGGTTATTTCGCGATTTGCTTTATAATTCGGGCTTTGAATTGGCTCTTTATCGTATCGAAAACCTATCGATTTATTCTATCATTGCCTTTTTCTTGATTATGACTTGGTTTTTGGCGTTTATTTTGTTTCGCGACAAATGTATTACGCTGCTCAAGTATAGTTTTAATTGGCATCAAGTGATTCTATCGGATGTAATGGTAACGTTGCTCCTTATTGGTGCCGCAGCTGCTGCCGGTCATCTAGATATGTATAGAGTATTTATTGGCTATTTTTTACTCTGTGTCACGGTCGATGCTTTGCGTTATGTGACCAAACGCGCGCTTAATTTCTGGCATTTATTATTGTTGGTTTTTGTTTATACCAATTTCATTGTGTGGTACACTTACACACAAATTCAGGTTATTAAACGCGATAAATATGCTTTAGTTGCTGATAATATAGCGTTGGGAGAGGATAGCAGCTTTGAAGTGTATGTGCATAAATTGCTCAAAGAGATAGAAACTCCTTTGTCGTCGGATGCAACGGTATTAGAACTATTAGAACAACAGAAACCATCGTCTCAGGATCGCATGATGCGTTATGTTACTAAATCGTATTTTCGCGATTATTGGAATAATTACGATATAAAACTGTTTGTTACAGATACCATTTCGGAAGCGGCTCATAGGTATGACGATGACTTGAAATCAGGTGTGTTGGAGTCGTTTACCGACCATTTTTATGCCAACAGAATGCAGCGTAACTCGTACGATTTTGTGGGTATTTTTGATTACACCATGCCCGATGGTGCTGTAAAACGGCTCTTTTTAGTATTGTTCAAGAAAAGCGGCATGGAAAATTATGGCTATCAGGATGTGTTGTTTGAGCCCGAAACCAATCGCTTGAGTTTGTTGTTGTCAACAGCTCAATATGTGAATGGCGAAAAGGTATATAGTGCTGGTCGATATGAATATCCGGACGTGTTGGATGCAAAAAATTATTTGAAAGATGGTAATATCACTTACTACAACGGCTATGCGCATTACATTTTTCCGTATGGGAAAGATACTTATATTATTGTAGGAGAGCAACATCCGCAGAAATATTGGGCTTATATGCTCTTTTTTACCTATTTGTTCACCATCTATCTTCTTGTCGCTGTGTTTTTCTATATCTATTGGTTTCGACTGAATTCCAATATGACGTTGAAAAATACGTTCTTGTCGCAAGTGCAACAGTCGTTCATTACCTTTGTGGTATTGAGTTTAGCCGTGGTTTTTGCTATTTCTATCATTTTTATTTATGGGCAATATAAAACGGTACAGACCCAAGAACAGATTGATAAAACCAATTATGTGCGTATGGCGTTGGAAGAGTATTGGGGTCATAAAAGTGCTCATCCTGGCGTTTATACGGCCGATTTGAACTTTTTTATTCAGGATTTGTCGCAAACGTACAAAACGGATATTCATGTGTATAATGCCAATGGTGAATTATTGACCACTTCGCGCCCTTATATTTTCTCTAAAGGTTTGATTAGTAAGTTGATGAATCCTCAAGTGTTTTTCCGCAGTGTGAATAAAGAACAGGTGATGTCCGAACATTTGGGATCGCTTACGTACTTGACATCGTACACTGAAATTCTGAATAGCAATAAGGAACGTATTGGTTATATTAGTGTGCCGTTGTTTTTTAGTTCGCAGGAGTTGAGCAAGGAGTTATTTACGTTTCTCGCTATTTTTATCAATGTGTATTTTGTATTTCTTATTTTGGCGGCTGTGGTCAGTGTGTTAGTGAGTCGCCGATTGTCGCGCCCCATCAAAACCATTGAGCAGAAATTAAAGGCTATAAAGCTTGGAAAACGCAACGAGAAGATAGAATATAACCATAATAGTGAAAATGATGAAATTGGGACGCTTATCAATCAGTATAACTTAATGGTGGACGAGTTATCGGAAAGTGCTCAGATGTTGGCACAATCGGAGCGTGAATCGGCTTGGCGCGAGATGGCTCGTCAGATCGCGCACGAAATTAAAAATCCGTTGACGCCGATGAAACTCACCATTCAGCAGTTGCAGCGTGCAAAATCGTTGGACGAAGATGCCTTCAATAATTACTTTGAAAAATCGGCGCGAATACTTGTAGAACAGATAGATAGTTTATCGCTTATTGCTACTGAGTTTTCAAATTTTGCTCGTATTCCGGTGGCACATCTTGTGCGAGTTGATATTGCGGCTAAGCTCATATCGGTGGTCGATTTATTTAAAAATAACTACGAAGAGGTGGATATTGTGTATTTAACCACGCTCGATCAGGTCTATATTATGGCCGATGCCGATCAAATGACCCAATTGTTCAATAACTTATTGCGCAATGCGATTCAGGCTATTCCGTCTACTCAAAAAGGGCGTGTGGTAGTGGAACTCGATTGCGATGATGAATTTGTAAAGATATCGATTACCGACAATGGTTGTGGTATTTCCGACGAAGTGGCTGGAAAACTATTTACACCTAATTTCACGACCAAAAGTAGTGGTATGGGATTGGGCTTGAGCATTGTCAAAAATATTATTACGGTGTCGCAAGGTGAAATTTCATTTACCACTCAAGTGAATGTTGGAACTACCTTCTATGTGAAATTTCCTTTGGTGAAATAGCATTATAGGTTATTTCGTCATCTTAAAGAGGCACTTAGTAGTGTCTCTTTTTTTATCTTTATATGAATTAAATAAATTATAAAATAAATAAAATTGAACTTTATATTAATTTTATTCAATTTTTATTTGATTATTTCAAAAAGAGGTTGTACTTTTGTCGCATCATTAATTCAACAACTATGTTACCAACTTCGTGTCCGAGTTGCCAAGCGCAACTCAAAGTTAAAAGTTTGACGTGCGAGAGCTGTTCTACCGAGGTAACCGGCTCTTACGATTTGCCTGTGTTGGCTTTATTGTCCGACAGTGATCAGCAATTTATTTTGCGATTTGTAAAAAACAGTGGAAGTCTGAAAGAGATGGCTTCCGAGTTAAAATTAAGTTATCCTACCGTTAGGAATATGTTAAACGAAATTATTTCAAAAATTGAAGCGTATGAAAAGTAATGAATTTTGGGGTTTATTAATTAATCCCTTTCGTAAAGTAGCCGGTTGGCAAGCTTTTGGTTTAGGTTTGTTGTTTGTAGGTATTATGGGTGTGGTGGGCACGTTGGCTCACGTGGCGTTCGATGGTGCCTTGGATATGCACTTGACAGACAGTTTGACTTATGCACAATCGTTTCTCTATTTAGGCATTAGCTTGGCGAGTGTTGTGCTGGTTATGTGGTTAGCAGGTGTAATGATTGCTAAACAGGTGCGTTTTATTGATATTTTAGGCACTATGACCTTGGCAAAAGCGCCATTTTTACTGCTTGCAGTGGTTGGTTTATTCACTACAGCTCCCGATTTAACGCAAATCACACAAAATCCGATGGCAGTATTTAGTTCGGTATCGTTTATCGTGCTGTTGGTGTTATCATTGCCCGTGATGGTGTGGAGCATTGCGTTGATGTACAATGGTTTTAAAGTGTCGTGCGGTGTACAAGGTAGCAAATTGACTTTAGCGTTTATTCTGGGCTTGTTTACGGCCGAAGTCGTTTCGAAATTAGCTCTTTATTGGATTTTATAAGTGAGCATTAGTTATGTTTATAAAAAAGACACCAATTGGTGTCTTTTTTTTGTTTTTTGACATAAGTTGTCAAAAGTATGTTGTTAGTTTGCAGGAAAATATAAACAGTTCTGCCACTTTCAATATTTTTTTATAATAAATACATTAAATTTTGTTTATAAGAACTATATAATGTAATTTTAACGGCAAGAAAAAATCCCACGGAGTGCGCGGGATTAAAGTGCAAGGCACTTCGGCTTATAGCCTTGTTGTGAATTGCGTTGCAAATATAATGATAAATATAACAGAAACCAAATAAACTTGAAATTATGGCAAAAATTCTAGGATTGGATCTAGGAACAAACTCTATTGGTTGGGCGATAAGAGAAACCGAGGATGAACACAATCAGATTATTGACAATGGTGTTCTTATTTTTCAAAAAGGAGTTGGCGACGGTAAATCGGGCGAATTTTCGCTGGCTGCTGAGCGCAGGAAAAATCGCGGCAAGCGTCGTTTATATAATGCTAAACGTTATCGCAAATGGGAACTATTGAAAATCATGGTTGAAAACGGGATGTGCCCTTTGACGATAGACGAACTGCGTTTGTGGTGTGTTGGAAATTGGCAACAAGTTGATATCGAGGTAATAAATAAAGAAACAGGAGAAATTTCAAGAGAAAAAAGATGGAAAAACAAAGGCAGAATTTATCCCATTAATAATGTTGATTTTCAAAACTGGCTTGCTTTTGACCCTGTGATTTTTGGCAGGAAAGGAATGTCCAACAATGGGAAACCAATTAGAAAAAATCCTTACGATTTACGCTGTGAATTGATTGAAAATAAAGAAGAAAACGAATATTTGAAGAAATTAAGAATCGGGCGAGCATTGTATCATTTAGTGCAACGTAGGGGTTTCAAGTCAAGTCGTAAAAGCGGACAGTCAGCTTATGCTAAGAACGAAGATATTGAAAAATTGAAAACAGAAAATCAAGATTTTCAGATTGCTTTATTGGCGAAGGAAAAATTGGACAAAGGCGGTCGTTTCCGCGCGAGTGGCGTGATTCAACGCCAATATTTTGACGATGAATTTTATGCGATTTGTACGAAACAAAATCTGAGCAAAGAATTGATGGAAAAATTGCATAAGGCAATATATTTTGTCCGCCCTTTACGTTCTCAAAAAGGATTAGTTGGCAACTGTACTTTGGAAAAAGGTAAGCCTCGTATCCCGATAAGCCATCCCAAATTTGAGGAGTTTAGAGCGTTGCAGTTTATCAACAATATTAAGTGGAAAGAGACAGGAGTAGAATCTTTTGAACCAATCCCAATGTCGTTGAGAAAGAAAATCTTTGAAGAACTGTTTTTTAGGAAACTCACGAGCGGCAAAAATAAAGGCAAAGTTAATGCTGATAATTATTTTAAGTATGAAGATATTATCAAAAATTATTCTTCAAACGGCACATACGAGTTTAATTACAAAAACTTGCCTAATGTTTCCACCTGTCCGTTTATTGCTTTATTGATGAATGTTTTTGATGGTGAATGGACAGATAAATTTATTCAAGATGACAATGCTTATGGTATAAATTGGGAAGGACTGAAAATTTCTTATAAAGTAAAGTACGGGAAAAAGAAAGATAAAGAAGTAACCCTGAAAATTGATGAAATTTGGCATTTGTTATTTGATTATCTTCAAACACAGGATAAAAAGGAAGATTTGAAAACTTTCTGCGTGAATGTATTAGGGTTTGAAGAAGAAAAGGCAATTGCATTTTCCGAAATTGATATTCCACAGGGTTACGGCTCGTTGAGTTATAAAGCCATTGCTAGAATTTTGCCATTTTTGCAGCAAGGATTTATTTATTCCGAGGCGGTATCGTTTGCCAATTTGAAAAAAGTTTTGGGCAATAATTTTGATCAAAAACGAGAACAGACAAAGGAAATTATTGCTGAAACCATTCTAGGGGTCGGTAAGACCAAAGAAAAACTAAATATTGTTAATGGTTTGATTCAAATTTTTTTTGGTGAAAATGAATATCCAAAGCCTGTTGGATTAGACCAAGGAATAGCATATAATGTTTACAAAGAAGAATGTGAAACATATATCAATACGAATTGGGCAACTAAAACAGATGACGAAAAGGAAGATATATGGAAACTCTATGCGAAATTCTTGAATGGAGACCAAACAATAGAAGAAAAAGCATCAGGTAAGCCAACAATTGATTATTATAAACTTCCACGTTTGGACGAAGCAATTAAACAGCGTTTAAAAGTTGATTTAAACGTGTCGGAAACCTCTTTGAAATATCTTTACCATCCTTCGGATATTGATATGTATCCAGTCTCAACAACGGAAAAAGAAGTCGAAATAAATGGTTATCAAACAACAATAAAACTTTTGGAAAGTCCCCAACCTCCTTCAAAAGGGTGGAAAAATCCGATGGCGATGCGTACTTTGCACGAATTGCGCCATCTATTGAATTATCTTTTGAAAATAGGAAAAATTGATAAAGGAACAAAGATTGTCGTGGAAATGGCAAGAGAGTTGAATGATGCCAATAAGCGTTGGGCAATTCAAACTTACCAAAGATACCGCGAAGCAGAAAATATTGAATTTGCAAAGGCAATTGTTGGAGTCGTAAAAGAAAAATACCCGAATCTCAATGAAAATGATATTGAGAATGTTAATAAAGTCCGTTTATGGTGGGAGCAGATTGATAATAATGACGAAGTTTATAAGCAAATCAAAGAATTAAAAGAGGATGTGCAAAAATATCGCCTTTGGAAAGAGCAAGAGTGCAGGTGTATGTACACAGGCAAAATGATAAATATCACAAATCTATTTGATCCTACACAAACACAGATTATGCACACATTCCCTATAAAAGTTTCTTTTGATAGTTCTTTGTCAAACTTGACAGTTGGCGATGCATATTACAACGCTGAAATCCAGAAAACTAAAATCCCTACTCAATTGGAAAATTATTCAAAAGATGCTTTCATCAATGGGAGAACATACCCCCCTATTGAACCTCATTTGAAAAAGTGGAAAGAAAAGGTTGAACATTTGAAAGATTTGATAGATGACAATAAAAAACGTACAAAGAAAACACAAGACCCTGAAACGAAAAAGAATTTAATACAAAAACGACATTTGTTGCAATTTGATTATTGGAGTAAAAAGGTGGAGACTTTTACGGCAAAAGAGATTCCTTCAAAATGGAAAAATAGTCAATTAATTGATACCCAAATTATTTCAAAATATGCTCGAGCCTATTTGAAAACCGTTTTTGAGAAGGTAGATGTACAAAAAGGAACAATTACAGATACTTTCAAAAAAATTTATCAAATCAAAGGCGAAGATAAAAAAGATCGCAGCAAACATAGCCATCACGCCGTTGATGCTGCTACTTTGACTTTAATTCCTGGCTCTGCCCGACGCGAGGCAATTTTACGGGAATATTACAAAGCGGAAGAAAACAAACAAAAGTATCATACAAAACCGTATGAAAACTATGATTCGTCACATATTCACGACATAGAAAACAGTGTGATTATCAATCATATTCCGCACGACAAGACATTAACGGAAACTTTTAAGAAAATTACTATTTCTAAAAATGGAAAGAAGATTAATACTTTGACACAGGGCGACAATATCAGGGGACAACTTCACAAAGAAACTTTTCTTGGAGCCGTAAAACCTAATCAACTCAATGAAAATGGTTATCCTGTAAAAGATACCGAAGGAAAATATTTAACGCAAAAAGAAGGCAATAACGATGTGATTAGATATGTTAAGCGAGATAAAATTGAGAATGTCAACATCAATGACATTGTAGATGCCGCATTAAAAAAATATATTGAAAAACAGTTATCAGACGGAACTTCCAAAACAGAGTTAAAAGATTTTAATGGCAAAATTATTCGCCATATTAGGTTCTTTACTTCTGTTAAAAATCCGCTTGCTGTAAAGCAACAAACCTATATGTCTCAAAAAAAGGAAAAAGTGTACAAGCAAAGATACTATGCAGAAGTTACAGGGCTGTATTTAATGTGTAAATATACAAGAGAAAATTCAAAGCCGCTATTTCAAACCTATTATCTTTTTGATATTAGCGAAAATAGAAAAATGGGATTAGAAAAAATTCCGCAAACAATTTTAGATAATAAACAAAATAAGTTTAATTTGGATTGTGTTTTGAAATCCGGCAAAAAAGTTTTACTGTACAAAGATAATCCAGAAGAGGCAATGGAAAATATAAATGATAGACTCTATGTAATTCTCGGTTTTGAATCACCGTTTAAAATACAATTAAAAAAGCATATTAATGCTGAACCCGATAAAGATTTGGGGAAAGGCGAAAATATTAAAGATTGGAATAAGATGCCCCCAAAAGTTAGATGTAGCGTTAATGGACTAAATTTCCTTCTTGAAGGCAAAGATTTTGAAATGAATTTAGATGGGAGTATAAAATTAACAAATGAATTGAGATGTATTTAATGCAGTTGATTTAATAGCAAATTAGTTTTTATACAATTAGCTCAAATCAGAAATTATGCAGTTTGAAGTAGGACATATTTATCATATCTACAATCAAGGAAATAACCGCCAACCGATTTTCTTTGAGCGGGAACATTATCTGTTCTTTTTACAGAAGATGCGGGCGTATTTGCTGCCTTACTCTGATATATTGGCTTATTGCTTGATGCCTAATCATTTTCACGTGATGGTGGAGGTGAAATCAACTGAAAGTGGGGGCGCGACTTTGAGTCGCACTCCCACTAACATGGCTTCTAGTCAGTCCGATTCATTGAATAGATCGATAGGTATTTTACTCGCATCCTATACGCGAGCCATAAACAAACAACAAAACAGAAGTGGTTCTTTATTTCGTCCCAAAACAAAAGCTGAATGTCTCACTAAGCCCGAGGGCATTACGCCATCGTTTTACAGGACATCAGTGGGTACTATTATAAACACACATCATGCAGAAACTCACTATCCTCAAGTTTGTTTTAATTATATTCATCAAAACCCAGTCAAAGCTGGCTTTGTAAATCAAGCGGAAGGTTGGGAATTTTCTTCCTGTCGCGATGTGTGCGGTATACGTCACGGCACATTAATAGCCAAAGGTAGAATAAGTGAACTTCGATTAATAGCTGAGTAAGGTTGATTTTTGGTAAGTATGAGCCTTACTCAATTAAATAGGTATACTTATGATTAAACGTACACTTTATTTTGGAAATCCCGCCTATTTGTCGCTCAAACAATCGCAATTGGTGGTGCGTTTGCCCGAAGTTGAGAAAAATGATTCGGTGCCAGACCATTTCAAACAAACAGCTGTAGCTACTATTCCTATTGAAGATGTTGGCGTAGTGGTGCTCGATCATCAACAAATTACTATTACACAAGCTTTACTCGAACAATTGCTCGAAAACAATTGTGCCGTTATTACGTGTGATAGTAGCCGTATGCCAGTGGGATTATTGTTGCCATTGTGTGGTAATACCACGCAAACTGAACGATTCCGTAATCAAATAGAGGCCAGTGTGCCACTCAAAAAACAGTTGTGGCAACAAACCATAGTGGCTAAAATAGAGAATCAGGCCACCGTGTTAGAGCGGAAGCGGGGAGTAGTGGTCAAAAATATGCGTGTGTGGGCTTCGGAAGTCAAAAGTGGTGATGCCGACTATCACGAATCGCGCGCTGCGGCTTATTATTGGAAAAACACGTTTCCCACTATTCCCGATTTTGTCCGTGATCGCGATGGTTGTCCACCCAATCAACTGCTGAATTATGGCTACGCTATTTTGCGTGCAGTAGTAGCACGTGCTTTGGTGTCGAGTGGATTATTGCCTACGTTTGGTATTTTTCATCGTAACAAATACAATGCTTACTGCCTAGCCGACGATGTTATGGAACCGTATCGTCCAGTGGTCGACCAATTGGTAATGGATTTGTACGATAGTGGAAAAGATTGTTCGGAGCTTTCTAAAGATTTGAAAGCGGCATTGTTGGTTATTCCTACGTTAGATGTACTTATCGATGGCAAACGCAGTCCGCTTATGGTGGCAGTAGGGTTTACTACAGCATCGTTACAGAAATGTTTTGCAGGCGAAGCACGTAAAATTAGTTATCCAACCATTCTATAATGTGGAACGTTTTAGTGAATATCGTATTATGTGGGTTTTAGTATTCTTCGATTTACCGACAGAAACTAAAAAACAACGTAAAGCCTATACCGATTTTCGCAAGAAATTAGTAGACGATGGTTTTACCATGTTTCAGTTTTCTATCTATTTGCGGCACTGTCCGAGTGTTGAGAATGCTCAGGTACATATAAAACGGGTAAAATTGGCGTTGCCTGAGCTGGGCGAAGTTGGTATTTTGTGTATTACCGACAAACAATTTGGGCAAATTGAACTTTTTTTAGGTAAAAAAGCTGAAACATTGAATCAACCTGTGCAGCAATTAGAACTTTTTTGAAATACAAAAATGGTAGTTATAAAGAAAAATCCCGCTTCAATGAGGCGGGATTTTTTAATTCTAAAACAGCTAGTAACTAATTGTGAGTGAATGACTAATAAATAGTATGTTGTTTTAGAAGTCAAAGATACAAAAATTTGAAAGCAATTCACAACTGGCAAAGGTAAAGGTGCTACTTTTGCAGAGTTGTTTTAGAAGTCAAAGATACAAAAATTTGAAAGCAATTCACAACTTGAAGAAAGCCCTTTAAATGCTCAAATCAGTTGTTTTAGAAGTCAAAGATACAAAAATTTGAAAGCAATTCACAACTCATTACCAAAAAAGAAGGTGAAATTTCCCGTTGTTTTAGAAGTCAAAGATACAAAAATTTGAAAGCAATTCACAACCATTTAACTCGTTGTTTAAAAAGTATTTAGGTTGTTTTAGAAGTCAAAGATACAAAAATTTGAAAGCAATTCACAACTTACGGAGTTAAAGGATTGCTCACTATTTTGTTGTTTTAGAAGTCAAAGATACAAAAATTTGAAAGCAATTCACAACGAAGGATTCAATGCTAATTGGGATAGTGTTGTTGTTTTAGAAGTCAAAGATACAAAAATTTGAAAGCAATTCACAACGCTTCCGTTCTTACTACTCTTGTTACATTGGTTGTTTTAGAAGTCAAAGATACAAAAATTTGAAAGCAATTCACAACAGGTTGTTTTCCACTGATCATACTTGGCTGGTTGTTTTAGAAGTCAAAGATACAAAAATTTGAAAGCAATTCACAACCGTATGAAACAGAACTCGAAAAGTCGCTCAGTTGTTTTAGAAGTCAAAGATACAAAAATTTGAAAGCAATTCACAACTGGTGTGTGCAAAGATACACCGCCTTGAAGGTTGTTTTAGAAGTCAAAGATACAAAAATTTGAAAGCAATTCACAACTATTTCCTCACAAGCCTTCCAAACGTTTTGGTTGTTTTAGAAGTCAAAGATACAAAAATTTGAAAGCAATTCACAACTCATTACGCCACAAGGTAGTATTTATAAAAGTTGTTTTAGAAGTCAAAGATACAAAAATTTGAAAGCAATTCACAACATTTCGGGTAATGTTTCTTCTTTTGTGATAGTTGTTTTAGAAGTCAAAGATACAAAAATTTGAAAGCAATTCACAACTGATAAGCCGTTAATTCATTATTATGTCGAGTTGTTTTAGAAGTCAAAGATACAAAAATTTGAAAGCAATTCACAACCGAATAAAGCTCACGACCTATCCCAACATTGTTGTTTTAGAAGTCAAAGATACAAAAATTTGAAAGCAATTCACAACGCTATTGCTTCAGGTGTCATATATTCGGTTGTTGTTTTAGAAGTCAAAGATACAAAAATTTGAAAGCAATTCACAACCACGGATGCCGCTTGAAAAAGTAATCGTTTGTTGTTTTAGAAGTCAAAGATACAAAAATTTGAAAGCAATTCACAACTCAATATGCTTTTTCAATTTAACATTTGATGTTGTTTTAGAAGTCAAAGATACAAAAATTTGAAAGCAATTCACAACCTTTAGTGAATGTTGGTATTGGTGGAGCTGGTTGTTTTAGAAGTCAAAGATACAAAAATTTGAAAGCAATTCACAACCATTGAAAACGTACATTACTACGTTGGTCGGTTGTTTTAGAAGTCAAAGATACAAAAATTTGAAAGCAATTCACAACGGTAAAGCGTTTGCCGCTGTTACTGAATTTGTTGTTTTAGAAGTCAAAGATACAAAAATTTGAAAGCAATTCACAACCTGTTTACGTTAATCTCGAAAAGAGCGGAGGTTGTTTTAGAAGTCAAAGATACAAAAATTTGAACCAGCGGTCACTGACTGTGGGGAAGTAAAGCAATTCCTCATCTCGGCTCCATCTTGGCTCCATCTCGGCTGTTTTTTTAGCATTCAGAAAAGAAAAATAATGGCGCCCAACTAAATGTTTTTATTCAAATAGAAAATCGTATACGCGCTGAATTTGTTTACTCCAAGACGCCTCGTTATGTTTTCCGCCAGTGACCACTTCGTATTTCATTGCTTCTGCTGGAATGCCTTTAGCAAGCGTTGCATTATAAAATGCTTGCATATTATCTACGGTTGACTCTGACTCACTATCGCCACAGATAAAATACAGTTTGGTGGCATGAGGGTAACGACAAGTTGTTGTGGAGATATAGCGTTCGAGATCGGTTTTGCAGTACCAAAACGAAGGAGAAATAGCACCGATGCGTCCAAAAACTGAATCCGCTTTGAAACCACCGTAATAAGAGATGAGGCCTCCTAATGAACTTCCACAGAGCATGGTGTGTTCTCTATCTGTCAATGTGCGGTACTGCGTGTTGACATAAGGTCTAATATAGTTAACGATGGCTTCTAAATAGGCGTCGCCCAGTGCAACTGAATCGTATTGTGGATTTGCAAATGGCGTGTACTCACTCAATCGTTTTGAGGTGTTGTCGATGGCAACTACAATACCAACTTCTTTACCTTCAAGAGCTCTTGCATTGAGCATGTTATGCATACTCCAAGAACCATACCCTCCATTTTCGAATACGTTTTGTCCATCGTGCATGTAGCAAACTGGATAGCGTTTGGTGTTATCTTTCTCATAATTAGGTGGTAGATAAACCCAAATCCGACGTTTTTGTAGTAAGTCTCCACAGTAAATGGCTTCTGGTAAACGTTGGTATTTTCCTTCTGACATCTCTGTTCCTGTGTCTGTATTTTCAGGGATGACCATTGGTGGCGTGCAAGAGAAGAGCGTAAAAACTGAAAAGATAACTCCTAAGATTAAAGATGTTTCCATATATTACGATTTTTAGTTTCATCTATTTTTTATTATTTCTGTGTTGGTTACTGACAATTTTAGTTTGTGGAGATGACAGCCAAAGATACACAAAAAAAGAGTTCAGAATAAATCTGAACTCTTTTTTTTGTGGTACCACCAGGAATCGAACCGGGGACACAAGGATTTTCAGTCCTTTGCTCTACCAACTGAGCTATGGTACCAGCAGTGTTTTGCGAGTGCAAAGGTAATATTTATTTGTATTCCTGCAAAATAATTTGCTAATTTTATTCTTAAAAAAATATAACTCTCAGATTTTAAACTCTTAATCAATCACAATTTTTTCTATTTGATTGCCTAATTGAAGAATATAACATCCTTTTTGTAGCATAATAGCCCGGTTTCCTGCTGTTAGAATTTCGTTTCGAAGGCAGCGACCAGCCATATCATACAGTTTCATGGTAGTGTTTGGTTGGGCCACTTCAAAGTGAACGCTTCCATTTTCTACGTAAATTTTGCTATCGTTCGCGGAATAATTAGGAACACTGTTGGCACATACACCAGTCATAACGGCATCTTCCCAAGTAGTACCAACACGAATGCCGTCTACTACCAACCAAATATCTGCGCTATAACCGCGTAATACGATGTTGGCTGGGTTAATGTCAAGAGATGCTGCATCTGTGAGTGGTCCAATAAATGGTTCGGCAGGTTCTGTTTCTGAAAACGTATCAAGCAAATAAAGTGATACTGCGTCATTATTAGAACCTTCATTGATAGTGTATTTAAGCACCACTAAATATGTTTTTGAGGTGTCTAAAACTTTATTCCCATATATTTTATTCCCATTTTGGGCAAAGGTCAAACCCAATTTGTCGTCCGTATTCATAAATATACGTGCGTTGAAATTAAAGGTTTGATTATCAATTTTATTGTCGCGTAAACAGAAAAAATAACCTTCTTTGTAAATCTTAATAGGCTGGAACATGAATGCCACATACAAATTCCCCTCGGTTACTTGATCAAATGATTTATGTAGTTGATTACTTTCTGCGATGTCTATGACGGCTGCATTTCCAATCCCACAGCCTGCATAACCTTCAAAATTTAGCCCATTGGTTACGGTTATGGCAGAGGCGGCTCCCCATTGTGTAAACCAATTATGATTTGTTAAAACTTGGCCTTGTGCGTAATCGAAATCTTCAGTTAAAAGGGTAGCTGCAGGTGCAGTGATTGTTGTGAGTAGGGCGGCAATAACCAGCCATTGTTTTTTCATACTTAATTTGATAAAATTTGTATATTTTTCTTGTAATTTGATGTGCGTTAGAGTCCTTTTTCGAGTTGTGTTGCAAAGGTACAACTTTTAGTTTTAATAAAAAATAGAATCGTCTATTCATATAATCCCATTTTTTTAGTATTTTTGCAAGTTAACTATAGTATGTTACTTGTTTAACCAAAACTAAAAACAACTTATTGAAAATGAAAGCTTATGTATTTCCGGGCCAAGGTGCCCAATTTGTAGGAATGGGAAAAGATTTGTACGAATCTTCAGCCTTGGCGAAAGAATTGTTTGAAAAGGCCAATGATATTCTTGGTTTTCGTATTACCGATTTGATGTTCGCAGGCGAAGCTGAGGATTTGAAACAAACTAATGTTACTCAACCAGCTGTATTTTTACATTCGGTGATTTCAGCTTTAGTGTTAGGTGCTGATTTTAAACCTGATATGGTGGCAGGTCATTCGTTAGGCGAATTTTCTGCTTTAGTTGCTGCCAAAGCATTATCATTTGAGGATGGTTTGAAATTGGTTTCAGCGCGTGCACAAGCCATGCAAAAAGCGTGTGAAATGCAATCTGGAACTATGGCTGCCGTACTTGGCTTATCGGATGAAAAAGTAGAAGAAGTTCTAAAAACTGTTTCCGGCGTGGTGGTTGCGGCTAATTACAATTGCCCAGGTCAGTTAGTTATTTCTGGAGCTGTTGAAGCGGTAGATGCTGCATGCGAAAAAATGAAAGAAGCAGGTGCCAAACGTGCTTTGCGTTTACCTGTGGGCGGTGCATTCCACTCACCATTGATGGAGCCAGCTCGCGTAGAATTGGAAGCCGCTATTCGTGCCACAACTTTCCACAAACCAGTTTGTCCAGTATACCAAAATGTAGATGCAAAACCTCATACTGAAGCGGAAGAAATTAAAGCCAATTCGATAGCTCAATTAACAGGTGCTGTACGTTGGACACAAAGTGTAGAACGTATGATTGCTGATGGAGCGGACTATTTCAAAGAACTGGGTCCTGGTAATGTATTACAAGGCTTGGTTAAAAAAATAAATGCAGAAGTAACGGCTGAATAAGGTCGTTCGGTCACAATATATTATTCTACAGATTGAGCGTAAATGCTCAATCTGTAGATAATAGTGAAAAATCAAGCTTCTTAGAGCGTATATCACTCATTAGTTTTTAGTATTTTATCTTATGAAACTTGCAGAAAACCTATACTACGTTGGTGTAAATGACCGTCATAAGACGTTGTTCGAGAATATGTTACCACTGCCTCATGGTGTGTCGTACAATTCTTATTTGTTGGTCGATGATAAAGTGGCTTTAATTGACACGGTTGAGGCTCCTTTTGCAGAACAACAGTTGGAAACGATTCAACGTATTTTGAATGGACGTGTGGTCGATTACCTTATAGTGAACCATATGGAACCTGATCATTCATCGGGTATTCAGGCTTTACGTATGTTGTATCCTCAGGTTCAAATTGTTGGCAATGCAAAAACGCTGTCGATGTTGCAAGGTTTCTATGGCATTGCTGATGGATTATACGAGGTAAAAGAGGGCAGTGAACTTGTTCTTGGCAAGCGTACATTACGATTCTACATGACCCCAATGGTGCATTGGCCAGAAGTGATGATGGCTTATGATGTCGACAATCATATTCTATTTTCGGCAGATGCTTTTGGGTGTTTTGGTACATTAGATGCCGGTATTCTCGATACGCAATTAAATCTGGATATGTATTGGAACGAAATGTACCGTTATTATGCCAATATTGTTGGTAAATATGGTAGTCCAGTACAAACCGCTTTGAAGAAAATTTGCGCCTTGCAAGTTGATATGATTTGTTCTACGCATGGTCCTGTATGGACTGAACACTTATCAGAAGCACTCTCATTATACGATCGTATGAGCCGTTATGAAGGCGAAGAGGGCGTTGTAGTAGTGTATGGTTCCATGTATGGGCATACCGAACAGATGGCGCAAGCAGTGGCTCGTGGCGCGGGTGAAATTTGTAAAAATGTACTTTTATACGATATTTCGAAAACGGATTCTTCTGTTATTGTTGGCGATATTTTCCGTTACAAAGGTTTGATTTTAGGATCACCTACCTATTGTAATGACCTTTTTCCACCGATAAAATCATTGGTGGATAAACTTGAACTACGCGGTTTGAAACATCGTGTGTTTGGTGCCTTTGGATCTTATACGTGGGCAGGTGCGGCTGTTAAAGAATTTGTCGCTTTTGCCGAACGTATGAAATGGGAAACACCACCAACAGTAGAAATAAAACAAGCTATGACATCTGATCAAAGTGAAGCTTTAGTGCAATTAGGACGTACTATCGCTAGTCAATTATAATGTGGAATTCTACTATTTTATAAGTCAGTTTTAAACTGAAAACAAGCAGCATGAACAATCAAATTAAAACACCACGTTACGAAGTTGAAGCCGGCATCAATGGTTGTTTACTCATTCGTGATACACACAACTCCGATTTAACATCCCTTACTAAACACGCTTTAGGCTTTTTAGAACAGCAGTCGGCTAATCAAAATTTGAAACGAACACTCATTGTTTCTGATATTGATGGTAACGAAGTGGTGTGTGAGATGTTTTATGCTAATATTCGCCAAGTTATTAAAAATAACTTAGTGAATAGGGTTATATTTATAGGAAGTGAGCTGTATTCGCAATCGAAACTATTTGATATTCAAGATAAAGCGTTTTTTAGAACTACACGTGATTTTTTAGCGTCTCAAGAATTATCAACCTTCCATAATGAGGCTATTTTACTCAAAATATCGCCAAAATTTCACCCAAGACGCATTCAGTCCCACCTTCAGCAATTAGCTCACGATACGGTGCTTGAAATCAACTTCGATGCGATGTTTCATAATATCGACTATTTTCGTTCGAAGTTAAATCCTACTACCAAATTGATGTGCATGGTTAAAGCATCTGCTTATGGTAGTGGTTCGGTGGAAGTGGCACAAGCTATGCAGCATTATGGCGTCAACTATTTAGGTGTTGCTTTTGTAAATGAGGGCGTGGAATTGCGTCAAGCTGGCATTCAGTTGCCAATTATTGTGCTCGATCCCATGGATTCTGCCTTACATCACTTATTTCGATATCATTTGGAGCCAGAAATTTGTTCGTTCCATTTCTTACACATTATGATCAAGGAAGCGCAGCGACATGGTTTAGTCGATTATCCTATTCATATAAAATTTGATACGGGTATGCATCGTGCTGGCTTTGAAGCAGAAGATATTCCTCAGTTGTTAGCTATCTTAAATAATCAACAAGCTGTGCGTGTGGTTTCTGCTTTTTCGCATTTAGCTGCTGCCGATGAACCCAATCCTGAAATGGATGAATTTACGATGCAACAAATCAGATTATTTAAACAAAATGCTGATTCACTACAAGTTGGATTGGGTTATTCGTTCTTAAAACACATTTTGAATACGGCTGGCATTGAACGCTTTTCCGACTATCAATTTGATATGGTGCGTTTAGGTATTGGCTTATGGGGCGTTAATTGTGTAAATGAGCAAAAATTGCGTAACGTATGTTCGCTCAGTACTCGCATTATGCAATTAAAAACCGTAAAAGCGGGTGATACCGTTGGTTATAATCGACGCGGAAAAATAACTCATGAAACAGAAATTGCTCTTTTACCCTTGGGTTATGCCGACGGCATAGATCGTCGTTTGGGCAATGGCGTGGGTTCTGTTTTTTACAACGGAACACGCGTGCCTATTGTTGGCAATATTTGCATGGATTTATTGATGATTGATGTTACTGGTCTAAATGCTGAAGTAGGCGATGAAGTGGTGGTGTTCAACGATGAACAACGCCTATCAGATATGGCCTCTTTGTTGGGAACTATTCCTTACGAAGTATTAACGTCTATTTCACCACGTGTGCGCCGTGTCTATTTTCGCGAATAATCATTTTTGTGGATACGTATAAAACCATAGCAGCGCCTGCCGAAGGGCTTTACAAAGAACAAGGAAGTAAATTTTTGTCATTTGCTTATCCTGTCTCTTCTGTTGATGAGGTTAAAATTCTGGTGGAGGCCAAGCGCAAAGAGTTTCACGACGCTCGTCACGTGTGTTACGCCTATATGTTGGGATCGGCTCGTACTGAGTTTCGTTCCAACGACGATGGCGAACCATCAGGCACTGCTGGTCGTCCCATTCTGGGACAAATAAATTCAAATCAACTTACTGATATTCTGATTATTGTAGTGCGTTATTTTGGTGGTGTACTATTAGGTACTAGCGGTTTAATAACGGCGTATAAAGCTGCTGCAGCCGAGGCTATTGCTGCATCCGATATTATCGATTGTCTCATAGAAAGTACTTATACGGTCACTTTCGGTTACGAACAAATGAATGGAGTAATGCGTATTATCAAAGATCACCAATTGACGGTTGTATCTCAAGAACAAGCATTGGCTTGTAAGCTCACGTTTTCTGTGCGTCAGTCACTTGAATCGTTGGTGTGTGACCGTTTTTCTAAACTTGATTTTGTAACAATCGAAAAAATAGGGTAACAGTGATTCAATAATTCAATAAAAAAACTCCTTTAAGATGATGTCTTAAAGGAGTTTTTGTTTTATGAGATAGTACCTATTATTTATACATTTTATCGCGTAAAGCGTGAATTTCTTCAGAAGTTAGATATTCGTCGTAATCCATATATTTGTCGATAATACCATTCGGTGTCAATTCTATAATACGGTTGCAAATGGTGGACACAAATTCACGGTCGTGCGAAGAGAGTAAAATGTTGCCTTTAAAGTTGATCAATGTATTGTTGAAGGCCTGAATAGATTCCAAATCCAAGTGATTCACCGGTGAATCCAAAATCATAACATTGGCATTTTTCAACATCATACGAGAAATCATACAGCGCATTTTTTCGCCACCCGAAAGCACATTGGCACGTTTATAAATTTCTTCGCCAGAGAATAACATTTTACCTAAATAGCCTCTAATATACGCTTCTGTTGTATCGCTCGAAAATTGACCTAACCAGTCTACCAATGTCAATTCATTATTGAAAAACTCAGAATTATCAAGTGGAAGATAAGCCGTCGTGATAGTCACACCCCAGTTAAATTTCCCAAAGAATTTGGAATCGTGGCAGTTAAGAATTTCAAAGAACGCTGTCATAGCACGTGGATCGCGTGAAACGAAAGCAATTTTATCATTTTTCTCTACGTTGAAACTTACATTTTTGAACAAAACAGTGCCATCTTCGGCAGTTTTTTCTAAACCGTTTATTTCTAGAACCATGTTTCCAGGATCACGATCAGGTGTGAAAATAATGCCTGGATATTTACGAGTTGAGGGTTGAATTTCTTCTACGTTCAATTTCTCAAGCATCTTACGGCGACTCGTAGCTTGTTTACTTTTAGCGACGTTAGCACTAAATCGACGGATGAATTCTTCTAATTCTTTACGCTTTTCGTCAGCTTTCTTATTTTGATTTTGTTGCTGTCTTAGAGCTAATTGGCTCGATTCATACCAGAATGTATAGTTACCAGCAAACAAAGTAATTTTGCCATAGTCAATATCCACCGTGTGCGTTGATATAGCATCCAAGAAATGGCGGTCGTGGCTCACTACCAATACGGTGTTTTCGTAATTAGCTAAGTAGTTTTCTAGCCAAATTACAGCTTCTACGTCCAAGTCATTGGTAGGTTCATCCAATAATAAGTTATCAGGATTACCATAAAGAGCGCGTGCTAACAATACACGTACTTTTTGTTTACCGCTGATTTCGCTCATCAATTGATAATGTATATCTTCTTTAATGCCAAGTCCACTAAGGAGTTGAGCCGCATTACTTTCGGCATTCCAACCATCCATTTCAGCAAATTTTTCTTCGAGTGAGGCTGCACGTAAACCATCGGCTTCAGTAAAATCTTCTTTGGCGTAAATAGCATCCTTTTCTTCCTTTACCTTCCAGAATTGATCATTACCCATCATAACCGTATCAATAACGGTGAAGGCATCAAATTCAAAGTGGTCTTGTTTAAGAACTGAAAGACGTTCACCGCTACCAAAAGAAATTTGTCCGCGTGTGGCATCTAAATCGCCACTAATCATACGAATAAATGTGGATTTACCAGCGCCATTGGCACCAATAATACCATAACAATTGCCGGGAGTAAATTTAAGATTGACATCGGAAAAGAGTACGCGTTTGCCGAATTGAATCGCTAAATTGGAAACTGTAATCATGCTGAGATATATTGAATTATTTGTTAATTAACTGTTTACTAAATCAATAGATTTATAATAAGTGGAGTAGTTAGGTCCATTTTTAAGGTTTGCAAAGGTACTCATTTATTATGGTCTTTCCAAATTACAGGACATTTCTGAATTTTGTGTCTGACAATCTTTTTGTATCTTTGTCCGCATACAATTTTCTAAATGCTTTATTTCTTTAAATAAGTAACTATGAACGTACAAACTATCGTCAATCAGCTTGAGTCCTTTGCTCCATTGGCATTTCAAGAAGATTTTGACAATTGTGGATTATTAATTGGCAATCGCCACCAAACGGTGGAGGGCATCCTCATCTGTTTAGATGTTACTGAAGCGGTTGTAGATGAAGCTATTACTACCAAACACAATATGATTGTGTGTCATCATCCACTTATTTTCAAAGGATTTAAATCGTTGACTGGGCGTAACGAAGTAGAACGTTGTGTGATGAAAGCAATTAAACACGATATTGCTATTTATGCTGCACATACAAACCTCGATAGTGCTCCTTATGGCGTCAGTGTTCGTATGGCTCAAAAGCTTGGTTTAGAGCATGTTCAAGTCTTGGTTCCCAAATCAGGCATGTTGCTTAAATTGGTTACATTTGTTCCAACTGCGCATCTTGAAACCTTACGCGAGGCTTTGTTTGCAGCAGGTGCAGGACGGATTGGTCAATATGACGCATGCAGTTTTTCACATAGCGGAGAAGGTACATTTCGTCCAGGAACTGAAACAAACCCTTTTGTCGGAGTTATTGGAGAAGTGCATCATGAGCCCGAACTTCGTTTAGAGGTTATTTTACCAAAACACAAACAAAGTGCCGTTGTTACGGCCTTGTTGCAAGCCCATCCGTATGAAGAACCTGCTTTTGATTTGATACCGTTAGCTAACGAGTGGTCACAAGTTGGTTTGGGCGTGGTAGGTGACTTTCCAAATGGTTTTGCCGAAACTGACTTTTTGAAATTGGTCAAACAAACATTTCAAGCTGATGTCATAAAACATTCACCAGTGTTAGGGCGCGATATTCGTCGTGTAGCTTTATGTGGTGGCAGTGGTGCCGATTTTATTATGCATGCGAAAGCCGCTGGTGCTGATGCTTTTGTCACGGCCGACGTGACTTATCATCGCTTTTTTGAAGCCGAAAATAACCTGCTTATTTTGGATATCGGACATTTTGAATCAGAACAGTATACAAAAGAGATATTTTTTGAACAACTTATCGAAAAATTTCCTAACTTTGCCATCCGTTTATCAACTTCGGAGCAAAAGCGTGTGTTTTCTTTTTAAAACTCATTAAGTAGTTGGTAATCAATTTATCTAGCAAATCAATAATTCAATTATTCAATATTATGGCCGAACAAAAAGCAACAGAAGTGAAAGAAATTTCCGTTGAAGAACGCCTCATTGCACTGTACGAATTGCAAAAAGTGGTGTCGGAAATAGACAAAATTAAGACACTACGAGGTGAATTGCCACTCGAAGTACAGGATTTGGAAGACGAAATTGCAGGTTTGCAAACTCGTATTGACAAATACAATACAGATATTGTGGATATGGATAAAGCCATTGAAGCTGAAAAAATCAAAATCGAAGAGTCGCGTGCTAAAATTGCTAAGAATACTGAGCAACAAAACAATGTACGTAACAACCGCGAATTTGATGCTTTATCAAAAGAAGTTGAATTTCAAACATTAGAAATAGAGTTGTCTGAAAAACATATTCGTGAATATTCGGCCGACGTTAAAATCAAACGCGAAGAAGTAGAAGTTGCTAACAAGCAATGTGCTGAACGTCAGTTTGATTTGACTCAAAAGAAAGCTGAATTGGACGAAATTGTAGCAGAAACTCGCCAAGAAGAAGAACGTTTGCGCGAAAAAGCTAAAGAATTAGAAACGTTGATTGATCCACGTTTGTTCACAGCTTTCAAACGTATTCGTAAAAATGCTCGTAATGGTTTGGCCGTTGTTTCTGTAGAGCGTGATGCTTGCGGCGGTTGCTTTAATAAAATACCACCTCAACGTCAAATGGACATACGTATGCGTAAAAAAATTATTGTATGCGAATACTGCGGACGTATCTTAGTTGATAAAGATTTAGCTGGTGCTGAATAAACAAAAGCACCGTCAAGTGATATAATAGAAAAGAGCCTGTGTTATGCAGGCTCTTTTTTTTAGCTCATAGGCTAGTAGTGGATAATCAAATTGATTATCCACTATTTTTATGTCCAAGCACTACCAAAACAAACTTGCGTGAGAATTGAATATTTACGTGCGTCTGCATTCTTGTACACAAATATCAAAAAAATGAATCATATCCATTTTACAATAATCAAGTAGTAGAGTAGAAGTTTACATTTGTATATAAAATTGTAAATTGCCAGAAAATATACAGATGTAAACAATAGGCAAGGACCCAGTAATATAAATTTTAAAACTTATTTTTTACTCGTTTAATAGATTATTTATAATTGTAACACTAAACAAATGAATAGCATTAACACCTCACTTTTTGTTTTTATATATTATATGTAAATCAATAAGTTATATATTTTATTTAATATTTTGATTTAATGAAATTAGTTATATATTTGCTATTTGTAAATAGTATGCTTTTTTATATGGTATATCTAATATATTGTCTTATTTATGAGTGGTTTATGTGTTATTATTTTTAGCATTACTTTAGCTTATTAATTTTATCTATATGTTTGTTTATTAATCATTTACTATAAATATTAAAAGTTGGCCCATTTTGAGCGTGGTTACATTTGTACTTATATTATTTTTCTAATTAGTTATAAATGTATTTTTTTGTTTACAAAAATGATATTACATTTGTAATGTAAAATTCTCAATTATGAAAGACCGTATTTTTTTACTTATTGAAACCAAAGAGTTGACATTTGGTAAATTTGCTGACGAAATTGGCGTAGAACGTTCTACCATGTCGCATATTAAGTCTGACAGAAGTAAACCTTCACTAGATATGGCTCAGAAGGTGCTTGAACGCTATCCAGAAGTGAGTGCGGAGTGGCTTATTTTGGGACGTGGGCCGATGTTTAGACAAACAAACGATTCTCAAGAGCTCGATTTATTCTCTCAAATTGGATTAAATGATTCAAAATCAGAGGTAATTTCCGATAAAGTAGAATCAATTCAGACTACAATTTCTACCGAAAATAAAAAAATGAACTTACCGATAGAAGAATCAGTTAATGTAGTGGGCAAAAAAGAAGAACAGCAACGAGCGTTTTTAAATCCGCCAAAGCCTGAACGTGTAGTAGAACGTGTGATGATATTTTATTCCGATCAAACGTTTGAGGAGTTGAAAAAGTAAGGTATTTCAATCATATTTCGGTATACGGCATTTAGCTTGTATAATAAGGTGGGACTGTTGAAAAGTAGCCCCATTTTTTTGGCTCAAATAATTGGTAGTTTCGGTAAAAAGTAGTAATTTTATGCGACATTTTAGATTAACTCAAAATAGTATATAAATGCTTGATCAAGAAAGACTTATTAGAATCAACATCGAGGAAGAAATGAAAACGGCTTACATCGATTATTCGATGTCGGTTATCGTTTCGCGTGCTTTGCCTGATGTTCGTGACGGTTTTAAACCTGTACACCGTCGTGTATTGTTTGGAATGAATGAATTGGGTAACAATTCTGATAAACCTTACAAGAAATCAGCCCGTATTGTCGGTGAGGTAATGGGTAAGTATCACCCACATGGTGACTCTTCAATTTATGGCACGCTAGTGCGTATGGCACAGCCTTGGGCGTTGCGTTATCCTTTAGTGGATGGACAAGGTAATTTTGGTTCTGTCGATGGTGACGGACCAGCAGCTATGCGTTATACCGAAGCGCGTTTGCAGAAGATTGCCGAGGAAATGTTGAAGGATATTGATAAAGATACAGTTAACTTCGATCCTAACTTTGATGAAACACTCAAAGAGCCTCAAGTAATGCCTACGCGTTTGCCAAATTTATTGGTTAATGGTGCATCAGGTATTGCAGTAGGTATGGCTACCAATATGGCGCCACATAACCTTACAGAAGTGGTGAATGCGATTGATGCTTATATTGACAACAATGATATAGAGGTAGGCGAATTGATGCATCATGTAAAAGCACCAGATTTTCCAACAGGTGGTATTATTTATGGTTATGCAGGTGTAAAAGATGCTTTTGAAACTGGCCGTGGACGTATTGTTATTCGTTCTAAAGCTGAAATTGAAAATGCCGAAAATGGTCATGAACGCATTGTAATCACCGAAATACCTTATATGACTAACAAAGCAGAATTGATTAAATCAATTGCGGAGTTGGCTATCGAAAAGAAAGTAGAAGGCATTTCTAATGTTAATGACGAATCGGACCGTACAGGTATGCGCATCGTTGTGGATGTTAAACGTGATGCTAATGCTAATGTGATTTTGAATAAATTATTCAAAATGACGGCTTTACAATCATCATTTAGTGTTAATAACATTGCTTTAGTCAAAGGTCGTCCACAAATGCTTAACTTAAAAGACTTAATTAAGTATTTTGTTGAACATCGCCATGAAATAGTTACTCGTCGTACACAATTTGAATTAGCTAAAGCTGAAGAAGATGCTCACATCTTACAAGGTTTGATTATTGCTTTGGATAATATTGACGAAGTGATTGCAATTATTCGTGCTGCAGAGTCTCCTAATGCCGCTATTGAGCAATTGATGGCACGTTTCAGTTTGAGCGATCGCCAAGCAAAAGCCATTGTCGAAATGCGTTTAGCACAATTAACCAAATTGCGTCAAGATGAATTGCGCACCAAATATGAGGACTTAATGAAACGCATTGAGGACTTAAAAGATATTTTGGCTCGCGTAGAACGTCGTATGGAAATCATCAAAATGGAGCTTGCCGAGATTAAAGCGAAGTATGGTGATGGACGTCGTACCGAAATTGTATATTCATCAGAGGAATTCAATCCAGAAGACTTTTATGCTGATGATGAAATGATTATAACAGTCTCACACTTAGGCTATATTAAACGTACGCCACTATCGGAATTTAAGTCTCAGAATAGGGGCGGTGTAGGTTCAAAAGGTAGCTCTTCGCGCGATGAAGACTTCATTGAATACATCTATCCAGCTTCTATGCACAACACGATGTTGTTCTTTACACAAAAAGGTCGTTGCTTCTGGTTGAAGGTGTACGAAATACCTGAAGGTAACAAAACAAGTAAAGGTCGTGCTATTCAAAATATGTTGAATATTGAATCGGACGATAAAGTAAATGCCTTTGTTCGCGTTGCTAACTTACAAGATCCAGAATATAATCAATCACATTATTTATTATTCTGTACCAAACAAGGTGTTATCAAAAAAACATCGTTAGAAGCGTATTCACGTCCACGTCAAAATGGGGTAAACGCGATAACTATTCGTGAAGATGACCAAGTGATACAAGTGCGTATGACCGATGGCAACAGCGAAATTTTGATGGCAAATAAGAATGGTCGTGCTATTCGTTTCCACGAAACTAAAGTTCGTGAAATGGGTCGTACAGCTACTGGTGTACGTGGTATGACGCTCGATGGTGCCGATGATGAAGTTGTTGGCATGGTTTGTGTAGCTTCAGATACAAAGGAATCTATTTTGGTTGTGTCCGAATTGGGTTATGGAAAACGTTCCGACTTAGAAGATTATCGTATAACCAATCGTGGTGGTAAAGGTGTTAAAACCATCAATATCACAGATAAAACAGGTAAATTGGTAACTATCAAGAATGTGACTGACGATAACGATTTGATGATTATCAATAAATCTGGTATTACCATTCGTATGAAAGTGGCTGATTTGCGCGTGATGGGTCGTGCTACTCAAGGAGTTCGTTTAATTAATCTTGAGAAACGTAATGATCAAATTGCAGCTGTTTGCCGTGTTTCATCAGAAAATGAGGAAGAAGAAATTTTAGACAGTTTAGGAGAACAACCAGTTATTGAATCACCAAATCTTAATACAGAAGAGTAAATTATTAAAATTTTGACATTATGAAACGACTACTTATTGTTGCCTTGTTGGCTATGGGAATCATAGCAACGGGTAGCGCTCAGAAATCAAATGTGTCGAAAGCTAAAAACAAAGCTTTGAACGTAGAGTCACCTGATTTTGAAGGCGCAAAAGAAGCGATTGCAGCTGCATTACAAGATGAAAGTACTAAAAATTCAGTTGATACTTGGTATACGGCTGGTTTGGTGTACGAAAAAATCCAAGATGCTGAATATTTGAAAGAGGTTTCAGGCAAACCTGCTGATGCTACAGTAAAAGGTGAAAGTGCTATCACATCGTATGGCTATTATGTAAAAGCTTATAATATGGACTTTTTACCTAATGCAAAGGGCAAAATCAAGCCAAAATATAGTAAGAAAATTAGAACCTCTATCAAAAACTACTATTTGAACATGGCGTTTTTGAATTATGGTATTACGGAATTTAATAAGAAAAATTTTCCGAAAGCTATAGAGGTTTTTGAAATTCACACAGGCGTACCTGATTTGCAAATGTTCTCAGAAGATAATCCGTTTATTAAAGACACGGTGTATTATCAAATTCGCTATTATACAGCTTTGGCTTACGAACGTTCTGAAAATGTGGTAAAAGCTATCGAAATTTTTGATCAGATAAAAGATAAAGGTTACGAAGAAATTTTTGTTAATCAACATCTTAGCGATTTATACAAGGCTCAAAAAGATACAGTAAATTACATTCGTTCCTTAGAAGAGGGTTATAAAAGATATCCTAAAGAGTTTTTCTTTTTAGGAAACTTAATCAACTTCTACATTTTTAATGGTCAAGAACAAAAGGGTATTGACTATTTGGATAAAGCGATTGAATTAGACCCAAATAACGCTCAATATTACAATGTAAAGGGTAGTGTTATGGAAACTTTAAACCGTATTCCAGAAGCTACAGTTGCTTATGATAAAGCGTTGACATTGAATCCAAAATTGATGGAAGCTTGGAATAACAAAGGACGTATGGTTTACAACGAGGCTTATAAGTTCGAAGATCGTGCCGTATCTATTCGCGATCCTAAAGCATCAGCTAATTTACAAGCTGCAGCCTTAGAGAAATTTAAAGAAGCTTTGCCATATTTTGAAAAAGCAGCGGAATTAAATCCTACAGATTTGGATAATTTGCGTACATTACGTTCCATCTATTATCGTTTGTTAAACGTTGATGCTAAAACTTACCAAGGTAAGTATGATGCTATCAATGAACAAATTAAATCATTGTAGAGTATAAGTCTCTTATAATTCAACAAAAAGCGCTATTCTCGAATAAATGAGAGTAGCGTTTTTTATTGTGTAGTTATAAATCATCCTTATTATTATATATTGCTTTATATTTATATTATTTAACATAATATAAATTATAAGACAAAAGTGAGCAAGCAAACAATTGAGTAGTTACAGTTTGTTTTTAAGTCTTTCTTAGGTGTGGAATACCAAAATTGGTGTGTGTGCGTGAAATACCATTTTGCGAGCCATACTTGGATTAAATAGCCGTGCAAATAAATTACGCTTGTGTGTGTTGAGCACGATGAGATTGATATTTTTTTCTAAAATAAATTCATCGAATGCTTGTAACACATCGTCGCCCGAAATGACAGAATAATTAGTAGTTATCTGAGGATAATTGGTGGCAAAGAAATCTTTGATGCCAGCTAGTTTGATGGAATTCCAATCATCACGTTTGGTTTCGAAATGAGCCAGGAATAAGTTAAACTTAAAGCCTTTCAATAAATTCATCATACGTTCAAATGATAAGAGCGTACGATCATCAAAATTAGTCGCAAATAAGATGTTTTTTATATCTTTAATAGCTTGTGCCTCAGATGATTCAGGAATAGCTAAAACAGGAACTGACGCATGCTCAATGACTTCGGCTGTGACACTACCTATTAAATCTTCTTCTTTTTGGTTTTTGCCACGAGTACCCATGACGACTAATACTGGTTTTTGATCATCACAATAATTTATGATAACTTCTTCTGGAACTCCTTCTAAAATTTCTGTTTTAAATTTTATATTAGGTATTTGATTATCAGTTATTTGTTTGTTAATCTTGTGCGATAGATTATCCATATCAGCATGAATACGAGAGATATAATGTCGGAAAGCCTCTTTGTCGGATATAGCTGCTACTCCCCTATTGAAACTATATAACGTACTAGGAATGAGGTAAGCATGTAACAATACTAATTCAATATTTGGGAATTTTTCAGCTATTCGAAAGCCTATTTCACACGCTTTGAGGGAATAATCTGAAAAATCGATGGGAATCAGAATGCGCTCTACTCGTGGTTTGGGATCGTTAGATTCAGGATTTTCGATTACGGTAAGCGCTTTTACCAAATCCGACTCATCGATACGAACTCTCACTCCTTCGGCCACAGAGGACTGTTGCTGATTAATGCTGTAAATAAATGCTTTTACGCCTGCACGCTCCAATTTCTCTTTTAAACGTTGTGCGTGTTCATAGCTACGAATGGCAATGGTAATGAGTTTATCTTTCATGATAGTAAGATAATAGTTTGTGTGGTAAAAGTACTAAAAATTGTAATTGATTCAAAAAAAATACCTTATCTTTGAAAAAAATAAATGAACACCTAAATGGATTATGTATGAAAACAAAAATTATTACTATTGCCTCAATCGTTATTCTTCTCATTTTAGTTGGTTTTTTCTATTTTCGCTTTTACTTTGTATTCGGTGAAGGTGTTAAAGCTGGTGAGCTAAATTACATGGTGTATAAAGGCTACGTGTTTAAAACATACGAAGGAAAATTAATACAACGTGGTTTTAAAGGTCAAGCAGCGGGTACTATTCAATCGTATGAATTTCAATTTTCGGTAGAAGATGAAGCGGTGGCCGATTCGTTGATGCGGTGCAGTGGCAAAGAGGTGGAACTCCATTATAAAGAGTACATCGCTCCCCTACCTTGGCGTGGTGTTAGTGTGTTTGTGGTCGATGAAATTATCCATGTGGCTAAATAAGGTGTTATTTTAAATAAATAATTGATTTATAATTGTTTATAATGTTGCGAATATATTTACACTTTATAAAATAACTGATAATTCGCAATTAAAATCAGGGGTTTTATAGTCCTGATTTTTTTTATAACTTTGTAGCTCTAAAAACTATCAACAAAATTCTTTATAACAATGGAATTAGCCAGTAAATACAATCCTGCTGACATCGAATCGAAGTGGTATCAGTATTGGATGGACCATGCTTTTTTTGCGTCAAAACCTGACGGTCGTGAACCTTATACTATCGTTATTCCTCCGCCAAATGTGACTGGTGTTTTGCACATGGGTCACATGTTGAACAATACCATTCAGGATATTTTAGTACGTCGTGCGCGTATGACAGGCAAAAATGCTTGTTGGGTACCTGGTACCGACCACGCTTCTATTGCAACAGAAGCCAAGGTGGTGAATCGTTTGGCGCAACAAGGCGTTAAGAAAACAGATTTGAGCCGTGAGGATTTCTTGAAACACGCGTGGGATTGGACCGATGAACATGGTGGCATCATTTTGAAACAATTACGTAAATTGGGTGCTTCGTGCGATTGGGATCGTACCGCTTTTACTATGGACGATGTGCGTTCAGAAAGCGTTCTCAAAGTGTTCTGCGATTTATATAATAAAGGATTGATTTACAGAGGTGTGCGCATGGTTAACTGGGATCCGCAAGCACTGACTGCCCTTTCGGACGAAGAGGTTCTATTTAAAGAACAACAAGGAAAACTTTACTATTTACGTTATAAAATTGAAGGTGAAGATGGTTATGCAGTAGTGGCAACTACGCGTCCTGAAACGATTATGGGCGATACTGCTATGTGTATTAATCCAAATGATCCTAAAAATGCCCATTTAAAAGGCAAAAAGGTGATTGTGCCGTTGGTTGGTCGTGTAATTCCGGTGATTGAAGATGATTATGTGGATATTGAATTTGGTACAGGTTGCTTGAAAGTAACGCCAGCTCACGATGTGAACGACTATATGTTGGGCGAAAAATATAACTTGCCAAGTATCGATATTTTCAATGATAATGGTACTTTGAGCGCTGCTGCTGGCTTATACGTGGGCATCGATCGCTTTGAAGTGCGAACTCAAATTGAAAAAGATTTGGCTGCCGCTAATTTACTCGAAAAGGTGGAAGCGTATACCAACAAAGTGGGTTATTCGGAACGTACCAATGTGGTGATTGAACCTAAATTATCGATGCAGTGGTTCTTGAAAATGGAACACTTGGCGGAAATTGCGCTAAAACCTGTGATGGACGACGATATTAAGTTTTATCCTGCTAAATATAAAAATACGTACCGCCATTGGCTCGAAAATATTAAGGATTGGTGCATCAGTCGCCAATTGTGGTGGGGACACCGTATTCCTGCTTGGTTTTTGCCAGAAGGTGGTTATGTAGTGGCCGAAACTGCCGAAAAAGCACTTGAAGCTGCTCGTGAAAAAACGGGTAATAACGAATTGCAATTAAGTGATTTACGACAAGATGAAGATTGCTTAGATACGTGGTTTTCCTCGTGGTTGTGGCCTATTGCTTTGTTCGATGGCATTCGTCGTCCAGGCAATGAAGAAATTAATTACTATTACCCTACTGCCGACTTGGTAACAGGTCCAGATATTATTTTCTTTTGGGTGGCGCGTATGATTATGGCTGGTTACGAATACGAAGGTAAAATGCCATTTAAAAACGTCTATTTTACTGGTATTGTACGCGATAATTTAGGTCGAAAAATGAGCAAATCGCTTGGTAATTCGCCTGATCCATTGGAGTTGATTGAACGTTTTGGTGCCGATGGTGTGCGCATGGGTATGATGCTAGCTGCACCGGCAGGAAATGATATTTTATTCGACGAAAGTTTGTGCGAACAAGGACGTAACTTCAATAATAAAATTTGGAATGCATTGCGTTTGGTAAAAGGCTGGCAAGTAGCTGATATTGAACAACCTGAATCGTCAAAAATTGCGATCGATTGGTTTAATGCGCAATTGAGTGCTACCATTGATGAATTGAATGATGATTTTGACAAATATCGTTTGAGTGAAGCGTTGATGACGGTTTATAAACTCTTCTGGGATGAATTTTCATCGTGGTATTTGGAGTTGGTGAAACCCGCTTATCAACAACCTATTGATGCGGCTACATACGCAGCAACATTGGCATTCTTCGAAAAATTGACCTTACTACTCCACCCATTTATGCCATTTATCACCGAAGAAATTTGGCAAGCTTTGGCCGACCGTAAATCGGGCGCAAGTGTGATGGTAGAACAAATGCCAACGGCTGATTATAAAAATGCTGATTTGTTACGCGATTTTGAGTTGGTAAAAGAACTGATTGCTGGCGTGCGTTCGGTACGTTTAGAACGTAATATTCCGAATAAAGATGCCTTGACTTTGCGTATTGCATCGGGTGAACACAACGACGCGTATAATTCCGTAATTGCCAAGTTGTGTAACTTGGAGGCGATTTTACGTGGCGATAAAGATGCTACTTCAGCTTCGTTTATGGTACGCACTACGGAATATGCGGTGCCACTTGGTAATATGATTAATGCCGACGAAGAGATTGCTAAAATGGAAACTGAAATCGGTTATTTACAAGGTTTCTTGAAATCGGTGATGGTGAAATTGAGCAACGAGCGTTTTGTGGCGAATGCTAAACCAGAAGTGGTTGAAAATGAACGCAAAAAGCAGGCGGACGCCGAAAGTAAAATTCAAACTTTACAAGAAAGTATTCAACAACTGAAGGGCTAATACCCTATTGGGTTTATAGTGTAAAAAGCCTTTGTAACGGATGTTGCAAAGGCTTTTTTACGTTATGGTGTGCCTGTTACATCACAATATCGATGTGATATTTGGCGAGTAAGCCCGAAACGCCTAACAAGGAAAACTTGGCGTTTTTCAGACGATTGATTTCTGGATCGATGTTATAGTTGTAGGCGGTTGTAAAATCTACTTTTTCCAGATTTGTACGGTCGAATGCCGCACCCGCTAAATCACACTGATCGAATTTTGAACCCGTTAAAACAGATTCGGTAAAATCTACGCCTTGTAGTTTAGAGTCTTTAAAGAGCGTTTTAGGACTTCGTACTTGGTAAAAGGATGAATCGTTCAGTTGGCAGTTGTCGAATGCAACGGCGAATCCGAATTTATGACAACTTTCGAAATGTAGCCCTAGCATTTTACAATCTTTGAATGTAATATCCTGAAAACCTGTTTTATCGAGTTTGGCTAAACTTAAATTACAACTATTGAAAGCACACGTTATAAAGGTGACACCCGATAAATCGGTATTTGAAAAGTCACACAGATTGAATGTACATCCTTCGTATTCGCCTGGTTCAAAACCACTCTCTTGAAAATGGAGTTTCTCAAAAATCTGGTTTTCAATGTATTGCCTTTCCATGTTTATATTACTTTTTCAACTGTCTTAGTACTCGTTCAGTGACTAATTTAGAGCTAATAATCGCCATTGGTAAACCCGCACCAGGAATAGTAGACGCGCCTACATAAAATACATTTTTGTATTTTTCATCGTGGTTTTTTGGTCGGAAAGCCCCAATTTGCATCATAGTATGTGCTAAACCGAGTCCACTGCCCTTGTATAAGCCAAACTGTTGTTGCCAATCTTCGGGTGTGTACACGGTGCGCGACACAATGTCTGGTCGAATGTCTTGTCCAATGCGTTGCGAGAAATTGTCGATAATGCTATTTACAACGTCGTCTTTGTCACTCCAGTCGGTTTTGTGCAGTAAGTTTGGTACAGGACACACAAAAAAGAGACTTTCGCAGCCTTCGGGCGCACAATCAGGATTGTGTTTTGACACCACATTTACGTAGTAATAAGGTTTTTCGAGCGTTCCTGGTTCGCTCAGTACTTTGTTGGCGTACTCTTTATAGTTGGAGCCTAAGTAGTAATTGTGATGATTCACATGTGGTAATTTACCTTTGATACCAATGTAAAACGTGAGGTAACCCATAGTCCACTGCATGCGGTTCATGCGTGCTGTAGAAAATGCTTTCCGTTTGAAAATACGGTGACGCCACACGGCTGCATCGGCGTTAATGACATAGGTATCGGCACGCCAAACGTGATTAGTAGAATCGATTAAATGGCTGATTTCTTTATCGTTATTCTTGGTTTCGTAATCTACTATTTCGGTGTTATAAGTGATTTTTACACCCGCTTTTTCGAGTTCGCGCACCAATCCAACTACAATTTGATACATCCCACCCTTCACGTTGTAGTAACCATCGTGTTTGAATTCCGTATACGATAGCAAGGTGTAAATTGCCATCGTGTCGAATGGTGTTCTGCCGAGGAAAAACGCCACTAACGATAGAATTTCGCGTACCTCTTTCGATGAGAAATTGCGCGACACTTGATTCCAAAAATTACGTGTGAGTACGGGCAAATGTACAGGATTTACCTGCATCAGTGAACTCATGTAATCGAAAATGGAGTCAAAATTGTTTTTGATGACAATATCTACGGTGTCGTTAAAAATTTGTCCCGATTTATCGAGGTATTTTTCCATTTTAGCCTTGAATTCTGGTTCTAAATCTTTGAATTGTTCGGCTAAACGGTCGATATCCTTGTATAAATGGTAATTTTTCTGTGGATTATCGCTGAAATTCACACTGTAAAGTGGATCGAGCTCTACAAATTCAAATGGCATGTCGATACCACAATCGTGTACAAATTCGGCAAATTCGTAGCTCATGCTAAAGAAGCTCGGACCCGTGTCGAATGTAAAACCATCTTTTTTAATTTGGTTGAGTCGTCCGCCTGCTTGTGCGTTTTTTTCTACTATTTCTACCTCGTAACCTTCTTTGGCTAAGCGTAATGCGGTGGCTAAACCACCGATTCCTGCGCCCACAATTAAGACTTTTTGTTTCATAGTTAGTTGGATTTTATGGTTTTTTTGTTTCTTTTAAAATGGCTGGATATAATTCGTCGCGTACCCAACGGAAATTGGGCTCTAGGGCTAGAATTTTTTCGTAATAGGCTTTTGCGGTAGCTTTTTGTCCTATTTTATCGTAGGCTTTAGCCATAGTTACGAGCAAACTCAGGTAATTCCAATCGTTGGCAATTATGGATGGATGTTGTTCCATCAATTTCTGAGCTTGTAGATAATGGCTGAGAGCTAACTTTTTAGAACCACCAAATGCTTCGGGCATATAGAATTGCGTGTTGCCATAGGCCAAATGTGCCAGTGGATTTTTAGCATCAAGTTTCAAAGCCTCTTTAGCTGCACTGATACTGCTTGGCCCTTCGAAAGGAGCGCGTATAGGAGCAAGCCCTATCTTAAATCCATAAATGGATGCTTTGTAAGCATTTATGTGCGACAGTTTTTCTTTTTTCTTTTTCAACTTTTCCACATTCGCTTCTAATTTTCCGAGGTACAATTTAGCTTCGTCGCTGCGTTTGAGCCCGATACAATAACCAACATAGCCATATTGGTAGTTGATAAGTTCTAAGGTTAATGCGTGGTTGTGCTGTTCATCGCGCTCCATTTCGTCAATAATACGTTTCCACGTATCCATTTTATTGGATATGTAGGCGTTGTAAATGGCACTTTTATAATCTTTTTGTGCCATTATACTCGTTGCGAAAGCGATTAATAGTGCCATTATGAGATATTTCTTCCTTTCCATTCGTGTTTGTGTGTTAAGCGGTTATAAATACCTTTCCAAATGATAAATCCGAGGGTTATTTGTTGTGGAATCAAGTTTATACAGTTGCGCCAAACAGATTGTCGGCTTGCTATGGAAACTAACATTCGTATTAATAAAAGTGCTGTAAAATAAATTATTACAAATTCTAAATGAAGCGATGCTAGAACAGGTATAAAACCCCATGTGGTGATGAACCAAAACAGTGTAGCCATACTGCCAGAACCACCAAAGAGTTGTAGTATGTTGCGTGAAAACCCGTTAGTAGCCTCTTGGTAAGTGTTATACATTCGGCAACTCATGGTTTCGTCGCCCAGTAAACACGCTATTTTGCAGTGCGTACGTTTGAGCAAACGCGCAATGGCAATATCTTCTACGAGTTGTTGTTTTACCTGTTTATGTGGCTCTATGGTGCGATAATTGGCCGCATTAAATAACATGAATTGTCCATTGGCAGCCGAATGCGAGGGAAACCACGATTTCTGTACAAATACAAGTGGTAATAATGTGAGCAAAATATAGTTCATCAGTGGAACGGTAAGACGTTCGCCCCAACTCTGCATCTCTTGTTTTGGAAATAAACTTAATAACGTTAGTTTATTTTTAACCATCATAGCTACTGTACGCCCAATAATAGCTCCTTTAATACGCACATCGGCATCGAGAAATAGAAAATAAGAACCTGAAGCGTGTTGTGCCAATTCGTGGCAAGCGCGACTTTTACCTAACCAATCGGACGGCAATGCGCTACCATTGATTAAATGAAAACGCGCATCTTTTTGCACGTACTGCTCTACCTGTTGCGCTGTATTATCGCTCGATTGATCGTTATACACAAACACCTCAATATTTTGATAATCTTGCTGTTGTAAGTCATTTAGCAGTTTCCCAATTGTTTTTTCCTCGTTACGAGCAGGAATAAGAATGGATACCAAAACCTCTTGTGCCGACGATTTTGGTAATCGTTGTTTAAACACCACATTCATCAGAGCCACCATCAACTGAATGGCTGTGAATGCTATGACTATGTAAGCGAGATAATTCATTTTAGGGCGTTTTTCTGTTTTTTGATGCAGTCTTGGTAAAAGTCATTATAGGCTCGTTGTAATTCTTCAGTAGTAGTTTCCGCTGGATTATATTCTTTAAAATAGAGCGTGAGCGTTGGTTTGGGATTTGATCCATAATCGACCAAGCTAACCATCCATATCAATTGGAGGTTTTGTGCGCCAGCTTTGCGTATAATATATTCTGTACCTTTTTGAAATTCAATAGTTTGTGTGTAAATAGATTGAATCTCACCTTGTGGGAAAAGTAATACAATATGACGAGGATTGGTGACCAATTGCACCGCATAATTTAAACTCTCAATAATGCTTTTAGCCTGTTTTTGCACCGAAAATCCACCTGATAAATTGAAATACCAATGTTTTTTGAGTTGCTCGTACAACATCATAAAGTGGAACTTACGTTTAAATACTGTTTCATTCAAATATACCGCCCAAAAACCATCCCACCAACTGATGTGATTAGCCACCAATAACACACCTTTACCTTGATTGTCATAGTCTCCTTTGATAATCACTTGGTGAAAATGGCGTTGTGTGTACCAGCAACTAAACCACCTAAAAAATGGATACACAATGGCGTTATGTTGCGCTTTTAGAATCATTTGAGTAGCATGGCTAATAGAATGAAAAATACAAATTGACACGCAAAAATAGTGAGTGCTAGTGGGTTTTTAATCTTGATTTTTAGTAATTTAATTACGGTGTGAAACAAGACTGCAATCACAAACCAAGCCACATAATTGGCCATCGGGACCTCTTCGTGATTGAAAACCCACATATCCATTTTAGGTGCTGCTATTTCTAATACCACGTCGTATAGTAACATCAAAGTGGAGCCCGCCAAAATTTTAAAAATCGTTTTCCAACGCGTATATTGTTCCAGAATAGCACTTGAACAGTAAACTAAAATAACCCAATTGACACCGATAATGAGTGGCGTATCATGCCATTTTAATCCTAAACCTTCGCCATAAGCGTATGTGCCAAATATTAAGCCAGATTCTACGCCAATCATTTCAATAAAAAAACTCAAAACTGCAATACCAATGAACGCAAGAACTGTTTTCAATGATTTTTTATCTGCATGAAAATAGCCTAGATAAGCGATATTTAATAAGAGTGAATATGGAATTAAACGTATGAATAGCGCTTGTGTAAGTGGTAAAACCATGCCAATAGTACCAACTACATAAAAGATAATGAAGAACTTACGTACTTCTCTATAATCTGTTAATGAAAATTTCATACGACTACTCTATTTTGAGTTAACGTTAATTGTTTGATATGTATATACACGTCATTTGCCACTTTTTTGAACCACTCGGTGTATTTATCTGGGTTATTTGTTATGTCATTTAAAACCCATTGTGGAGTTTTATACGCATAATTCATTACTTCTGAGGTATTTGGAATGGGCGTTTGATCGGTAAAGCCAACAAATACGTGGTCGAGTTCATGCTCCGTGAGTTGGTTGTCGAGCGGTGCTAAATAGATAAAATGGAAGACCTGTTGCAAATTAGCGTGCATCCCCATTTCCTCTTCTAGTCGTCGGTTAGCCGCTTCCAATACACGTTCGCCAGGATATGGATGGGTACAACAAGTATTGGTCCACAAACTGTTCGAATGATATTTGTCTTTGGCACGTTGTTGCAGTAACCATTCCCCTTTTGAGTTAATAATGAATACAGAAACAGCTCTATGTAGTACTGCTTTTTGGTGAGCTTCTAGTTTCTCCATGTAACCAACAACTTGGTCCTGATTATCAACCAAAATAACGTGGTTTGTATTCATATTAAATAATATTTAATTTATTGTATATAAACACTTTAGTTATAATAAGGACTTTAATTGTGTTAGGTATGCGAATGCGTTTTTTTATTATTTCTTTTGGTGGTATTCGCTTTATTTTTTTCAATAAAGTGCTATAATACGAGTAAGCAATGTACACGGGTAGCTTACACGTTTTAGGTAATTTTTTCATACCCTGATAAGCTTCCTGAAAGTCCGCTTCGATTTCGTTTATAATTTGATTTTTGGTCGTTTCGTTAAATTCTTGATCAACCAAGCAAGGGAAATAACGACGATCTAGATATTCTATATCATTTTGTAGGTCGCGTAGAAAATTCACTTTTTGAAATGCGGAACCTAATTTCATGGCTGATTTTTCCAAGTCATTATACAATGCTTGGTCGCCGTTGCAGAATACTTTTAAGCACATCAAACCAATAACATCAGCTGAACCATAAACATATTCATCAATCTCAGCTTGTGTTTGGTAGTTTTTTTTGTGTAAGTCATCACGCATACTTTTTAGGAATGCTTGGATGTGTTTGTCTGGAATTTGGTATTTCTTAACCGTTAGCTGAAAGGCGTGTAGTATAGGATTCATACTAATACCCTGCTCCATAGCTTCATAAAAATCGTGCTCGAATTTATCGAGTAAGAAGGGTTTGTTATGTTCATGAAAGGTGTCGACAATCTCGTCGGCAAAGCGAACGAAGCCATAAATGCCAAAAATGGCATCACGCATTTCTTTAGGAAAAAGTCTTGAAGCAGAATAAAACGAAGTGCTGTAATTCTGGGTTACTAGCGTTGCTATTTTGTAGGCTACAGTATGAAATCTCTGCATAAGATGACGTTATTTAGTTTTGAACACGAATACGAAATTTAAAAACAATCTAAATTATGGTATAGGGAACCAAGAAAAAGTACACTTTGATAGCGCTTTGATAAGCTTTTTTCTATAACTAAAAACCTACTAATAGGTAGATACGATGTTTAATCTTACGTTTTTATAAAAGAATTTGTATAAAGTTTTACTTTATGTAATAATCCATAACGTTTTATTTATTAAAACGTTATGGATTATTTTTTTAATTCATTTTTTCAATAATGGTAGCACCCTGTTTCATCGCCATTTCGTTGGCAGCTAACAGATGGTGGTGTCTTTCGGGTAGTGATTTTTTTAGCCCAAGCATCACATATTCCATGTCTACCACTGGTGCTATGTGAAGTAAACCTCCAAGAATAATCATATTAAAGGTTTTCTGCGCATTCATAGCAATGGCTGTTTCAGTTGCAGTTACTTTATAAATGGTAATATCTTTTCGAGCAGGTTCTCGTGTCATACCATTGGGGTCATAAATGAGAACACCGCCTGGTTTGACGCGTGGCTCAAATTTATCCATCGATGGTTGATTGAGCACAATAGCAATATCAAATTGTTGTAAAATAGGTGAACTGATGCGATCATCACTTAAAATAACAGTGACATTGGCAGTTCCTCCACGTTGTTCTGGCCCATAAGCAGGCATCCAAGTTACTTCTTTACCTTGTAATAAACCAGCATACGCTAGTATTTTACCCATTGAAAGAACGCCCTGTCCGCCAAAGCCAGCTATAATAATTTCTTTTTTCATTGTGTCTGATTTTTAATTATTTGGCTTCTGACTATTTTTTCTCTGTATCTTTCAAATCACCCAAAGGATATACGGGGAACATATTCTCTTCCATCCATTTGTTTGAATCGTGAGGCGACATTTTCCAGCCAGAATTACAAGTTGATACAAATTCTACCACCGACGTACCTTTACCTGCCATTGAGTTTTCGAATGCTTTGCGTATCGCTTTTTTAGCTCGTACGATGCTTGCCATTTTCTGTACACTTTGACGAGTTACATAACAGGTTCCATCTAGTTCAGCCAATAAATTACTAATTTTCAATGGATAGCCATTCAATTCGGTATTACGTCCCATAGGACAAGTGGCTGTTTTCATGCCTTCAAGTGTAGTTGGGGCCATTTGACCACCAGTCATACCATAAATAGCATTATTCACGAAGAAAATAGCAATATTTTCGCCACGGTTACAAGCGTGAATAGTTTCTGCAGTACCAATGGCAGCTAAATCGCCATCACCTTGATATGTAAATACAAATTTGTCTGGTTGCAAACGTTTAATGGCTGTTGCTAATGCTGGGGCACGACCATGTGCGGCTTCTTGCCAATCGATGTCGATGTAATTGTAGGCAAATACGGCACAACCCACAGGTGCTACACCGATAGTTTTATCTTGAATATCCATTTCTTCAATCACTTCAGCTATCAATTTATGAACTACGCCGTGACTGCACCCAGGACAGTAATGCATTGGATTTTCTGTCATCAATTTGGCTTTACTATAAACCAAATTTGCTGGATTGATAATATCTTTTGTTGTCATAGTATACTTATTTAATCAGTTTTTCTTTCAAAGCAGCTAAAATTTCCTCTGCTGAAGGAACTATACCACCCATACGACCGTAAAATTCTACAGGAACTGCACCATTTACAGTTAAACGAACATCCTCAACCATTTGTCCAGCACTCATTTCTACGGTCAAAAAGCCTTTTACCTTTTTACTTAACTCTTTAATTGGATTGGTTGGGAAAGGGAATAAAGTAATTGGACGCAAAACGCCAACCTTGTAACCTTCTTCACGAGCCATTTCCATAGCTTTTTCACAGATACGTGCAATAGAGCCAAAAGCTACTAATACGTAGTCCGCATCTTCGCAGTGATGAGTTTCAAAACGTACCTCATTTTTTTCAATTTCGCGATATTTCGCTTGTAATTTGAGGTTTATATTTTCCATAACTTCGGCTTCAAGAGCCAAAGAAGTAATGATGTTACGTTTACGATTAGGTAATTTTCCCGTTGTTCCCCAAGGGCACTCTTGGCGCACTTCTTCTTCGGTTCTACGAGGTTTAAATGGTGGTAAAACTACTTTTTCCATCATTTGTCCAACAATACCGTCAGCTAAAATCATAGCTGGATTTTGATATTTGAATGCCAAGTCAAAGCCCAAGCCTACAAAGTCAGCCATTTCTTGAACCGTAGATGGTGCCAAAACGATTAAACGATAATCGCCATGTCCACCGCCTTTTACCGATTGGAAATAATCGGCTTGACTTGGTTGGATAGTGCCCAAACCAGGACCACCGCGCATTACATTGACGATAAGACAAGGTAGTTCAGCACAAGCAATATAAGATATGCCTTCTTGTTTTAAACTCATACCAGGACTTGAGGATGAGGTCATTACCTTTTTACCACATCCGGCACCTCCATATACCATATTGATAGCGGCTACTTCACTTTCTGCTTGTAATACAACCATGCCAGTTGTTTCCCAAGGCTTTAGATCCATTAAGGTTTCCATAACTTCCGATTGCGGCGTAATAGGATAACCAAAATAACCATCGGCACCACAGCGAATAGCTGCGTGTGCAATGGCTTCATTACCTTTCATTAATTTAAAATCTTCCATATCTGTAGGAGGTCTTATTGAATTTTTACTTTATAAACAGTGATACATGCGTCGGGACAAACATAGCCACAAGCTGAACAGCCCACGCAATCATCTTCATGCTTCATTTCTGAAAAATGATACCCTTTGGAATTCACTTGGTCGGCTAGGCCTAAAACATGAGAAGGACAAGCCTGAACGCAAAGGTCACATCCTTTGCAGCGTTCGGTATTAACCACCACTGCTCCTTTAAATTTTGCCATAATAATAGTTTTTTGTCTATGAAATAGTCTTTAGTTTAGTTTGGTTAAAGTGTTTTTATAACATTTGGTTCCGCAAATTTACACAATTTTTTCCATTGGTGGTCACTAAAACTTCATTTTTTATTTGTTTGTGTATATATCTATTTTTTTAATGATTATTTAGCTCTTGTAATGCTTTTTTTACTATCTTTGAAACCTATTTTGGGCGCATTCTGTATCCTGATGTGCCCGCGCTTTGGTAAATGTATAAAAACCTTAAATTAAATACTTAAAAATCAAATTACTATGGCGACCATTAAACCATTTAGAGGAATTCGTCCTCCCAAAGAACTTGTTGAGTTAGTAGCTTCTCGTCCTTATGATGTACTTAATTCTGAAGAAGCTCGACTTGAAGCTCATGGCAATGAAAAATCGTTATATCATATTATTAAGCCGGAAATAGATTTTCCTAAAGGCACTGATGAGCATGACGCGTGTGTGTATGAAAAGGCAGCTGCCAATTTTCAGATGTTCCAAGACAAAGGTTGGCTAAAACAAGATGAAAAGGAGCACTATTACGTGTATGCTCAAACTATGAATGGTCGTACGCAATATGGATTATGCGTGGCCGCTTATGTGGATGATTATATGACAGGTAAGATCAAAAAACATGAACTTACGCGCCGTGATAAAGAAGAAGATCGCATGAAGCATGTGCGTGTCAATAATGCCAATATTGAACCTGTATTTTTTGCCTATCCTCATAAACAGGAGTTAGATAGCATTATTTCTAAAACGGTAGTTGGCAAGCCTGAATATGATTTTGTGGCACCTGATGGTTTTGGCCACCATTTTTGGGTTATCAACGATGATGCGACGATTAAGCGTATCACGGAGATTTTTGCCGAAATGCCTGCTTTGTATATTGCCGATGGTCATCATCGTTCTGCGGCAGCAGCTTTGGTTGGTGACGAAAAACGTCGTAATAATCCTCATCACACTGGTAACGAAGAGTACAACTTTTTCTTAGCAGTTTGTTTTCCCGATAATCAATTAACCATTATTGATTACAATCGCGTGGTGAAAGATTTGAATGGTTTAACAGCTCCTCAATTACTCGAAAAATTAGCTCAAAACTTTGAAATAGTGCCTAAAGGTAGACAAATTTACAAGCCAACTGCATTACACAATTTTAGTTTGTATGTTGCAGGACAATGGTACTCGTTAACAGCTAAGCCTGGAACTTACAATGATAATGATCCTATTGGTATTCTGGATGTTACCATTTCTTCACAGTTGATTTTGGATGATATTCTTGGAATTAAAGATTTGCGAAGTGATAAAAGAATAGATTTTGTTGGTGGTATTCGCGGATTGTCAGAGCTACAAAAACGTGTTGATAGTGGCGAAATGAGTTTGGCGTTGGCATTGTACCCTGTTTCCATTAAACAGCTTATCGATATTGCCGATACAGGTAACATTATGCCACCAAAAACAACGTGGTTTGAACCTAAGTTGCGTTCTGGTTTGGTAATCCATAAATTAGATTAATCAGTTTTTAAATGTTATATCACAGTACTCGTAAAAAAGTGTTTGGTGTATCGTTGCAAGATGCAGTAGTGAAAGGTTTGGCGGACGACAAAGGATTGTTTATGCCTGATCAAATAAAACAACTACCCCATTCTTTTTTTGAAACAATAGACACTTTATCATTTCAGGAGATAGCACACGTGGTAGCTGATGCTTTTTTCGGAGAAGATGTGGATGCCGATTCACTCAAACGTATTGTGAAAGAAGCATTGGATTTTGATATTCCATTGGTACAGGTTGATGAGTCGTGTTATAGCTTGGAACTGTTTCATGGACCAACTTTAGCTTTCAAGGATGTTGGAGCTCGATTTATGTCGCGGTTGCTGGCCTATTTTATTCAGAAAAAGTCACAAACCGATGTAAAGGTTTTAGTGGCTACTTCGGGTGACACTGGCAGTGCTGTTGCCAACGGATTTTTAGGGGTTCCTGGTATTCAGGTATATGTATTGTATCCCAAAGGGTTAGTGAGTGCTATTCAGGAGGCTCAGTTCACTACTTTAGGACAGAATATTACCGCTTTAGAAGTCGACGGTACATTTGACGATTGTCAACGCCTGGTAAAAAGTGCTTTTATGGATGGCGAACTAAATGAACGATTGAATCTTACGTCTGCCAATTCTATCAATGTAGCGCGGTTTTTGCCGCAAGCATTTTACTATTTTTATGTATATGCCCAATTAAAGAAGATAGGAAAAGCTGACAATATGGTAGTTGCTGTACCAAGCGGGAATTTTGGAAATCTGACAGCAGGATTATTTGCAAAACGCATGGGCTTACCTATTAAGCGATTTATAGCAGCCAATAATCGGAATGATATTTTTCTTAATTATTTAAATACAGGAAAATACGAACCTCGTAAATCGGTATCGACTATTGCTAATGCCATGGATGTGGGCGATCCAAGTAATTTTGCGCGTATTCTCGATTTATATGGTGGTTCTCATGATGCTATAAAGCATGATATCTGTGGATTTGCCTATACTGATGAACAAATTTCTAGTACAATGAAGAGTTGTTTGCACAACCATAATTATTTGCTTGATCCTCACGGTGCGTGTGCTTATCAAGCTTTGAAAGATGGTTTGTCTTCAAATGAAGTTGGCGTATTTTTAGAAACAGCCCACCCTGCCAAATTTAAAGAAACGGTGGAAAAGATAATTGATACAGAGGTGTTTGTTCCAGCTAAATTACAAGCATTTATGGACGGTCAAAAATCGACCGTATCCATTAATAGTGATTTTGAATCGTTCAAAACATTTCTAAAAACCGTATAATTATGGACTCAAAAACCATCATATTAAAATCTTACGAAAATTTGACGGAGGCAAATTTTGATAAACACATGCTTGAAGAAAATGGAATTGCCTGTTTTTTAAGCGATTCCAATGTCGTTCAACTTTATCCGATGTTTAGCTCTCCTTTTGGTGGCATAAAGCTTCATATTTTCGAGGAAAACGAAGAAAAAGCGTTACAATTGTTAGATCAAATTCATGAAAAAGATTCGTAAAATTCTTTATTTTATTATAGTTGCAGTGGTTTTGGTTTCGTGTGGTGCTCCTACCGACGAAGAACGTGCACAAGCTTTCTTAGATGAGGCTCGTGTGCTTTATGAACAGAAAAATATAGAGGCTGCCAAGATACAGCTCGATTCTATTCATCTCTTATTTCCCATGTTGGTCAATTATCGTCGTCAAGCCGATACGCTTGGTTGGCAAGTGGAACTGTTAGAAATTCAAAGAAACTTACTTTATGTTGACAGTATGTTGCCTTTGAAAACAACTGAAGTGATAGAACTGAAGGAATCTTTTTTATTTGAAAAGAACGAAAAATATGAATCCATCGGTACATTTGTGTACAAAACATTAAAAACAGAAAGTAACGTTGGTCGCTGTTATTTGAAACCTTATACCGACGAAAACGGCAAAATGTATATTATGAGTTACTATGCAGATAAACCTATAAATCATAATAAGTTACATGTTTCTGCTGACGATTTATTTTCTGAAACACAACCCGTTGATAAGAGTGAGCAGCATCGATATGTTGATTTTGGAAATTCGTATGAAACGGTACTTTTTCGCCCCGAAGTGTTGGGTGATATGCCAGACTTTATAACTTTGCACAAAGATTCTCCAATAAAAGTGACACTTTCGGGTGGTAAGAGTGATTATAGTTATCTGTTATCCGAATCGGATAAAGCAATTTTTGTGAAAACGTACCAAATGGCGACCGTTTTAGCTGATTTATCACAACTGAATGCCTTGCAACGCCGTATGGTTATTCGCAAAAATTTATTAAATCATAAATTGAATTTAAAATAATCAACTATTTATATAATAACTAATTAATGATTATTGATTCTTTAGATAATGCTCATATGTACGAATGCCTGCATCCCTCTTTTAAGCAAGCGTTCGACTTTTTACGTTCTACCGATTTTTCTACTGTAGACGATGGTCGAATAGAGCTTTACGGCGATACAGTTTACATCAATTTGGCAGGTAATGCGGGTAAAAAGTCAGCTCCGTTGGAAGCACATAAACTGTACATTGACATTCAAATGCCACTATCGACAACAGAGTTCATTGGTTTTAAACCCGTTAGTTGTTGTGAAACTATATCAGAAGTGTATGATAATGAAAGAGATATTGTATTTTATGCTGATGATTTTGATACAATTTTGTCCGTTTCACCTGGACAATTTGTGATATTTTATCCCCAAGACGCGCATGCACCAGCTATGGCGTCAGGTTATTTAAGAAAATTAGTCGTAAAAATCAAATTATAAATAAAATAGTATGGACACACTTAAAATTGTGAAGAATGATCCGTTCTTGGAACCGTATGCCGAAGCATTACAAGGTCGCCACGATTACGCTATTCGTAAAGAAAAGGAACTGTTGGGTTCTGAAAATCAATCTCTTTCGGATTTTTCTTCAGGTTATCTTTATTTTGGACTCCATAAAATTAAACGTAGTTGGTATTTACGTGAATGGGCTCCTAATGCGACAGCTATCTATGTGTTAGGCACTTTTAATGATTGGAAGAAAGACGAAAATTACCGACTTTATCCGTTGGAAAATGGTATTTGGGAAGGAAAATTCTCCGAAAAATCGATGCAACACGGTGATTTGTTCAAATTATTGATTGAATGGAATGGAGGTTTTGGTGAACGTATTCCAGCTTGGACGCGCCGTGTGGTACAGGATGAGGTGACTAAGATATTTTCCGCTCAGGTTTGGATGCCGGAAGAAGAGTTTAAATTTAAGGTGAAAAAATTTAAACCACAAACTACTCCACTTTTGATTTATGAATGCCACATTGGTATGGCTACCGAACAGGAAAAAGTAGGTACATATAATGAATTTCGCGAAAATATATTACCACGCATAGTTGCCGATGGCTACAACTGTATTCAAATTATGGCTGTACAAGAGCATCCATATTATGGCTCATTTGGATACCACGTATCCAGCTTTTTTGCGGCTTCATCGCGTTTCGGAACCCCCGAAGAACTAAAGCAATTAATCGACGAAGCTCACCAACATGGGATCTCGGTTATTATGGACATAGTTCATTCTCACGCAGTTAAAAACGAGATTGAAGGACTTGGCCGATTTGACGGTACGCCATATCAGTATTTCCATGGTGGCGACCGTCGCGAACATCCAGCATGGGATTCGCTTTGTTTTAATTACAACAAAAATGAGGTGTTACACTTCTTGCTTTCAAATTGCAAATTTTGGTTGGAAGAATATAAGTTTGACGGTTTTCGCTTCGATGGCGTTACTTCTATGCTCTATCGTAATCATGGTTTAGGACAGAATTTTACCAATTATGCCGATTATTACAGCATGAATCAAGATGGCGATGCTCTTTGTTATTTGACATTGGCCAATAAACTCATTCACGAAATTAATCCGAATGCAATCACTATTGCTGAAGAAATGAGCGGATTACCAGAATTGGCTGCGCCATTTGAAGATGGCGGCATGGGATTCGATTATAGAATGGCTATGGGATTGCCCGATTTTTGGATCAAATATATAAAAGAGGTAAAGGATGAAGATTGGAAAGCTGGTCATATTTATTGGGAAATGACTAATCGTCGTCTGGGTGAAAAAACCATCAGTTATGCCGAAAGTCATGACCAAGCGCTTGTAGGTGATAAAACCATTATTTTCAGATTAATAGATGCTGATATGTATTGGCATATGCAAAAAGGTGATGAAACCTTATTGGTTAATCGTGGTATTGCTTTACATAAAATGATTCGATTAATTACCTCTACTACTATCAATGGTGGTTATTTGAATTTTATGGGTAATGAATTTGGGCATCCAGAATGGATAGATTTTCCTCGTGAAGGCAATGGATGGTCACATAAATATGCCCGTCGTCAATGGAGTTTAGCTGATAATCCTAAGTTCTTATATCATGATTTAGGTGAATTTGATAAAGCCATGCTTGATTTATTGAAATCAGATAAAAAATTTAATGAAACCTCTATCGAAAAGGTATGGGATAACGAAGGCGATCAGGTGGTGGCATATAAACGTAAAGACTTGTTGTTTGTCTTTAATTTTAATGGACAAAAATCATTTACTGATTACGGATTTTTAGTGAAAAAAGGGGCTTATGAAGTTGTTCTTGATACAGACGATCGTCGTTTTGGTGGTTTTGGATTTAGCGATGACACGGTGGTGCATTTAACCTTACCTAGTCATCTCAAAAATAAAGAATGGCTAAAATTGTATATTCCAAGTCGTTCAGCATTGGTGTTGCGACATAAAGAATAACTTATTCTGGTATGATAAAAGCGGGGCTGTAAATTGTTACAACCCCGCTTTTATTTATGTTAGAAATTCAGTATCTAATTTTCTTTAATCGTTCATCGACACTAAAAATTCTTCGTTGTTTTCAGTTCTTTCTAATCGCTCTTTCATAAATTCCATAGCTTCTACTGAATTCATATCCGATAAATAGCGACGTAAAACCCACATACGATTGATTGTATCTTGATTAAGCAATAAATCATCACGACGTGTGCTCGAAGCCATAATATCTACAGCCGGGAAAATACGTCTATTCGATAATTTACGGTCGAGTTGTAATTCCATATTACCTGTACCTTTGAATTCTTCAAAGATAACATCGTCCATTTTGGATCCAGTATCCGTTAATGCGGTTGCTATAATGGTAAGAGAGCCACCATTTTCAATATTACGAGCGGCACCAAAGAAACGTTTAGGTTTGTGGAGAGCATTCGCATCAACACCACCTGATAAAATTTTGCCAGATGCCGGTTGAGCTGTGTTGTACGCGCGCGCTAAACGTGTGATAGAATCTAGCAAAATAACTACGTCGTGGCCACATTCTACAAGGCGTTTCGCTTTTTCGTGTACAATGCTAGCCACTTTTACGTGACGTTCGGCAGGTTCATCGAATGTAGATGAAATAACTTCTGCTTTGACGCTACGTGCCATATCGGTCACCTCTTCAGGACGTTCGTCTATAAGCAAAATAATCATGTAAACTTCAGGATTATTAGCCAAAATAGCATTAGCTATATCTTTCAATAATACGGTTTTACCAGTTTTAGGTTGAGCTACAATTAGTCCACGTTGCCCTTTTCCAATGGGAGCAAACAAATCAAGTACTCTAACCGATAATGAATCGTTTTTACCTGTTGTAAGCGTAAATTTTTCTTCGGGGAATAAAGGTGTTAAGTGTTCAAATGGAACACGGTCACGTACCAATTCAGGAGCAAATCCGTTGATTTTGGTAACACGTACGAGTGGAAAATATTTTTCACCTTCTTTAGGAGGACGAATAGGTCCTTCTACTGTATCGCCAGTTTTTAAACCAAATAGTTTAATTTGCGATTGTGATACATAAATATCATCAGGTGATGACAAGTAATTATAGTCCGCTGAACGTAAAAAACCATAGCCATCAGGCATCATTTCGAGTGTACCAGTACCTATGAGAATATCCTCAAATTCATACGGTTTTTCATTGTTTTCTAACGCACTATTCTTGCCGTTTGGATTGAATTTTTGTTTGTTATTATGTTGTTGTTTTTCTGGCTGTTTAGTAGTTGATTCTTGAACTTCTACTTTAGTTTCAATAGTAACCACTTCTGCCACTTTTTCTACAGGAGTTTCAGGTGTGGGAATAACCATTTTTTTCACCACAAGTGGTTCTTTTTTCTGAGGTGTCTCAGCAGTTGGCTGTGGAGTTGGTTTATTATTTGGTGCAGGTTTTTTCTTTGGTTCATTTTGATGAACTTTCACCGGCTTTGCAACAGGAGGATTAGTCACCGTTGATTCTGTTTTTTCTACTTTGGGTTGATCGGTGTCACTCTTTTTAAGTGGTGCTACTGATTTTCCCTCTGAAAAGACGGGTTTAGGAGCAATTCGTTGTCTTTTTCTTGGCTGAAAATCAGGTTCATCCTTTTTTTCTGATGCTTTTGTAATAGCTTGTTGATCGAGAATGGCATATACCAAAGCATCCGGTTCTAACCCGTCAGTTTTTTTTACGCCCATCTCTTTTGCAATCGCCACCAAGTCGGCTTGCGATTTTTCTCTTAATTGTAAGATGTTGTACATGAAGTAATTATGGATAATTAATAAGTCCGAGAAGATACACGGCTACGAACAAAATCAGCTGATGGCTGGTAGTATGTAGCGTGATAAAAATATGGTGTTTATGAAAAAAGGAAAGAGAATATCTTTCTATGTTGATAGCACAAAGGTAAGTATTTTTTTTTATAAGTAATCATTTCGTGTTTATTTTTTTTAATTTTTATATCATCCTTTCATTTTGTTGATAACTTGTTATTTGAAACTATAAATGTTAATTTTATTTATCGTAAATTTGTAGTTGCATTATACCCTTTTTGCAAAGAACTTGTTCTTTGGGGCGATTAGGGGTTATATTTCTTGCGAATTATAAAATATAATTTATTAGTAAAATATATTCGCAATGTTTAACTATTTTAATATTAACAGTTTATAAAATATTTGGTCACCAGCCTATTTTCTATGAATTTATTTGACTATTTCTCGCAAATTACGCTTGCCGAAGCGATTTTATTCGGCATTTTTATGGTTGCTTTGGTTGTTCAAGTGTACATGTATCTACATTTTTACACAGGTATAATGCGCCATAAAAAGCGAGTAAAAAAACAACAGATTTCGACCAATAACGAAAAACCTCCTGTATCTGTAATTATTTGTGCTAAGAATGAATCAGATAATTTGGCTGCGTTTTTACCCTTAGTACTTGAACAAGACTATCCTCAATACGAAGTGATTGTGGTAAATGACGGCTCTACGGATGAAACAGAACTATTACTCAAAGATTTACAAGAACGTTATCCTCAACTGTACTATACCTATATGCCAGAACAGACTAAAATCATTAGTCGTAAAAAATTGGCATTAACCATAGGTATTAAAGCTGCTAAACATGAATTATTACTGTTTACAGACGCTGATTGTCGCCCTCGTTCATCGTTTTGGATTACAGAGATGGTGCGTCGATTTACACCGAATACCGAATTTGTGTTAGGTTATGGTGCTTATTTGCCTGAAAAAGGCCTATTAAGTCATCTAATCTCCTACGATACGTTATTTATTGCCATGCAATATATGGGTTTCGCGTTCCGTGGTAAAGCTTATATGGGAATTGGACGCAATTTAGCGTATCGAAAAGAAACATTCTTTAGTCATAAAGGATTTGCAGGCACACTTCATATTGCTTCTGGTGACGATGATTTATTAGTTAATATGGCTGCCACACCTACCAATACAGCTATTGTTTCAGTGGCTGAAGGTGTTACGCAATCAATTCCTAAAACCACATTTTCCGATTGGTATCATCAGAAAGAGCGCCATTTGACCACTGCACCAATGTACAACTCCCAAAGTAAGTTAATGGTGGGTATTGAGCCCCTATCGCGTGGCTTATTCTACTTGTCACTAGTAGCACTTATCGCCTTTTTGAATCCATTGGTGCTAGTAATCGTAGGTAGTTTGTTTTTGGTGCGTTATATACTGCAATTGGTCATAATCAATAAAACAGCTTCACAGTTGAAAGAACGTTCTTTTTATAGTACTATTCTTATGTTTGATATCATTTTACCTCTTATTACCCTCTTTTTGATGATTTTTGGGCAAAAAAAATCGTTTTCGTGGAAATAAATTTGATGGGGAAGATAAAAAACACTACATTTGTTCGATTTTTATATGAAAAGCCCTATTTGAGGGCGTGATAAACTCTTTTGAGACAATATTATGGAAAAGCCAGAAAACATGGAATCTAGCCAACCGATGGCAAGCAAGGTTGAAAAACTTATCGGTGTTGTAGAAGCTATTGCTGTTCGTAACAATGAATTTTACGCATTATCTCGTGAAGAGATGGTTGATAAAATGCGTGAGTTATTAAAGGTTAAACCTATTTCTAGCGTCAAAGAGTCTATCGAGAATCTCAAACAAGCTTTTTATAAACACCTAAAAGCAGAGCTCGAAAATCAATTGGCAACCGATCTTTTGGATGATTCGGAGCATGTTGCAGAGCCTGTACAAGATCCTTTAGAAACTACTTTTAAAACTCTTTTAGCCAAATACAAAGAACTTAAGGCCAGTGAAAACGCTTTGTTAGACGCTGTGAAAGAGAAAAATCTCCAAGAGAAAAAACGTATTCTGGCAGAATTAGAAGCACTTACAGCTTCTTCAGATGATTTATCGGCTACCATTCCAGCTTTCCGTAAATTACAACAAGATTGGAAAGCAATCGGACAAATTCCAGCTACCGCTGTTAATGGCATTTGGAAGGCTTATAGTCAATATCAAGAAAAATTTTACGATCTTATTAAAATCAATAATGATTTGCGCGAGTACGACTTTAAGAAAAACTTGGAGTTGAAAACTGCTTTGTGCGAAACCGCAGAGCGTTTATCTAACGAAACAGATCCTGTAGAAGCATTCAAGCAATTACAAAAATTACACGATGATTGGCGTGAAATTGGTCCTGTGGCTCGTGAATTCCGCGAAGACATTTGGAATCGATTTAAAAATGCCTCTACTGTGATAAATAAACAGCATCAAGCTTATTTCGAAAGCATAAAAGAGGTAGAAGAGAAATTTATTACCGAAAAAATGGCTATTTGTGAACAAGTTGAGGCTATTGACTACGCCTCTCTTAAAAGCCATAAGCAATGGGAAAATAAGACTCAAGAAATTCTCGAGTTACAGGAAAAATGGAAACATATTGGCGGTGTATCCTCTTCTAAAATGTCCATGAAAGCCTTTAAACGTTTCCGTTCTGCTTGCGATAAATTCTTTAAACATAAAAAGGCGTTTTTTAAAACTATCAAAAGTGAGTTTGTTCAGAACTTGGAAGCCAAAAAAGCTTTATGTGTTCAAGCTGAAGCACTTAAAGATAGTACCGATTGGAAAGAAACGGCCGAAAAATTGGTTCAAATACAAAAAGAATGGAAAACCATTGGTCCAACTAATAAAAAGCAATCCGATGCTGTATGGCAACGTTTTGTAGCCGCTTGTGATTATTTCTTCGAACAGAAAAATTTGAACTTTACAGATAAAAAATCCGAAGAATTAACCAATTTAAAGGCTAAGAAAGCTGTTATAGAGCAAATTAATGCGTTTCAAGCAACAGGTAATGCTTCTGACGATATGGTAGCTCTGAAAGCTTTAGTTGAAGCATATAATAAAATAGGATTTGTTCCTTTCCGCGATAAAGATAAGTTGTATAAAGCCTTTAAAGCTGCAACCGATAAGCAATTTGATGCATTACGTGGAAGTCGTTCTTCATTCACTCCTCATAAACCGTCGACAGACAGAATGAAACTAATGAAGGAATATGATAAATTAAAAGCTGAAATAGCCACTTACGAAAATAATATAGGATTCTTTTCTGCTTCTAAAAAAGCTAATTCATTAGTTGAAGAAATGAACAAAAAAATCGATTTGCTCAAGCACAAACTCGCTGAGATTGTTACAAAAATTGATGCAATAGATCAGCAATAACAACTTGATTTTTAATCAAAAAACTCAAATGGCGCAACGAAACATTGTGCCATTTGCATTAAATAATGTTTAGAATTGTCGTGTAATAAGATAAAAAAAGTATCTTTGCACCGCAAATAATATAACAAGAGTATAGAACTTAAATCTTTCAAAATGAATTTATTACAAGAGAAATTAGTGAAATATGATGTACCTCAACAAGCTAAAGCGGCAGGTGTATATCCTTATTTCCGTGCAATTTCAAGCGAACAGGATTCCGAAGTTATCATTAATGGTAAAAAAGTGTTGATGTTTGGTTCTAATAGTTATTTAGGTTTAACCAATCACCCTAAAATTAAAGAAGCGGCCATTGAAGCTGTACGTAAATACGGTACAGGTTGTGCTGGTTCTCGTTTTTTAAATGGAACACTCGATATTCATGAAGATTTGGAACATCGTTTAGCTAAATTTGTAGGTAAAGATGAGGCCATCATTTTTTCAACTGGTTTTCAAGTGAATTTGGGCGTTGTTTCTTGCATTACAGGCAGAGAAGATTATCTTATTTTGGATGAATGTGATCATGCTTCTATTATAGAAGGACGTCGTTTGTCATTCTCTAATATCTTGAAATACAAACATAACGATATGGAATCGTTAGAAAAGGTATTAAAAACATGTGCTCCAGATAAAGTGAAATTGATTATTACCGATGGTGTATTTAGTATGGAAGGTGATGTGGCACCATTAAAAGAGATGGTTGCTTTAGCTAAAAAATACAATGCCAATGTAATGGTTGATGAGGCTCATAGTCTTGGTGTATTTGGAGAACATGGTGAGGGTATTTGCCACGCCTTAGGTGTAACTAAGGATGTTGATTTAATCATGGGTACCTTTAGTAAATCATTTGCTTCTTTGGGCGGATTTATTGCATGCGATAGCATTACAGCTAATTATTTACGTCATAATGCACGTTCATACATATTTAGTGCGAGTGCTACTCCTGCAGCTATTGGTGCTGCTAGTGCTGCTTTAGATATTATGTTGAGCGAACCAGAGCGTATTGCCCATTTATGGGATTTAACGCATTATGCATTGGATGGTTTCCGTAACTTAGGTTGCGAAATTGGACCAACTACTACTCCAATCATTCCATTGTATATTCGCGATAATAATAAAACATTTGCGGTAACTCGTGCTTTGTTGGACGAAGGCATTTTTGTGAATCCAGTTGTTTCTCCAGCTGTTGCACCTCACGATACGTTAATTCGTTTTTCGTTGATGGCTTCCCATACCAAAGAACAACTCGATATTGCTTTTGACAAAATTGGAAAATGTTTCCGCCAATTTGAGATTATAAAATAATTCTCTCATTTTTGTTTAACCAAACAGTAAAAAAATGTCAGTACATAACCAGGAAGATACCCGTAAAGTAACCACACATCGTCTATTTGAGATGAAACGCCGTGGTGAAAAAATAAGTATGCTTACGTCGTATGATTATACAATGGCAGGTATAGTTGACCAAGCGGGTGTAGATGTTATTTTGGTTGGAGATTCTGCATCGAACGTCATGGCTGGAAACGTAACCACGTTACCCATTACCCTCGATCAGATGATTTATCACGGTAAATCAGTTGCTCGTGCTGTAAAACGTGCACTAGTAGTGGTCGATATGCCTTTTGGAACTTACCAAAGTGGCGATATTGAAGCTGTTCAGAACGCTATCAAAATAATGAAGATAACGCACGCTGATGCGTTAAAATTGGAAGGTGGCGTGGAAATTATCGATGCTGTTAAAAAGATTTTAGCGGCAGGTATTCCTATCATGGGACATCTTGGTTTGATGCCACAGTCTATCAATAAGTACGGAACCTATAATGTGCGTGCCAAAGATGAAGACGAAGCGGAAAAACTTATCAAAGACGCTAAGTTATTAGAAGGAGTAGGATGCTTCTCACTTGTATTAGAAAAGATTCCTGCTAAATTAGCCGCACGTGTTGCCAAAGAGGTAAGCATTCCAGTTATTGGTATTGGTGCAGGTGGAAGCGTTGATGGTCAAGTACTTGTGTTGCACGACATGTTGGGTATGACGCAAGGTTTTTCTCCTCGTTTCTTACGTCGTTATGCTGATTTGAATGCTGTGATGACAGAAGCTGTTCAACATTATGTGAGTGATGTAAAATCGGCTGATTTCCCCAATTCTGAAGAACAATATTAACTTCCTTGGAGGTTTTATCTATCTAAAAAAAGGCGAAAACAATTATTTGTTTTCGCCTTTTTGTTTGACTCTTGTTATAAGATACTTGTTATTTTGTCTTCGATAGATTCAGGAGTCGCTGTTGGAGCGAAACGCTCTACTACTTTACCTGTTTTGTCGACTAAGAATTTTGTAAAATTCCATTTAATACGTTTACTTAAAAAACCGCCCTTCTGCCCTTTCAAATAGGTATATAAGGGTGATTCATTTTTACCATTAACGTCTATTTTAGCGAATAAACGGAAGGTAGTTTTGTAGTTAATTTCGCAGAATTGATGTATTTCATCTTCGCTGCCTGGTGCTTGATGACCAAATTGGTTGCACGGGAAATCTAAGATTTCAAATCCTTTTGCTTGGTATTTGTCATACAAAGCTTGTAATCCTTTATATTGAGGTGTAAACCCACAACCAGTGGCTGTATTGACGATTAAAAGCGTTTTGCCTTTATACTCTGAAAGATTAACCAAATTTCCTTTGGCATCTTTTACTTGAAAATCATAAATAGTCATAATGTCTTGTTTTTAAAGTAAATAATTATACTTAGACGCTCAAAAAATGTGCCACGACTTCCCAAGATTCTACCGGACCTTGATAGATTATAAATGTTTCATTTATAGTAACATTTATTTCGTTTTTCCATTTATTATAGAGTTCAGGAGATCGGGCTTGTAATTTATGCATCAACCATTGAAATTCATAAGCCAACTGCTCTGACGATACCGGAATTGGTGTTATTGTTGATGGGTTTCGGTGTATTTTGGTGGTATCAAACTTATATCCACGCTGTGCAGCTTCGTTGGCAATGGTGTGTAGGTAAAAGCCAATATAGTCTATGGGTGAATCAGTTTGCGTAAAGCGTTGTAATTGAGGATGATGTTTATATCCGCGTGTGTTGCCTAATAGCACATTTTGAGCTAATAGGGTTTCTCGCCAAACGGCTAGAAGGCCTTTGGTATCGAGGTATTTCGGATGTAAACTCCACAATCTCATATCGTTTATTTTATAAATTACGAATGGCTTCGATGAGTGCTTCTACATCTTCTAATTTTGTAGACCAACTGGTGCAAAACCTTACAGCTGTGTGTGTTGAATCGGCTTTACACCAAAAATCGGATACAAAATGTTCTGATAATTTTTCTAAATCAGTATTTTTTAATATCGGAAACTGTTGATTTGTAGGTGAATCATACAAAAATAAGTTTCCTTTGGCGGCAAATGCGTCATGTATCATTTGTGCCATTTTGTCAGCGTGTTCTGCAATGTCGAAATATAAGCCATTTTCGAGTAATGTTAGAAATTGCAGACCTAACAGCCAACCTTTAGCGAGCATACCACCCTTTTGTTTAATGAGGTAGCGAAAATCCTTTTTCAATTTTTCAGATTGAATCACTACAGCTTCACCAAATAAAGCGCCCACTTTGGTGCCGCCAATGTAAAATACATCGCAATGATGGCCTAAAAATTCCAACGACACATCGTTTCTGGTGGCTGCTAATCCATAACCCAACCGTGCGCCATCGACAAAAAGTGGCAATTCACATTTTTGACAGGTTGTGTAAATGGCTTCCAATTCGTTACGGCTATAAATAGTGCCATTTTCAGTCGGAAAAGAGATATAAACCATGCCCGGTTGTACCATATGCTCATGATTTTCATCGTTCCAATGCGATGCATAGGCTTGTTCAATCTGTTGAGCCGTAATTTTACCATCATCACTGGGTAATGACAGCACTTTGTGCCCAGTAGCTTCGATAGCACCAGTTTCGTGAACATTAATATGGCCAGTTTCTGCGCATAAAACACCTTGATGAGGTCGCAATATAGACGCTATAACGGTGGTGTTAGTTTGTGTACCTCCAACTAGGAAATGAACATCGGCTGTGGGCATAGCACACAATTGGCGAATGCGTGTTCGTGCTTGCTCACAATAATCATCGGTACCATATCCAGGTTGTTGTAACGTGTTTGTTTCGATTAATTTTTGTAAAATAGCAGGATGAGCCCCTTCTATATAATCCGAATTAAAACGTATTTTCATTATATTAAGTTTTGATTGTTGAATCCATTGTATGAATTTATCCTCTGCAAATATACATAATTCGTACATGCAAAATTTAAAATAGTTTTAGAAAATTAATCGGAATAATGTATTTTGTGAATTTTAAGCTAAAACCCCATCAATAAACTGTTTATCGATGGGGTTTTACGAAACGTATAGACTATAGTAGTTACAAAATCCAGTTAAATAACCAACCACTTAGAATAAAAAAGAGTGTTAAGGTTCCAAAGAAAATACCGATTAATTTCCAAGTCATCACTTTTTTGAGCATGGTTGCTTCTGGTAACGACAAACCTACTACGCCCATCATAAAGGCAATAGCCGTGCCTAACGAAACACCTTTTGCTACAAAAACTTCAATTATAGGAACTACCCCTGCGGCATTAGCATACATCGGAACGGCTAAAATGACTGCTATTGGAACTGTCCACCACTGACTAGAAGAAAGATATGTTTCAAAAAAGCCTTCGGGTACATAGCCATGCATGGCGGCTCCAATGGCAATTCCTATAAGAACATATAGTAAAACACCACGAACAATACCCCATGCATCTTTGATAATAGCAGGTAAACGTTTCAAAAATGGCACTTTCTGACTTTCCCACTCTGCTGTTTCAATCATACTCTCTTTTTGAATTTGTAGTACCCAAGGACTCAAATAACGAGCCAAATTCATTTTACCGAGTACAAAACCACCAATTACGCCCAATAAAATACCACTGACAACGTAAATAAGCGTCGTTTTTAGGCCAAATGCCCCCAAAAACATAGCTACGGCCACTTCGTTTACCAGAGGCGAAGTAATAAGATAAGCGAACGTGACGCCCAATGGAATACCGCCCTTTACAAAGCCAATAAACAAGGGGATGCTACTACATGAGCAAAAGGGCGTTATAGCTCCAAATAGCGACGCTAATAGGTATTGTAGGCCAAATAATTTGTGGGTGGCTAAGTATTTTCGTAAACGATCAATTGGAAAATAGGCATTGATAACACCCATAATCAGACTAATCAGAAATAGTAATAAGACTATTTTGATTGTGTCGTAGAAAAAGAAATTTAAAGCGGCTCCTAAATGTGTACTGGCGGTTAACCCGAATACGTCATACACAAGCCAGTCGGCAAAAGATTGTATCATAATTATAAAGTGTTTATGTTCTTGTTATTTGAGGTTTTTTATTTTCTGAATTAGCTCTTTTTCAAAGGTGGCTTTGTCGCCATTGCGTAAATAGGTGCGTACTAAATCTGATACGTCCATCGTCTTTTTCTTTTTTGCATTAACAACAACCACAGTTTGAGACTTTGCCTTATACTGTTCTATCAAAGCTTTATTTTTCTCATCAGTTAGTAGAATTTCAGTAAATGTTACTTTAGAAGCATCAAAATTAGCTGCTATTAGCGTTTTAATATCATTTTCTAGCGTATTGCAGGCACGCGCTTGACAACAGCTGAGTTGTGCTTTAAAATACAAAACTTCTACGCCCTTTTTAGGTGAGGCAGCTAGTACAGTTAATGTCATCAGAATGGTTACTGAAATTACTAATAATTTTTTCATTGGAGATTGAATTTAATTGTTGTAGAACTAATGATTTGTTATTTTATAGGAAACCAAGCGGTTGTTTTATTGGCAATTTTCACGAGTGTGAGCATAAGTGGAACTTCTACTAAAACGCCTACTACGGTGGCTAATGCTGCCCCCGATTGAAGTCCAAACAAAGAAATTGCTACGGCTACAGATAATTCAAAAAAATTACTCGCCCCAATCATGCCAGCTGGAGCAGCAATATTATGTGGTAGTTTAGCAACTTTCGCCCAGAAATAGGCAATAAAGAATATTAAAAATGTTTGAATACTTAATGGTATAGCAATTAGAAAAATGTGTAATGGGTTTTGTAAAATAAGTTCACCCTGGAATGAAAATAATATGACCAAGGTAAATAATAAACCACCAATGGTAAAATAATTGAATTTCTTAACAAAAACGTCATTAAAATAGTGGATGCCTCGTTTTTTTATAATTAAAATACGAGTAAAAATGGCTGAAAACAAAGGAATAACCACAAACATGACAACCGAAAGTAGCAAAGTGTCCCAAGGGATTTGTACACCACTAACACCCAACAAAAAGGCGACAATTGGAGCAAACGCAATAAGAATAATCAAATCATTTACAGCAACTTGAACGAGTGTATAGGCAGCATCACCTTTGGTGAGATAACTCCACACAAACACCATAGCCGTACAAGGTGCCGCTCCTAATAAGACCGCACCAGCCAAATACTCTTTTGCTAAATCGGTAGGAATTAATGTTTTGAAAATAACGAAGAAAAATAACCAAGCTAGTCCAAACATCGTAAATGGTTTTATCAACCAATTAGTTACAGAGGTTATAATAATACCTTTAGGACGTTTACCTACCGTTTTTATACTCTGAAAATCAACTTTGAGCATCATGGGGTAAATCATAAACCAAATAAGCAAAGCTACAGGAATTGAAACATTTGCATATTCAAATTTACTCAATGTTTCCGGAATTATTGGTAGAAATTTACCAATGGCGATGCCAGCTATAATACAAAGTAATACCCACAAGGTAAGATACTTTTCGAAAGATTTCATAATCTACAATTTTATTGTTCGCAAAATTACGAACAATATTTTAGACAGCCAAATAAATTGAGTTATTTGTTCGTAGAATTACGAATGAAAATATAAACTAGGTTGTGAAGTTGATTATGAAATGTACAGCCCTATTACAGATTAATTTCTGTTTTTCCACTGACGTAAGTAATGTGACATTGGTCGGCTTTGATAACAAATGGTTCGTTTACCACCAAAGAATCACCGATAAAACCGTGAAAAACGAAGTTTTCAACGCTATTTTGAATGTTTTTTTGGTAGTTGTCGGTTAAAACCACATACACGTTGCTATCCAATCCCATTTCTTGTTCATGTCGAATGGTATCGCCATTAGATGTGCGTATGGTGTAAAAATTGTCCAATTGGGCGCCATTTACCGTAATAGTCACAAATCGATATTCTTCAGTACAAGCTATGTCAGGTGTGTGCTTACATGAGGTGATGAGTAATAACATCAATCCTAATGCGACTATTAATTTTGCGATTTTCATACTCTTTTCTTTGATGTTTTTTGTTATTAATCTATTTTAATCAGTTTATGTGTTATTCTTGTTGAATGATTTTCAAAGCCTAGGTTAATCAAATAAACGCCCTTTTCGTAGTGACTAAAATCAATATCAGTTACATTCAAATTTAGCTGGTCGCTTTCTGTCAAAATGCGTCCTGATAAATCGGTTACAAAATAGTCGGATATAACATAAGTCTCACTTGTTATTTGTAATCGGTTTTGTACAGGATTTGGATAGAAACTAATAGCATATTCGTCCAATGTAATGGTTTTGTTTGATAGTGCGACAGAACTCGCTCGCCAATTTGAGGCTAAACTATTATCAGAATCAAGATTTATGAGTTCTAAATAAGAGCCTTTGCCATCAGCATTAGTTGACCATGGATTCTCATCTTTGTAAGTTACTTCATCTATTGTGTTGCCATAGGCATCACTCAGCACGATGGCGTAACTTTTATTTGATAGGTTGCGTGTAAATTGTCCGAATGCTTTGAGGCCATAAAAATTCCGAAATACAGAAGTGTCACTGGCTAAATAAATGGCTTCGTTTGGTTGTAGCATGGCATTTACTGGGAATTGGTATGAAATTCCTAACTCTTTAATATAAAATCCAGTGGTGTTCACTGTTTGATTGGAATGGTTTGTAATTTCGATAAATTCTAAGCTGTTACTACTCGTCTCTCCTTCTTTGAGTGGATTATAATGAATTTTACTAATGACTAAATTAGGTAATGACACTTGATTGCATTCAGCATAACTGCCAATATTGGCTGTTATCCATGTGATGCGTTCTGTTAACCACGTTTTCATGGCGGCTATATTGCTGGTTTGGTCTCCAACAGTTCCCCAACGTATCTGTTCGCGTACTTGAGATTCCGATAATAGCGTTACGTATTGGTCGATTTTACTATTTATAACATCACCATTCAGTGGTTCATTGACTTGTGTTAAGTCATGCCATCTTTTGGATAAGTAGCATTTGAATGTTGGATCATTGAACAAACGTTTCCAAAATTTAGAACCAATGTTTTCTCCATCATCAAATTGCCATATATTGGTCAAGCTTCTGTCGTATCCCCATTGGAATATATCGTTTCCATATGTTAAGTTATAATCCCATATTGGACCCGCTCGTAACTTTCCATTTCTATCTTTATGGAAATAAGTGCTTAATTTGTAAGCATCGGCATTGGAACTTAATTCAGCTATAATTATGAAATCGATAAAACTTGGAACGTCAATTATGGAAGGATAACCATCTATAATGGAGCTATTAATCGGACTTTTTAAGCCATCTAAATTAAAAAATACAGATTGTATATAGCTTCCTTGTACATTTGTAATAACTTCTGGCTTGGGATTATCATATAAATAATCGGTGTAGCCGTTATAACTCTCCATACTCCATGCTACAGGGTCGCCACCAGTTGTTTTATCTGCTTTTACAATATAACCTCCAGTCACGTTTGGAAAGTCATTATCCGTATCCGTCATTTTTTGAATATTCACACGATTATCGTCTATTTTAATTTTTTCCATCAAAATATATACGCCTTTGTAATCGTCGTTAACCACCACTTCAACAAATACGCCTCTGGGAGAATAATTTCCCATATTTCGACTTAAATCATACGATAAAAAATCGCGAATCATCGAAGGATCAAACGATAGTGAATTGAGTATCCAATCATTTTCGGATGGCATACCTAACAAACTGACGTTGTTATTGGTGGTGTTATCGGCCAATTTAGTGCTAAATCCGTAGGGTTTCTTGGGCAAATCTTGTGAAGAACTGCCTCGTAATTCGATGCCTATTTTGCCATTATAATTGAGATAGGCCGCATTCGTTACATCTGTGAGGTAATTTCTTTCACCTTGTGGACGATTTATGATTTTCATGGTCGCAGAAACTTTCGGGTCATCCACAATGTCGTATGGAGATCCACTTTGTGGGTCTGTATCTGTAGTAATAATAACAATTGGCAAATTACTATTAGTCAGTATGTTTTGTTCGGCACATACAAAAGGTGAACAGGTGAATACAAGTAAAAGCAAAGTGATTTTTTTCATCGAAGAGACTTATTTTCAAGGTTTTAATTGAGCGTAAATATATTCGTCCAAAAATGCACCCTGTTTGTATAGTGCATTTTTCAAGCGCGCTTCTAGTGTAAAACCAGCTTTCTCCAATACCCGTTGAGAACCTTTATTGGTAGAAAATGGGCGAGCATAGATTCTTACAATATCAAATGTACGAAATCCATATGCTACAATTTCATTAACCGCTTGTGGCATAATGCCTTGATGCCAATAATTTTCGGATAGCCAATACCCTATTTCTGCACTTTTTTGGTGAATATCTGTTTGTGGAAAAAAACCTATAGAACCAACTGCTTCACCATCTATTTCGATAGCAAACACCTTTTGTGGGTGTTCATTCGCTACCATTCTGATATACGTTTCGGCAGCTTGTTTATCGTACGGGTAAGGAAATTAGTCGGTTAACCATTTCGCAATATTCGGATTATTGGCATGCTTAGCCAAACTTTCAATGTCAGACAATTGCCATGCGCGTAGTTTAAATGGTGTCATAGTGTTAGTTCTTAAAAACTCACAAATATACAACATTTATAAAAATACGCACACAAACAACCCTATAAATTTAGAAATGAGGTTTATAAAGGAAGTAATAGAAAGCAGTAATAGAGACCAATAGCTATAAAAAGACCTCCAACTAGCCAATTGAGCCATTTTTGGACGGTTTGCATTTTACCATAAAAACGACCGATACTTTTGACGCTAAACGCTAATAACCACGAAACCACAATAACTGGTAAGGCTGTAGCTACGGCAAATGCTATAGGTAACAGATAACCGCCCGTTTCGATGGCTGCCATAGGTATAAGCATGCCAAAATAAAATACGCCGCTCGTAGGACAAAATGCCATGGCGAATAACACGCCTAGCCAAAGAGCACCTAAACCGCCTTTTTTAGCTATCTTTTCGCCACCACGTCCACTAAAACCAAATTTTGGCAACGGTAATTTTGATCCAAATAACATGAATAAACCGATGATGACTAATGCTGGACCAAGTATCATTTCACCGTATTTACCGATGAATTTTTGAATGCCAAATAAACTAGAACCTTCTTTGAGAATGAGTATTAACACCACGCCTAACAACGTGTACGACAAAATTCGCCCTAATGTGTATAATAAACCATTCCGAAAAATACGACGTTGATTGGCTACATCTTTACTGATATAACCAATGGCTGCAATATTTGTGGCTAAAGGACAAGGACTTATAGCGGTAAGCAAACCCAATAAGAAGGCCGTAATCAGTGGAAATGAACTCGTGTCGAGCCAAGTTTGTAGAAAATCCATGAACTGAATGTATTAAAATGGTCAATTACATCGACAAAAATCGTTGGCGCCACAGGTGCATTGCATATCTAATTGCTCTTTCAACTCTTGGCGATAGAAGTTGTAAAAAGTATGGTCAATGAGATCGCGCACACGACGAAATTCACTTTCGATAAAATCCTGAGAACCTTGTGCATGGCTTGGGTCTTCAAATCCTAGGTGTAAACGCTGTTTTACTTCACCCAAAAACACGGGACAGGTTTCGTTTGCTTCACCACACACTGTAATTACATAATCCCACGTTTCATCGGTATATTCCGATACATGATGCGGTGTATGTGCCGAAATATCAATTTGTTTTTCAGCCATTACTTGTACGGCCAATGGATTGACGTGTTCAGCAGGATGAGTTCCAGCTGAAAATACCTTAAGCGCATGGCTGTATGTTTGCAGAAATCCATGTGCCATTTGACTTCGGCAACTATTACCGGTACAAAGAATAAGTATTTTCATAACAAGGGTTTAAATACAGTTCTATAAATCATTAATTCAGAACTTCATCCAATTTTTCTTTCAATCCTTTTTTGAATGCTTCAGGCTGATTTTTAGCATACGAAAAGGCAAAATCGGTCATATTTGTTTTAATGGAAACACCATTAATCCATTTGGTTACGAATAACGAAGAAAAAGCCACTTCGTATTTATCGGCAATAGCTTCATTTTCTGGTTGAGAAATATCAATAACATGAAATACGATGGTTCCATTTTTGACCTCTTTAGCAAAGTTTTCCTCGATGACTTCGCGTGCTAAACGTTCAATGGCATTACACGTTACACAACGTTGTTTGCCATGAAAATAGAGCACTTCTACTCCATTTGCTAAGGTTTCATGCTCAGCCGTTTTTTCGGTAGTGGCTTTTTGGCCACAGGCAACAAATAATAGTGTCACCGTTGCCAATAAAAGTAGCTTGTAATTCATGGTTTAATTATTGATAATGAATGATTTTACTTCGTCGATACTTAATCGTTTACCTTTGCTTACCACTTTTTCGTCGATAACTAACGCAGGTAATGACATGACGTTATACCCCATAATTTTCATCAAATCTTCTTCTTTTATTACGTCTGCCGAAAGGTTTAATTCTGCCACAGCTTTAATCACTGTTTCGTGTAAGGCTTTGCATCCCGCGCAGCCTGTGCCAAGTACTTTAATTGTCATAATGAATTTATTAATTGATAGAATATGAATAGATAATATAAGTTATAACCAGCTGAATGATAAGAATAAAAGGCATTCCAATAACGAATTTGAGGTGTTTGGTTTTGTGTCTAAAAATCCACATACCAAGTAAATCTCCCATGCTTCCGCCCAAAATCGCGAGCGTGAATAAAGTTGATTCGGATATCCGCCAAACTCCTTTGCGCGCTTTTTGTTTGTCGAAACCCATCACACAAAACGCTAGGATGTTCATGGCTAATAAATAGCCCATTAAAAATGGTTCAATCATGTTGTTCTTCACGGCAGCCACAACTGCCTTTTTTACACACACAATCGTTGAAGAAATCGGCAAAAACAACCCGTGCTAATTCCCAATTTTCTTTATTGATGCAATAACGAACTTTCGGTCCTTCAATGTCACCTTGAATCAAGCCAGCTTCTTTGAGTTCTTTTAAATGTTGCGATACAGTGGCTTTAGCAATGGGCAATACATCGTGTATATCGCCAAAGAAACACGTTTCCTGACTCGCTAGGAAATGTAAAATAGCAATACGTGCAGGATGACCCAATGCTTTAGCAAAATGGGCAATAGATGCTTGTTTATCGGTATACTCTTTCATGTGAAAATAGAATAGGTTTATTTATTGTTCGCAAAAATACGAACAATAAATAAACCTACCAAGAAAAATGTGATTTATTTTTTTTATTTAGTTAGCCTAAATACAACGGGCATAGTATATTTTGAAGCGACAGGTTTTCCGTTTTGCATGGCTGGTTTCCATTCTGGGAAGCTGTTTACCACTCGTAAAGCTTCGGCATCTAATTCAGGATGAACGGAACGTACAATTTGTGCTCTAGTGACTTTTCCTGTAGTATCTACGGTAAATTGTACAACTACAACACCTTGTATGGAATCTTTAACGCAAACTGCCGGGTAATGGGTGTTTTTTGACAGAAAACTCATCATAGCCTGACGACCTCCAGGATACTCTGGCATCGAGCCGTCCACGTGATCGACAGTTAACGGTTCTCTGATAACTCCTTGTGTTTGATTAATTTCTGATTCGTTAGTCAGTGTTACAGAGCTATTGTTTTGTAAGTTATTCGGATGATTCGTGGCTAAAAGTCCTGTGAGAGAAGTTATACCAAGAGCAATGCCCAAAACAGCAACCGCTTTGCCAGATACGTGCTTGGTTGCCAATTGCTCTTCTAGATAGCGTAATTCTGCTTCACAGGTAGGACAAGTTCCCGCACAATCGCCTTTGTGTTTACATTGTGAGGTTACGTAAAAAAGATCGTTTTCAATGGCAATTTGTTGCCTAATTTGCTTGAGTATTTTACAAGTCTGTTTTCCATGTTTCATGGCTGCATGTATTTATAAATGAAACAATTATTTTTTAACTGGTTTTACTTTGTAACCAGCTTTCTTAAGTAATTCAATAAGACCATTTTCACCGGGTAAATGTAGCGCACCAACCGCAATAAAACAGGATTTTTGATGAATTAATTGTGGGATTGTTTTGACCCATTCTTGATTACGATTGTCCAATAGTTCAAATTGCTCTTGTTGAGTAGGTGCATATTTTGTTGTATCATTTTGATATAGTGATAAAAGTTCGTTTAAATCGCCTTTTTTGTAAAGATTATTGACGGTTTTTATCTCTGTTTCAATGTCGTTTGATGATTCCACAGCTCCAACCAACAAAAAAGATTGACGTTCAAGTGATTGTGAATTAAACAGTAAATCAATCTGTTTGTCAATACTTTCCAATCCAACGATTGGAATTTGTTTTTTTTCTGCTATTTGTTGAAAAAAGGAATCCAGTTGCCAATCCTGATTTTCTTTTGGATATACCGTATTGTAGAGGCTCATCACATATATATTACTAATCATGGCAGGTTTTAAACGTTCCAACGCGCTTAAATTGAGTTTAGCCACCGCTTGTAAAGCCGAATCCACTTTATGATATTCGTCAGGCGACAATAAATTACTGATGGACGTATAACTTGGTATTTGTGCCGCTTCAGTCATTTTATTAATCATGGTAGGATCATTGGCTACAATTTCACCTACTACGCATTGGGTGCGATTAAACGCCTTATAAACGCCAGGAATAGAATCTAAAATACTTATTGGCACCAAGTGATGTGTGGCAAACAGATACGATTTTTGTTTTAAATGATTACCTGAAATTTCCCATAGCAACTGAGCTTGTATGGTTGAAAAACAAAAACAAATAACGATTAGACCAATTAGATAGCGTTTCATAAGGATAAATGATTTTATGCAAAAATAGGTATTCTATTTTATTTACCACTATTTTAATGGAAATAAAACGATACATCGGTTAGAAATAAACTGTATATTTGTCCGATTTATTTTACAGCTTCTATGAAAAAGTCTATTTATCTGTTTGTTTTATTGGCCTTGGCTGCTTGCAAACCTCATTCAACATACGATTACAAGCAAGAAATGCGCAATTTTGTCTGTCATTTGAGTGCTTGGGCTAAAACTCAAAAACCGTCATTCTTAGTTATTCCTCAAAATGGCATTGAATTAGTTACGTTAGATGGTACAGCCACAGGTGTGCCTGCTACAAGCTATTTGAGTGCGATAGATGGCCATGGGCAAGAAGATTTATTTTATGGTTATGATGCCGATAATGAATCTACACCTACTGAAGTAAGTGATTATTTAATGCCTTTTTTAACGCTTTCACAAGCGGCCGGTAATGTCATTTTAACCACCGATTATTGCTTTTCGGAATCTAAAATGGCCGATTCCTATACGCACAATGCGAATCATCATTTTTTGTCATTTGCTGCACCAGAACGAGGTTTAGATGTGATACCGAACTACCCTATTTACAATGAGAATAAGGATACGATACGCTCATTGCAAGACGCTAAAAACTTTCTATATCTCATTAATCCTGAAAAATTTACATCCAAACAAGCATTTATTCAAGCGGTTTGCGCTACCAATTACGATGCGTTGATTATGGATTTGTTCTTTCAAGATGAAAGTGCTTTTACAGCGTCAGAAATCGCTCAATTGCGCATTAAAGCAAATGGTGGTCGTCGGTTGGTTATTGCTTACATGTCGATTGGCGAAGCTGAGAATTATCGCTATTATTGGAAATCGAGTTGGAATCTTATAAAACCACAATGGCTAGATGCTGAAAATCCCGATTGGAAAGGTAATTACAAAGTAAAATATTGGGATAAGGAGTGGCAATCGCTTATTTTTGGGAATAAAGATTCGTATTTACAAAAAATAGTAACTGCTGATTTTGATGGTGTTTACCTCGATATTATCGATGCTTTTGAATATTACGAAAATCGTTAAATGACCGTTGGTGCTATGGCTGTTGGGTCCAATTGCATACGAATGCGCCAATGTTCTGGGTACAGATTATTAGAACGACTACCAATGTTTTTCACCCATCCTAGCGGCCTATTTTGATAGCAAATGAGCAGAAAACCTTTGGGGCTATCAGGCAAATAAAGCGCTTCGGTACGCAAAAATGCAATGGCCTGATTCCAATTAACTTCCACAGAATTAAAAGCTTCACGATTCAGCCATTTATTTAGCGCCAAACCTGTTTGCGGTATAAAATCATTCCCTTTTTGTTCTGCCAAGGCCGTGCCAAAATGTATCACATGTTGTTTTTCTAAAACGGCTTGTAAAATGGCGAGATACTCCTTTCTAAAGGCGTAAATCAGCCGTTTGTATTCAATGATTTCAAACTGTTGATTATCTCGTATATAAGCTTCGCAAGCGCTTAATTTCTTATCTTTGATACTCTGTTTGGGTTTTAATTTTAGCGGATGCTCTACAGCAGTAGTTTTCCGTAAAATGGCTAAAAAGAAACCTTCACCTTCAGTTTTATGTGGATAAAAGTGATATCCTTGCTCGGTTTCAGTAATACCCCATTCTGCATCTAATTTCAAGGTTAATTTTTCAGCCCCAAAAGTGTCGCAAAGCCATTGTACGTTTTCTTCATTTTCCTGCGTGTTGTAGGTACAGGTGCTATACATTAAAATACCATCTTCTTTTAGGCATTCCCAAGCTGATTTTAATATATCTTGTTGGCGACTAACACATTGTTTTACATTCGACAATGACCATTCAGAAATAGCCACTTCGTCCTTGCGAAACATGCCTTCACCAGAACATGGAGCATCTACCAAAACAGCATCAAAAAGTCCAGCAAGTGATTCAAAATCGCGAGGTGCATTGTTGGTTACTATCACATTGGGATTTCCCCATTTTTGAACCGTTTCTGCTAATATTTGGGAGCGTGACCGAATAAATTCATTACAGACTAATAATCCGTTGTCTTTTAGAAATTGTGAAATGAGTGTCGATTTGCCACCAGGAGCAGCGCATAGGTCAAGCACTAAAGCATCGGTAGAAACATAGTGTTCTAAGGCTTGCTGAATAAACATGGATGAAGCTTCTTGTACATAATAAGCTCCAGCATGAAACAATGGATCGAGCGTGAAATTAGGCCGTTTTTCCAGATAAAAACCTTGTGGACACCACGGAACTGGTTTGAGTGATTGTGTGAGCGAACATTTGTCGTTCATACGAATGCTCACCATCGGTTCGAGGCTTAAAGCGGCCTCAAATTGCTGCCAATCATCACCTATGATGGGTTGCATTTGTGCCATAAAATCATCAGGTAACGACAGCTTGTTCATCTATTGCAGAGATTTGTTGTGATTATTCGTAATCGAAAATAACCTGAGTGTCCAAAGCGTGAATGCCATTACTAGCGAGCGCCCATAATTCATCTTCACCAGGATAAACACTAACAGGGGCAATAAATTGAACCTGTTGGGTTATATAATCCGTAATACAGGCGTTATAAGCGATTCCTCCAGTCAAAATAATAGCATCTACTTCGCCTTGTAATACGGTGGCCATAGCGCCAATTTCTTTGGCGACGTTATAAGCTAATGCATCAAGAACCAATTGTGCCATTTTATCGCCATTTTTGGCACGTTCTACAGCTACATGCGCTTCGTTCGTTCCTAAATGAGCCATTAAACCACCTTCGCCATTCAGCATCTTTTTAACTTGCTCTTGCGTGTATTTGCCACTAAAACAAAGTGTTGCTAATGCGCTCGACGAAATAGTGCCACTGCGTTCTGGCGAAAAAGGTCCATAAGCCAACGCATTATTCGTATCAATTACTTTTCCTTTGCGATGTGCTCCAACCGAAATGCCGCCGCCTAAATGAGCTACAACGAGGTTTAATTCTTCATATTTTTTATGCTGTTCGTTCGCATAAATGCGAGCCGTTGCTTTTTGGTTTAACGCATGAAATATGGAAATACGTGGAAACAATGGATGTCCGCTTAAACGCGCCACATCTTCCATTTCGTCCACTACCACTGGATCGGCAATAATGGCTTTGCAGCCTATCGAGTTGGCTAAATTTGAAGCGATAAGTCCACCTAAATTACAAGCGTGTTCGCCATATTTTGCTGATAATAAATCGGCTTTCATTGTTTCGGTAATGGCGTAAACGCCAGAATCCAAAGGTTTTAAGATTCCACCTCGACCTACAATAATATCGAAATCGAGCGGAATTTGATTTTCAGTTAAGCAATTCAATAACACCTCTTTGCGAAATTCGTATTGCGAAGCTATCGTAGGGAATGGTTTTAATTCTTCTCCACTGTGACGTAATGTTTGCTGAAAAACTAGCTTTTCATCGTGAAAAACAGCAAATTTAGTAGAAGTTGATCCTGGATTGATAACTAAAATTTTATACATAGTCGGATTTTAAAGATTAACACAAAATGCAGGCCATGCAAATGCTGCAAAATTTAGAATACACGCTTTCACTACGGGAGGTCAGAACTACAGGATTTTCAGGACCTTGGAGTAATCCTGCCATGTCGGCATTAGCAAAACTAGCCAATCCTTTATAGAAGGCATTTGCTGTTTGAAAATCAGGGAAAATTAAGATGTCGGCATCTCCTAAAACAGGAGTTTGTACATTTTTTATAGCACCTCGTTCTTTATCTAGTGCTAAAAAAATATCTATTGGACCATCCATAATAACATCGCCAAAATAACCATCGCGCCACATATCCAAAATATCGAGATAATCTTGCATAAATCGAATTTTGGGATTGGCTACTTCGGTGGCATGAATGAGTGCTACTTTGGGACAGCTTACGCCAAACTTATACGCTGTTTGAATAGCATATTTTATCATTTCTACCCGTTGTTCCTTGGTTGGTTCAGGAATCACAACAGGGTCAGAAAAAAAGAGCATTTTATGATAATTAGGAATTTCCAAAGCGGCATTGTAGGTCATGACGCGTCCATGTTTCAGAATACCCTTCTCTTTATCCAAAATAGCCCGTAAAATAACATCTGTGTTCACTAAACCTTTCATCAAAATATCACATTCGCCATCGTGAACCATGCGCACAGCTTCCAATGTGGCTTCTTTGACGTCAGGAATATCGATAATATGCACAAATGGAGATGGATGAAGATCAAATAAAAATTGATTTTCAATACTAGCAACATCGCCCACTAAATAAGCCTCTATAACGCCTTTATCGACCGCATGCATTACCGCTTCTAACGTGTGGCTATCCACAGCATTAGCAACAGCCATTTTTTTGCGTGTTGGTACAGAAGTTAAATAGGTTTCAAGTTCTAGAAATGACTTGATTTGTTCCATGTTTACTATTTATTAGATTTTCAGGTTGTTAACGTTTTGAAGCTTGTAGAAGTTAATGATTTAGAAACACTTAATTTTAATTTATCACTGAACCCGCTATTTTACCAAACGCCTATTATGCCTTCGCCCTTCTTGCTCAGTCAGCATATTTGATTGATAATTCGTCTTCAAATCCAAAAATTGTTAAGGCTTGTTTTATTCTGTCGAACTTGCCCATATTGTCAATGTTTGTTTCTATAAAATATGTTTCACTTATCGGAACGGCTTGTCTTAATCCGTTCGCTTCAGGTGTTTTTGTCAAACTAAGTCGGTCCCCAATTTCTGATGTAAAAAAGGTTTCTGGTTGTAAGTCGAATAATTGTTTGAACACTTCAATATAAAGTTTTGCTACTTGTGTAACTTCAAGTTTTTGATTGAAGAAAATAGCATACTCTAACTTCTTGTGTTTTGGATCTTCTGCATCAAAAATGTTTATTTCGTCATTAGTTGCTTCGAGTTCAATATCAATTTCAGGAATTTCCCAAATTTTAATAAAGCGTTCGGAAATAGTATTTGCTCGTTCTTCAATTTCTGTTTTATCCCATTTAGATTTTTCTTTCAAATCTCTGTTTAGCCAAAGTCTGCTGAAAGTATAACCTTGCTCTTTGCCGTCAACGTTCATTACTTTCTTGTCAAGAAATGGTTTGTTACTTAATTTGCCGTTGTTGCCTGATAGAGTAAGATTTCCGATTGTGTTTAGATAATTTTCTTTTATCAAATTGTATTCGTCTGCACCTAATTCAATTTTCCATTTTGGGTCAGGGTTTTGTGGAAAAATATGTTCAATTGTTATGTCGGAATTTCCTTCAATTGTTACTGGTTCGTTGTTTTGAAAGTTCTCAAGTCGTTCTAATAAATAGGTTCGGTTTTTAGGTTTAATGTTGTAAACATCTTTTTCTTTTAGTGCGCTTATCGTTTCTGTGTTTCTTGGGAAACGCTGAACACCTGACCTTTGCAGTAAAGATTTTTGAATTGAAAATAAATAATTGTTAGGCTCAACTTTGTCGTATAAGCCCATAAATATTTTATTAAGTGCATTGGTCGGCAAGCCTAAAATGAAACGTCTGAATGTGAATGATTGAACTGTCGATAAAACTGAAATAAAAGTTGCTTTATCAATTATGTCATTTGAAAAATCTTCATAGACCTTCATTAAGAAAGGAAATGCAACATTTATTTCTAATCTGTTGATGTATTCAAGTTGAATTCGTATTAGTTTGTCAGGTTCGTTTTTCGGGTTAGTTAATTTATTGTAATACTTAACTAATGATTTCAATTCTGTGAGAACAAGCTCCAGTTCTTCAATGGTTGAAGTAGGATATTTCTCTTTGAATTTTGCGTAAACGTCACCTTTGTTTGGAATTTCTTTGTTTTTAAGAGTTAAGTAATCACGAATGAATTCAGAAACACGAGTTTTATTCAATGTTTCATCCTTTGCGTTTTTCTCAATTACTTCCCAATAGCTTTTGTAAATTCTGTCTTGATTTGTTCTTGAAAGTCCCATTAGAATATAGTTTCTAATAAGGTCTGCTTGTGATAATTCAAGTCCTGTTGAATTCAGACTTTCAAAAATTCTTTGCGGATTATCTTTTTGTCTGTCAAGTGCAATATCAACGAAAATGAGTTTAGAAAGTCCACGCTGAATAACTTCAAAGTTCTCCGCATTAATTGCTGACCTGAAATAATGAAAATTTTCTATAATTTTTGAATAGCCTTTAAATTCTTCTCCGTCTGTTGAATTTAGAATGTGTCTTAGTGCTTCTTTATTATTTTCGGTTGGTTTTAGCTTTAACTTTTCTTCTTCGGGTGCAAATTCATTTATTAAATAGGTTTTTTGAATGCGGTTAACTAGCATTTGATTGTTAAGTTCCTTTGCAAGTCTATAAAGTGCGATATAAATTAATGTGATAGTCGTAAGACGTTGCTGTCCGTCAATTATGGTTAATTCCGTTAAGCCTGATGCTGTGTAAACGTCATCGTGAACATAAACTATACTCCCAATAAAGTGAGCATTTATCTTGTCGTTTTTCCCCGTTTCGATAATGTCGTGAAGTAGCTGTTTGCATTGAAAAAGTGTCCAGTCATAATTTCTCTGATAAACAGGAATAGCAAATGTTGTTTCATTTGTCGCTAAGAATTTATCTACTTTGGTTTCGTTTGCTTTCATATTTTAATTCTGTATGTTTGTTTACGGTCGTTCATTGGGTGAGGGCTAACATCAAAATAGCCTCATTTGACCTGTAATTTCATCGATGACATCCGTTTTTCCGTCGGTGTCTGTTTTCGGTTCTGCAGGCTCTTCTTTAGTGGTGTCAACGGTCACAATTTCAATATTCGTGTTATCGTCTATTTCATTTGTTTCAGTCATTGGTGTTTCTACATCAACGCTCTCTTCCACCCTAATTTCTTCACTTTCTGCCTCGATAATGGCTTCAGGTTCAGGGAAACGAAGCGGCTCTATTTCTGTCACATTAGCTACGTGCCATGTTGTAATGCGTTTACCTTTCGCTTTATAACTTTTCGAGCTGATAAATTCTTCAACATCTACCACAAATGCTTCTCTAAACGAGTCGCCTTCGCCCATTGTTACTTCAAAACGTGGATAAACTTGGTCAGAGAGTACGTAAAGTTTAGATAATTGACTTTCACCCACAAATGACATGCGTTTGGCAGATTGTTCCAATTGGAATCGTTTAATGTAAGCATAGCCCTGTTCTGCATCGTACAAAGCCGCCGACCATATTTTGTTGGCATTGAATTTTTCGATGCGTACCACGTCATCTTCAAAATGGTTATTCAAATCGAAATTCGTCGTGTAGAATGTTCCATTTTTCGCAATTACCAGAATCAAATCGTCAGGGAAAAATTCGCCAACATAATTGCCTCGTTTGTCGCCATTTAAACGTAATACATCTGGATCAAACCAAATATGTGTACCACCCAATGTGGAACCTCCTTTTTGTTTGAGTAAAATTTTATGTACATCGAATTTGGTCAAAATATTGCCCATAGATTGGCGTCCTTTGATAGCAATTTCTGAAAAATCTTTTTCAAAAACAAGGTTTTTAATTCGTCGCGTGGTTGGTTTCAATGCTACTTTAATCGTTTCGGCTTCACCATTTGGATTCGCTGAGAAATAAACCACTTTAGAATTTTCGGTACCTTGTGTCAAATCGTACTCTTTATCGCGCGTTACGCCATTTACCGCAAAGCGTTTGATGTAATAAGCACCAGCGCGACCGTCACGATAAACGGCATTATAAATGGTTCGTTGGTCGTTTTTGATAAATACGGCTAAGTGTAACAAGTTTTTTCCGACAAACATTTTGTCGGTTACTTTTACCACTTTATACTTACCATCTTTGAAGAACAGAATAATATCGTCGATATCGGAGCAATTGCACACAAATTCGTCCTTTTTCAAGCCTGTACCAATAAAACCGTCTTCGCGGTTGATGTACAATTTTTCGTTAGCCTCCACTACTTTAGCAGCTTGAATGGTTTCGAAATTGCGCAATTCGGTTAAACGTGGGAACTGTTTACCGTATTTCGATTTTAAGCCAGCGTACCAATCAATAGCATAATCGATTATGTGTTCGAGATGATAATCAATTTGCTTGATTTGCTCGTGCATTTGGGCAATTAATTCCTTCGCTTTATCCACATTAAATTTCAAGATGCGAGCCATCTTAATTTCGAGCAAGCGACTCAAATCTTCACGGGTAATTTCGCGGACGAAATCCTTTTTAAATGGCTCTAAACGGGTATCAATATGATCTAACGCAGCATCCGTTGTAGGCGCATTTTCAAATCCTTTATCCTTGTATATGCGTTCTTCGATGAATATTTTCTCTAACGAAGCAAAATTCAATTGATCCAGCAGTTCATTGCGTTGTATATTTAATTCCTGAGTCAATAAACTCACCGTGTTATTTGTGTTACGACGTAAAACTTCACTGACCGTAATAAAATGAGGTTTATTTTCGTCGATAACACAACAGTTAGGCGAATAACTAACTTCGCATTTTGTAAAGGCGTAAAGTGCGTCAATGGTTTTATCCGATGACGTTTTAGCTTCCAAATGAACCAGAATTTCAACATTGGCAGAGGTGTTATCCTCTACTTTTTTAATGTTGATTTTTCCTTTTTCATTGGCAGTTATAATCGTTTCAATCAACGAACCAGTAGTCATGCCATAAGGCACTTCGGTAATAGCGAGTGTCTTATTGTCTATTTTTTCAATTTTGGCACGTATTTTTACCACACCACCACGCTCGCCATCGTTGTAACGGCAAACGTCCAATAAACCACCTGTTGGGAAATCGGGGAATAATTGGAATGGCTCATTGCGTAAACAAGCGATGGAAGCATCTATTAACTCATTGAAATTGTGCGGTAAAATGCGCGAATTCAATCCTAAACCAATTCCCTCGCTACCTTGAGCCAATAATAAAGGGAATTTAATTGGCAATGAAATTGGTTCTTTATTACGACCGTCGTACGAAGGTTTCCAAGGCGTTGTTTTGGGATTAAAAACCGCTTCCAAAGCAAATTTCGATAAACGCGCTTCAATATAACGAGGCGCAGCTGCTCCATCGCCAGTAAGAATATTTCCCCAGTTTCCTTGACAATCGATGAGTATATTCTTTTGTCCTAAATTAACCAACGCATCGCCAATAGAAGCGTCGCCATGTGGGTGAAATTGCATGGTGTGTCCCACAATATTGGCCACTTTATTGTAACGCCCATCATCGAGGCGTTTCATGGAATGTAAAACGCGGCGTTGAACAGGTTTTAAACCATCGTTGATGTGTGGAATGGCACGTTCAAGATTGACATACGAGGCATAATCCAGAAACCAGGTTTGGTACATACCAGACAGATGATACTTTGCTTTTTTATCTTGCAAATCGGGTAACTTATAGTCCGAATGACCAGCTACATTTTCCGCAATTTCTTCTGCTACAACGTCTGTTTCATTGAGGTTCGTAGCGTCAGAAAGCTCCATTTCGTCGTCAGGTGTTTGTGGGTTTGTAATTTCTTTAGACATATATGAGGACAGTTATTTTTTCGGTTAACGTGCAAAGATACAAAAAACCGTTGAATTTAGTGAAATAAAATTATCAACATTTTTAAAGAAATTAATTCCCCCGATTAAAAGGTCTATTTTAGATAAAAAGTGTATCTTTGCACTTCTTGATTAAGCACTTATGGATCTATTAACACAGCAGTTTGTTGAGCAACATCTTTCTGACGATGTGCATGTATTAGCTTTAAAAACAGCGCCACAAGGTGTTGATATATCTACGGCCCTACAACAAATCGCTGCTCGTCAGTTATTGGCAAAAAAAGTGCCTACTTGGGCCAAAAATTCACAATTGCACTTCCCTCCTCATTTATCTTTAGAACAGTGTTCTTCGGAGGAAACGGCGCTTTACAAAGGGTCGTTAGTTTGTGGAAATAAGTTGGTTGACCTTACAGGTGGCATGGGTGTAGATTGTTACTTTTTGTCGCAGCAATTTCAATCTACTTCTTACGTCGAAAAATTACCTCATTTAGTAGAACTAGCAAAACATAATTTCGCCATTTTAAACCCCAAAGTGGAGATTTATAACGATAATGCAGAAGCATTTCTCAAACAAATGCCGCCTGTAGATGTTATTTATATTGATCCTGCACGACGCGACACCAAAGGGCAAAAAACCGTGTCGATACACGATTGTACGCCCGATGTGAGTTTATTACAACAAAATCTATTAGAGAAGGCGTATCAAGTGTTGATTAAATTATCGCCCATGCTAGATATTTCATTAGCATTAAGCGATTTACAACATGTAAAATCAGTACATGTGGTTTCTGTCGTGAATGAATGTAAGGAGTTGCTGTTTTTGTTAGAGCGAAATTATACCGATGAAACGACCATTTATGCGGTCAATTTGCCACAGAAAAATCGAACGCCTTTTGCATTTACTTTTTCTCAAGAAAAGGCTCTGACTATTAATTATGCAAACGAACCGATAAACTATTTGTACGAGCCACATGCGGCTTTATTAAAAGCGGGAGCTTTCAAACTCATTACGGCTCAATATCCAGTAAAAAAGCTCCATATAAACAGCCATTTATATACATCAAAGGAGTTAGTTGGTGATTTTCCTGGACGTACATTCAAAATTTTGAATTGGGCGCCTTTTAATAAACAAATAGGGAAAGGATTGTTGGCTGGAGTGACACAAGCAAATATGACTGTGCGTAATTTTCCCTTGTCAGTAAATGAATTACGTCAAAAATTGCGGTTGAAAGATGGCGGTGATAACTATCTGTTTGCTACAACGCTTGCGGATAATCAGAAAGTGCTGATTCTGTGTGAAAAGTGTTGATTTAGACGCTCTCAATTTCGCCTAGTGTGGCATATAAAATATAACCTGTAGCTTCATATCCCATTTCGCCAATTAACCGTAAATAATTCTCCAATTGGCGTTTATATTTTGGTTCTTTTTGCTGACCGAATTTATAATCTACAACAATCACTTGTTTATCTTTCATCATCAATCGGTCAGGGCGATAAGAGTCTCCTTTGGGCGTTATTATTTCGGCTTCATTCAGCACTTTATAATTTCCCGAGAACCACTCTTTGGCTTGTGGAAGCTCAAACAAACGCTGTAATGTTTGGTGTATTTCTGTTACCTCATTTTGTTTTATTTCACCGGCTAAAACGGCTTTTTTCAAGATGTTATCAAGGTCATCTAAAGTAGTTATTTGACTTAATAAATGGTGCATTAATAAGCCATTTTGACGCTCACTACCACTGTCGTTTAAATTGTAACGCAATTTTATCCGACTCGTTATCGACACCGAATCGTAACTTAGATTAAGATTACCAATTGGGCTCAATTTTTTATCATGTTTGAGTGGTAACGACTCGCCAATAACGACATCATCGGTGGAACCATAAGCTGATAAAGGCAATGTCATGGTCGGTTCTAAATCTGTTGAATTGGGCTGCGTAAAAACATATTGTAGCACTTCGGCAATGGTTTGATTTTTAAGCTCTTTTTCTGCTTTTGGAGCCATAATAATCAATTCATTTTCAGCTCTAGAAAAAGCCACATAGGTCATATTGAGCGTATCAATGTAACACTTTAGTTTTTCACTCCAGTAGTAATCCGCAAAAATGGTATCCTTTAGTTTTTGATTGTAATTCACAGGAATTATCGGCAACTGAGCGAACGGCAGTTGATCAGGTTGAGATTTACACCATAACACAGATTTTCTTTTAGTATTATCTAAATCCCAATCACAAAAAGGTATTATAACCGCTTTAAATTCAAGACCTTTCGATTTATGTATGGTCATAATTCGAATGGCATCTTGCGTTTCGGAAGCGGCTAAAAATTTCTTAGCCGAAAATTCGTCCCAATAACTCAAAAAGCCGTTTATATCGGCATTTTCGGTACTAGCAAATTGATAAATCTCATCCTGAAAAGCTTGTAAAAATACCACATTATGAGCATCTTCATGTAGATTGAGTAGCTGTATTAAACCTTCGGTTAATTGAAACAGTGGCTCGTTTTTAAGACGTTGCAATGTGGTGTGTTGAGTACCAAACACGCGTTCACTCCACGTTTCCGAAGTCTCATTATCCACAAAATGGAGTTTTTTAGCCGTTTTTTGATACAATAATTCTATTAAAGTGCGGTTTACCTTGTCGTCAGGAGTGACAAAATAACGCATAATAGCAACCAATAGTTTCACATTTAAATCATTAGCAATCAATAACGCTTCGTTGGAGATGATGTCGTACTGTTTGCCTTCGCAATTCAGTAAAAAATTGGCTATTTGAGTGGCTTCTGCATTGCGTCGCACCAAAATGGTGATGTCGCCTTGTGGATATCCTTGAGCCATCAATTGATCTATCGTTTCAGGAAGACGTTCTAACGCTTTTTCTTGCCAACTCAGTTGCTTTTCTTTGTCTGCCGTGATAAAATGTACGGCGACTCTACCTTCAATCGATTTATGGACCTTTTGTAAGGCATCTTTGTAAATTTCGGTCAAGGTAGATTGACTAGCTTCATTCTCAAAATGAGTGGCTAACAGTTTCGTGGCTAATTGAAAAAAGGTATTGTTGAATAAAACAACGTTTTGGGCGCTACGCCAATTGGTTTCAAGTGTTGTTTTTGCTACATTTCCTTGAAAAGCTGCTTCTACGCCACTTTGCAGCAAACTCCAATCGGAATTACGAAACCGATAAATGCTCTGTTTTACGTCACCAACGACTAAATTTTGGTAGTTTTCGGCCACACTATTTTTTAGAAGTGGTTGAAAAATATTCCATTGCAACAGCGATGTATCTTGAAATTCATCCATCATGTAGTGGTGAATATTAACCCCCGTTTTTTCGTACACAAATGGCGCATCACAGCCTTCCATAATACGATTTAGAAATTCAGTGGTGTTACTGATGAGCACGGTATTATTTTCGTCGCAATACCGTTTTATATGTGCCCCAATATCCGATAAAATACCCAACATATAGAGGTGATTCATAGCTACTTTGGCCGACAAATAGTAAGTTCTATCTATTGCTGCTAAACGTTTTGCGCAGCGCTCTAGTCCATTATGAAAAGCCGATTCTATCGCTGGTTTTAGCGGTGATGTTTTGGCGTACCATTTTGTGACATCGTCGGCAGCTTTGATGAAGGTATCAGTTACTTGAAATTCTTTACCTTTCAATCGTGCAAAATCGAATAAAAAAGCAAAGCTACGTGAACTGCCTGAAAAATCAGAAAAAGTCAAACCTTGTTGCTGAATGATTCCACAAGCTTCGTCGCAAATGGTCCTCATTTCTTCCTCAAAAGAGTCAACAATATGGCGTAATGCGCTTTTGTACTCTTTTAAAAATGTTTTATCATGCAACTGCTCGTTGATGAGCGATAAATTTTGGAGATAAGATTCCTTAAAAATTTCTTGCCCTAATTGATTGATATTTTTCGATACGTTCCACGATTTACTCTCTTTTAGCTGATCTTCGGCATAAGCGGTAAGCCACATCAATAAAGATCGATTTTCGGGCTTATCAAGCTCGAATAACATCGTATCAATGGCATTTTGTAGCACCTTATCTTTATCGAGTTCTACCGAAAAATTTCCTTGTAACCCTATTTCACGTGTAAAAGCGCGTACTATTTGTTGGAAAAATTTGTCGATGGTACTCACATTAAAACCGCTATAATCGTGCAATAAGTCCGCCAAAAAACCAGTGGCTTGTAATTTTATGGCTTGTTTGGTTAAGTGCGGAAAATCGCGCTGTAAATCGTCAAAAAACGGAGAAGAATCTGTGGTAGACAATAGATATAATTCTCGAATAATACGACGTTTCATTTCGTCGGTGGCTTTATTCGTAAAAGTTACCGCCAACGTGTTACGATGTGGGTGTTTCTCTGCCGCATGTTGAAATAATAGTGCGATATAAGCATACGACAAACGGTAGGTTTTACCCGAACCTGCCGATGCTTTATACAGTTGAATAGTTTGATTATGAGGTGTGTGAACCATTTGATTCAAATTTTGAACAAAGATAAGAATTTATTAGGAATTTTGAGTTACTATCTGTGGTTTTTTATGTGGTTAATTGTATCTCATTTGTTTTCAAATAGGAATAATTAAAATAATGTTTTAAAGATTTTTTACTCTCGCAATATTGCATTAAATTTGCGAGTTCAAAAGTATTACACCTAACAAATAGGCACCATGTCAGATTCCATTGTCATCATTCCGACCTACAACGAGAAAGAGAACATCGAAAAGATGATTCGAACCGTATTTGCACTACCTAAAGTATTCGATATCCTCATTATAGATGATGGTTCGCCAGATGGTACGGCTTTGATTGTTAAACAATTGCAGACTGAATTCCCAGACAAATTGCATTTGGTAGAACGTACTGGCAAATTAGGATTAGGCACGGCTTATATTGCGGGCTTTAAATGGGTTTTAGAACGTGATTATCAATTTGTGTTCGAAATGGATGCCGATTTTTCGCATCCTGTCGATAAATTATTGGATATATACGAAGTTTGCGCCCATCAAGGTGTAGATATGGCTATTGGTTCGCGTTATGTTGGCAATGTGGTAAATGTAGTCAATTGGCCTATTGGACGCGTTCTTATGTCATATTATGCTTCTAAATATGTACAGTTTATAACGGGTTTAACCGTAGCTGATACAACGGCTGGTTTTGCTTGCTATCGCCGCGAAGTTTTGGAAACTATCGAGTTTGATAAAATTCGCTTCAAAGGCTATGCTTTCCAAATAGAAATGAAATTTACAGCCTATAAATGCGGATTCACACTGCGCGAAGTGCCTATCGTATTTATTAACCGTGTAGAAGGCACTTCCAAAATGAGCGGTGGCATCTTTAGTGAAGCGTTATTTGGTGTGATTAAACTAAAACTAAATAGCTGGTTCCGTACCTATCCTCAAAAAAAACAGCACTGAAGTGCTCCTAAATAGCTAAAAAGTGGTAAGTATCAGTTGGATATTTACCACTTTTTAGCATTTTTATATTTGCTTTTTAAAACTAAAAACTCTAATTATTAATTCATTATATGGTAACAGCAGAACAAATTAAATCGTTATTCGATCGTGTAGATGCCTTACGTAAATACCTGGACATCGAAACAAAAATAGTACAATTACAAGAAGAAGAATTAAAAACGCAGGCTCCTGAATTCTGGCTCGATCAGAAACGTGCTGAAGAACAAATGAAAAAGGTCAAAGGCATTAAATACTGGATTTCGGGCTACAACGATGTAAAATCGTGTGTGGAAGAGCTTCAGTTGGCATTCGATTTTTACAAAGAAGAAGCCATGACAGAAGATGAAGTAGACGCCGTTTATGAGAAAAGCACCATTTTAGTAGAAGACCTCGAAATGCGTAATATGCTCCGTCGTGAAGAGGATAAATTGGGCGCCGTTATTAAAATTGTGGCTGGAGCTGGTGGTACAGAAGCGCAAGATTGGGCTCAAATGCTGATGCGTATGTATATGCGTTATTGCGAAAATCATAATTACAAAGTAGAAATATCCAATATTTTGGAAGGTGATGAAGCTGGTATTAAGTCTATTACGTTTCAAGTGGATGGTGAATACGCCTATGGTTATTTGAAATGTGAAAATGGTGTTCATCGTTTAGTACGTGTGTCGCCATACAATGCACAAGGCAAGCGCATGACCTCTTTTTCATCAGTATTTGTGGTGCCTTTAATTGATGATACCATTGAAATTGAAATTAATTTGGCTAATATTTCGTGGGATACGTTCCGTTGTAGTGGTGCTGGAGGTCAAAATGTGAATAAAGTGGAATCTGGTGTTCGTCTCCACTACCCGTTTAAAAATCCAGTAACCAACGAAATGGACGAGATTGTGATTGAAAATACGGAAAGTCGTGACCAACCGAAAAATAAAGAAAACGCCATACGTCTCCTAAAATCACAACTGTACGAACTAGAACTCGAAAAACGTCGCCAAGAAACGGCTAAAATTGAAGCTGGTAAGAAAAAAATTGAATGGGGATCACAAATTCGTTCGTATGTCTTTGACGACCGTCGTGTGAAGGATCACCGTACCGATTATCAAACATCTAACGTAGGAGCGGTGATGGATGGTAACATCGACGAATTTATAAAAGCCTATTTAATGGAATTTGGCGGCGAAGAGAATTAAACCATGCGATTAAAAACAGAAAAAATATGGAACGCAAAAAAATAGTATTTATCGTTAATCCGAAATCGGGAACCTTGGGCAAAACCAATTGGATTGCTATTTCTACTAAAATGTTGGCACAAGAGTTCGATCTTGAATTTCAATACACCACACATCGTGGACACGCTTGTGAGTTAGCTCAAAAAGCGGCAGCCAACAAAGTTTCTGTTGTAGCAGCCGTAGGTGGTGATGGCACCGTTAACGAAATAGCAAGTGCATTGATTCATACAGATACGGCTTTAGCCATTCTTCCGCTCGGTTCTGGCAATGGATTAGCGCGAGATTTAGGCATTTCTACCCTCCTGCCGTTTAGCGCTGTAGAGGCTATTAAAAAAGGTAAAACTATACAAATTGATTATGGTACAGCCAATGGCGTTCCATTTTTCTGTACCTGTGGTGTGGGATTCGACGCACATATTAGTCGTATTTTTGCCACCAATAAAAAACGTGGATTTTGGAATTATGTTATTCTTGCTATTCGTGAATATTTTCGTTATAAACCCGTAGAATGCACACTCGAATATGATGGGAAAACGGAAAAGAAAAAAGCCTTTATTGTGAATTGTGCTAATATTCAACAACTTGGAAATAATGCTTACATAGCACCTAAGGCTAATTATACTGACGGTTTATTAAATGTAACAATTCTTAAACCATTTGGATTAATTGGTGCTGTACGCTTAGGTACATTCTTATTTTTACGACAGATTGACAAAATAAAATATGCCGAAACATTTGAATGTGAACGATTGGTGCTAAACATTCCTACCGATACACCATTTCATTACGATGGTGAGGCTGCCAAAGTGCCTACTCGCATAGAAATAGAAGCTGTTAAGCTTGGTTTAAAGGTAATAGTCCCATAAAAATGCCAATTGGTCGATAAATTGTTATTCAAACAAAATAATTTGTACTTTTGCACCCTATTTTCTTACAAATCGTCATCAAATTTAGTCAATGAAACGTAAACTTGTATTTTTAACCACTTTTTTAGCCATGGCTTTAGTTGCTACTGCTCAACTTAGCCCTGAAACGTTGGCAAAACGTGCAAAACGCAAAAATCTCACTGTCAAAGAATGGAATACGGATGCGAAATCGAAAACCCGTTGGCTCGACCACTTAACCGTATACGATGAAGAAGGTCGTAAAATAGAGGAAATTGAATATGCCACGTATGGTCAACGTGAACGTATTACATTTGAATACAATGCCAATGGAAAAATTGAAAAGGAAGTTGTTTACGACGATCGCAATAAGCCTATACGCATTCGTAAATATGAATACAATGCCGACGGAACCAAGAAAAAACAATTTAATTACCTTCCTAGTGGCAAATTAGCTACGGTAAAAGTGTTTGAATACATGTTCTCAGATTAAACAGTGTTACTTACATGACACACGATTTGCTACTAAAATTACCAGCACTAAAACGTCTGGAAACCATTGATTTATCTGAAATGAAAGCGATAAAATTAATGAACCGCATTGACACGAAATACATGGCCAATGTCGGTATGCTTAATCGTTTGTTAGAACTTGCATCGCCTAATTATCGCATTCAAGAGGTTGAAAATGAAGTTATAAGCAGTTATGACACCATCTATTATGATACGCCCGACTGCGATATGTATTTGTTGCACCACAACCGCCATTTACAACGACAAAAAATAAGAACGCGTACTTACATTGCATCACAATTATCGTTTTTAGAAATCAAAAATAAAACGAATAAAGGGAGAACCAAGAAGATACGTACCAAAATAGATTCGACTCTGTTTCCCGATTTTAGGAGTAACACAGATGCAAATAGTTTTATAGAACTACATTCGCCCTACAATCCTGTGCATTTGCTGCCTCAAGTATGCACTTCGTTTGATCGTATTACGTTGGTAAATAAGAATAAAACCGAGCGATTAACCATTGATACCAACTTGCGATTTGAAAATCTGACAACACATCATACGTCGGTACTCAATCAATTAATGATTATTGAATTAAAACAAGATGGCTTGTGTGAATCGGAGATGAAACAGATTCTGCAGAAGTTACGTATCGTATCTGGAAGCGTCAGTAAATACTGTGTGGGTATGGCACTCACCAATCCAGGCATAAAAACCAACCGATTCAAACGCAAATTACACATTATCGAAAAAATAGAACAAACGTCTAATACTTAACTATTATGATTCAAACAGAACAGTATCCTGAATTTGATCCTAGTATTGCCAAGGAATTTGGTTTTACGGATACATCCACCACACTCGATTTTTTAGGTGTTCCACTTTTTGAAGCCGACAGCATTTTCAATTTATTGATTCGCTTCGGATTCAACTTATTAGTTTGCTGGATTTTAGTTCACTTTTTCTATTACAAAAAAAGTCAACGTCGTGATTATTACGTGACCTTTATCCTATTCAGTACGACCATGTTTCTGCTCATTTTCTTGATGGAAAATGTGAAACTACAAATCGGTTTTACGTTAGGTTTATTTGCCATTTTTGGTATGATTCGTTATCGTACTGAAACGGTTCCTATTCGTGAAATGACCTATTTGTTTGTAATTATTGGCGTATCAGTTATCAATGGTTTGGCTATGACCGTGAGTTATGCAGAATTGGTATTGACCAATTTTTTATTAATCGCACTCACATGGGTACTCGAAAATCAGAAGATTTTAAAACACACTTCAACCAAATTAGTGTTGTACGAAAAAATTGAACTGATTGTACCTGAACGGCGTGCTGAATTGATGGCGGATTTGGAAAAACGCACGGGTTTACAGATTGAAAAAATTGAAATTGGTCATATCGACTTTTTGCGTGATGTGGCTTATATCAAATTGTATTATATACTTGGTAAAGGCGAACATAACAGCATTGACGAAGTAACAAAACCTAATCAATATATTGGTTAATCAGGTGAAAAAAGTACTTCTCATAACAGGCATTAGTCTATTATCTGTAACCACGATAGCACAAACACGCATCGAATCAGATACCACTCAAACCGATATGACAACACGTATCGGTTTTGAAATAAATCGTGATTTATACCGTGGATTATCATTGAGTTGGGAAGAAGAAGCGCGTTTTAAAAACCTATCAACCGAATTTGATCGTCTCTACTCTACTTTAAATTTGGGCTATCGCGTAAACGATTATTTCAAGGTTGGAGCTGGTTATACGTTGGCCTTAATTTGGCACGACGGAAAGAAGAAAACCAATTACGAAAAATATTTAGATGTCAGACACCGCATTAACCTCGATTTTATAGGAAACTATCGCGTTGGTGCTTGGAAATTTACATTACGCGAGCGTCCTGTTGTGACTATTCGTACTGATGACCCCGATTTGCTCGAAAAAGCCAATCCTCAATGGAGTTTACGCTCTAAATTAATGGCCGAATATAGCATTTTTGGCAAACCGCTGAAACCGTATGCCGCCTGCGAATTATCGAATACGCTCAATGCACCAGACTATGCTAATGGTAATTACATCAATCGTATTCGTACCAATTTGGGAATTAAATGGCGACTCGACAGCCGTAGTAGCGTCGATTTTTACTACCGTTTTGATGTTGGTACCAATCGCGATATCAATATTGACTATAAAAAAGATGATGTCACCATTAAAGCCGTATATGTAACTAACGAACGTGATTACACACACATACTTGGCGTAGTTTATATGTTTGATTGGAAATAAATGACTGATTTATTGATATATAGAATAAAAAAAGGCTTTCGTTTTGAAAGCCTTTTTTATTGGTATAAATGATGTTCGTTGATGAATTGTAATACCTCCTCAGGAATCAAATGCGAACAGTCCTGCCCTTTCTGTAGACGTTGTCGTATGTCGGTGGACGATATATGAAACAACGGAGCGTTGATAAAACGCATTTGCGGAAATTTGTCACTGAAAGAAGGAAAACCTTCACGTGGATAAACTACAACGCTAAAACGGCTTAAAATAGCCTCATACGATCGCCATTTATCAAACGTGACTACATTGTCGGCACCAATCAATAATACAAACTCGTGCTGAGGATAGTGTGTTGATAAGTAATCTAACGTATGAATGGTGTAACTTGGTTTTGGTAATCCAAATTCTACCTCTGAAACGTGTATGTTAGGGCTGTTTTTCACAGCCAAACGCGCCATTTGGAGCCGTAGTTGGTCATCGAGTAAGTGCGCACTCTCTTTTAGTGGATTGTGTGGCGAAACAATCAACCAAACTTCTTCTAAATCAGTCGTTAAAAGATAGTTGGCTAATCCAATATGCCCATTGTGAATGGGGTTAAAAGAACCAAAATACAATCCTATTCGCATATTGTAGATAATTAAAGAGTCTAACGGTCGCGGTTATGAGCAGTTGTTGTGTGTAGCTTATTTTATTATGAATAATAAAACCAATTACTTTTAAAATTTTTATCAAAATTCTCTTTACTGTCAAAGTATATCATAAATGAATCTCTTTCAAAATAGTTAAACTCATCATAATCTTTAAGCAAATTAAAATACTTTTCTGTCAAAATATCGTTAATTCCGTTTTGTATATATTGTTCAATCTGGTTGTCTGTATAGAAGAAAAATGTTGTGCCAGAAAATTTTCTATAAATAGTCCACAAATCATTGATTGCAAGCTTATCCTTAAAATCAGTTATAACACTTTCAGGAATTATTGAGTTTGCCTCATCTTTTGCAATTGGTTCAAAAGAGCCAAATGCAACAAATAAATCTTTTGTATTATATTTTTTATGAGATTTACCAAACAATCTTTTAATCATTGTTCTTGAGTCAGTAAATCGCTTGTTTACAAATCTGTCAAATTTATCGGCAATAATCTTTTGTTTTTCTGAATCAAAATTACCAAAAAATCCGTCTCTAAATTTCAATTCATCTTTTTGAAATTCGAAAATTATCGTAAGTCTTGGCCTATCAATCTTACCTTGAATCGTATCATAATATATATTGATAACTTTTGAGTCATAAGTATTATTAATCCAATCAGCAAGTTCAATGAAATCAGTATTCATAGAGTTTTTGCCTTGCTTAATTAGTTTTGTTTCCTTATAATCTTTATCAGTGTACATTATCATGATTGCGGCGTTTTTTTTAAGTTACACACAACGTGATGCAAATGTAACAAAAAAGAGCGAACATCATTAATGTTCGCTCTACAATATGTAAAAAATAATCGTTATTTGATTAGTTTTTGTACACCAATCGTTCGCCATCGAAATCTACAATTATTGGTTTCGCATTATTCACGGTTCCCGCGATCAATTGTTTGCTTAAATCGTTCAGCAAATATTTTTGAATAACACGTTTCACAGGACGTGCACCAAATTGTGGATCATACCCTTCTTCAGCTATAAATTGTAAAGCTTTTGGTGTTATTTGCAATTGAATGCCACTCGTAGCCAATTGTTTTTTCAAACCGTCAAGTTGTAAGTTCACAATGCTTTCAATTTCCTTCTCGGTTAATGGCGTAAACATAATGAGTTCATCAATACGGTTCAAAAATTCTGGTCGTATCGTCTGTTTCAAGAGTTCAAACACTTGATTACGTGTTTTTTCAATCGTTTCCTCACGATTTTCGGGCGTTAGCTGTTCAAAATTCTCGCGTATCAATTGCGATCCTAAGTTCGATGTCATAATGATAATCGTGTTTTTGAAATTCACGGTACGACCTTTGTTATCAGTCAATCGGCCATCGTCCAACACTTGTAACAACACGTTGAAAACATCGGGATGTGCTTTTTCAATTTCATCAAACAACACAACGCTATATGGTTTGCGTCGAATAGCTTCGGTCAATTGTCCACCTTCGTCGTATCCTACGTATCCAGGAGGTGCTCCTATTAAGCGCGTAGCACTGAATTTTTCCTGATATTCGCTCATATCAATACGCGTCATCATATTTTCGTCGTCGAATAAATAATCGGCCAACGCTTTGGCTAATTCGGTTTTACCAACGCCCGTAGTTCCTAGGAAAATAAACGAACCAATAGGACGTTTTGGGTCTTGTAATCCAGCACGACTTCGTCTGATGGCATCGCTCACTGCTACTATGGCATCTTCTTGACCAACAACACGTTTGTGCAACTCATCTTCGAGATGTAATAGTTTTTCGCGTTCGCTTTGAATCATTTTGGTAACTGGAATCCCAGTCCAACGGCTTACCACTTCTGCAATATCCTCAGCATCAACTTCTTCTTTGATAAGTGCACTGCCATGTTGCATGGCTTTTAGTTGTTCTTTGCTTTGAGCAATTGCCTCTTCGGCAGCCTTAATTTTTCCATAACGGATTTCGGCTACTTTACCATAATCGCCTTCGCGTTCAGCCTTTTCAGCTTCATATTTCAACTGTTCAATCTCTATTTTTGATTGTTGAATTTTATCAATCAACGCTTTTTCGCTACTCCATTTCGCGCGCATTTTTTGACTTTCTTCTTTCAAATTGGCAATTTCTTTACCTAATTGTTCTAGTTTTAATGTATCGTTTTCGCGTTTAATAGCCTCACGTTCAATCTCTAATTGTTTGATGGTACGTTCCATCGTATCCAACTCTTCGGGCACGCTATCTACCTCCAAACGTAATTTAGCAGCAGCTTCGTCCATCAAGTCGATGGCTTTATCTGGCAAAAATCGATCGGTAATATAACGATTTGATAACTCTACGGCTGCAATGATGGCATCGTCTTTAATACGCACTTTGTGATGGTTTTCGTAACGTTCTTTTAAACCACGTAAAATAGAGATGGTACTCGCTTCGTCTGGTTCATTCACCATTACAATTTGGAAACGACGTTCGAGTGCTTTATCTTTTTCAAAATATTTCTGATATTCGTCCAATGTGGTGGCACCAATAGAGCGCAATTCGCCACGAGCTAATGCTGGTTTTAAAATATTGGCAGCATCCATGGCGCCTTCGCCTTTACCAGCTCCCACTAACGTATGTATCTCATCAATAAAAAGAATGATTTCGCCTTCGGCTTTAATCACTTCATTCACAACGGCTTTCAAACGTTCTTCAAATTCGCCTTTGTATTTGGCCCCAGCGACTAACGCACCCATATCCAAACTAAAAATCTGTTTGGTTTTCAAATTTTCAGGCACGTCACCACGTACAATACGGTGCGCTAAACCTTCGGCAATGGCGGTTTTACCAGTACCTGGTTCACCAATTAAGATTGGGTTGTTTTTAGTACGACGACTCAAAATTTGTAACACACGGCGAATTTCTTCGTCACGCCCAATCACAGGGTCAAGTTTGCCGCTTCGTGCGCGTTCATTCAGGTTGATTGCATATTTTTCGAGTGATTGATACGTCGATTCTGCTCCTTGATCTTTCACTTTATTACCTTTACGTAGTTCTGCAATGGCTGAACGCAGCCCATTGGTAGTAATGCCAGCATCTTGCAACATCTTTTGTACCGCATTTTTTTTATCGCACAAGGCTAATAACAGGTATTCGAGCGATACAAATTCGTCGCCGTCCTTTTGTGCCAATTCTTCGGCTCGTAAAAGAACGTCGTTACTTTCGCGACTCAAATAGGGTTCTCCTCCACTCACTTTTGGAAGACCAGCCACCATGTTGTCGGTAATAGCCGTGACCGATGCGGTATTTACAGCCAATTTACCAAATAAAAACTGTAATACATTTTCGCCTTTTTCGATTACGGCTTTTAAAATGTGTGGCGTTTCTATGGCTTGTTGACCATTTTGAGAAGCCAATTCAACTGCACGTTGAACAGTTTCCTGTGCTTTGATTGTAAATTTGTTGAAATTCATAATTTATCTATTTTTAAAAGTTTTCCAAGTTTTGTTTTTGAAAACGACAAAATAAGTGCCAATGATTATTTATGTAAAATTGACAGCTAAAACGTTAATAATAAGACAAAATGACATATTATTTTAATTCTTTTATGACTTTTAGGTACAAAAAAAGACGCAACTGAGAGTCGCGTCTTTTAAAGTATTGGGGTATTGTTTTATTTATTCAGAAAATCAGATACTGCTTTTTCAGTTTCTTGTTGGGCTTTTTCCAAATTATCATTCACGATAATAAGATCAAATTCAGGCGCGAATTGCATTTCCCATTCCGCTTTACTCACGCGTTTAGCAATCATTTCTTCAGAATCAGTCGCACGATTCACCAATCGGCGGTGTAGTTCCTCCACAGATGGTGGCTGCACAAAAACCGCTAACGCCTGCTCTCCATAAAGCTTTTTAATAGATAAACCACCCTTTACATCCACATCAAACAACATGTGTTTGCCTGAATTGAGCACACGCTCCACTTCCGATTTCAACGTACCGTAAAAACAGCCATTATATACCTCTTCGTATTCAATAAAAGCGCCTTCGGTTATTTTTTGTTTGAACTCTTCTGTTGTCAAAAAGAAATATTCCACACCATGTTTTTCGGTACCACGTGGAGCACGACTAGTGGCCGATATAGAAAAGCCAAAATCGATGCCACTATGATCAATAAGATGTTTTACAATCGTGCTTTTACCGGCTCCCGATGGTGCTGAAAATATGATGAGTTTACCTTTCATAGCTCATTATAAAACGTTAAGTATTTGCTCCTTAATTTGCTCTAGTTCATCTTTCATTTGAACTACAATAATTTGCATTTCACTATGATTTGATTTAGAACCAAGTGTATTGATTTCGCGTCCCATTTCTTGAGCAATAAAGCCCAGTTTTTTGCCCGGTGCACTTTCTTTACGCATGGTTTCCAAGAAGTAGTTGAGGTGATTACCCAAACGCAATTTTTCTTCGTTTACATCCAATTTTTCGATATAAAAAATTAGTTCTTGCTCTAGTCTATTACGATCAATATTAACCTTCTCATCAATTGCTTTTAGGTTTTCTTCTAAGCGCGTTTTAATTTTGGCGAGACGTTCACCTTCATATTGATCCACTTCTTTAAGCAAAGAACCTATACGCTCAATTTTGCTTGTGAACATCGCTTCAAGTGATTTTCCTTCTTGTGCGCGGAATTTAATAAGTTGATTAACAGCTTGATTAATAGTTTCAACAATGGTATTCCACTCATTTTCATCCACCGAAGTGCTTTCCGATTTTAAAACATCAGGCAAACGCAACAAGAGTTCCATCCAATTTTCTGGAACAGGAATATTCAATTTAGCAGCAGTTTCTGTTATTTGTTGGTAATAGTTTTCAACTACCGTTTGGTTGATATGATTTACCACTTGGGAGCCAGCATCTTCGATATACAAAGCAAAATCGACTTTACCACGCTCTAGTTTTTGAGTAATGAGGTTACGTATTTCGATATCTTTTTCGCGATACAACGAGGCAATGCGCGTTGACGCATCCATTTGTTTGCTGTTAAGAGACTTAATTTCTACGGTAATTTTTTTGTTGCCATATTCGCAAGAGGCTTTCCCATAACCCGTCATCGATAAAATCATATGCTAATAGTTTAAATAGGTTTGTGAATTGCAAAATTACAATTTCTTTTCTGAATAATGGCTCTTCTGGCTTTTTTTTAGCAAATGCTCATAAAATGAGCGTCACCATTCCCAAATATAAATTTAAATACGTATCTTTGCAAGTAACAAGTTTATTATCATAATGGCTACTATTTTACATATCGAAACAGCTACTGACGTGTGTTCTACCACGCTTTCAGAGAATGGAATCTCTTTATTTTCTAAAATCTGTACCGAAGGTCCTTCGCACGCCACCAATCTTCCTGTATTTATAGAAGAAACGCTGGCTTTTGCGCGTGAACACTCTAAATTACCTGATGCCATTGCCGTAAGTGCTGGTCCTGGTTCATACACTGGTTTACGCATAGGCATATCTACTGCCAAAGGATTGTGTTACGGATTAGATGCCAAACTCATTGCCATCGACACGTTACAATTGATAGCACAAAATGCGTTATCACACGTAAAAGAGTCTGACGCTCTTATTTGCCCTTTGATTGACGCTAGACGGATGGAAGTCTACACCACGGTTTACGATACCAAATTGGCTGTTGTAAAGCCTATTGAAGCTAAAATCATCGACGAAACCGCGTTTTTAGATTTACTGGATAAACACATTATCTATTTTTGTGGTAATGGTGCTGAAAAATGCAAAGCCATGATTACCCATACTAATGCCCGTTTTTTATCGGATATTCATCCGTTGGCTAATCACATGATTCACTTAGCCGAACAAGCTTACGAAGCTCATAAATTTGAAGATGTAGCCTATTTTGAGCCATTCTATTTAAAAGAATTTCAAGCTACCGTTGCAAAAAAATCAATTATCAATTCCTGATTATGAATTATTCTCAAAGAACCGATTTAATTTTACCTGAATATGGACGAAATATCCAACAAATGGTAAAACACGCTGTTGCGATAGAAGACCGTGCAGAACGTACACGCTGCGCTAAAACCATTATTGATATTATGGGAAATATGTTTCCTTATTTGCGCGACGTGGAAGGTTTTAAATATAAATTATGGGATCATCTCGCCATCATGTCGGAGTTTAAACTAGACATTGATTATCCGTTTGAAGTGGTAAAACCTACCACATTACAACAAAAACCTGAGAAAATCCCTTACAACACGCAACGTATTCGCTATATGCATTACGGTCGTTTATTGCAAACACTCATCGAAAAAACGGTAGCCTATCCAGAAGGTGAACGTCGCCAAGAATTGATTGACTTGATGGCCAATCACATGAAAAAGAGTTATCTCACATGGAACAAAGAGGTGGTTGACGATCGCAAAATATTCGACGATTTACGCGAATTATCGCATGGCGAACTTGATATGAATCCAGAATCGATGACACTAACGGCTTCACGTGACATTATGAACCGAAATCGCCCAGCCAACAAAAACAATAATAATAAAGCGAGAAATAAGAATAATAACAACAATAACCGGAATAAGAAATAGGTTATCGTGTAATTAGAAGATTAGGATACGATAAGATATCAGGATTAAAAAGATACCGTTTGTTGGCGATATCTACTTTGCAGAATATATGTGTCAATCCATTGCTAACGAGCAAATAAGGAACTTGTAAATTCAGATTATAAACGGCTATTTGGTCGAACACGGCTTGTGTCAGCTCCACATGAGGCGCTTTATACTCCACTATCATCAACGGCTTGTAATGCTCGTCGTACACCACTGTATCGCAACGTTTAGCGAGTCCATTGTATGTAATGGTTGTTTCATTGCTCAAGCGAGTTTGCGGCACTTCTAACGCTTCAATAAGGTGCGCTATCATGTTTTGACGAACCCACTCTTCAGGCGTCAAAGTAACATAACGACGTCTGATTCGATCAAAAATCTGTTGTTTAGTGCCAACCGATTTAATCTTGAAGCTATAAGTGGGTAAATTTAATGCAACCATTTTCTAGAATTTGCGAATACAAAAATAATAAAAATGAAAGATAAAACGCTATGAAGACAAAAGAGGAAATCGTAAAAAATTGGTTAGTGCGCTACACGCAACGACCACTCGAACAATTTGACGAATACATTTTATTGTGTAATTTTAATAATTATGTCGAGAAATTCGCAGAAACATTTGGCGTCCCTGTTTTTGGCAGCAAAAGCAATATGCCCAACGCATCGGCCAATGGCATCACCATTATCAACTTTGGCATAGGTAGCCCTAACGCGGCGCTAATTATGGATTTATTGTCGGCTATTCGTCCTAAAGCCGTCCTATTTTTAGGAAAATGTGGTGGTTTAAAAGATAAAAACCAAATTGGTGATTATATTTTGCCAAGTGCGGCTATTCGTGGCGATGGTACTTCCAACGACTATTTTCCACCTGAAATTCCAGCGTTACCAGCGTTTAACTTACAGCGTTCAGTATCGTCAAATATTCGCGATTTTGGACACGATTATTGGACTGGAACGGTTTACACCACTAACCGTCGCGTATGGGAGCACGACGAAAAATTCAAAGAAACGTTGAAAATAACACGTGCACAAGCGGTTGATATGGAAACAGCTACCCTTTTTAGCGTGGGGTTTTTCAACTCCATTCCTACAGGTGCGCTGTTATTAGTATCGGATATGCCAATGCACGAAGCCGGTATAAAAACCGAAGAAAGCGATAAACAAGTAACGAAACAATTTGCCGAAGAACATCTCAATATTGGCATCAAATCGTTGGAATCACTCAAAAGCAATAGTAAAACCATCAAACACTTGCGTTACGAATAATGGCTAAACAAGTCTGGACATATGAACAGCTGATGTCGTCGCTGAAACGCAAAGAGTATAAACCTGTATATATGCTCATGGGCGACGAATCGTTTTATATTGATCAAATTGCCGATTATATAGAAGAACAGGTACTCACAGAAGATGAAAAAGCGTTCAATCAGACCATTTTATACGGAAAGGATACTAGTTTAGGCGATATTATTATGGCCGCCAAGCGTTATCCGATGATGTCGCCTTACCAAGTGATCATTGTAAAAGAAGCACAACACATCAAGAATTTCGACGACTTACAGTTTTATCTGGAGAATCCTCTAAATTCCACCTTATTAGTTTTTTGTCATAAATATGGCAAGTTGGACGGTCGTAAAAAATCAACTCAAGAAATAGAAAAGAAAGGTGTACTTTTTGAATCGAAAAAACTGTTTGATAATCAGGTAGCTGGTTGGATAGAATCGTACGTAAAATCGATGCAAGTGGGCATTGATAACAAAGCTGCTAACATGTTGGCCGAATATCTTGGGAACGATTTAACGCGTATCGTGCACGAAGTTGAAAAATTACTGATTACCAAACCTAAAGACCAAACTTCCATTACGCCTGAATTGATTGAACGTAATATTGGCATCAGCAAGGATTATAATAATTTTGAATTGGTAAGTGCTTTGACCAACAAAGATGTGTTGAAATGTAATCGCATAGTCGATTATTTTGGTAAAAATCCTAAAAACAATCCGTTGGTGGTAACTGTTACGGTCGTTTTTAATTTCTTTTCGAACCTACTCTTTTACCATTCGCTCAAAGACAAAAGTCAAATGAATGTGGCCAATGAGCTCAAAATAAATCCTTATTTTGTAAAAGATTTTCAACAAGCTGCTTCACGCTATAATTCCTCTAAAGTCACTCAGATAATCAGTGATATTCGTAAAACAGACGTTCAAAGTAAAGGATTTGGCAATAGTTCTATTTCAGATTACGACTTATTGAAAGAATTGGTATTTAAAATCTTACATTAAAAATCAGCTATGGAAATTCTATTTACCACACAACTCCCACTGCATGGTTTTTCGTCACTTAGTGCTCATAAATTAATCATGCCTTCTACTCCACGTTTTTCGCGGGCTGAATTGGAACGGTTAATCACTCACTGCGATGTGCTCGTTTCCACTTTTGATTATACTGTAGATAAAGCGTTGATAGATAAAGGTGAACGGTTAAAACTGATAGCCAACTTTGGTGTAGGATTTAACAATGTGGATATAGAAACAGCCTCGCAGAAAGGTATAGTCGTTACCAATACACCTGACCCAGTGATTGAACCAACGGCGGAACAAACCATGACGTTGATGCTTGCCATAGCCCATCGTACAGCAGAACTCGATCGTAAAATACGCCAAACAGATGAAATAAAAATAGGTGTAATGAACAACCTCGGCATTAGCATTTATGGCAAGACATTGGGCATAATAGGACTTGGTAGAATAGGACAAGCGGTTGCTAAACGTGCTTTAGCGTGCGGTATGCGCATCATTTACCATAATCGCCAACGCGCAAACATAGCCATAGAACAAGCGTATGAAGCCACTTATGTGAGTTTTGATGAGTTACTCGCACAATCTGATTTTATTTCATTACACTTACCTTATTACAAAGAATCACACCATTTAATCAATGACGCTGCCTTTCAAAAAATGAAAAACGGCGCAACGCTTATCAATACAGCGCGTGGTCCAGTGGTAGATGAAAAAGCTTTAATTAAAAACTTGAAAAGTGGTAAACTTTGGGGCGCAGCACTCGATGTGTTCGAAAAAGAACCTATTATCTCGCCAGAATTATTTGAATTAGACAACGTAGTACTCTCGCCTCATATTGGTACTGGCACCATCGATGGACGTTTAGCGATGTGCGAATGCGTATCTGACAACATTCTATACTTTGAACAGCAACAATTCGATAAACTTGATTGGGTAAATAAGTTTTAAGAATACTTTATTAAATAATAAAAAAGCGGAACTATATCAGTAGTTCCGCTTTTTAGGTTATACAAAATACTTGTTTCTATAGTATTAAAACAGCGCTTAAAAGTCTTGTATAATAAGTTATTTAAATAATGCAATAATTGAAATTGTAATCGAAAATAAAGAAATAATAATTGGAATCCACCAATATTTAACAGACATTTCTTTGGCTTTTTCAATTGAGGTTCTTCTGTCTATAACTTTTCTTTTATAATTATCCCAACCTTTATATTTTTCAAAAACTTCGAACCCATTATTTTCAAGTTGAATTCCAAATTTACCACCACTTGCTGTATGTAAATTTGAAATCAAATTATATCTGATAAGATAATCGATATAGCGTTTTTCTGTTTCTACTACAGCTCGTTTTATTTTTGTATCACCTATATTTCTTGGATGATTGTAAACTTCATCTAAAATTCTTTCTATTTCTATTTGAAAAGTATTATCGTATTCCTTATTCATAATATATTGGTATTACAATAAAAATGACCCAATAACAGCTACAGGAACCATCAATAGTGATACGGCTAACATCACAATGGTGAAAATGCCCATAAATTTCCAATAGGATTTCATGCGGTTCAACGCCTGTTCCATCATTTCTGTGTTAGTGTCGGCTATCGCTTGTTCAGATTTTTTGGCAAATTGCAGCAAATACAGCGCGGGCATCACTAAAATGCCACCTAACACGATGTAAACTAGACCTAGTGGTGCCAACATAGCAGCACTTAATTCGGGTTGTAAATTGCCCATAAAATAACCCGAAACTAACATTAAAGCACCCATTAAGACGCAAAAAACAACGCCTATAAACGATAAAACGGCATAAAATTTACTCCACTTAGCGGTGGTTAACAAATCTTTTTTACCGGCTTCGGTAATTACTAACGTAGTTTCTTCCATAAGTCAACGATTTTAAATTAAGACTCAAATGTAGGTATTATATCTGATAAAAAAAATAGAGCAGAAAAAAAATCTGCTCTATTTTTTTATGAATTACTCCCAACCTTGTGACAGTAATCGTTTATAACTCTTATAACGCCATTTTGCATTATCTTCAGCTGCTTGGAACAATTCAGCCGCTTCGGCAGGATATTGTTTCATAACCGAAGAGAAACGTACTTCACTCTTCAAGAAGTCTTGGAATTTGCTCCAATCTGGTTCTTTGCTATCAAGTATAAATGGGTTTTGGCCAGCTTCTTCTAAAGCTGGATTATAACGCCATAATTGCCAGTAACCACACTCTACTGCTTGTGCTTCTTCAGCTTGTGCTTTGCCCATACCTGATTTCAAACCATGACTAATACATGGTGAATAAGCAATAACCAATGATGGCCCAGGATAAGCTTCTGCTTCGCGGAATGCTTTCAAACATTGTGCTTGGTCGGCGCCCATAGCTATTTGAGCTACATACACATAACCATACGTAGTAGCAATCATACCCAAGTCTTTTTTACGTACTCGTTTACCAGCAGCAGCAAATTTAGCAATCGCACCAACTGGAGTTGATTTTGAAGCTTGACCACCCGTATTAGAATAAACTTCGGTATCCAACACTAAAATATTCACATCTTTACCTGATGCAATAACGTGATCAAGACCACCGTAACCAATATCGTACGAAGCGCCATCACCACCAATAATCCATTGAGAACGTTTTACTAAATAATGGCTTAAAGCACTGATTTGTTTGCACGAATCGCAATCGCAAGACTGAACTGCAGGTACAATTTTAGCAGCCAATTCTTTTGTTTTGTCAGCGTCGTTACGATTTTCAATCCACTCGTTAAACAATCCTTTCAACTCATCAGAACAGCAAGTACAAGTTTGAGCTTCTTGCATAAGTCGCACTAAGCGATCACGCATTTTATCGTTAGCTAAAGTCATACCCATACCAAATTCGCAGAAATCTTCGAATAAAGAGTTTGCCCAAGCTGGACCTTGACCTTTATCGTTGGTTGTATATGGAGTTGATGGTACAGAACCTGAATAGATTGACGAACAACCAGTAGCATTTGCCACCATTTCTCTATCGCCAAATAACTGTGTGATTAATTTCACATAAGGTGTTTCACCACAACCAGAACAAGCGCCAGAGAATTCAAACAAAGGTGTTGCAAACTGCGAATTCTTAACATTCGCTTTGATATCTACCAAATGTTGTTTGCTAGTTACTTTATCGGCGCAATACGTCCAATTTTCAACTTGAGTTAACTGGCTTTCAAACGGCTGCATGGTCAATGCCTTGCCACCTTTTTTAGGATTACCAGGACAAACGTCAGCACAGTTACCACAACCTAAACAGTCGAGCACATCCACTTGAATACGGAATGTCATGCCTTCAAATGATTTACCAACCGCTTTCAATGTATCGAAATTAGCACCTTTTTGTTCTGATTCATCCAACACGAAAGGTCGAATAGAAGCGTGAGGACAAACGTAAGCACATTTATTACATTGAATACAGTTATCAGGATTCCATTCTGGTACAAATGCAGCTACACCACGTTTTTCATATTTTGATGTACCTTGATGCCAAGTTCCATCTTCAATACCTTTGAATGCTGAAACTGGCAATAAATCACCATTTTGAGCATTAATTGGGCGAACTACTTCGTTGATAAATGCAGGATCGTGATTTTCAGCATTTTTATCGTTAGGTAATGAAGCCCAAGCTGGATCTACCGACAATTGTTCGTATTCGCCACCGCGGTCAACTGCAGCATAATTTTTATTCACAATCTCTTCACCTTTCTTACCATACGATTTTAGGATGAATTTCTTCATCTGTTCAACAGCCAAATCTACTGGAATAACTTCTGTTATGCGGAAAAATGCTGACTGTAAAATAGTATTGGTACGGTTACCTAAACCTATTTCTTGTGCAATTTTAGTAGCATTGATATAGTAAACTTTTATATTTTTCTTAGCAAAATAGCGTTTGACATCGTTTGGTAAGTGTTTAGCCAACTCTTCACCCGTCCAAATGGTGTTCAATAAGAACGTGCCATTTTCACGCAAACCACGTGTTACATCGTACATATGCAAGTAAGCTTGTACGTGGCAAGCCACAAAGTTTGGTGTATTTACTAAATACGTACTACGAATAGGTGCATCACCAAAACGTAAGTGTGAGCAGGTAAAACCACCTGATTTCTTTGAATCGTATGAAAAATAGGCTTGACAATATTTGGTGGTATTATCGCCAATAATTTTAATAGAGTTTTTGTTAGCGCCGACAGTTCCGTCAGCACCTAAACCATAAAATTTAGCTTCGTACATACCTTCTCCACCTAGTGCAATTTCTTCTTTATATGGAAGTGATGTAAAGGTTATATCATCTTCAATGCCTATCGTAAAGAGATTTTTAGGCATCGCTAATGATAAATTTTCATAAACAGCCAAAATTTGAGCTGGCGTTGTGTCTTTTGAACCTAAGCCATAACGACCACCAACTACCAACGGTACCTCTTTTTGACCATATAAAACATCTTTAACATCTAAGTAAAGTGGTTCGCCCGTTGCACCAGGTTCTTTAGTACGATCCAATACGGCAATGCGTTTAGCTGTTTTTGGAAGAACCGACAAGAAATGTTTAGCTGAAAATGGACGATATAAGTGTACAGAAACCAAACCTACTTTTTCGCCTTGAGCCGCCAAATAATCAATAGCTTCGCGAGCAGCTTCGGTAACCGAACCCATGGCAATAATCACGCGATCAGCGTCATCAGCACCATAATAATCGAACAAGCCATATTTGCGGCCTGTGATTTTATAGATTTCATTCATGTATTCTTCCACGATAGCAGGAACTGCTTCATAGAAAAGATTGGAGCTTTCACGATGTTGGAAGAAATGATCAGGATTTTCAGCCATACCACGTGCCACAGGGTTCTCAGGAGTTAAGGCACGACTACGGAACTCTGCTAATGCTTTTTGATCGATAAGACCTGCGAGGTCTTCATTTTCAATCGATTCAATTTTTTGAATTTCGTGTGAAGTACGGAATCCATCGAAGAAATTCACAAAAGGTACACGGCTTTTAATGGTAGCTAAATGTGCCACACCCGCTAAATCCATCACCTCTTGTACTGAGCCTTCAGCTAACATAGCAAAACCAGTTTGGCGACAAGCCATAACGTCTTGATGATCGCCAAAAATACAAAGTGCATGACTGGCTAATGTACGTGCTGATACGTGAAATACGCATGGAAGTAATTCACCAGCAATTTTGTACATATTAGGAATCATCAACAATAAACCTTGAGATGCGGTGTACGTAGTGGTCAACGCACCAGCTTGTAATGAACCATGTACAGCGCCTGCAGCACCGCCTTCCGATTGCATTTCTTGAACTAAAACAGTTTCACCGAAAATGTTTTTACGTCCAGCCGCAGACCATTCATCAACATACTCTGCCATCGTTGAGGATGGCGTAATTGGGTAAATAGCAGCCACTTCCGAGAACATATACGAGATATGCGCTGCAGCCTGATTGCCATCACAAGTAATAAATTTCTTTTGTTTAGCCATTTTGTTAAATATTTTAGTGGTGTTAGATTTTGACCTAATAGGTGGCAAAGATATAAAAAAATAAGTATTGAATCACCTATTTGGAGTGAGAGTTATCAACAACAGCGCCCCAAAATCAATAAAATTACAACTATTTTAGGGTGTAAACCTTCTAATTTATTGTCACTTTGCTATTTTTACAGCAATGCAGATAATATAGCGTTAGAACAGGAAATTAAATCCGTTGGACTTAATTTTATTTGTAAACCACGCACGCCAGCACTAATATAAATGTAATCGTATAATTGGCAAGTTTCGTGTATGTACGTTGGAAAGTGCTTTTTCATACCCAAAGGCGAGCAACCTCCACGAATATACCCTGTAAGTCCTAATAAATCCTTCATCGGAATTAAGGCACAATTTTTATTCCCTGATGCTTTGGCTGCTAATTTTAAATCCACTTCGTCGGCACCAGGAATCACACAAACAAAAAATCCAGTTTTATCACCACGTAAAACCAACGTTTTAAAAACCAGTTCGATAGGTTCATCTAGTAGTTTAGCGACGTGTACCGCACTTAAATCCGATTCATCAACTTCGTACGGAATCAAGTCGTAATTCACGTGATAACTATCCAATAACCGCGCGACATTAGTTTTTTGAATTTTTGAAGCCATACTCTATTTTGCGTTCAAAATATCTGCCAAATGAATACCACGAATAGGTAATCCTTGTTTTTGGCAGTAACTAGTAATATTCATCAAGCATGAAGCCTCTGTACCTACAATGTATTCTGCTCCTGTAGCCAGTGCATATTCTACTTTTTTGGCAACCATGGCAGTGGAAATATCGGTTTGTTTTATGGCAAATGTGCCACCAAAGCCACAACACGTAGTACTCTCTTCCATTTCAATGAGTTCTAACCCTTTCACGTGACTCAATAAGCGTTCTGGCTCGTCCGTAAGCCCATATTCTCGAATAGATGAACAAGAGCGATGTAACGTCACCTTGTGAGGAAAAACGGCACCCAAATCAACTATTTTCAATTGATTACATAAATAATCAGATAACTCGAACAAGTTATTGGACACCGTATCGCACAATGCTAATTTTTCGACCTCATTAGGAAATAGTTTGGCATAGTGACGTTTTATAAATCCGGTACACGAACCAGAAGGCGACACAATGGGCATATTAGGGTCATAATCGTTGAAAAACTTCTCCGCTAAAGCTTTACTCTCCGCCCAATAACCACTATTAAACGCTGGTTGACCACAGCATGTTTGATTGGGATTATAAATCACTTCACAACCCACTTTTTCGAGAATTTCGAGCGTATTTTGACCTGTCTGTGGATACAGCTGGTCAATATAGCAAGGTATAAAGAGTTGAACTTTCATAACGGATTATTTATAATTGAGCGTAATATCTAAAAATATGGGTAAATGATCGCTATAACCACCATTAAATTTCATACCAACATAAGTGCGAGCAGGTTGTTTACCAAGTGGTTTTGCTTCTTCTAAAAGCCATTCTGGCGCAAAAACTGTAACAGAATTGGCATCTATACAAGATTGTTTGGCACGTTTTAGCCAACCGCCCGATACTATAAATTGGTCGAGCATACCCCACTGACCATCGTGCTTGTAGCTGCCTATATCGCCACGTTGATGCAAGTCGTAAGTGAGGTTATATAATTGATTAGTGGTCAGCGTTGGTTGGTTGAGCGGTTGCGCCGCCAACACGTTATTAATACTTCTGTTGTTGGGATAATCATTAAAATCGCCCATAATTAACACCAATGCGGCCGAATCGAGCATCAAAATACTATCCACTTGTGCTCGTAATACGGAAGCTGCCGTAAATCGATTGGGTTCACTTTCTAATTCTCCACCTAAACGTGAAGGGAAATGGTTCACAAATACGTGTGCGGTGTCGCCATTGGGTAACGTACCAGAAACATAAAGGATGTCGCGGGTTGTACGCCCTGTTTTTAACGCAACATGTATGGGTTTTGAGGCAATTGGTTTAAATAAATGAGGTTGATAAAGCAATCCAACATCCACTCCACGTGCATCTGGCGACTCATAATGAACATATTGATAATTAAGTGATTTTAATTGCGAATACTTTACTAAAGTTTTTAAACAATTATCATTCTCAATTTCACAAAGACCAATAATCGCCGGAGGTGACCAACCACCAATGGCCGTAACCACTTGAGCTATATGCGCCAACTTTTGTTCGTAGCGTTTGTAGTTCCAGCCACGCATTCCACCAGGCAGATACTCCGAATCATTCGTTAATGTATCATCTTTTATATCGAACAAGTTCTCCACATTATAACACATGACACGCATAGTAGCAGGTTGCTGAGCCGTAACGCCCATACAAACCAAACAAACTACGAGTAATAAACGTGTTTTCATGCTCATTGTCTCGTTATTTTTCATACGCACCTAAATCGGGAGCGCCATCTAATAAACGATTTTTACCCAGTAAATCAACGGGATAACGTCCAGAGACCGTTACATTTGCTTTTGAACGAGCTATGGATTTAACATCTAATTGAAAATTATAATAGCCCGTCTCTGCGATTTTTTCGGTAGAAGTATTTACAAATACAGTATCGGAAACACCTTGAACAGTTGTATTCTGTGAACGAGCCCATGTTATATTATGAAATTCAACATCTTCTAAACGCTTTGATTTTATCAATGTGTTGCTAACTAGCACATTATACATAGCATTGGTAAACGTATCTTTTTGCAATAAAATCTCTTTGCTTTGATTACCAAATACGATAGAATTTTCGACTACAGATGATGTGATTGGATAAAGATAGAGTAAATTGCCATCTAATTGGTAGTTGGCTATGACCAAAGTTTCACTCTGACGTTTTCCCCAATTATAGTAATTGGCAAGTGTGGCATGCACCACATACGATTCACCGCCTAAAAGATATAAACACGATGTACCACAATTAGATATCTCAGTATTCTCAATCGTTACTTTAGCATTTTGAGCATACAATCCATACTGTGTCATGCAGTGCAAAACGCAATTTTTCATGGTTAATGTTGGGTGTATAGAGGCTGTTCCGACAATTACAACACCAAGGTCGCATCCACGAATGGAAGTGTAATTTAATTGATGTACGGCTTTGCTATTTTGGAGATAAATGCCGCCCCACTGTCCTGGCATATAATCGTAAGGTGTTTTATCCACATCGGGCAGTTTATCAAAACGATCGGTGCGCATGACAACTGGATTTTCTAAAGTTCCGTTAGAAACTAAATTACCATCTATAACTAAATTAGCTTTATCGTGAAAAAAGAGTCGTGTACCAGGCTCTAAAGTGAGCGTTTTGCCTTCTGCAATATGTAAATAATTAAATATTAAATATGGTTTAGCAGCGGTTAATGTGGTATTTTCCGTTAAAGACTTTCCGTCAAACACGATAGCATCTTGACCATAGGTAATTAACTTCACATCTTGTGTTTGCCCATTGGTTATAAATACCATCGAGTCCTTATAGAATACAGGAAAATCACTATTATTAGGGTCAACAGTGAGCTCCACAAAAACAAACAAGCTGTCTTTGGCCTTAATTTCTACATCTGCCACTAAGTTATTTGAGGATGGAATGCGACCGTCTAAGTTGAATCTAAAAAAAGATTCGCTCCCTTTTGCCAAACGAGCCGAACTTATTTTAAGTGCTTTATTGTTTTTGTTATAGATGTAAAATGAAATTGTACGTGATGGAATTTTGGTAAAAACAGTATCAAACGAAAGTGTATCGCACGAAAAAGATAGTACGGCCGAAGGGTCGGTGGTAAATTTTTCATCCACACACGAAACCGTCAGTAGGCTAATTAACAAGGAGGTAACAAATAAATGAGCAATCTTTATATTCATAAACTAAGTAAATAGGCATTTATACCATACACAAAAGTCAAATTGTCCGACAAAATTAGCACAAAAATGTGATTGTTTCTACATAAAAAACGAGTATATTTGCCAAATATTCTATTAACATTAAAAATTGTCTATTATGGCTAATCGTAGAACACTCAAAAAAGGCATTCAATTAGTAACTTCTGACTTAATTACAGAAAGTTACATCAATTTTTTGATGCTAAAAAAAATGGATAACGCAGGCTTTGATGCCATTGTGGAAAAAATCGCAGACGTCAATAATGATTTTTTATCACGCGTAAATCATCCTAATGGTACAAAAGAACCTAAATTAGTGAAAGCTTATTATAAAAAATTGATTGAGGATTTCAATAAAGAAGTTGACCAAATCGTTGAAAAGCTCAATAAATAAACTAACTCACATGGTTAGTTTTGATGTTATAAAAGGGTTTTGTTTTTAAACGAGCAAAACCCTTTTTGTTTTTTGTGCATTTTATTTAAAAATGTACAAATTTATCGATTAATTATGCCGAAAAAGATGCCGATTCTTAATTTAAAATAGTACCTTTGCGTCGCTTTTTGTACAATTAAATTCAAATTTTACAATCAATTATAATTTATCAAATTTTAACCGTTTTATTATGAAACCATCTCACATTGAGCACATTGGTATCGCAGTAAGCAGTTTGGATGAAGTAATCCCCTACTACGAACAACTCCTCGGTCAAAAATGCTATTCAATTGAAGAAGTAGCTGACCAAAAAGTAAAAACCGCTTTTTTCAAAGTTGGTCAAACTAAAATCGAATTATTGGAACCTACAAGTCCAGAAAGCGCCATTGCTAAATTCCTCGAAAAAAATCCACGTGGTGGTGTGCATCACATGGCATTTAATGTGGATGGCGTACAAGTAGCTTTGGACGAATGTGCTGCACAAGGCATTCAATTAATCGACACTAAACCTCGCAAAGGTGCTGAAGGATTGAATATTGCGTTCTTACACCCAAAATCAACACATGGTGTGTTAACCGAATTATGTGAACAACCAAAATAAATTCTATAAATGAAATTCATATGGAAAATCAAGACAAATTAAAAAAATTAATAGCAAAACGTACTGAAGCTCAGCTTGGTGGCGGTCAAAAAAGTATTGATGCTCTTCACGCAAAAGGTAAATATACTGCTCGTGAGCGCATTAATCTTCTTTTAGACGAGGGCAGTTTTGAAGAAGTAGATATGTTTGTGACCCACCGCTGTACCGATTTTGGTATGGATAAAAAAGTATTTTTGGGTGATGGCGTTGCAGTTGGTAGTGGCACTATTGATGGCCGTTTAGTATTTGTTTTCGCACAAGACGCTACCGTTATTGGTGGTTCGTTATCGGAAACAATGGCACAAAAAATTTGCCACGTGATGGATATGGGTATGAAATTAGGCGCTCCTATTATCGGTTTGAACGATTCAGGTGGTGCACGTATCCAAGAAGGTGCTTCTGCTTTAGCTGGTTACGCTGAAATTTTTGAACGTAATATTTTAGCATCTGGTGTAGTTCCACAAATCTCTGTTATCTTTGGTCCTTGTGCAGGTGGTGCTGTTTATTCTCCAGCATTAACCGACTTTATTATGATGACCGAACAAAACAGTTACATGTTTATTACAGGTCCTACAGTAGTAAAATCAGTAACTGGCGAAGATGTAACGGTTGAAGAACTTGGTGGTGCTCGTGTACATGCAAGCAAATCAGGTGTAACTCATTTCACAGTTCCTACCGAAGAAGCTGCTTTAGAAGAAGTTCGTCGTTTGGTATCGTTCATTCCTCAAAACAACATGGAAGAAACGCCAGTTGTTGAGTGTTCAGACCCTATCAATCGTGCTGATGATACTTTAAACGATTTAGTTCCTGCTAATCCAAATAAACCATACAATGTAAAAGACATTATCTACAATATTATTGATAATGGTGATTTCATGGAAGTTCATCAAGATTTTGCTAAAAATATTGTGTGTGGTTTCGCTCGTTTCAATGGACAATCAACAGGTATTATTGCCAACCAACCAAACTGGTTAGCTGGTGTATTAGACTGCGATGCTTCACGTAAAGCTGCTCGTTTTATTCGTTTTTGCGATGCGTTCAATATTCCAATCTTAACATTGGTTGACGTACCAGGGTTCTTACCAGGAACAGGCCAAGAATATGCTGCCATTATCGACCATGGTGCAAAATTAATGTTTGCTTATGGCGAAGCTACTGTACCTAAAGTTACGGTTACACTTCGTAAATCGTACGGTGGTGCACACATCGTTATGAGTTGTAAACAATTACGTGGCGACTTCAACTATGCATGGCCAAACGCAGAAATTGCAGTTATGGGTGCATCAGGAGCTATTGGCGTATTAGAAGCTAAAACTTTGAAAGCATTTGAAGATCCAGAAGAAAAAGCAAAATTCATTGCTGAAAAAGAGGCTGAATACCAAGATAAATTTGCTAGCCCTTATCAAGCAGCATCAAGAGGATATATCGACGATGTTATTGAACCACGCGATACACGTTTCCGTATTATTCGTGCTTTCCAAACACTACAAACAAAACGTGTGACTAATCCTTTAAAGAAACACTCTAACATACCTTTATAATTATGATTTTACTAGAAATAAACTGGACAAATGCACTAAACATAACCTTATTAGGATTTGGGATTGTGTTTGTTGTTTTGTGTTTACTTATTCTATTATTGTACATATTTGGGAAAGTAATGACACCTAAAGTACGTGTACCTAAGGCTGTAAGAACACCCAAAGGTGCTAAAGTAGAAATTAGTGATGATACAGAATTTCACAAAGTACAGTTACCTGCGAATGCAAGTGCAGCCATTGCCATGGCATTACATTTATATTATTCCGATGTGCACGACCAAGACAGTCACGTTATTACCATCAAAAAGGTAGAACGTCGTTATTCACCTTGGAGTGCAAAAATTTATGGTATCAATAATTTAGTAAGATAATATCCGTATGAAAAAATTTAAATTTATAATAGACGGCAGCAAATACGAAGTTTCTGTAAACGAAATTGAAAATAATGTAGCCGAAGTCGAAGTAAATGGCACCCCATTTACAGTGGAAATAGAAAGAGAACAAAAAACCGCTGTCACAGCTCGTCCAAGTGTAAAACCAGCCACAGTAGCTCCTGCAGCTTCACATAGCACAGCAGCTAGTACAATGGTAGTAAAATCACCACTTCCTGGCAGTATTATGAAAGTATTGGTAGCTGTTGGCGATAGTGTAAAACGAGGTGATGTTTTATTAACTATGGAATCCATGAAAATGGAAAATAATATTTTAGCAGAGGCTGATGGTGTTATCAAATCGGTTGCGGTAGAACCAGGCCGAAATGTATTACAAGATGATAAATTAGTAGAACTAGAAACTAAAGCATCATCTCACTCTACTCCTGCCGAAAAGCCAGCTCCTGCACCTGCTCCAAAAGTTGAAACTCCTAAACCCGCTCCAGCAGCTGCACCTAGCGCACCAAAACCAGTTGTTGCTGGATTTAAAATAAAATCCCCACTTCCTGGGAGTGTACTTAAAGTGGTTGTTGCCGAAGGTCAAGCTGTAAAACGTGGTGATGTATTGTTAACATTGGAATCTATGAAAATGGAGAACAATATTTTAGCAGAAAAAGATGGCGTTGTGAAATCAATTGCTGTTGCAGCTGGTCAAAGTGTTATGCAAGATGATTTACTACTAATCATGGCCTAATTTGAAAAACGTTATCATGATGAAACATCTAAAATATTTTTTATTGATTATTGCTTCTATTGTCTCTGTTTCAATACCACTATCAGCACAAGAAAAGGTATTGCCTATTGACTCAACGGAAGTAATTGCAGTAAGTTCTGACGCTGTTGCTGTGAATGTAACAGACGCACCGATGGAAGCTAATATCAACATTGGTGATAGCTTGATGGAATTTTTAGATGGAACTGGCTTTGCTATGATTGCACGTAATTGGAAGATTTTAGTCATGTTACTCATTTCTTTCCTATTATTATACTTAGCAATCGTGAAAAAATTTGAGCCGTTATTACTACTTCCAATTGCTTTTGGTATGATGCTAACAAACTTACCTGGAGCTGGGCTTTTTACGCCAGACCTTTTTGCAAATGGTGTTGTTCATTGGGAGCAATTTTCACACGCAGGCTTATTAGATTATTTATATTTAGGTGTTAAATTAGGAGTTTACCCATGTTTAATATTTATTGGTGTTGGTGCTATGACTGATTTTGGTCCACTTATTGCCAATCCTAAAAGTTTATTACTTGGTGCTGCCGCACAAATAGGTATTTTTGCCACCTATATAGGTGCTATTGCTCTCGATTTTTTACCTCGCGAAGCTGCCTCTATAGGTATAATCGGCGGAGCTGATGGCCCAACGGCAATCTTTTTAACATCAAAATTAGCACCTGAATTATTAGGACCTATTGCTGTGGCTGCTTACTCTTACATGGCTTTAGTTCCAGTTATTCAACCACCTATCATGCGTGCTTTGACAACGAAAAAGGAACGCGCCATCACGATGAAACAATTACGAAGTGTTTCAAAATCTGAAAAAATAGTATTCCCTATCATGGTAGCCGTTATTGTTTCATTACTTTTACCTGCAGCTGCTCCATTGATTGGATGTTTGATGCTTGGTAATTTAATGCGCGAATCAGGTGTTGTAGAACGCTTAAGCAAAACAGTTCAAAACGAACTGATGAATATCACAACAATTTTCTTAGGAATCACTGTTGGAGCTACGGCCACAGCCGACGCTTTCTTAAACATGAAAACTCTTATGATTTTGGGAATGGGTATTATTGCTTTTGGATTTGGATCTGCAGGCGGTGTCCTATTAGCAAAATTTATGAATTTATTTTCTAAAGATAAAATCAATCCACTCATTGGTTCTGCTGGCGTTTCAGCTGTACCGATGGCTGCTCGTGTATCACAAGTAGTTGGTCAGGAAGAAAATCCTGGTAACTTCTTACTCATGCACGCCATGGGGCCTAACGTAGCTGGTGTTATTGGATCTGCAGTAGCAGCTGGTATTTTATTAAGCATGCTTGGATAATCGTCCCGTTCTTAATTATAAAAAGGTCCCGTTTCAAATTGATTTGAAACGGGACCTTTTTTATATGATAATAAGAGCCTTGACTTAAAAAGAGCCTTTCAAAATTACTTTTGAAAGGCTCTTTTCGGGTTTTTCATCTTGTCCTTTGAAGGACTATCCTCCACATTTAGAGTAACCACAATTTGAACAAACAAAGCAGCCCTCTTTTACTACTATGGAATGCTGATGACATTCTGGACACTCCATACTTTCAACTTCTGTTCCATCAGGAATATATTTTTTCAAGGCACGTTCTACACCAGATTTCCAAGTGTTAATAGACTCGCTATCCAACTGCAAGCCAGCTACCAATTTTACAACTTGATCGATTGGCATACCATAGCGTAACACACCAGAAATCAATTTGGCATAGTTCCAATACTCTTTATCAAACTTGTGAGATAAACCTTCTACAGTCGTTTTGTAGCCTCTAGTATTTTTATATTGGAAGTCATAACGTTTTACACCGTTTTCATCCACTTCTTTGATAATTTTACCTTCAGTAACTGTTTTTGGTAGTAACAAGCCTTCCTCATCATCGGCTAAACCGGTAAAGATTTCATAAGGACGACCATCTTTAACACCTATGAAGGCAATCCATTTTTCTTTTTTATTTTGAAAGCGTACAATATCGCAGTCCAACTCTTTAGGACGAACTAAATGCTCTTCGGTGTAGCAAACGCAGCGTTTGTTTGGATCTTCGTTGTCTTTACCACCCTCTTTCTCTTTTTTAGAGGCTGTTACCAAAACTCCAGCGCGAGAACCATCACGATAAATGGTAACTCCTTTACAGCCAGATTTCCAAGCTTCCATATACAAATGAGCTACCAAGTCTTCAGTTGCATCGGCTGGTAAATTTATTGTTACGCTGATTGAATGGTCAACCCATTTTTGAATACGACCTTGCATACGTACTTTATTCAACCAATCTACATCATTCGCCGTAGCTTTGTAATAAGGTGATTTTTCAACCAATTCATCTAACTCTTCTTGTGTATATTTTTTTGTTACATCGTAACCGTTCACTTGCATCCAAGTCACAAACTTGTGGTGGAACACAATATATTCTTCCCATGAATCACCTTCGGTATCGACAAAATCGATACGAACATTAGAATCATTAGGATTTACTTTACGACGACGTTTGTACACTGGCATAAACGCTGGTTCGATACCTGATGTTGTTTGAGTCATCAAACTGGTAGTACCTGTTGGTGCAATAGTCAAACAAGCAATGTTACGTCGACCGTATTTCACCATATCTGCATACATATCAGGAGCAGCTTCTTTCAAACGTAAAATAAATGGATTGGTTTTTTCACGTTCAGCATCGAATACTGTGAAAGCGCCACGCTCTTTAGCCATAATAACTGATGAACGATAAGCTTCTACAGCTACAATTTTATGAATTTCTTCTGAGAAAGCAGTAGCTTCTTCAGTTCCATAACGAAAACCTAAAGCGGCTAACATATCACCTTCCGCAGTAATACCTACACCGGTACGACGACCTTGCGCTGTTTTCGCTTTAATTTTTTGCCACAATTGAGATTCGGTTAATTTGATGCTTGATTCTTCTGGATCGGAACCAATTTTAGCCAAAATACCATCGATTTTTTCCATTTCCAAATCGATAATATCATCCATTAAACGTTGTGCCAATTGCACATGTTTACGGAACAAATCAAAATCGAATTTAGCATCTTTGGCAAATGGATTTTGTACATATGAATACAAATTCACAGCCAACAAGCGACAGCTATCGTAAGGACACAAAGGAATTTCACCACAAGGGTTAGTAGAGACTGTGCGATAACCAAGATCTGCATAGCAATCAGGCACCGATTCTTTTAAAATGGTATCCCAAAATAATACACCTGGTTCAGCAGAACGCCAAGCATTATGAATGATTTTTTTCCACAAAGCGCCCGCATCAATATCTTTTTGATGAGTCGGGTTTGGTGAATCTACTGGATAATGTTGATTATACGATGTTCCTGCTTCTACAGCACGCATAAAATCGTCGTCAACTTTTACTGAGATATTAGCACCTGTAATTTTACCTTGTTCTAGTTTTGCGTCAATAAATTTTTCAGAGTCGGGATGCTTAATAGAAACAGAAAGCATCAAAGCACCACGGCGACCACCCTGAGCTACTTCACGCGTTGAGTTAGAATAACGTTCCATAAAAGGAACAATGCCCGTAGACGTGAGCGCAGAGTTCTTTACGGGCGAACCTTCTGGACGAATTTGAGATAAATCGTGACCAACACCACCACGGC
>JAQVJY010000001.1 GCA_028694915.1 Paludibacteraceae bacterium
CAAATTCTCAACCTTAGTCTTGCTATCTGTTTGTTGTGTCATATCGGTTATTACGTTGTGTTTTTACTAAACCTTAAGGATTTGTACCTATAAAAAAAGAGTTTAGTGCTCCTGATTTCAGTTGCCTGTTGTTCGGTTAAAAAACTAAGCCGAGTTCTTTAAAGTAAACGTCTATTTGCTGGTCCAATTCGGTACGTTTTGTTTCTAACGCTTTAATTTCACGCATCACGGCGTAAATGTCTATTTCCGCTTCTTCTTCAAAGGTGTCCACATATCTTGGTATGTTCAGGTTGTAGTCGTTTTGTGCAATTTCTTCCAAACTCACCGCTTTGCTGTACTTTTCTAGTTCGGTTCGGTTACGAAACGTGTCAATAATTTTGTTGATGTGCTCATCGCGCAACACATTTTGTGTTTTTATTTTTTCGAAATCGTTGCTGGCATCTATAAACAGAATGTTATCGGGATTTTCGCGGCATTTTTTGAATACCAAAATACAAGTTGGAATACTGGTGCCATAAAATATGTTGGCAGGTAATCCAATAACGGCATCCAAAAAGTTCTTGTTTTCAATCAAATAGCGACGTATGTGTTGTTCGGCTCCACCACGGAATAGTGCACCGTGAGGCAGCACAATGGCCATCGTTCCATTTTCGGCCAAATGATAAATCATGTGTTGTACAAAGGCGTAATCGGCTTTGCTACTTGGTGCTAATTTGCCATATTGGCTGAAACGGTCGTCGGTTGTAAAAAGTGGATTAGCGCTCCATTGTGCCGAAAAAGGTGGATTGGCTACAATGGCTTCAAACTGCTTATCAAGATGCTGTGGACGCTCAAGCGTGTCCTCTTGTTTGATGTCAAATTTGCGATAATGTACGCCGTGCAAAATCATGTTCATACGAGCCAAGTTGTATGTGGTGCGGTTCATTTCCTGTCCGTAAAAGTTGTTTACTTCTTTTACTTCTTTGGCAACACGCAGTAGCAGCGATCCTGAGCCACAGGTCGGATCATATACTGATTTTAATTTTTGTTTCCCCGTGGTTACAATCTTTGCCAGAATTTTAGACACTTCCTGCGGTGTGTAAAATTCGCCTGCTTTTTTCCCTGCGCCGCTAGCAAATTGTCCAATCAGATATTCGTAAGCATCGCCTAACACATCCAATTCTGTGCTTTGTAGTTTGAAATCGATATTATCGAGATGAGCTAGTACTTTGGCAATAATGCTATTTCTGGCTTCGGGCGTTTTGCCGAGTTTAGTGCTGTTTAGGTCCATATCTTCGAAGAGGTTGTCAAAATCTTCTTCGCTGGCTGTGCCCATGGTGCTTAGCTGAATATTGGTCAGAATTTTTTGTAGATCTTCTAATATGAAATTGGTTTTTGTGTCGTCAAACGCATCTTCGATGGAGTTGTCGCCATTGCCACGTTTTGCAATTTCCGAAAATAACTCCTCGGGTTTCAAGAAATAACCTAATTTTTCCAAGGCTTCGTCTTTTATCGCCTCTAAGTATTCTGCGGATTTAGCCATTTTTGGCGTAATTTCACGAAATCGGATATTGTCTTGTTTCAATATCTCGTTGGCGAAGAGGTCCATTTTTTCGCTCAGATATTTATAGAAAATAAATCCCAAAATGTAATCACGGAATTCGTCCGCATTCATTTTTCCTCTTAACGTGTTGGCAATGTTCCAAAGTTGCTGCTCTAATACTCGTTTCTGTTCTTCGCTCATAGTATTTCCTCTTGTTATGTGTTGATTTGTTGTATTTTATAATTTTTAGAAAGGGCTTTTTGCATCATTTCTGATTGCTTTTCAAGTCGTTACATGCTAGCGTAAAAAAGCAAATGCGCAAAACACGCAAATATACGAAAGTTTTTTCAAGCCACAGCCATGTTTTTTGACATAAATTTGGTGTTTTTTAGGTTTTGTGTGGCGGTGTAAAAAATGCGTGTTGCTATTTGAGCAGCTGCAAAAAATAGTGTACCTTTGCTACTTTATATTTCTGCGTTACATGGTTTATCAAACACATACGTTATCCAATGGCATTCGGTTGTTGCACGTGCCCGACGCATCGCCCATTACTTACTGTGGTTTTGCGGTAAATGCTGGTACGCGCGACGAACTCGACGACGAACAAGGCATGGCTCATTTTGTGGAACACATGCTTTTTAAAGGCACGTCACATCGTAAAAGTTGGCACATTATCAATTGGTTAGAATCTATTGGCGGTCAGGTTGATGCTTATACGACCAAAGAAGAGACGTTTGTGTATGCCACCGTGCCGTCGGTTTACATGCAACGCGCTATGGAATTGTTGGCCGATATTATGTTCCATTCCCTGTTTCCAGCGCACGAACTGGAGCGTGAATTGGATGTAATTTTGGACGAAATTCAATCGTACAACGATTCGCCTTCGGAGCTTATTTACGACGATTTTGAGGAACTTTTATTTGCCGATTCACCCATTGGACGCAATATTTTAGGCAACGCGGAGAGTTTGGAAGCGATGACTTCACAGCGTTTGCAAGCGTTTGTGTCGCGTTGTCACACGACCGATCAATTGGTGTTTTTCTCGTTGGGAAATACCGATTTTTCAAAACTCGTGCGCTGGGCAGAACGTCTGTTTACAGTGCCAGCTTCGCAACGCGCCTTTTTGCGTGAAGCGCCCAAAGCGTATGTGCCACAACGCCAAAAATCGTCCAAAGATACCTTTCAAACGCATTCGATGGTGGGCAATCGCGCCTTTGCTTTATCGCATCCCGATAGAGTGGCGTTGGTGTTGCTCAACAATATTTTGGGCGGTCCCAATATGAGTAGTCGCTTAAATATGTCCATTCGCGAGCGCAACGGATTGGCGTACAATGTGGAATCCAATGTGACGTCGTATGTCGATACCGGCGTGTGGACTATTTACGTGGGTTGCGATCCAAAAAATGCGAAACGCTGTTTGCAACTCATTGATAAAGAGTTGGAACGATTGCGTACGCAGCCACTCGACGCGCGCCAATTGCACACCGCCAAATTACAACTCGAAGGGCAACTGCTGATTGCCAATGAAAATAAGGAAAATTTGATTTTGGCAATGGCAAAACTCTTTTTGCAGCAAAATTACTGTTTGTCCGATGCCGAAATTCACGAACGCATTATGGCGGTAACGTCTGAAAAGTTACAACAGATTGCTTCTGAACTATTTAATAAAGAGTCGTTGACTCATTTGATGTTCGATTAACGTATGGATTTAAAACAAGCCAAAAAAGTAACCGATGATGCCAATCAATTGATTGACGCTTACATGGCGGCACATAGCGATGCCGAGCCCGATTATTTGGCGTTGGTGAACCGTGCAGCCCATGTGCATACCATCAATCCGCGCATGTTGTCGGGTCATTTTCAAGGGCGCATTCTCAAAATGTTGGTGCGCATGATTCAGCCACAGCGTGTGCTTGAAATTGGCACATTTGTCGGTTATTCAGCCTTGTGTATGGCCGAAGGTTTGACCACAGGCGGACATGTGGACACCATCGAGATAGACGACGAATTGGAGGAATTTATTCGCGAACAGTTGGCGAAATCGCCGTTCGAAGAGCGTATTACGTTACATATTGGCGATGCGCTAGAAGTGATTCCACAACTCGACACGACGTTTGATTTGGTATTTATCGATGCTGACAAACGCTTGTATCGTGAATATTTCGAACTGGTGTTGCCACGCCTCAAATCGGGCGGATTTATTTTGGCCGATAATACGCTGTGGGATGGTAAAGTGTTGATTGATAAACCAGAATCGAACGATTACCAAACAATTGCCATCAAAGCATTTAATGATTTTATAGCAACAGACAACCGTATTGAAAAAGTAATATTACCTTTGCGTGACGGTTTAACGTTGATCATGAAAAAATAAAGCGTATCCGCTGGCGCACGTTTCGTGTTAGCCAAGGCGGTACTAAAGTTTAACCAAAAAGGGACTGAAAATGGAGTATATGTATCAATTAGAACTTAAAGTTCGCGACTATGAATGTGATTTACAAGCAATTGTAAATAATGCAAATTATCAACATTATTACGAACACACACGTCACGAGTTTTTAAGTCTGCACAAAATTAGTTTTGCCGACTTGCACGACCAAGGAGTCGATTTCGTAGTGGCTCGTGTGGAAATGGCATTTAAAACACCGCTCAAATCGGGCGATCGTTTTTTAAGTGTGCTGAATTTGACGCAAGAAGGCGTAAAATATACGTTCAACCAAAAAATATACCGCTTGCCGGATATGAAAGTGTGTAACGTTGGTAAATTTGATTGCGTGGTGTTGGATCATGGCAAATTATGCCGCAATGCTGCATTGGACGCATTTGTAGCGAGTTTACAACCTTAAAATAGAGAATTATGAAATATATTGGAGCACATGTGAGCGCATCGGGTGGTGTGGAAAATGCCCCAGTGAATGCGCACGAAATTGGCGCTACCGCCTTTGCATTGTTTACCAAAAATCAACGTCAATGGGTAGCTGCACCACTTACCGAAACGTCCATCCGTTTGTTTAAAGAACGTTGTGCGGAATTTGGCTACAAACCTCAGCAAATTTTGCCACACGATAGTTATTTGGTGAATTTAGGTTCGCCCGAAGTGGAAGGTTTGGAGAAATCGCGCGCCGCTTTTTTGGACGAAATGCAACGCTGCGAGCAGTTGGGTTTAGATCGTTTGAATTTTCACCCAGGTAGCCATTTGAATAAATTGTCGGAAGATGATTGCTTAAAACGCATTGCCGAATCTATCAATATCACCTTGGCAGCCACGCACGGTGTGACCGCTGTCATTGAAAACACGGCTGGGCAGGGCACTAACGTTGGTTATCGGTTCGAACAGTTGCGTCAAATTATCGACTTGGTGGACGATAAATCGCGTGTTGGCGTTTGTATCGACACAGCGCATGCGTTTGCTTCGGGTTACAATTTGGCAACGCCCGACGGCTTTAGTGCCGTTTTTCAGCAGTTCGATGACGTGATTGGATTTTCCTATTTGCGTGGTATGCACTTGAATGATTCTAAAAAAGAGTTATCTACGCGTGTCGACCGTCACGAGGTGTTAGGCGAAGGTCATATTGGCAAAACGGTGTTTGAATTAATTATGGCGGATTCTCGTTTTGATAATATCCCATTAATTCTTGAAACACCCGACGAAACGCGTTGGAACCAAGAAGTGGCTTGGCTCAAAAGTAATGTTAAATCATAAAAGCGAAAGATATGTTGAAAAAGTGGTTAGAAAATTACAAGAAGATTGCACAACGTGCTTGGATTTTGCTTTCAAAACCAGAAATGGGTTGGCGCATTGTAGCTGACGAACAGGCTTCATCGAAGCAAGTGACACAAGAATACGTGATTCCTTTTTTGGTATTGTGCGTATTAGCCGAATTTTTAGGCTATGTGTTCAATGGCGCAGCAGGTATTCATTTTGCGTTTATCAAAGCCATATTCTCTGCCATGGCGTTGTTTGGTTCGTGGTGGATTTCGGTAAAAGCGTGTAAATATTTGGTGCAACGTTTTCATAAGAAAGAAATTTCGGATGCCGTGAGTCATACGTTGGTGAGCTATAGTTTCACCGTGGTATTTTTGCTCAATATCGTTTTGGCATTTTTCCCAAGTCTGTTTTTCTTAGCGTTATTGGGCGTTTATACCTTGTATATCGTGTTTGTGGGCGTTGGTGTAATTTTGGATATTGAGGAAAATTCACGTGGCAAACTCTCCATGTCGCTCTCCGTGTTGATTATTTTTATGCCCATTTTGATTGGTTGGGTGTTGGGTAAATTGTTACCAAATGCACCTTTGTAAGTCTGTTGGTGAATGATTCGCTGTTTTTTTACTATATTTGCAGATTAACCCCAAGTATGAGTGCTAACAAACATCAGTTTGCTGTCGACGCTAGTAAAATAGCTTTTGATCAGCATCATAGTCAAACGATCAAATTTAATATTTCCAAGTATGATGCGGCTGTAACCAAAGGGTTCGGTCGTTATCGCGATTTGGCGTTAGCACGTCAACAAGCCGCTCGTATCAAACGCGAGGTGTTGGCTCATCTCGATACCTATTTGCTTCAATTTGAAGAAAATAGTACACGCCGTGGTGCCGAAGTGCATTGGGCGCAAACGGCTGATGAGGCACTAGAACTTATTACGGCATTAATCTCCGAAGTGTCGGCTAAATCGATTGTGAAAAGTAAATCGATGACGACCGAGGAAATTGAATTAAATGCGGCTGCCGAAGCAGTGGGCTGCGAATCGATAGAAACTGATTTAGGTGAATTTATTGTACAAGTGGCGGGCGAGCGGCCTTATCATATTGTAACGCCAGCTATGCATAAGTCGAAAGGCGATATTGCCAAACTGTTCAATGAGAAATTTGGAACCGACATCAACGCTACGCCCGAAGAACTGACGGCTTATGTGCGTGGTGTGCTGCGTCAAAAATTTACAACGGCTGAAATTGGTGTCACGGGTGCTAATTTTTTGGTAGCCGATACAGGTGCTATTTCAGTCACCGAAAATGAAGGAAACGGGTTGATGACGATGTCATTTCCCAAATTACATATTGTGATTGCTGGCATCGAAAAGGTGATTCCTAAAATGGAACAGTTAGGCTTGTTTTATCCGTTGTTGGCAGCACATGGCACAGGACAACAAATGACTGTTTACAATTCGTTGGTCAGCGGACCACGTCAACCAGGCGAAGCCAACGGTCCCGATCGTATGGTGGTTATTTTGCTCGACAATGGTCGTACCAATTTATACGCCGATGGCGAATCGCGCGAAGCATTGGCTTGTATTCGTTGTGGTGCTTGCTTAAATGGCTGTCCCGTGTACAAAACAATTGGTGGTTATACGTACAACACCACTTATTCTGGACCAATTGGATCGGTTATTACACCGTTTTTCAAAGGATTTAAAGAATACGGACATTTGAGTTCTGCCTCGTCGTTGTGTGGTCAGTGTGCCGAAGTGTGTCCAGTACGCATTCCGCTGACGGATTTATTATTGGCTAATCGCCGAAAAATGGTAGAACGTGGTTTGCAGCCCACAGGCGAAAAAACGGTGATGCGTGGCTTTAAATTGTTGGCAAGCTATCGACTAGGATTTGATTTTGCACCTGCTTGGCTTAAAAATAGCGTACTTTATCCGCTCAATTTCTTTGGCTGGGGCAATAAGCGGGCAATGCCTACGTTTGCTAAAAAAAGCTTTTCTCAAACATATAGAAAACAAAAATAATGAATGATATGAAAAAATGGATTTACCTGGTTTTGGTGTTGGTTTTAGCGAGCTGTGAAGCCGATTTTCAAACGTGGAAAGATTTGAATGCCAATTGGTTGGTTCAAAATAAAGCGCATTATGCGGCTACTGATAGTTTGAAAGTGATGCCTTCGGGTCTTCAATATAAAGTCTTTCGCAATGGTTATGGAGCAATTCCAAAGCCTACAAATTCCGAAGTTTGGGTGACTTATACGGCTAAACTGATTGATGGTACAGTCTGTGATTCTGGAAGTGTTAAAAGTTTGGCGGTAAGTGATTTAATTCCTGGTTGGCAGGAGGCTTTGTGTATGATGCATGAAGAGTCACATTGGGAAATTTATGTCCCCTACACGATGGCGTATGGCGTGGATGGCTCCAAAGCGACAGGCGGTAATTTTCATGTTCCGCCGTATTCTATTATGATTTTTGATATCGAACTCCACGACGTTCTAAATTATTAACTATGAAACGATTAATAACTTTATTGGCGTTGGTTGCGGTAACGCTTACAGTTGCAGCACAAACCTACACTGCCGCATCGGTTCCTAATCCGAAATTGCGTTGTAATAGCTGTTATGTTTCTAATCCGGATGGCATTTTGTCGTCGTCGGCAGAGCAACGTTTAAATCAGATTTTGACCAATTTGGAAGCCAAAAATTCGGTACAAGTGGCCGTCGTAGTTATCAATTCTATTGCTGGAGATGACGAATACACCTTTGCTCATGAGTTATTCAATTTATGGCGTATTGGTAAAGAAGGTAAAGATAATGGCGTTTTGATTTTGTTTGTGAATGATATTCGTGCCGTCAAAATAGAAACTGGTTATGGCGTGGAAGGTTTATTGCCCGATGCAGCATGCGAAGGAATTTTGAACGACGTGATGTTTCCTTATTTCAAAAGTGGTAAATACGACGAAGGTTTTGTGGCTGGCGTAGAAGCCATTCAGGAACGTTTAACGACTGATGCTGCTATGGAAGAATTATTGCTCAATACCAATTCTACGCAATCGAAATTGGTCAATGGCTTGGTGGTCTATTTAGTTATCGCTTTTGTATTTTTGGTGATATTAAGTTGGTGGAGCTATTTTGTAGTACGTAGTTTGAAAGGTGAAAATAATTTACAATATGGTCAATTGGCTGGCATTGCTAGTGTGGCTACTATTTTAGCGTTCATATTCCCATTGCCAGTGGCACTATTCGCTTGGTGGATTCGTCACAAACGTAAAAAAGTGCGTCGTCAACCGATTCCTTGTCATGCTTGTGGAAAAGCCATGCATTTGCTCACCGAGAAAGAGGAAGATGCTTATTTGCAGTCGGCTGAAATTGCTGAAGAAGTGGTAAAATCGGTCGATTATGATGTGTGGTTGTGTGACGCCTGCAAGGCGACGCGTGTTTTGCCTTATGCTTCGGCGTTTACCACGTATAAAAAATGTCCAAATTGTGGTGCCAAAACCTATAAATTGGATCGCGATGAAGTGGCGGTACAAGCTACTACATTGCATGCTGGGCAAGGTGAAAAAGTGTATGAATGTCAGCATTGTCAGTTCAAAAAAGTAGTGCCATACGTTATTCCCATGATTGTAGTCGCGGCAGCGGTAGGTCGCAGTGGCGGCCGTGGTGGTTTCGGAGGCGGTTTTGGCGGTGGAAGTGGTTTTGGTGGCGGTTTCAGTGGCGGCGGTGGTGCCGGTGGACGCTTTTAATTTAACGTATATCTCAAATAAATTTTAAAATAAACAATTATGAAAAAAGGAACAGTTATTTTGATTTCTGTAGTGGCATTGGTTGCCATCATTGCTCTTTGGGCCATGAGTGCGTATAACAAATTGGTAGTAGCCGACGAAAGTGTTACCACCGAGTGGGCTAATGTTGAATCACAATATCAACGTCGTGCCGATTTAATTCCTAATTTGGTAAGCACTGTAAAAGGATATGCAGCACACGAACAAGAAACGTTAGAAGCAGTCGTTTCGGCTCGTGCTAAAGCGACTCAAATGACCGTTGATGCTAAAGATTTAACACCTGAAAAATTGCAAGAATATCAAGCTGCACAAGGTGAAGTGGGCGCTGCATTAGGACGTTTGTTGATGATTACCGAAAATTATCCTGATTTGAAAGCTAATCAAAACTTTATGGCTTTGCAAGAACAATTGGAAGGTACTGAAAATCGTATTCAAGTGGCTCGTCAAAAATTCAATCTCACAGCTAAAACGTATAATACTAGCATTCGTCGTTTTCCTACGAATATCTTAGCTGGTATGTTTGGATTCGAATCAAAAGCCTATTTCGAAGCCGAAGCTGGCGCTGACAAAGCTCCTAAAGTTGAATTTTAAGTAAACACGTATCAATGAAAAAACTCTTTTTTGTTTTACTTTTTTTAGTGTGTGTGTTAGGTGCTTCGGCGCAGCGATTGGGTGTTATTGGTGGTTATCAATTGAATACGCCATTTCCATCGACTAACGCTGAAGGCGTTAATTTTAACGCGCGCATGGGTTCAGGTTTTCATGGCGGTTTGTTGTTCGATTGGGATATGACTAATCGTTGGGGACTCGAATTGGGCGCCATGTATAGTTTACGCTCATCATCGTACAATTTGTCGTACACCTCCGATACAACCACTATTTTTAAACGTCAAGTCTATTATTTGGATATCCCGTTGCATGTATATGTCAACTTTCCTATGAAAAAATGGACATTGGCTGTCTATGCAGGACCTTCGTTTAATATTGGTTTGCATGGGAAAGATATTGCTTGGGAAAATACCGATATGCAAAAGCCAGTGGCACTCGAAACCGAAAATATGTATGGCGATGATGGTCGCTTGAATCGCTTTGAAATAGCAGCCGAACTTGGCTTGACTGCTAAATATAAAAACTATGAAGTGCGCGCTGGTTATCAAATGGGTTTAAATGATGTGACTAAAAACAACTATCAATGGACGTTGGATTTGCCTGTTAACTCTAAAACGTATTTCTACCAAGGCGAATTGAAAGTGTCGGTAGCGTACTTATTTGATTTAGGCAAATAAAATCGCCTAATACGCATAGATTCTGAATGAAATTCATTATCTTTGTGAATCGAAATTTTATTTATTAAAACTATACTAATATGATTAATTACAAAGACTTAGGTTTAGTAAACACACGTGAAATGTTTGCTAAAGCCATTAAAGGTGGTTATGCAATCCCTGCATTTAACTTTAACAATATGGAACAGTTGCAAGCTATTATCATGGCTGCTGCTGAAACAAAATCACCAGTTATTCTTCAAGTATCGAAAGGTGCTCGTGCTTATGCTAACCAAACTTTGTTGCGTTACATGGCCGAAGGTGCTGTTGGTTACGCCAAAGAATTAGGTTGGGAAAAACCAGAAATCGTGTTACATCTTGACCACGGTGATAGCTTCGAAACTTGCAAAAGCTGTATCGATATGGGCTTTTCATCAGTGATGATTGATGGTTCACACTTACCTTACGACGAAAACGTAGCGTTGACTAAAAAAGTAGTTGAATACGCTCACGCTCACGATGTAACTGTAGAAGGTGAATTAGGTGTTTTAGCTGGCGTTGAAGACGAAGTTTCTTCAGATCACCACACATACACAGAACCAGAAGAAGTAGTAGATTTTACGACTAAAACTGGTTGCGATTCATTGGCTATCTCTATTGGTACAAGTCATGGTGCTTACAAATTTACACCAGCTCAATGTACTCGTAATGCTCAAGGTATTTTAGTTCCTCCTCCATTGGCATTCAATGTATTGGAAGGCGTAGAAAAAGAATTGCCAGGTTTCCCTATCGTATTGCACGGTTCATCTTCAGTTCCACAAGAAGAAGTGGATATGATCAACAAATATGGTGGTAACTTGCCTGATGCTATCGGTATTCCTGAAGAAGAATTGCGTAAAGCAGCTAAATCGGCTGTATGCAAAATCAATATCGACTCTGATAGCCGTTTGGCTATGACTGCTGCTATTCGTAAAGCATTAGCTGAAAATCCAGGTGAGTTTGACCCACGTAAATACTTGACTCCAGCTCGCGAAAGCATGAAAAAACTTTATGTTCACAAAATTGTGAATGTACTTGGTAGCAACGGTAAAGCTTAAATTTTAGCTTACTAAATATGAAAAAGGATTTCACCAACGGTGAAATCCTTTTTTTATGTTCTATGCGGTGGAGAGGTTGGTTTATTGATGGCGAACCGTACCACTTCCTGATGTTTTTACATTGACGGTAGGATTTCCGGAATAAATGATGTTTCCGGAACCTGTTATGGTTGCATCTAACGAATTGTGGGCGTATACGTACATATTTCCACTTCCTGAAATAATACACGTTACATCGTTAGCTATAAGGTTGGCTAAATGCATTCTCCCACTGCCGCTGGTGGTGGCTTTCACTGCGTTGGCTGAACCAACAAAATCGAATGAGCCACTACCCGAAATCGTGAGTGTGAGGTCGGTGTAAGAGGTAATAGCATGCCCTGTGATATTGCCACTACCACTGATAACACATTTCTCAAGGAGTGGAAAAGGACTGTTTAAATCGATGTTACCACTACCTGCAATTTTCGCTTCTTTTAGTGTGGCAGGCATTACAATGGTTACTTTTGCTTTCGAATTAATAAGTGACGTAAAAGGTTTTGTTTCGATAACGAGTTGGTTGTTTTCCACCTTCACTTCCCATAATTCAATTAAATTTTCGTAATCAGATAAAATCACTTGTAGCGAATCGCCAGTTGTGATAGTAACATCGGCAGAGGCACTGGTTACAACCGCAGTAAACGGTGTTACAGCGATAGGTTCGTCCACAATACTACCACGACCAACAGTTCCAAATACTGATGGAGAACAAGAGGTGACAGTCAAAATTAAAGCAAATAAAACGAGAGCATTCAAAAAATATTTTTTGTTCATACTATTTATCAATTAAAGTGATACTTTTTTCTAATGCAGTCTGGTTAAAACAAATATAATGCCAAACTAATATTTTATCAAATCATTATTATTTAACTAATTGATAAACAGTTAATAAAAAAGAAATCTGTTTCGGTAAGAAACAGATTTCTTTTTAAGATGAGCGTTTATCGCGTTATTTTTTACCCGCTTTTTTACGTGTTGGTTTTGCTTTGGGTGCGTTAGCTTCGTCCGCCATGATGGCTTTGCAATCGTCCAACGTTAAGTTGGCAGGCGTCATCGTTTTTGGAATTTTGTAGTTGCTGCCTTTACAAGCAATGTAGGCACCAAAACGTCCATTGAGTACAAAAATTTCCTCTTCAGGGAAGTGGTTGATTTGTTTATTTTTGTCTTCTTGGCGTTTCGCTTCAATAATTTCGATGGCGTGTTCGGTGGTCATATCTAACGGATTTTCGCCTTTAGGTAATGAGTAAAACGCTTTCCCGTGTTTAATGTATGGACCAAAACGCCCAACAGCAACGACCATATCGGTATCTTCAAACTGACCAACATTCATTGGTAATTTGAATAGTTCCAATGCTTCTTCCAACGTAATGCTTTCCAAACTTTGGTCTTTTTGTAACGCGGCAAATTTTGGTTTTTCCTCGTCGGTGGCCGAACCAATTTGTACCACAGATCCAAAGCGACTGATTTTGGCAAATACAGGTTTGCCTGATTTTGGATCGATACCCAATTCACGTTCACCAGCTTTTTTACCAGTCGTGGCTATCGCTTTTTCTACGTTTGGATGGAATTTTTTATAGAATTGGTCGATATTTTTAGTCCATTCCGTTTTGCCTTCCGCTACTTCGTCGAATGATTCTTCCACTTTAGCGGTGAAATTGTAATCCAAAATAGAAGGGAAGTGTATGTTGAGGAAATCGTTTACCACAATACCAATATCGGTAGGCGATAATTTCCCCTTTTCAATCGTTGCTTTTTCTTTCTTAACCTCTTCTTTAATGACTCCGTTGTGTAGCGTGAGCACGTTGTATGTACGCGGTTCGTTGGCAATTTCGCGTTTATCTACGTATTCGCGGTTCAAAATGGTAGAGATGGTTGGCGCATACGTTGATGGACGACCAATACCCAACTCTTCGAGTTTGCGTACCAACGAAGCTTCGGTGTAACGTGGCGGTTTTTGTGAAAAACGTTCTTGTGCTACCGCTTGTTTCAATGTTAGCAGCTGTTTTTCTTTCAAAGCAGGTAATAAACCAGCTTGTTCTTGTTCCTGTTCATCGTCTACTGATTCCATGTAAACACGCAAGAAACCGTCGAATGTAAGTACTTCGCCAGTGGCTACAAAGAGTTCTGGATTTCCGCTGATACAAATCGTTATATTGGTGCGTTCTACTTCGGCATCGGCCATTTGTGACGCAATGGTACGTTTCCAAATCAGTTCGTAGAGTTTTTGCTCTTGTGCTGAACCTGTAATGCTGTGTTCGCTGATGTAAGTTGGACGAATAGCTTCGTGTGCTTCTTGTGCACCTTTGGCTTTGGTATGATATTTACGGATGTGTAAGTATTTGTCGCCTGCAATCTCTTTAATTTCGTGGCTAATAGTGCCTAATGCCAAATCCGATAAATTGAGCGAGTCGGTACGCATGTAGGTAATTTTTCCCGATTCGTAGAGCTTTTGTGCAATGCGCATGGTTTGCGACACCGAATAACCTAACTTACGTGATGCCTCTTGTTGTAAGGTGGATGTGGTGAAAGGTGCAGCTGGCGATTTTTTGCCAGGATGCTTTTCGATATTATCAATGCTGAAAGTAGCATTCACGCACGCTTGTAAAAATTGATTGGCTTCGGCTTTGCTAGTAAAACGACGTTTAAGTTCGGCTTGCAATTCGCATGGCTGTCCTTGTGCGTCGATACCATTGAATAATCCAGTGACTTTATATGAAGCTTCTGCTACAAAGTTTTGAATATCGCGCTCACGTTCTACCACTAAACGCACGGTAACTGATTGTACGCGCCCTGCTGATAGCGATGGTTTGATTTTACGCCAAAGCACAGGCGAGAGTTCAAATCCCACAATGCGGTCGAGTACACGACGCGCTTGTTGCGCATCTACTAAATTCAAATCAATATCGCGTGGGGTTTCTATAGCGTGTAGAATGGCTGGCTTGGTAATTTCGTGGAATACAATGCGACGGGTTTTTTCTTGATTCAGTTTTAACTCGTCGAACAGATGCCATGCAATGGCTTCTCCTTCGCGGTCCTCATCGGATGCTAACCAAACAACTTCGGCTTCCTTAGCAGCTTTCTTCAAATCGCTTACCAGTTTTTTCTTATCATCGGGAACAACGTAAGCTGGCTTGTAGTTGTTTTTTAAGTCGATGCCAAAATCTTTTTCTTTTAAATCGCGTATGTGCCCGAAACTGGACATAACCGAATAATCACTTCCTAAAAATTTTTCAATAGTTTTGGCTTTCGCCGGAGATTCCACAATAACGAGGTTTTTGTGCATGGTGTTTGTTTTTTGATTTTGAGCTTCCGCTTTTAAAAGTTTGCAAAGTAACAAAAACAATTGCTTATGTGCCAAATTTTTACAAAACTATTTTTGGCGATACACCTTATATAATAGGAGAAAGAGTAGTAGAATAGGTGTATTAACAAATTGTATAACAGATTATTGGCATGAATAAAAAAATACTTATAAAAATGTGTATTTTACGTGTTAAAATCCGTATAAAATCGTAATTTTGTGAGACTAAAACTTACTAAAATACCTATTTGATGGAATTAACGCCAGGCATAATCGCCGAAAAAAAGAGACAAGTGACCGAAAATGATACCGCTTTGCACCTTGGTTCTGGTTCATTACCCGTTTTAGCCACTCCTGCTGTGGTCGCTTGGATGGAACATTGCGCTACCTGTGTTATCAACTCACAATTACAACCACACGAAACATCTGTTGGAACCGCCATTGATGTGCTTCACATTAAAGCGTCGGCTGTGGGCGAATGGATGACGTGTCGTGCCGAGTTGGTGGCTGTAGAAGGACGCCAATTGCATTTCACGATTGTAGCTACTAATGAGAATGGAGAATCCGTTGCAACTGCCAAGCATACACGTGTGTTAGTGGATGTTGAACGTTTTATGGCGAAGCTCAAATAAATTGTATGTGTTTATGTTCAATATGATATTACTAACCTGTAAACTTTAAAATTATGTTACACAAAATCAAATTTTTAGCCTTGATGTTGGTGGTTGCCACCACGAGTGTTTTTGCTCAAGAGGATTCTGAAAAGGATGACGATTTTGATCTCGTCCATAAAAAGAATTGTCCACATCCGTATGTCGTGAGTGTGGTGCCTGAGGCGGGTTCAATGCTCGATTTGTCGCAGGATACTGTTTATTTCCGTGTGACATTTTCTGAAGATATGGGCGAAGCTAGAGGTATTCAATGGCATGGAAAAAAAGTCGATTATTATTGGAACTTAGATGCAAAAGATGTTCCACTAAAGGATTTGGAACATAATCTTTCATGGGAAAATCCTCGTACGCTCTTAATTAAGTTTCCAAGTGTCGGTGTAAAAAAAGCAAAAATATCTAGTTTTACACTTATTCAGGAAGGATTTACTAATCAGGCTAATTCGTGTTGGATGGCAGAAGATTATACGGTAAAGTATAAAGTGAAATATTGATTAATAATACTAGTTATGAAATTTAATTGGACAAAAAAACTGCTTGGCGGTTTGTGCTTGAGTTCTGTGGCATTTGTGTTTCAGGCTTGTTATGGCACGCCGCAAGATTTTGGTGAAGAGTTGTTTGTACAAGGAAAAGTTACCGACAAAACCACTGGACTTCCTATCAAAGGTATAAAAGTGTCGGTAGTGGATAGAATGCAATACCTTTATACCAACGAAGAAGGCGATTTTGCCTTTTATACGATGCGTGCCGATAGTACGGTGGTGCGCTTTGAGGATGTTGATTCCATCGAAAATGGCAGTTATGCTTCCAAAGAGATTGTGCTTCCTGGTTCGTTGCATGTGGTTGATTTAACTATTGACTTGGACGAGCTGAAATGAAACGACGCATTGAACAATTTCTGTTTCGGCAATTTCGAGCGATAGAAACTCAACGCCACGAACTTAATTATCTATTTTGGGAGTGTACTACGCGATGTAATTTGAATTGTTTACACTGTGGTAGTGATTGTGCCAAAGATAGTGCACATCAGGATATGCCGCTGGACGATTTTTTGCGTGCACTGGATACAATCAAGCATCCTTCGACTAATTTGATGGTGGTGTTGACCGGTGGCGAACCGCTTTTGCGTAAAGATATTGAGCAGTGCGGTCGCGAGATTAAAAAACGGGGCATGCGTTGGGGTATGGTGTCTAATGGTTATTTGTACGACGAGCAAAAGCATTCGGCTTTGTTAAATGCTGGACTTGGCGCGTTAACTATTAGTCTCGATGGCTTAGAAGCGTCTCATAATTGGTTGCGTCGTAATCCAAAAAGTTTTGCACGAGCCGATGTAGCGATAGGTTTAGCAGCCAATGCGCCTCGTCTTAATTTCGATGTGGTGACGTGTGTCAATCGTCGTAATATAGATGAACTGACGGCTATTAAAAATCACTTAATTGCCAAACACGTGAAAGCTTGGCGTTTGTTTACCATTATTCCTATTGGGCGAGCTAAAAATAATCCAGAACTATTTTTGACCGACAGTCAGTTCCAACAATTAATGGATTTTATTGCAGAAACGCGTAAACAAGGCGATATAGACGTTAAATTTAGTTGCGAAGGTTACGTGGGTGATTATGAAAAACGCGTACGAGATACGCCGTTTTTCTGCCGTGCAGGAATCAATATAGGTTCGGTATTGATTGATGGTTCCATCTCGGCGTGTCCCAATGTTGATCGATCGTTTGCACAAGGTAATATTTACCATGATAATTTAGACAATGTGTGGCATACCCAGTTTCAACTCTTTAGAGATAGAAGTTGGACGAAACGTGGTAAGTGCGCTAACTGTAAAGAATATAAGCAGTGTCAAGGTAACGGGTTTCACTATTGGCATGGCGACAAACAGCAGGTGCTAGTGTGTCATAATGAACGTCTTAAAATAAGTTGAAGGCAGATGATATATAATAAAAGGACCAACTCCACAATTTGAGTTGGTCCTTTTATATTAAATAAATAGATTAATGTTGGCTTGATCTGCTCGTTCCATGTAAGTGGCTACACCGCCAATGGTCACTTCGTCCATCAATTCTTCGCGTTTTACGCCCATCATATCCATGGACATTTGGCACGCAATAAATTCCACGCCTTGGTCTAAAGCGGATTGACGCATTTGTTCTAATGAATCGATGTTTTTGAGTTTCATCAAATAACGCATCATTTGGGTTCCCATACCACCCATGTTCATTTTTGATAATTTGAGTTTGAGCGAATGAGCTGGTAACATAAAACCAAACATTTTACCCCAAATATCTTTTTCTACACGACCTTTCTTCTGTTTTTTTATCACATTTAATCCCCAGAAAGTGAAAAATACCGTTACTTTTTGACCTGTAGCGGCTGCACCATTGGCCAGTACAAACGTGGCTAAAGCTTTGTCGAGGTCGTCGCTGAACATAATAAATGTTTTGGCTTTGCTGTCGCACGAAGTCATAATTTTACAGGCTTGTGCATCTTGCTTTTCGATGGTGGCACTGTAACGTCCTTTTTCTGATGTTTGACTCACTAGGCGATTGCCCGTCGTGTTGCACCAAGCTTGAATGTCGCGTGCAAAACCTGGGTCGGTGGCAATAATTTCTACGCGTTCACCAGCTTGCATTTTATCGGCCGCTTGTTTTACTTTTAAAATGGGACCAGGACATTGCAATCCGCAAGCATCAATTTGCATTGTCTTTATTTCAAAATTCGGTGTGTTTATAGTTGAGGCCATATGAGCGTTGTTAGGAGTTTGTTTTTTAGGACTATAATTGGCTGTTGCGGTTTCGTATAAAGAACTACCGCCAATCAGGTTTCTGACATTGGTAAAACCATTTCCAAGTAAAATGCGTTGTGCTAAATAGGCTCTTAAACCGATGCCGCAGTACACAATAATTGGTGTCTCTTTTTTGAACTCCGTGAGGTGATTGCGGAGCTCATCCAATGGTATATTGATGGAGCCTTTGAGCACACCCAATTCGCACTCGTCTTTCGTGCGCACGTCAAGTAGCGTTGCTCCGTTTTGTATAGCTTCGTTCAATTCCCGCCAATAAATGGGCGGCATGGTTCCATTCAAAATGTTGCCAGCGGCATAACCAGCAATTGCTAGTGGGTCTTTAGCTGATGAAAAGGGTGGAGCATAGGCGTGCTCCAACTGTTGTAAATCGTAAATGGTGCCGCGGTGTTTAATAATGAGTGCCGCTTGGTCAATGCGTTTGTCAACGCCAGCGCAACCAATAATTTGAGCACCATAAAGCGTTCCGTCTTTTGGCGAAAAAGTGAGTTTTATGGTCATAGGCATCGCACCTGGATAATAACTCGCGTTGGATCCGCTTTTGGTGGTGACTGTGGCATAATCAATGCCCCATTGTTTGAGTCGTTTGGCTGGCATGCCTGTAGATGCCACGGTTAAATCAAAAACTTTAGCTATCGATGTTCCAATGGCGCCTTCGTAGGTGTACTGATTGCCTCGAATCATATTGTCGGCCACCAAGCGTGCTTGGCGGTTGGCAGGATTGGCCAAATAGTTGAGCCACGGTTTACCTGTAATGGGATGTTTGAATTCAATGGCATCGCCTACAGCATAAATATCTTTATCGGACGTTTGTAGATAATCGTTTACATAAATGCCTTGCATTTCGCCAATGGTGAGTCCAGCTTGTTGTGCCAGTTTGGTTTGCGCACGTACACCAATAGATAGAATGACAAGATCGGCATCAATTTTCTCGCCACCTTTCACACATACTTGCAATTGATGACTGTTTTCTTCAAAACCTTCAACACCTTTTCCCAAATAGAGGTCAACTCCTTTCATGGTTAATTCTTGATGCACGAGCGATGCCATCGAAAAATCAATAGGTGCCATTACTTGGTCTATCATTTCCACAATCGAAACCTGAATACCTAATTGATGAAGATTTTCGGCCATTTCTAACCCAATAAAGCCAGCACCAATAATCACTGCTTTTTTTACAGGATGTGTGTCGATGTAGGATTTTATGTGGTCGGTATCGTCCACATTGCGCATGGTAAAAATGGCTTCGTGGTCGATGCCTTTCAGCGGTGGTCGTACAGGTGAAGCACCAGGCGAAAGCAGTAATTTATCGTACGTTTCGGCATAATGCGTACCATCGGCTTTTTTTACCGTGACTTCGTGTTTTTGTGGGTCAACAGACAATGCCTCGTGCTCTACACGTACGTCGATATTGAACCGATTGCCGAACACTTCGGGCGTTTGTACAAATAGCTTGTCGCGCTCTTTAATGGTTCCACCAATGTAATAAGGCAATCCGCAATTGGCATACGAAATGTATTTTCCTTTTTCAAGTAAAATGATTTCTACCGATTCGTCTATTCTGCGCATTCTAGCAGCAGCTGTGGCGCCTCCAGCCACTCCTCCTACGATAAGAATTTTCATAAAATGAAGTTTTACTTATTTAATTGTTTGGTTCAGGTGTTCACTGATTACAAATGTAATACTTTTTTTGTGATATGTGTGATGTGTATTAGTTAAAATTATACTTGTTTTTTCGGTGATGGAAATCTATAAATTAGTTATCTTTGTCGCATACTTATAGTTGAAGTATAAAATGTTGCTAGTTGAATAATCTTAAAGCGTACATACTCATGGTTTTTACAGTTCAATTGAATACGTGTGGTGTTGATTGGCACGAAGTGACCGAGTTGCTTCGATTAGCTGGCATAGCATACTATGCGGATGATATTCATAATCAAGCATTTAACCGTAGTTATGCGGTAATTTTTGTGTTTCATGCCAATAAGTTGGTGGGCATGGGGCGTGTCATTTCTGACGGAACATACCAAGCTGCCATGTACGATGTGGCGGTGTTGCCAGCGTATCAAGGAAAGGGTCTAGGTCGATTCATCGTACAGTCGTTGGTGGGTTATTGTGCGTCGTGTCATGTGATCTTGTACGCCTCGCCAGGCAAGGAAACGTTTTATGAAAAATCAAAGTTTAGACGTTTAAAAACTGGCATGGCGTTATTTCTGAATGCCGAACGAATGCAAGAGAAAGGATTCATCCATTAATTTAAATAACCAAGTTATGAATTTGAAATGTATTATGTTAGCTTTTTCGGTGGCACTCTTTTCTAGTTGTGAACAGTTGAGTCGCTTGACTCAATTTGATTTGACGTACGACGAAACAGTGGTGGTTCCATCCTCTATGAGTGTTGCATTACCGTTTGATGTTGCTACGCCCGATGTAGAAACCAATTCAGAATCGCAATTTTCGGTGAATAAAACTCAAACCGATTTGATAGAGGCCATTAGCCTTAAAGAGTTGAAGTTAAATTTGAAGTCGCCGCAAACCGGAGATTTTAGCTTTTTGGAAGCGATTCATGTTTTTATAGCAGCCGAGAGTTTACCTGAAAAGGAGATTGCGTGGAAAACAGATATCCCTGATACAATAGGCAATGAATTGGTGTTGGATGTAACGCAGGCCGATGTGATGGACTACATTAAAAAAGATAAATTCTCATTACGTGTGAGTGTTACCACAGATGAGTTGCTCACAGTCGATCACGAAATTGGTATTCATGCCGTTTTACATGTCGATGCTAAAGTGTTGGGATTGTAAATGGGAGTGGAGAAGCGATAAAAAAGCCAGATTTTATGAATCATAAAATCTGGCTTTTTAACTTGGTGCGCAAGATGAGACTCGAACTCACACGAGGTTGCCCCCACTACCCCCTCAAAGTAGCGTGTATACCAATTTCACCACTTGCGCATTTTGGGGTGCCCAAAACAGGACTCGAACCTGCACAACCTTGCGGTTACTAGTCCCTGAAACTAGCGCGTCTACCAATTCCGCCATTTGGGCATACAGTTCTTTATTTAGACTAAAAAAGGCAGCCTCATACTGCCTTTATAAAGAGCGAAAGACGGGACTCGAACCCGCGACCCCAACCTTGGCAAGGTTGTGCTCTACCAACTGAGCTACTTTCGCAAAATGTTTGTTGTGCACTTGTCTCTCACAATTGCGGTGCAAAAGTATCCATTTTTTTTGAATTTACCAAACATCCAGATGAAAAAAATAACAAATTGCGTTTTGGCTTCAATTCTTTTGTGGTTAAGGTGTTGATTTTAACAAAAAAAATGTACTTTTGCAATCCTTAATCACTAGACGACGTGACCGCTCGGTAAAACAAATATCAGAAGTCACCAAACTGTAAATAAAGAATCGGATTATGACCACAATTATCGAAGAAGAAGCTCCGAAGAAAAGCTTGAATTTTATTGAACAAATAGTTGAAAATGACCTTAAAGCTGGCTTGAACGGCGGACGTGTTCAGACACGTTTCCCACCCGAACCAAACGGTTATTTGCACATCGGTCATGTGAAAGCCATCTGCATGGATTTTGGCATTGCCGAAAAATATAATGGCATTTGTAACCTCCGATTTGACGATACAAATCCAGTGAAAGAAGATGTGGAATATGTTGATTCTATTATGGGCGATATCAAATGGCTCGGTTTTCATTGGAAAAACTTGTACTACGCCTCCGATTATTTCCAACAATTATACGATTTGGCCATTCGTTTTATCAACGAAGGTAAAGCGTATGTCGATGAACAATCGGCTGAAGTGATTGCCCAACAAAAGGGTACACCAACTACGCCTGGTGTCGAAAGTCCATTTCGTAATCGCCCGATTGCCGAAAATTTGGACTTGTTCCAACGCATGAACAAAGGCGAATTTCCTGAAAGTTCTATGGTTTTACGTGCCAAAATTGATATGGCACATTCCAATATGCATTTCCGCGATCCAATCATGTATCGCATCATTTTATCGCATCCGCATCACCGCACTGGTTACGATTGGAAAGTATATCCGATGTACGATTTTGCACACGGACAAAGCGATTATTTCGAAGGCGTGACACACTCTATTTGTACGCTCGAATTTGAAGTGCATCGTCCGTTATACGATTGGTATATCGACCAATTTGCAGATAGCGATTATCGCCCAAAACAACGTGAATTTAACCGTTTGAACATTACTTATACCGTGATGAGCAAACGTAAAATGTTACAATTGGTACAAGAAGGTTTAGTGGCAGGTTGGGATGATCCACGTATGCCAACCGTGTGTGGTTTGCGTCGTCGTGGTTATACCGCCGAAGCTATTCGTAGTTTCATCGACCGCATTGGTTATACCAAAGTAGAAGGAATGATTGATGTATCGTTGCTCGAATATTCGGCTCGTGAGGATTTGAAACCGAAAGCAACACGCGTATGTGCTATTATGGATCCTATCAAATTGGTAATTTCTAATTATCCAGCGGGCCAAACAGAAACGTTGACCACTGAAAATAATCCAGATAACGAAACGGCAGGCACCCGCGATATTACGTTTGCACGTGAATTGTATATCGAACGTGGCGATTTTATGGAAGACGCTCCAAAAGATTTCTTCCGTTTGAGTCCAAATGGTCGTGAAGTGCGTTTGAAAAGCGCTTACATCATAAAAGCTACTGGTTGCGATAAAGATGCTGATGGTAACATCACCACCGTGTATTGCGAATACGACCCAGAAACCAAAAGTGGTACCGAAGGCGGTAATCGTAAAGTGAAGAGTACTATCAATTGGGTAGAAATCAATTCGAGCATCGAAGCGGACGTGCGTTTGTACGATCGTTTGTTTGCCATCGAAGATCCATCGGCTTCGGATAAAGATTTCCGCGATTTGTTGAATCCTGATTCACTTAAAGTGGTTACAGGTTGTCGTGTTGAAGCGGCTTTGGCACAAGCTAAACCATTAGATAAGTTCCAATTTTTGAAGGTTGGTTATTTTGCGGTTGATCCCGATAGCACACCTGATAAACTGATATTTAACCGCACGGTGTCGTTGAAAGATACGTGGGCTAAGAAAAATTAAATAACGGAATGAGGGGGCGGCAACAAACCCTCATTTTAGTTGATACACTTCTGTTTTTATTTGTAATTTTACTGTTTTATGGAATACAACTTTTCGCGAGCAGCCCACAATATGCGCTCATCGGCTATACGTAATATTTTGAGTTTGGCGGTGCGCCCTGATATCATTTCGTTTGCAGGTGGCATGCCGGGCGACGAATTGTTTCCAACCAACGATTTGCGCGAATTGGTGGCGACGTTAACTGAAAAACAGGTGCAAGAAGCCATGCAATATGGCCCAACTTCGGGTTATCCACCATTGCTCGAAGCGCTTAAAGAGTGGCTCCGTGCAAAAGGTTTTCCGGTTGATACCAATCGTTTGATTATTACCACTGGTTCGTTGCAAGCCATCAATATTATTGGTAAAATATTTATCAATCCAGGAGATGTGGTACTTACCGAAGATCCCGTTTTTATTGGCGCTACGTCGGCTTTCAAATCGTTTGAAGCCGAACTTAAAGGTGTCCCCATGGATGCCGATGGTATTGATATTGCCGCTTTAAAAGCTGCTTTAGCATTGAATCCGAAGTTTGTGTACGTAACGCCCAATTTCCATAATCCAGCAGGTTTGAGTTATTCGCCTCAACGTCGTGCCGAGTTTATAGAGGTCATGGCGCAAACCAACATTCCTGTGTTGGAGGACGATGCTTACGGCGAATTGTTTTACAGCGACGATGTGAAACCGTTGATTGTACCTATGAAAACCACGGCTGCCGATGAACAGCGTTATTTTTATTCTGGTTCATTCTCCAAGGTATTTGGTCCTGGTTTGCGCGTGGCTTGGTTATTGGTGCCCGAAGCGGTTTACGCTAAAGCCGAAGTGTGCAAACAATCGATGGATGCCTGCTCGCCTATGTTATCGCAAGTATTGGCGTATGAATTTTTGCGTACAGGCAAAATGCAAACCTATATTGACCAATTAAGAACAATCTATAAAGTGCGCCGTGATTGTATGGTGGCGGCTGTTCGTCGCGAATGTCCTTCCGAAGCTACGTTTGTAGAACCGAAAGGTGGTTTTTATTTGTGGCTTAAAATGCCTCACGGTGTTGACGAAGAAGTGTTGGTGCGTCGCTGTGTGAACGAAGGCGTGGTGTTTGTTACGGGTAAAACCTTCGACCCCGACGAACATCCTAATGGTTATATTCGCTTGTCGTTTTCCAATACGCCCGAAGATCAAATTGAAACTGGTATTCGTATTTTGGGCGAACAGATGAAACAAATGATGGCATAAAGTTTTCACGGCTCTATATTAATCTATTAAACCTAACTTGTTTTTTTAACTTGTTAGGTTTTTTTTGTAAAAACTTGGTTGGTTAAAAATAAAACGGTACATTCGCTGTGTTATTTCAGCCGCTTATTTTCACCCAATTCTATGAAATTACTCAAGAGCTTTTTAATAATCACGTGTTGTTTGTGCGTTTGGTCGGGTTGTACCATATCTACGCTCTAAGATGAAGGTTTAGACCTATTAGAAAGCTGGAAACCATCTCGTTTAATTACTATTTTATGGCACTTAGTCAAATTACAAAAGGAACATGGTATAGGGCATTTGTGTTTATGTGTGTTTTAATAGCTTGTATAAGCTGTGATAAACTTTCCGATGAATGTGCATCTGATTTTCAGTTATCCTATCCAAAACTTCAGCAATATAGTAATGCCGAATACGACTCTTTGTTAAATTTTTATCATCAGCTAGATAGCCTTAATTTAGAGCAGCCATCTGATTTAATGGCGTATCTGAAAAAAATGGCAGAAAGTCGATTGAATTATAGAGATGGGGAGTATGTTAAATCCAATGCAATTATTGATGATGCATTGTTGTACGTCAAAAAAGATCCTTCTTTAGATTCTTTAAGTGCATCCTGTTTTATGAGTAAAGGCATCAATTTTATGATGTTGGCCAAATATGATTCGGCATTTTGCTATTTTTATCAGGCTGAAAAAATATATGAACGTGATAAAAATATGCCGTCTTTATGTACAGTCTATGGCAATATGGCTAAAACCTTTTATAACAAAGGTGACATTGATAAAACGAGAGAATACATTGATAAAGCTAGTCAAGATTCTACTTATCTGCCATTGTTACTAAGTATGACACATTTGAAAGCCAATTTGTATGGTAGTATGGGATTGTTGGATAGCGCTTTATTGATAGATAGACAAGCTATTCATTTTTATTCGAATAAAGGTGGACAACTGGCATTGAGTTCTTTTTATAATAATATGGCTATGTGTTTTGTTGAGAAGAATGATATGGATAGTGCATTATTTTATTATAAAAAATCTTATCAAGCAGATTCCGTTTGCGGTTTTCAAATGAATATGTCTATTGATTTAGTTCTGTTAGCTGATATTTATTACCAGTTAGGAGACCATCGGCAGGCTAATTTGTACTACAATCGAGCACTTACTATTTTTTCCGAAGAACATAGCCCCGACAAAAAAGCGCTCGTTTTTGAGGTGCTTGCAAAACATGCTCGTAATGAAAAAAAATATCAAAAAGCACTTCAATGGCAAGACTCTTTAATGATGATTCAGCAAGAAATAAACGATATTGATATTAATCGTACCATAGAACGATTGCAGATAGAATATGAATCGGAAAAGAAAAAACAGCAAATTGAAGTTCAAGAAAGGCAATTGGCAATCTACAAGATGATTTTTATTTTTGTGGTTATTGTATTCTTTTTATTAATAGCATTGTTTCTATTATACGTTCAAATTAAGCGGAAATCTGCCGTTTTGCAGGCTGTGGAACAAGATAAAAAAGTGTTAGCTATGCGCATCGGGATGGAGAAAACTGAGCGGTCACGTATTGCACGTGATTTACATGATAGTATTAGTCAGAAATTGGCTGTTATTCAGATGTATATATCATCATTAAGCTCGGTAGAACAAGCTAAAACCAACGAGATATCGACCTTGGTTAAAGATGTATCTGCTGAAATTCGTGTCATTTCTCACAACATGTTCCCCAAGGATTTAAACAAAGGACTTGTTCCTGCACTCCAATATTTTTGTGAACAAAGTAATTTTGTTCAAGCTCATACACAATTTCATCTTACAGTAGATAATGCAGAGAATTACTTAATCCAAAATGAAAATATAGATTTTGTTATTTATCGTATCGTGCAGGAAATAAGTAATAATGCTTTGAAATATGCACAAGCCAAGCATATTGATATCATAGTGACGTATTCACAAAGCCTTATAAAAATTCAGATTCATGATGATGGTTTAGGCTTTGATACATCACTTCGGGAAACAACAAAAGGAACAGGTCTGAAAAATATTTTTGAAAGAGTAAAACAATTAAACGGGAAAATAGATCTTACATCAAACAGCGATAAAGGCACTCTATTTTTCATTGAAATCCCCACTGTATGACGATGTCTCCAACACGCATTTTTATTGTAGACGATCATCCACTTGTTATTAGTGGCATTGAAAGTATGTTAATTGATTGCCACGATAAGGTTATATCGGGCGTGGCTGTTGATGGTGCTGAAGCATGGCGTAACATAACTATACTCAATGGACAATTGGACATACTCATTGTAGATATCGAAATGGATGGTATGGATGGTTTCGAACTTTGTTCAAAGGTAAAAGATCAATATCCTGAGATCAAAATTCTTTTTCTTTCAATGCATGACGAAGTGTACTATGTCAAAAAAGCGATAGAATGTGAAGCCGATGGTTATATGCTTAAAATCTGTGATAAGTATGAATTTATACGAGGTCTTAATGCCTTAATAGAAAATGGTTGTTATTTCGCGTGTAAAATCTTACCTATTATAAAGCAGATGAAGCAGCTCGATAAATCTACTAATAATCAGAATTTAACCGATAGAGAAACCGAAGTTCTTCGCCTGATTCTTCAAGAAATGACCAGTAAAGAAATTGCAGAACAGTTATTTATTTCAAAACAAACGGTCGACACACATCGTATCAATATTATGCGTAAAACTCATAGTAAATCCATTGTTGGCCTATTGAAATACGCTATTCAGCACAACTTAGTTAAATAATTTTACAATAGCTTTTTTTACTTTAAAATCCATATTTATATGGATTTTTTTTTTGCCATATTGAGCATATTTTTGTGAAGTATTTTTTTAAATATTGATGTGTGTAGTTAGTTTAAACCTATATGTAATATCAAAATTAGATAATTATGAAAACAAAAAATTTATCTCTACTCTTAAGTTTTGTGATTCCGTTGAATATGTTTTCCCAGACACCTGTTAATAAAACAACAGTTGAAATTCCTAAAGAATTTAAGAAAGCTAAAATTGCTCTTGTTCAATTATCGAATGATAATCAGTTAAATGTTGTTTTATCCCAAGAAAAAAAGAAAGAAGTAGAATTGTATCAATTTACATTTGATCAAAATGTAAAACAAACAACGGCACAAGCTGTATCGCCAAATTCTTCCGCGCCTTCTTCTCGCAATGCAATAAGTAATCCTGCAAGCATTGGTAAAGACGGTATTGTTCGCTTTGTAAGAGTTGTTCCTTCATCTTTTTGGGGACAAATGATTTTGGAAAAAGGTTATATGCAAAAAGATTATCTTGATGGAATATATATAGGAGAAGAATTTGTTACAGAAAGAGAAATTACTGGTATAAAAACTGAGGACGGCAGAAAAATCATACCAGTTTCAGAAATGCATGTGGGAATTGGAGGTGAAACTCAAACAACAAAAACATTGGGGTTAGACAATAATTCAGGATTTCTTGCAGTCGGCGATTTAATTGCAGTTGGTGGTGTCTTCCCAAAATTAGTTACCCAAGGAAGATTGGGTGTTGGAAGTATTGATACATATATAGATTACTGTATTGTAAAAGCCGATGCTAAAAAACTGGATGTAGATAAAATTACTATGATTCCTTTCAAATATGTACAACAAACCGAATTATGTAGAGAGGTAAACGGTAAAAAATTAATGTTGATAACTAAAGATTTTCCATTAGTATATAAGGGCTCAGAAGAATTTTACAACAAAGACTCTAATACAAGAACAATCACTATTATTAACAAGCAAGGTTCTGTCGACAAGCAAATTAATTTTGAAGGCTTTCCAGATATGCTTATCATCGGAGCAGAAATGATGGGAAATGGGAATATATATGTGCTTGCTCGTGTAGGAAAGAACAAAGAAATGGGATTAGCTGTTATTAAAATTGAAAACGACAAAGTAGTTTACACTCAAAAAACACCTGCATTCGAAATAGACAAAACGGTGATTAAACCTGCCAATGAAAAGAAAACGGCATCATTGAGTAAAACTCTTAAAAACATAAATAATAAAAACAACCTGTATAGAGGAGCATTAGAGCTTGAAAATGGAAACTTTGTAGCCGTTTATCAAGAAATTGGGTTACCTGGTCGTATGTACTACCTTCAATTTGATAATACTGGAAAACTAATTAAACAATATACCCACGGTGTAACCGAAGATTTTACAGCTTCAGCAGATAAAAAGACAGTAGGCGTTATTGACTTTTTTATCAGACAAAATTATAATAGTGGTTTTTATCCAATAATAATGGAAAAAACCAAAGATGGAAGTTACTTAAAAATTTGTAAAATAGATGGGAATACAGGAGCCATGAGCGATTTTACTGTTTATGGAAGAAAATCAAAAGAGGATCCAAACGAGTATTATTTAGACCGGATGAATCCCATTATTGATACTCCTGACGGTGGTATGATTATGGTAGGCAGATCAAGTAATCGCCAAGTCTTATATGTAGAGAAAATCAAGTTTGAGTAAATGAGTTCCTAAAATAGAATAAACCAATTTTATAACAAAAGAAACCATCTAAGATATAAAATATTAGATGGTTTCTTTAAAATTACATCTATATGAAACAAATTTTAATTTCAATTATACTTTGCTTTTTTCTTGTTAATCAACTGGATGCTCAAAAAATACGCTGGAGCTACAAAATTGAAGGATCCGAAGTTGGAGCAGGAAAGCCTGTTACTTATAGAAATGGATATAATAAATATGCCGCTGCTGTATTGCAAGAGAATAAAGATGGAAAAGAGCCCTCGAAAAATGCAAAAAGTCCAGCTGTTATCAAATACTACTTTATGCCGTTTGATGCACAACAAGTAGTTATTTGCGAAAATTATAATGTGGGTGCTATCGTCAAAATTGAAATAGAATCGCTTTCTGAAAACTCAAAAGAAACGATTGTAAAAACTATTTACCAAGAAGACGCATCTCCTGTACAGGGATTTAGGACTTCAAATTATAATTTTGAACCTACTAAACATGTTACATGTGTAAATGTGTATCTCGACTATGTAAAAATTCCGGGCGTGAATCAGATATCGGGAGTAGGACTTACTGATTTTCGAGAGGCTTACACTCCAGAATTCAACTTTGCAAAAGAAAATCCGTTTGAAGGAGAACCTATGTATATGAATGATGATGTGTCTGGAATGGCTAGTCCTACAGCGCCAATCGTTTCGGTGGACGGGAAATATATCTATTTTAGCCATGAAGATGAGTATGGTAAAAACCAAATTTATAGAGGTGTGATAGGATATGATGGGCGCATCTCAAAAGTGGAATGGTGCGATTTTAATCTTCCACTCACAACATCAACATCGAGTGCATTAACAGCGATTTCACAAGACAACAATGTGGCATACGTTAATGCCATGAATATAGGGAAAACAGATATTTATAAAACCTATTTAAAAAGGGATAAAAAAGGAAAAACTAGTTGGGAGCGAGAAAAACTAAAAATTAGTGGCTTCAACTCAAAGAGTGAATATATCAGTGATTGTATGAGCTATGATGGTCAGTATTATTTTGTTGACATGGAGCGTACTGATGGTGAAAATAAATATTTCGACGGAGATATTTATGTTGCCTTTCGTAATGAGAAAGGAGAATATGGCAATTTTAAACACATGGGATATGATATTAATACCACTGGCGATGAAATCCCTTGTTTCTTAGCCGCAGACAATAAAACGTTTGTCTTTGCCAGTTCTGGGCATTTTAGTTATGGGGCAAAAGATATTTTTATAACCAAAAGATTAGACGACACCTGGCAAAATTGGAGTCAACCAATCAACATTGGGAAAATTATAAATACCAAAGCGACCGAAAATTATTTTACAATTGATTCAAAAGGAGAATATGCCTATTTTATACGTTGGGAAAATAAGCAATCTAATTTATACCGAATAAAACTACACCAACCAGAGAAAGAAACACCTAAAACAGAAACGATAAAACCAGAACCAGTTATAGTTGTGCATGGAAAAGTACTCGATAAGAAAACAAACAATCCAGTTCAAACAGATATTATTTACACCAATATATTAACAGGTGAAATTTTAGGACGGGCAACTTCTAACGGAGAAACTGGTGAATACACAGTAGCTCTTCCTGCCGGAATATTCTATTCCTATTTGGCAAAAGCAGAAAAACATTTGCCTGCATCCGAAAATGTAGATGCCCGTGAACTTGCAGCCACATCGGTCATAGAAAAGAATCTTTATCTAGTTCCTATTGAAGTTGGTCAAACCATTCGCTTGAATAATATCTTCTTTGATTTTGGAAAAGCTACTTTAAAACCAGAATCAAATGAAGAACTAGACAATATGGTCAAAATCCTTAATGAAAATTCAAAAATGGAAATTCAAATTGCTGGGCATACAGATAATGTCGGTTCGGATGACGCAAACATGAAACTATCTGATGACCGCGCAAATGCTGTCAGAAGTTACCTAATTTCAAAAGGCATTAACGAAACACGCATCACTGCAAAAGGATTTGGCGAAACTAAACCGATAGCAACTAACGATACCGATGAAGGAAGACAAATAAATAGACGAGTAGAATTTACTATTAGTAAATATTAAATATTTGTATATGATCATGTTAAATTTACGTATAATAATATTTATATATTTTATATCATTCGTCCATTGTATAATAACCTGATTGACTGTAAAGATATATTATATTTGTTTACATAAGTTTGTAAATGTTAATATAAGTTTATATATTCGCAACATTGTTTGGTTGTATGTTTTGATATTTAGCAATATAAATTATAACTGCTTTAATACCAGACTGTAAAAGGAGAATTTTAGACAAATAATATTCAGTTTAATTAATAATTAACGCGATAATTTCCCAATATATTGATATAAAGAAATTGTCACAATCCCCCTCAAAGATATGAAGAAGTATTTATTTTTTATGTGTGTCCTGTTGTCCGTTCAATTATCGGCACAAACAAAGTATGCTCAAGTGTATTTCTACAAAGAAGATATGGCTCGCGTAAAAAACGGCGAATATCCAAATTACAAATATGGTTTTATCGACAAAAATGGAAACGAAGTGATTGTCGTAAAATATGATGGAGCGGAAGATTTCAACAATGGATTGGCAAGAGTTTCACTCAATCATAAATACGGTTATGTTGACAAACAAGGTAACGAAGTCATCCCCGTAATTTACACGTTTGTTAAAAGATTTTCAGAAGGGCTTGTAGAAGTGGCCATCGGAGGTGAAAGGGATGAATATGGCGATATGCCAATTAATGCGGAATGGGGATATATGAACACGAAAGGAGAATTGATTGTACCGTTTAAATATGATGCAACTAGTGCATTCGAAAATGGCATAGCTAAAGTAAGAGGCGGAGGTAATGACAGTAAAGAGGGATTAATCAATACCAAAGGCGAAGAGATTACACCATTAAAATACGACAGAATAGACTTTTCTCATGATGGAACAAATCTTTCAAAAGTTTCCATTAAGTATAAGGAAGGATATATTAATAATAAAGGTCAGGAAATAGTACCTCCGATATTTAATTATGTTTCTTGTTCTGACAGTATGATACTGGTAAAAAATGAAGATATTCATAAATCAGGATTTTATAATTTAGAAGGCAAAGAAGTGGTTCCGCTAATTTATGATGAAGCCGGAAGTTTTAGTGAAGGATTAGCAGCGGTATCAAAAAACCAGAAGTATGGTTTTATCAATAAAATTGGAGATGTTGTGATAGATTTTAAATATGATTATGCCAGCGAGTTTACAGAAGGTTTTGCATTCGTGGTAAAAAATAAAAAATACGGATTTATCAATAAAAAAAATGAAGTGTTAGTACAACCACAATACGAAGATGCCTGGTATTTTGGCGATGGCATTGCTCGTGTAAAACAAAATGGTAAATGGGGATTTATTGATACCACTGGAAAATTAGTTATACCTTGTATTTACGATGAAGTATATCGAGATTATTATAATGGAGGAGTTGATATCATAGTTATTAAGGATGATAAAAAAATAGCTATTGATAAAGAAGGAAATAAATTATACGACTATCAGGAAGAAGATGGTAGAGGTGGTGATGACGATTATTAAACATTAACATAAAAAATGAAAACAAAAATCAGCACTTTATTGCTATTGCTGTTTGCACTTACCAATGCAAGCATAGCACAAACTTCCAAAATAGAAGTTAATGAACCAACCGATTCTGTTAAAGTTATTTATGTAGATAACAGCAATGGATATGAATCAAAAGGTTATTATATCGTAGATGTTAAAACCGAGAAAAGACTTATAAAATTACCCTATTATGAATGGGTAGATAAGAGATTTGGGTTTTGCTCAGGATTGATGAATGTAAAGAAAGACAATAAATGGGGATTTATTGATCAAACAGGAAAGGTTGCTATTCCAATTATGTATCAATGGGTAGAATCTTTCAGTGAAGGATTTGCAAATGCCAGATTAAACGACAAGTCTGGTTATATTGATTCCAAAGGAAATACAGTCGTTCCATTTATATACGAAGGTTCATCTCCTTTCCATGGAGGATTAGCACTTGTAAAATCAAACGGAAAATACGGATACATCAACAAAACTGGAAAAGTTGTTATTCCATTTATTTATGATGATGCAAATGATTTTACAGATGAATTTACCTGGGTTGAATCTAATAAAAAATATGGATTTATCGATAAGACAGGAAAAGTAGTTGTTCCGATAAAGTATGACGAAGTCCGAACATTTTCAGCAGAATTAGCCTGCGTCAAACTTAACGGTAAATACGGATTTATTGATAGAACAGGTAAAGTAGTAATTCCGATTATTTACGATGATGCAAATTCGTTTTCAAGAGGGACAGCATACGTTAAACTTGGTGATAAAGAATCTTACATTGACAAAACAGGGAAAAAGAGATTTGACAATATTTTTTATGATTACCCCAAAGAAACATTCATAGTTTTATTAAACGGGAAATATGGTCTTATTGATATACACGGCAAAATACTTATCCCACTTAAATACGAAGGCGTTACTCATTTTAGCGAAGGACTTGCTGGTGTTAAATTAAATGGTCAATGGGGCTATATTGATACAACAGGTAAAACCATTATTCCATTTAAGTATGATTATGCCGAAAGTTTTATAGATGGTAAAGCCATTGTTAAATTTGGAGAAGAAAGAATTTATATTGACAAAACTGGGGAAAAAATAGGTGTGGTACCCGAAATTTCTACTGGTGCGTATGATATTTATGACGATTATGATTATTAATGCAAAAAATGTTGAAATACTAATAAACAATAAGTTATAAAATAATATTAGAAAAAATGAAAACAAAACTAGTGGCAACCATCGTGTTTTTACTACCATTTATGTTAGTATTAAATGCTCAGACCTCACAAAAACAGAGCAAGGCAGTCTCGAATGTCAAAATTATGCATGATCAAGAACGACGTTTTTATTACATAGCCAATACGGAAAGTGGTAAGCTGATAAAATTTCTTCCATATAAAGTGGTTAATGATTTTAAAGAGGGAATGGCATTAGAAGAAACAGATAATGGTATTGGATTTATTAATGAGCAGGGTGTAGAAATTGTTTCTCCAGACGGAAAATACCAATGGGGGCGCGATTTTTCAGAAGGCATGGCTATAGTAGGTAAAAAAAATGAAAAAGGCTGGCGTGATTATGCTGGTTTTATAAATAAATCGGGAGAGGTTATTGTTCCTTTGATTTACCAGGATGCTAACAACTTTGGCGAAGGTCTTGCTCCAGTAAAAAAAGACAATAAATGGGGATTTATCAATAAAAGCGGAAAAACAATAATTCCATTCGATTATTATAATGCACATCCATTTTCTTGCGGTTTATCTGAGGTTGAAAAAAAAGACTCGGCTGACTTCTATTCTAAATCAGGCTATATCGATAAAAAAGGCAAAATTGTTATACCCATCATTTATAAATCGGTCTCAGAGTTTCATAAATTGAGTGCTGGATATAGAGCCTTTGTTCACGATAATGATGATAAATATTACTTGATAGATGATAAAGGCAATAAACTTTTTGATTTTGGCTATACTTACGAACAAAATTTATATAATAGTCAATCGAAAAAACGTGAACCAACGAAAGTGATACAATACCCTGATAATATCTATTGGGCAAACAATTCAAGGCTGAATCTTACTTATCATCAACCTTATTTACGTTATGGTACCTATGATGTTGACATTAATAACTTTATTGTGAAACCGATATACGCCGATAGATTGACCTCTCAAGAAAATTATTTTGTATTGTCTCCAGAACAAAAGAAAGGCGTTTGTAATATCGATGAAATAGTTCCTGCTAAATATAATTTTGTATTTGATCAGGATAAGTTATACTATGCCATTTGGGAAGGAACCCAAACAAAGACTGGAATTGATGGTGGAAAATATGTATTGTACACCTATTCAGGCAAAAAGATTACAAAATATGACGACAATGACAGTTATGATGAAATTACTCCATTTTTTGAAGGATGCGCTAGAGTAAAACGCAATGGTAAATACGGATTTATTGATGAAAAAGGGAATGAAATCATTCCGCTCGAATATGATAATGCATCGGTCTTTTCATCGGGTTTGGTTGCCGTATCAAAAAATGCTAAAGCTGGAGCGATCAATAAGAAAAATCAGGTAGTCATTCCGCTTGAATATGAAAATCTAGGAAATTTTGTTGATGGAGTTACTTTCTATCAACAGAACACTTTGTGTGGTCTGATAACTTCCAAAGGAGAAAAAATTATGCAACCCACTTTTAGTGCGATAGCAAATTTTTCGGAAGGGCTTGCTCAATTTATGAAAGATGGTAAAATTGGCTATTTAAACCCCCAAGGAGAAGTCGCCATTCCTGCACAATATGATACAGGAAACTTGTTCTCCGAAGGGCGCGCTATGGTTTCAATCAATAAAAAAGTGGGATATATTGATACCAAAGGGAACTTGGTGATACCTATAAAATACGATAATGGGGGGAATTTTAAAGGTGGTTATGCTATTGCTATTGAGGGCGGTAAATATTTCTTAATCGATAAAAACGGTAATACCGTCAAAACCTACTAAGTTCCAATACAAGAGATTTTCAAGTTATATGACCGAATCTAGTTATAGGTGCAGGTCTTTCATAAAGCTAACAAGTTTATTAAAATTTGTTAGCTTTTTTGTAAAAAAAAGTTGTTGTGTTAAAAATAAAACGGTACATTCGCTGTGTTATTTCAACCGCTTATTTTCACCCAATTCTATGAAACTACTCAAGAGCTTTTTAATAATCGCGTGTTGTTTGTGCGTTTGGTCGGGTTATAGCCAAGAACATCTACGCTTCAAAAATGTGCCTATGGATGGCACGGTGACCAGCTTTGCTAAAACGTTGAAGAAACAAGGTTTTGCCATCGTAGAGGAAAAGAAAAACCTCTTTGTGCTGACGGGTACTTTCATCAATCGCCCATGCGAAGTGCGTTTGGTAGCTACCAAAAAAACAGCCGCGATTTGGAAAGTGGTGGTGCTTTTACCCACTGTTAAAGATTGGGCGCCGTTGAAAATTGACTACATGAGTCTTAAAAATGCCTTTGTCGACAAATATGGTGAAGGTAAATCGTACGAGTTTTTCTCGAAACCGTATGCCGAAGGCGAGAGCGACGAAATGGAAGCCTTATCGTTTGGTCGTTGCCATTATATTACCTATTGGGAAAAACCAGAAGGCACTGTGGCGTTACAAATAACCACCGAAGGACGCATTACCATCACGTACGAAGATGCGCTCAACCGCACTCTATACGATAAGGAAAATTCACAAGTGATTAGTAATGATATTTAAGAGATTATTAGTTTCTGGAACGTAACGTAATTACTGTAATTTCGGGGCGCATGCCCCTATTTGGCGCAAGTTTTTAACTTGTGCCTAAATTAAATAGCAGTTTCTAACTGCTAGATACAAGAAACAATAAATAGAAATGCATCAGTTCAGAAACTGACAATATAACAAGGCACAAGTTATGAAACTTGCGCCAACGTAAACTAAAAAGAGCCGCTAAGCGGCTCTTTTTAGTTTTTAGAACGTAACGTGATTACCGTAATTTCGGGGCGCATGCCCAAACGAAATGGAATGCCCACGTAACCCAAACCGCGGTTTACAAAGAGAAATTGTCCTGCTTGTTCATATAAACCGTCCCACTCTTTAAAAATCCAATGCGAAGGCGACCATTTTACACCAAACGCATCGATGCCCAACTGCGCGCCGTGCGTGTGGCCAGCCAGCATCAGCGTGAGTTCGGGATGTTGCAGTACTTCGGCACGCCAGTGCGTTGGGTCGTGGCTCAGCAGAATGTTACACGTGGTAGATAAACTGTCGAGTGCTTTGGCTAAATTGCCATAACACGGAAATGGATAAACGCCGCAGTTTTCAACGCCCACAATCCCAATTTGAGCCGAATCGCGCGTAATGGTGCGGTGTTCGTCGAGCAATAAATCGAATCCAAAGCGTTTGTAAAGTGCTTTCACGCTGTTTAAATTCGCCACTTTGGCTTCGGGCGTGTCCCACGTGATGTAGTCGCCATAATCGTGATTGCCTAAAATTGCATATTTGCCCAACGTGGCGTGTAGTTTCAAAAAAGGGGCATCGAGTCCGTCGCCTTCGTTGCCTGTGAGATTCACCAAGTCGCCTGTGAGCAGAATCAAATCGGGTTGTGCGGCATTAATGCTGTCGGTCACTTTGGTTAAATAGGCTTCGGCGTTACTCAAATTGCCTAAATGCACATCCGAAATTTGTACCAGTTTCAGTCCGTCGAAAGCCGCAGGCAGTTGGTCGGTAGTAATTTCCACACGGCGCACTTCCACGTGATAACGGTCGGCAGCACCCCAAATTAAACCACCAGCTATAATGATGCCCAATGGATAACCCACGAATTGGCGTAGCTTGATTTTCTTACCAAAAATACGTTTGAAAAGTGCGTCTAGCGCCGTAAACAGCGCGATAATGTTGGCTGGTAAAAACAGCGTCATAAACAGCCACATAAACCATAAGAAACTTTGGTGGCTGGGGTTAAATACGCTAAATCGGAACAAAAAGAAAACCACTAAAAAGAGGGTGGGTATAGTCCACGCAAGCACTTTGACTGCTTTGTTGACCGTTTTTTTATGGAAACTAATTTGCGCTATAATAGCTGGTAGATACGTAATTACGAGACTGAAAATGACAAATTGTAGGTAGAATTTCATAGATTATTTTTTTTGCAAAAATAGTACAAAATGATTGAATTCGATTTTTTTTATCATTTTTTATCAAAATAATATAGTTAGTTAGATAAAACTAACTATATTTGCAAACTCAATTTGACGTTGTTATAATTTAAAAAAAAGGTGTGTTTGTATGGATAAAATTGTGCCAATTATTGCTAAGTTGTCGCATAGTTTAGGCGAAATGGAGGAGCAAGCAAAAGAGTATTTTGGGTTGACCGAGTTGACATTAACGCAGATGCATTATCTGGAAGTGATAAGTGCGTTGGGAAATCCAAATATTACGGAATTGGCGTCGGAACTGCAACTCACGAAACCAACGGTGACGGTTTCTATCGATAAATTAATTGAAAAAGAGTATATCAAAAAAGTGCAATCGGACGAAGATCGTCGTAATTCGCATTTGCATTTAACCGAAAAAGGTCGGCAAATAAATGCCATGCATGATTATGCACACGAGCGTTTTTCGGAATTGATAGGAGAAACACTTACATCGGAGGAGATTGGCAAATTGGTTGAAATTTTGGGTAAATTGGTGTCAAAAATTTAATATAAATAAGTATGAAAACTGAAAATCGTGAAAAGGCTATTTATAAAGTGACTTGGGTTGGTTTTTTTGTAAATTTGGCCTTAGCTATAGGTAAATTGTTGGCTGGTATTTTTGGCCGAAGTGGAGCTATGGTTGCCGATGCGGTACATTCTATATCCGATTTTGCTACCGATTTAGTGGTACTTGTTTTTGTCAAAGTATCATCTAAACCCAAAGATGAATGTCATGATTATGGTCATGGAAAATATGAAACGCTTGCTACCATTATTATTGGTTTGGCATTGTTTGCTGTAAGTATTGGTATTTTTGTCAATAGTATAGAGCTCATTGGTCGTGTTATTGGTGGTGAACTCATTGAGCGTCCAGGCTTCATTGCTTTGGTGGCTGCTGCTGTTTCTATTGTTACTAAAGAATTATTGTATTGGTACACACTAGGAGTTGCTAAACGGGTCAATTCACCAGCTGTAAAAGCTAATGCATGGCATCATCGTTCTGATGCATTTTCGTCTATTGGAACGTTGATTGGTATTGGTGGTGCCTATTTCTTGGGCGATCAATGGCGCGTGTTGGATCCCGTTGCGGCTATTATTGTGAGTGTGTTGATTGCTAAAGTGTCGTACGATTTGGTGAAGCCAAGCTTGAATGAATTGGTGGAGCGGTCGTTGCCAAAAGAACAAGAGGACGAAATTTTAGGTTTGATTATGGAAGATACGTTGTTGAGCGATCCTCATAATCTGAAAACTCGACGAATTGGTGCCAATATTGCTATCGAGTTGCATGTGCGGGTTTCAGGTGATATGACCGTGGCAAAATCGCACGCTTCGACGGTAAAAATTGAACAAAAATTGAAAGAAAAATATGGCGCTGGCACGCAAGTGATTATTCATATCGAGCCTGTAAAATAATCGTGTAGTTTGCACACTAATTCATAAATTTTAACTAATTTAGCCGAACTAAATCAAGGATTATATGTTTAGAAATCGTGCTGTGTTTTCCGTTACATCATGTATTTACATGATTTTGGGTGTCATTAGTGCCACCATCGGTTTAAAAGCCTTTTTACTGTCCAATAATTTTTTGGATGGTGGCGCTATGGGTGTTTCTTTGTTGATTAACATATTGACAGATATCGATTTATCGGTATTAATTATTATTATCAATTTACCCTTTATTATTATCGGCTACCGTCAAATCTCGTGGCAATTTGCTATTCGTAGTACCATTTCTATCATTTTATTATCGGTATTGGTGCATTTTGTGGAATTGCCATCTATCACGTCCGATAAATTGTTGATTGCTATTTTTGGTGGTGTGTTTCTTGGGGCAGGCATTGGTTTTTCTATACGTGGCGGTTCTGTGATTGATGGGACGGAAGTTTTAGCTATTTATGTAAGTCGGCGAGGTGGTATTACGGTGGGTAATTTTATAGCGATTTTTAATGTGGCTCTTTTCTTGATAGCTGCTTTTTTAATCAATGTAGAAACCGCTATGTATTCGATGTTGACGTATGTAGCGGCTTCTAAATCAGTCGATTTTATTATTAATGGTATCGAAGAGTACATTGGAGTTACCATTGTGTCACCACAAAATGCGGACATTCGTCACATGATTACCGATCAATTGCATCGTGGTGTGACCGTTTATCGCGCAGCTGGTGGTTACCAATCGGCCCACGATGAAAATCGTAAAGTGCTATTTTGTGTAGTCACGCGTTTGGAGGTAACTAAATTATTGAGCGAAATTGAGAAAATAGACCCAACCGCTTTTGTGGTGCAACATTCCATCCGCGAAATTAAAGGCGGCGTGCTCAAAAAACACGTGATTTCACATTAAGAACACTACTTTTCATAACATAAAAAAAGGTTTCTACCCATGGGTGGAAACCTTTTTTAGTACGTTGTCGGTTCTGTAATTAGCGTCTGGTGAGTTTAACTACATTTTCTACGTGATGTGTGTGAGGAAACATATCCACTGGTTGTACCGCATCTACACGGTATTTGGCATCCAACAATTGTAAATCGCGTGCTTGCGTGGCAGGATTACAGCTCACATACACAATGCGTTTTGGCGCGGCATTGAGTATCACATTGATTACATCTTCGTGCATACCGGCACGTGGAGGGTCGGTAATAATCACATCAGGGCGACCATATTCTGCGATAAATTGATCGGTCAACATATCTTTCATATCGCCTGCAAAGAAAAGTGTGTTGTCAATTTTATTAAGTGACGAATTAACCTTGGCATCTTCTATCGCTTCTGGAACGTATTCAATACCAATTACTTGTTTGGCGCATTTGCTTACGAAATTGGCAATGGTGCCTGTCCCTGTGTATAAGTCGTACACGAGTTCGTCGCCTGTAAGTTCAGCAAAATCACGGGTCACTTTATAGAGTTCGTATGCTTGTTCTGAGTTAGTTTGATAGAACGATTTTGGACCGATTTTGAATTTCAAACCTTCCATCTCTTCGTAAATAGCATCCGCTCCGTGGAAACAATGAATGGTTTGATCGGTAATGGTATCGTTGCATTTTTCGTTAATCACATAAAGTAAAGCGGTGATTTGTGGAAATTTAGCGACTAAATGTTTGAGTAAGGCTACACGAGCTGGTTCGTCTTCGTGGAAAAATACCATTACTACCATAAGTTCGCCAGTCGATGTGGTTCTAACCATCAGCGTGCGCAAAAAGCCTTCTTGGTTGCGTAAATCGAAAAACGTAAGGTTATGGTCGAATGCGTATTGACGAATTTCATTGCGCAATTGGTTCGAAATATCGTCCTGCAACCAACATTTGTGGACGTCGAGTACTTTATCGAACATACCCGGAATGTGGAAACCAACGCCATTGAGGTTTAGATCGCCAGCATTACCCATTTGTTCGGCCGTGAGCCAGCGTTTATTTGAAAACGTGTATTCTAATTTATTGCGGTAAAAGGTGGTTTTTGCTGAACCTAAAATCGGTGTGATTTCAGGTAATTCAATTTTTCCTAAACGGGTTAAATTGTCGATCACCTGTTTTTGTTTGTATTTTATCTGTTCGTCGTAAGGGAGAATTTGCCATTTACAGCCACCACAAACCCCATAATGTTCGCATACAGGTTCACAGCGTTTGTCGGAATAGCTATGGAATTTGGTCACGCGACCTTCCATGTAGTTTTTCTTTTTCTTGAAAATTTGCAAGTCTACCACGTCGCCAGGTACGGCGTATTGTGTAAAAATGATGAGGTCGTCAGCTTTGGCAATGGCTTTACCTTCGGCGGCGACATCGGTGATGGTTACTTCTTGAAAAAGAGGAAGTTGTTTTTGTTTGCGAGCCATAAAAATTAAATTAAAGCGTTGAACGTGGCTCTTTTACCACTATTCAACAAACCAAAGTTTATGTGAAAATAACGTGTGCAAAGATACGGAAAATATTCAGGTTTTTGGAACTCGTTTTGCGTGAGTTTGGTTGAAATTAGTTCATTCTAAAAAATAATGGCTATATTTGCGCTTCTTAATTGTGCAAATCCATGTATTTAAAAAACGATCATATCACATTACGTGCTCTCGAACCTGAAGATTTGGAGCATTTTTATCGGTGGGAAAACGATACTACACTTTGGGCCGTGAGTAGTGCTGTAGAGCCTTATTCCCGCTATATTCTCAAGGAATACATCGCTTTTGCCGATAAAACTATTTATGAAAAAAAACAGCTACGTTTAATGATTGAACGCAATGCGGATAAAGCCGTGATTGGGGCCGTTGATTTGTTCGATTTTGATCCGCATCATTGGCGAGCAGGCGTGGGCGTTTTGGTCGATAAGTCGTTCCAATATCAGGGATTTGGCACAGAAGCGTTGGAGTTGTTAGTGACGTATGCGTTCGAATTTTTAAAACTCAAGCAACTCTACGCGCATGTTCCTGTAACGAATGCTGTGAGCAAATCGCTGTTTGCAAAATTACAGTTTGTCCACACGGGAACGCTTAAAAGTTGGCTTCGTCAAGGTGACGAATTTATCGATGTAGATGTTCTACAAAGAGTTCAATAAGACATCGAAACTGATTTATTTACAGCTCAATCGTAAATTTATCGCCCGATTTTAAAAAGGGAAATTGCTCGCGAATACGGCGTAGCTTTTCTAAATTGACTTCTCCTGTTTTGGAGGTTCTTTCATACACCTCAAAATCTACTAAGGTTTTACCGCGTGGATCCAGTAATACCGAATGCCCATCGTGTTGAATGTTATACGAATCTGTTCCAACGGCATTGACGCCACACACATACGCTTGATTTTCGATAGCACGCGCTTTAAGCAACGTATCCCACGCATCAATCCGATCTTTAGGCCAATTGGCCACATATACGAGCACATCGTAATCCTCGCCTCCTTTGTTGCGACTCCACACTGGGAAACGCAAATCGAAACAAACTAATACCCGAAATTTGACACCGTCATAAGTCACATCTAACTGTTTGTTGCCAGGCGTGAAATGCCGTTGTTCATCGCCAATAAACAGATGGCGTTTGTCGGCAAAGTCAATTGTTTCGTCAGGTTGACAAAAGAATGCACGGTTGTACATTTTTGTCCCATCCGTAGCCATAATACTCCCCACCACGGCATAATTGCCTTGTTTGGCCCACTGTTTTACTTGTTGAATTGCTTCGCCATCAGTAGTTTCTGACAACTCGGGTTGATTCACGCAGAATCCTGTGCTGAACATTTCTGGCAATACTAAGACGTCTGTTTGTCCGTAATGCGCTTCGGCTATGGCGTTGAATGTGGCGAGGTTGTGTGCTTTGTTGCCCCACACAATTTCTTGTTGTACCAAAGTGAGTTTCATAAAATCAGGCTATTAATTTTGTGATACGTTGATAGAGCGTTGGATGCGAATAGTTTACAAACACGTAAAGTGGATGTGGCGTTAAGTTGCTGAGCGCGCTCGACGATATTTTTTTGAGTGCTGTCACCAAATGTTCGGCGTAGCCATGTGTTTTCACGAAGGCATCCGCTTGATATTCGTGGTGGCGAGACAGCATGTTGTTTACAAGATCTAAAAGCAGACTGATAGGCGTGTATAATATGCCAAAAACCAGCATGTTGATGTGAAATGATGCAGCAGTACTGCCCACCGATTGAGCAATGGCATTGTTGTTTAATATCAGACCAAGTAGGAAAAATAACAGTAAGTTCATCGGAAGCGATACAGCCATGCCTTTTAGCGTATGTTTGTGCTTGTTGTGTCCAATTTCGTGTGCCAATACCGCTACAATTTCGTCGGTACTGAGCTCTTTAATCAACGTGTCGTAGAGCACAATGCGTTTCTTTTGTCCCCAACCTGTAAAATAAGCGTTCGCTTTGGTGGAGCGTTTCGAACCATCGATGACGTAAATGTTTTTCAGATTGAAATCCGTTTTTTGTGCAAATTGTTCGATGGCATCACGCAATTCACCAGCTTCTAGCGGTGTTTGTTTGTTGAATAACGGCACAATCAATTCCGAATAGAAGAAACTCATAAACAGACTGAAAGCCGTAACTACCGACCAAGCAATTAACCAAAAATACGTTGGAGTCTGTTGGTATATGAGCATGATGACCGTTAGTAAAATCCCGCCAATCAGAATTTCTAGACCCCAACCTTTCAGTTTATCGAGTACAAACAGTTTAGGTGTTACTTTATTAAAGCCAAAACGTGTTTCGATAACGAACGTGTCGTACCATTGAAAAGGTGTTGTTAATAGGTCGTTGGCAAAAAACAAAATACCAAAGAAGAGCAGTGATGTTACTAATTCATTGTTGGTTAATGTGCGTACGAATTCGTCCAACCAAGCAAATCCGCCAAAAACATACATCGCAAAGATTAATAAAAAGCTGAACGTGGCAGTTGCCCAGCCAAATTTGGCATTGGTGCGAAAATAGAGTTGCTGTTTACTGTATTTTTCTTCATCGTAAAGTCCTGTTAATAATGCAGGAATAGTCGATTTAGAAGCCTTAATATTTAAAAGCGAGAGGGTGCGTTCCCATATAAAATCGGCTACGAGAATGAAAATAATAGCGTAAAAAATGACTGTCAACATAATTGATTGGTGTTTGTTTATGTCGCAAAGATACGATTATTTTAGCTTGAAATACTAACAAAAATGCCTATGATATTAATCACAGGCATTTTTTGTTTTTTAATTATTTGTTTCTTGGAGGATAATAATTGTATAATACATTTTCTATATGCCACATCCAAGGTATTGGGAATGCGTCGCTTGAGCTTGCTGAGACGACAGCAGAAAATATCCCTTTTGCTGTAACTTTATTGTCTTTCAAATTTTCAGCTGCCTCTTTATTGGCTCCATAATTTGTATTCTTATCGATAGCCGTAAAAATAATGAGTGATGGTTTGCCTGCAAGTAATTTTTTTATAGAAACTTCTTCACCATTAGCTGATTTAACGTTAAAATCAGGAAGTTCCATTCCCATGATGTCTCCTTTTTTCCAACTTTTAAAAGTAGGCTCGGTCCCTGGTGTGTACATTTTCTTTTTATCAACTTTTGCATCTTTAGCTTTCGTAACATGTGTTTTTAAAAACTCTTCTAGTTTTTGTTTGTCCGGCACGATGCGAGGTTTTGTTAATAAACTAGTTTGAAATTCATCTCCTCTGAAGCCCTCAATAATAGCTTTGTGATAAAAGTTCTGATAAGCAACAACCCCTTTGCTATCGATTAATAATGCTTGAATATGCTCTTTTTCTGCAATGTCTGATTTATCTGCCCAACGGGTTATAAAATCAGGTGCTGTTCCCGATGAAATATCTGGTAAATAGTAAAATTTTAGATGAGGGAACTGCGCTACATCAAAAGTGGCATTTGGCTCGCCAAATAACAATACAAATGTTTCATCTGGTGCATGTTTGTACTTCTTTGCTGCTCGTTGTGATTGAACTGTCATCGGTAAAAAGAATAAACAAACCAAAAGCATAATGCTTGAAATCGTAATTAATTTTTTCCTTTTCATAGTAGTAGTCTTTGGGCTCAGTAGGTTATCCTTTGACGTGAGTAAAATGAGCCCTTTAGTTTTACCCAAGCGTCATAATTATGGGGCTCTCATTCGCAAAGAAATGCTTAATTTTTGAATTATCCAAGAAAATGGCTCATTTTTTGTATAAATATAGTTAAAATAAAAATTATTATTTTAAAAAATGAACTGAATTGTTACGGTTTTTTTAGTGTTGTAATACGTTTTGTTAATTGAGCGAATGTGGTTATCGCGAATTCCGATATAACAAAAAAGAGATTACTTGTGAAAGTAATCTCTTTTTATGTGATCCAGCTGGGGCTCGAACCCAGGACCCCAACATTAAAAGTGTTGTGCTCTACCTGCTGAGCTACTGAATCAAGAAAAAATATGTAATGAAAAAGAAGTGATCCAGCTGGGGCTCGAACCCAGGACCCCAACATTAAAAGTGTTGTGCTCTACCAGCTGAGCTACTGAATCTGCTTTTTCAAAAGCGGTTGCAAAGGTATTGTTTTTTCTGCTATTTGCCAAACGATATGCAACTATTTCTCGAAAAATAAACCAACTTAATATTTAAATGGCTAGTAATCAAAAAAATAATTTTTCGTTCGAGTGGATAAGTTGTGTTACAAAGGTTAATCTTTCACGCAAAGCACGGCATATCCGAAATCTGGACCAGAGCCATTTCCTTGTAATTCTTCACTATTGTATGATAATTTCATCATTTCTCCACCTGCTCCTCCCATAGCAGGTGTGGAAGTCCACCAATAACCAATTTCCCCTTGACCTTCAAAAATCCCATTTTCGAAACTTCCCAAACAGCAACCTGTGGGTAATAATCCTAAACGACTACTATTGGTGGCTCCAGTGTTTGGCTCTCGCCAAATTTCTAAGGCTTTCAATGCACCACCAGCTTTACTTAATCCACCATAATGCGTAGCTAATGTTTCCCAATCTTGTTTGGTTGCCACATGCCAACCTTTGGGAGCTAGTTTGCCCGAATTTACAGCATACCAATTGTAGAGCATACCGTAGATCGATTTATTGGATGAATTGTTGTCATAATAGCAAAATACGGGTTTAATGTCAGCATTTTCCCATTTTACATCTTGTTCTATAGGTGTGCCGTCGTTTAGATGTGTGGTGTGCAAGTTCCCCACCATCCATGTTTGCGTGCCAATGACGATAGTTTGGTAGGTATTTCCATCGCCATCTACAGGAATGGAGTAATCTTCCTCCTCTTTTTTGCATGAATTTAATAGCAAAAGAGCGGCAAAAATTGTGAATAGTAACTTTTTAGACATGATAAAATGACGTTTGATGTTACAAAGGTAAACCATAAAATTGATACCTGCAAATTTGTATCTGTTTGTCAATAAAATTGTATCTTTGCAAAGTAAATTAATTGTAATATTATTTCTATGGCAGACGATAAAAAAATTATTTTCTCAATGGTGAACGTTAGTAAAACGTTTCCTCCTCATAAACAAGTTTTAAAGAATATTTACCTGTCGTTTTTCTATGGCGCTAAAATCGGTATTATCGGTTTGAATGGCTCTGGAAAATCGACTTTGATGAAAATTATCGCTGGAATCGAAAAATCATTTCAGGGAGAAGTGGTTTTTTCGCCAGGTTATAGCGTTGGTTACCTCGAACAAGAACCGAAATTTGACGAAGATAAAACCGTTAAAGAGATTGTTCAGGAAGGTGTTGCCGAAATTATGAGTTTGCTTCAGGAGTTTGAAGCTATTAACATTGCTTTTGGCGATCCTGATGCCGATTTTGATAAATTATTAGCACGTCAAGCTGAAGTTCAAGAAAAGTTAGATCAGCACGATGCTTGGAATATCGATAGTAAATTGGAGCGCGCTATGGATGCGCTTCGTTGTCCTGATGAAAATGCGATTATGCGTAACTTATCGGGAGGTGAACGTCGTCGTGTGGCGTTGTGTCGTTTGCTATTGCAAGAACCTGATGTACTTTTGCTCGATGAACCTACCAACCACCTTGATGCCGAAAGTATTGATTGGTTGGAACAACATTTACAACAATATGCGGGAACGGTTATTGCCGTGACTCACGACCGTTATTTTTTGGATCATGTGGCTGGTTGGATTTTGGAATTAGACCGTGGCGAAGGTATTCCATGGAAAGGAAATTATACGGGTTGGTTGGATCAAAAAACCACACGTATGTCGCAAGAGGAAAAACAAGCAAGCAAACGTCGCAAAACTTTGGAACGTGAGTTGGAATGGGTGCGTATGGCTCCATCGGCTCGTCATGCTAAAGGAAAAGCTCGTTTGAATGCGTACGATGCGTTGATGAACGAAGACCAAAAAGTACGTGAAGAAAAGTTGGAATTATTTATTCCTAACGGGCCACGTTTAGGTAATAAAGTGATAAATGCCGTAGATGTGAGCAAGGCATTTGGCGAAAAATTGTTATTTGAAAATCTCAATTTCATGCTACCACCTAATGGTATTGTTGGTATTATTGGCCCTAATGGTGCTGGTAAAACCACTTTATTCCGTTTGATAATGGGTATGGAACAAGTTGATAAAGGAACGTTTGAAGTAGGCGAAACCGTGAAAGTTGGTTATGTTGACCAAATGCACAAAGATATTGACCCAGAAAAAACTATTTATCAAGTGGTAAGTGGCGGCACCGAATTTATTCGTGTGGCTGGCCGCGAAATTAACGCACGTGCTTACTTAAGCCGTTTTAATTTTACTGGTGCCGATCAAGAAAAACTTTGCGGTGTGTTGTCGGGTGGTGAACGTAATCGTTTGCATTTGGCGCTGACTTTAAAATCGGAAGCCAATGTATTATTACTCGATGAGCCAACCAACGATATTGATGTGAACACGCTGCGTGCTTTGGAAGAAGGGCTTGAAAATTTTGCAGGTTGTGCCGTTGTTATTAGCCACGACCGTTGGTTTTTAGATCGTATTTGTACGCATATATTGGCGTTCGAAGGCGATTCACAAGTGTTCTTCTTTGAAGGTTCGTATAGCGAATACGAAGAAAATAAACGTGCTCGTTTGGGTGATGAAGAGCCTAAACGCATTCGTTACAGAAAACTTATAGAAAATTAATTTTATACCGAAATTCCTAGCGTTTTTCGGATTTAACTTACACTGTAAATGGAGAATAAAGCAGAACAGAAAGTTCTTACAGATGTGGTCATTCGCTTTTGTGGTGACTCTGGTGATGGCATGCAGCTCACTGGTACATTGTTTTCGAATTTGTCGGCTATTTTAGGCAATGAAATTGCCACTTTTCCTGATTATCCAGCCGAAATTCGTGCTCCACAAGGTACTATTGGTGGCGTTTCTGGATTTCAAGTTCATGTCGGGACAAGTATTTATACACCAGGCGATGAGGCCGATGTGTTAGTAGCTATGAATCCTGCAGCACTTAAGGTGAATGCTCACGTGTTAAAACCGCTTGGCGTACTTATTTTTGATGCCGATTCATTTGATGCTAAAGGGCTCGAGAAAGCTGGATTTTTAACCGATAATCCTTTTGCAGAATTGAAATTGTCGGAATCTATTCAATTGGTACCAGTGCCACTTTCGGAACTTACTCATGCAAGTTTGAAGGATTCGGACATGGACAATAAATCTATTTTGCGTTGCAAAAATATGTTTGCGCTCGGTTTGATTTGTTGGTTATTCAATCGTCCACTAGAACAAGCAGTTCATTTCTTGGGTAATAAATTTGGTAAAAAACCTGATTTACTACAAGCCAATGTCAAAGTGGTTACCGATGGATTCAACTATGGACACAATTTGCATTTGAATGTGTCCACCTTTACGGTTGGTAAATCTGAAAATCTTTCGAAAGGAACATATACCATTATCAGTGGTAATAAAGCCACCGCTTGGGGTTTGATTGCTGCTTCTCAAAAATCGGGTCGGAATTTATTTCTGGGTAGTTATCCTATTACACCTGCTACCGATATTTTACATGAATTGGCAGCTCGTAAAGATATGGGCGTGAAAGCCATACAAGCCGAAGATGAAATAGCTGGTATTTGCATGGCTTTAGGGGCTTCATTTGCTGGCGATTTGGCTGCTACAAGTACTTCTGGGCCTGGTATTTCGTTAAAATCGGAGGCCATAGGTTTGGCCGTTATGGCCGAACTTCCGTTAGTGGTTATTGATGTGATGCGTGGTGGACCTTCTACTGGTTTGCCAACCAAAACAGAACAAACCGATTTATTACAAGCACTTTATGGTCGCAATGGTGAAAGTCCTTTGGTGGTAATGGCCGCGAGCAGTCCTGACGATTGTTTTCACTACGCCTTTATGGCGGCCAAAATTGCGTTGGAAAATATGACGCCAGTTATTTTACTGACTGATGCTTTTATTGGAAATGGTTCGTCGTTGTGGAAACTTCCTAAATTAGCTGATTTACCTGCAATTCATCCTAATATTGCTCCCGACTCACTTAAAGGACAATTCCGCGCTTCAACGCGTGATGAAAAAACTAAAGTTCGCTATTGGGCTTTCCCTGGTATGGAGGGATTTATGCACCGGAATGGTGGATTGGAAAAAGATTATGTAAGAGCGGGTATCTCTACTGATGGCGAGAATCATGCACGTATGATTGCTACTCGTGCCGAAAAAATAGCTCAAATTGCCAACGTATTGCCCGATATGGAAATAGAGGGCGATGAATCAGCCGATTTATTAGTCGTTGGTTGGGGAAGTACACATGGGCATTTGTTGAATGCCGTGAATACACTTAATGCAGAAGGCAAAAAAACAGCTTTGTTGCATTTTAATTACATCTGTCCTTTGCCTAAAAATGCGCATTCACTACTCAGAAAATACAAAAAAGTAGTAGTGTGCGAATTAAATAATGGGCAGTTTGCCACGTTTTTGCGTAGTCAATTGCCTGACGTTCCATTTGTACAGTTTAATAAAATGGAAGGACAACCATTTAAGGTCAGTGAGATTGTAGAATATTTGGAAACTCTTTAAAAAACTAAGCTATTTTTAATTATAGCTCGTAATTTTCACGCAATATGTTTACAGCAAAAGATTATAAAAGCGATCAATATGTACGTTGGTGCCCAGGATGTGGCGATCATGCCATAATCAGTTCACTCCAAAAGGCCATGGCCGAAATAGGTATACCTCCACATCAAATAGCAGTGATTTCAGGTATTGGTTGTTCTTCTCGTATTCCCTATTATTTGAGTCCGTATGGTTTTCATACCATTCATGGACGCGGTGCAGCGGTGGCTACAGGTGTAAAAGTCGCTCATCCTGAGTTGTGTGTGTGGCAAGCTACCGGCGATGGCGACTGTTTAGCAATTGGTGGTAACCATTTCATACATAGCGTGCGTCGTAATGTTGATTTAAATGTGTTATTGTTTAATAATCAGATATATGGACTTACGAAGGGACAATATTCACCAACATCAGCAAAGGGATTCGTAACAAAGTCGTCACCTTTCGGAACGGTAGAACGTCCATTTGTTCCTGCTGAATTAGTGTTCGGAGCTGGTGGTACTTTTTTTGCGCGCGCTCTTGATGTGGATTTGGAAACATCTAAAAAAATCATGATCGAAGCGGTTAAACACAAAGGAACTTCGATACTTGAATTTTTGGTTAATTGTGTCATTTTTAATAACGGTGCTCATGGTTGGATTGCTTCTAAAGAAGATCGTGCAGACAGATTGATTGTGTTAGAAGATGGCAAACCGATGATTTTTGGTAAAGAGCGTAATAAGGGTTTGGTGTTAGATGGTTGGAATTTAAAGGTAGTAACGATTGGTGAAAATGGCGTGCGCGAAGAAGATATTTTGATTCACGATGCTAAAACCGTTGATTATACATTGCATCAAAAATTAGCAACGATGCAAGGACCTGATATGCCTATTGCTATGGGTGTGATCCGTGCTGTTCCATGCGAAAGTTACGACGAAGCTGTTCAAAATCAAATGGAGGAAGTGCAATCGAAATCTAAAATTAAGTCGTTTGACGACTTATTGAATAGCCTTGAGCATATTGAAATTTAATTAGATATCTGTTTTCTATGACTATTGACCTAAAGGGAGAAATTTTTCAATTGATGAGTGGTGTTGCCGATGATTTAGGCATAGAATGCTACCTCATTGGTGGCTATGTGCGCGATTTATTGTTGCAGCGTCCGTCCAAAGATATTGATGTGGTGGTGGTTGGTAGTGGCATAGATATGGCTAAGGCGGTAGCTCATAAATTAGGTAAAAATACCCATGTGTCGATATTCAAAACGTATGGCACTGCACAAGTCAAGAATCGTCAGTATGAACTTGAATTTGTAGGTGCTCGTCGCGAATCGTATCAGCAGGAATCTAGAAATCCTATTGTTGAAGATGGTACGTTGGAAGAAGATCAAAATAGGCGCGATTTTACGATTAATGCGCTCGCTATTTGTTTGAATAAAGCTCGATTTGGGGAACTAATAGACCCTTTTGGCGGAATAAGCGACCTTGATCAAAAAACACTGCGTACGCCGCTTAATCCCGATATTACCTTTAGCGATGATCCGTTGCGCATGTTGCGGGCTATTCGTTTTGCTACGCAGTTAGATTTTCGTATTGCAGATGATACGTTGGAGGCCATTACACGAAATTCGCAACGCATCACGATTATCACCAAGGAGCGTGTGCTCGATGAATTGAATAAAATAATGGCGGCTCCAAAACCGTCTATTGGTTTTCGTTTGTTGGATAAATGTGAGTTGTTGCCGTTGGTTTTTCCTGAAATGGCAGCCCTCAAAGGTGTTGAGAAACGAGGAAGTCGGGCGCATAAAGATAACTTTGATCACACATTGAAAGTGCTTGATAATCTGGCATCAAAAAGTGATGATTTATGGTTGAGATGGAGTGCTCTCTTGCACGATATTGGCAAACCAGCTACCAAATTATGGGACGATCAACAAGGTTGGACGTTTCGTAATCATAATTTTGTGGGGAGTAAAATGGTACCAAGCATTTTTAAACGGATGAAATTACCACTGGGTGATCCAATGAAATTTGTCCAAAAAATGGTACTGTTACACATGCGTCCCATTGTGCTGAGTGAGAGTGAGGTAACAGATTCCGCTGTTCGTCGGTTGTTGTTTGAAGCCGGTGATGATATTGATGCCTTAATGACACTTTGTGAGTCCGATATTACTTCCAATAATATGGAAAAAGTGAAACGTTTTTCACAAAACTTTCAATTGGTGCGTGTTAAATTGAAAGAAATAGAGGAGAAAGATCGTGTGCGTAACTTCCAACCTCCTATTAATGGAGAGGAAATTATGAGTCTTTTTGGATTAGAACCATGTGGTGTTATTGGTGAATTAAAGGTTCAAATAAAAGATGCTATCTTAGACGGTGTTATACCTAACGAACACGACGCAGCTTATGATTTACTGCTAAAATTAGCTGCAGATAGAGGTTTAAAGCCTATTTCTTAATAGAATTTTATTTTATAAAATTGTCTTATATACACCTGTGTTTTGATTTGTTCAAGCATGGGTGTTTTTTTGCGCTTACGTTTGCTATCAATTTGATATTTATTATGTTAAAACTGCATTATTTTAAATTAAAAATGGCTGTATGGTACGAGTAAATAAAAATTTAACATTTCTAAAATATAATGAGATGTAATACTTTTCGAAAAGTCTTTATTTTCAGGGATTTTTAGTACCCAAAAAACAGTTTTTTTTGTTAAAAAAGCTTTGATTGTTCTATCCTTTTATGTATTTTTGCACATTCTATCAAAATCTAATCGTGTTTTGAAAAACAAAAATCATTATGAGCAATAGAAAATCTCAAGTTTTAGATAGTGATATATTCTCTCATCTTACTTCTATCGGTTATTTGCCACGTTGGTTTATTCTTTTCTTGGACACTATCCTGTGTGCTGCGGCTTTTTACATTGCCTATGCTATTTCCATAAAAGTTTATTATTTTAGATTTCCCATGCAGGAAGTGGCATTGGAAACACGTATGTTAATCGCAGTGGGATCTCAAATTGTTTGTTTCTGGATTTTTCATACCTATTCTGGTATTTTACGTTATTCTAGTTATGTGGATATCGTTAAATTATTGATGTCCATAGGGTTGAATTTAGTATTTTTGTTCGCCATTCATTATATTTGTTATTTTTTCTTTGGAGAAGGGATTTTCTTGCGTGCAGGACTTTTGGTGTATGGCGTGGTAGCATTTTTACTCTTATTGTCTGTGCGTTTAGTTGTTAAAACGGTTTACGACTATTTGATTATTCATAGCGGACAAGTAATACCTGTTGTGGTATATGGCACTCAAGCGGCAGGAGTGAGCATAGCTAAGATGATTAGATCAGCCAGTGATTCTAAATATCGTTTGGTTGGTTTTTTGGGTGATCTACAGAGTGTTAATGATAAGTTTATTTTTGGTATGCCTGTGGCTTCTACTGTTGATAAACGTAAGTTGTTACGTTTTTTGACTCAAAAAAAGGTGAAAGCGGTTATTATTTCTCCGTTTAAGATGAAAGAAATCGATCCTGCTCGTGATTTAGATTTCTTTTTAGAAAACAATATTGAGATTCTTACAGTCCCTTCAATGAATGAATGGCACGAGGGCGATAAGTTGGTGGATGTGAGTAAAGATTTAAAAAATATTCAGATAGAGGAATTGTTAAATCGTCGTCCTATAGTAATAGATAAGAAACATATCGTAGAACAAATAAAAGGTAAAGTGGTGATGGTTACAGGTGCTGCAGGTTCTATTGGTAGCGAGATTGTACGCCAGTTGATAAACTACAATCCACAACTGTTGGTATTGTACGATAATGCCGAAACACCATTGCACAATTTGAAATTGGAATTGGAAGAACTTCAAACAAAATGTTTGTTTGTAACTTGTATAGGCGATGTGCGTAACGTGAAACGCTCAGAATATGTTATGGAATCTTATCGCCCTGATATTATTTATCATGCCGCTGCCTACAAACACGTTCCCATGATGGAGGATGCACCAAGTGAGTGTGTGATTGCCAATGTGTCTGGTACCAAAAATATGTCCGATTTGGCTGTGAAATATGGTGTTCAAACATTTGTGATGGTATCCACAGATAAGGCTGTGAATCCGACCAATGTGATGGGAGCTTCTAAGCGTATTGCTGAGATTTACGTGCAATCATTATTTAAAAAATTGCATGAAAGTAATCCTTCAGCGACTAAATTTATTACTACTCGCTTTGGTAATGTTTTAGGCTCTAATGGTTCGGTTATCCCATTATTTAAACACCAAATTGAGAAGGGTGGCCCTATTACAGTTACGCATCCTGATATTATTCGTTATTTTATGACTATTCCTGAAGCTTGTCAATTGGTGTTGGAAGCTGGTTCTATGGGAAATGGTGGTGAAATCTTTATTTTTGATATGGGTCAACCTGTGAAAATTGTTGATTTAGCTCGTAAAATGATCCGTTTGGCAGGTTATAAACCTGATGTTGATATTCAAATTAGTTACACAGGACTTCGCCCTGGTGAAAAATTATATGAAGAGTTACTGAATGTGAAAGAGGCTACTCAACCTACTTATCATGAAAAAATAATGATAGCGAAGGTACGCGAGTATGACTTTAATGAAGTAGAACACGAAATTGCTGAATTATTGAAATTTGCTAATGTGTATAAAAACTACATGGTTGTTTCGAAAATGAAAGAACTCGTACCCGAGTATGTTAGTAAAAATTCGCAGTATGAACGTTTAGATATGGAGATGAAAAAATAATGCCAGTTACGCTTTTAAATTTTTTATATCACTATCCGTTTATTTTTATTTTCATTACGGGTATACTGGGATTGGTCTTTATGCCTTTGGTTTTACGAGTTGCTAAAGAGCGAAATTTTGTAGTTAAACCAAATAAACGAACGTCTCATGTAGGTGCTATCCCAACGGTGGGTGGCCTTGATATTTTTATATCATTTTTGATTTTCTATGTCATTTTTTCCTATAATCATTTGCAGTATTCGCATTATTTGATGGCGGGTGTTACACTTATTTTGATGACAGGTTTTATAGACGATTTGATTGATTTATCTGCAACGTTGAAATTACTCGGAGAGACATGTGCTGGGGCATTTTTAATTATTTTTGCGGATATTCGTATCACCAATTTATTTGGTTTATTTGGCATATATGAATTGTCGTTGGTTAGTAGTTATGTGATTTCTTTTGTCTCGTTAGTCGCTATCATTAATGCTTTAAATTTGATTGATGGAGTTGATGGCTTGGCGTCAGGTTTAGGTATGTTGTATTCATTGGTATTTGCACTTTACTTTCAAGCTGCGGGTGATGTTCACATGGCAGTTCTAGCTTATGCTTTGATAGGTTCTTTGGCGGTATTTTTCTTGTACAATGTGTTTGGGGGGACTCGTCGTAAAATTTTTATGGGTGATTCAGGTTCATTATTGCTTGGCTTTATGATGTCGTGGTTTGTATTTCACTTTATACAGCTAAATGCGACTCCAGAAGTTTTACCTAGCATCTTGGTTGTGCCTGCAGCTCCGGCAGTTGCTTTTTGTATCTTGTTCGTTCCGTTGTTTGATACTATGCGTGTCATGATTACGCGTATTAAAAATAAAACGTCACCGTTCAAACCAGATAAAAATCATATACATCATTTGTTACTTAGGACGGGATTGAAGCACCGCCAGGTAACATTTGTTATTCTTCTCGTTTCAGTATTATTTATTCTCTTGGCCATTGTTGGGCGTGAATGGTATAACGAGATTTTATTATTGGTGGCATTTTTGTTAAGTACTATTTTAATGTTCATTTTATGGACAATATTGGCTAAAAAGTCTCAAAAAACAAATTAATAGTTATATTATGAATGTAGAACGTAAAATTGCAGTAATCGGTCTTGGATATGTCGGTCTGCCTTTAGCTATTGAATATGGTAAAAAATACCGTGTTTTAGGTTTTGATATTAATGTGGATCGTGTATCCGAACTCACACGGGGTGAAGATCGTACGCTTGAAGCCGATTTGGAAGGCATGAAACAGGCTACCAATTTGTATAAAGAAAGTGGCTGCAAAGGGTTATCATTCTCTGCCATTGTAGATGATTTACGCTTGTTTGATACTTTCATTGTAACAGTTCCAACACCTATCGATCAGTATAATAATCCAGATTTGACACCGTTATTAAAAGCGTCAGAAATGCTTGGGAAAGTTTTGAAAAAAGGTGATTTGGTTATTTATGAATCCACTGTATATCCAGGTTGTACGGAAGAAGATTGTGTTCCAATTTTAGAGAAAGTTTCAGGTTTAAAATTTAATAAGGACTTTTTCTGTGGTTATTCGCCAGAACGTATAAACCCTGGAGATAAAATAAATACATTGACCAAAATCAAAAAGATCACATCAGGCTCTACGCCTGAAATTGCTAATTTGGTTGATGATTTATATAATTCAATTCTTGAAAATGGTACGCATAAGGCACCAAATATGAAAGTGGCCGAAGCCGCTAAAGCCATAGAAAATGCGCAACGTGATGTGAATATTTCTTTTGTTAACGAACTAGCCTTAATTTTCGATCGCGTAGGTATTGATACTAATGATGTGATTGAAGCTGCTGGCACCAAATGGAATTTTTTGAAATATCGTCCAGGTTTAGTTGGTGGACATTGTATAAGTGTTGACCCTTATTATTTGGCACATAAAGCAAAGGCTTTGGGTTACAACCCACAAGTTATTCTTTCTGGACGTAGCGTTAATAATAGCGTTCCCAATTTTATTGCGCATAAAGTACTCAAATTGATGATTCAAAAAGATCTGAAAATCAAAGACGCAAATGTGCTTATTTTAGGAGTTACATTTAAAGAAAATTGTCCAGATGTGCGAAATACTAAAGTGATTGAAATCGGTCGTGAATTAGAGGATTTTGGCGCTATTGTAGATTATTGTGATCCTTGGGCTGATTCAGCAGAGGTGAAACATGAATATGGTGTTGAGTTATTGCCAAAATTCGATGAGCATAAACCCTATCAAGCCATTATTGCCTGTGTATCGCATAATGAATTTTTGACATTTGATTTTGCAAAATATAAATCACAAGGAGCCGTTATTTTTGATGTGAAGAATTTTGTGGATAGAAATTTGGTGGACGGACGACTTTAATATGTACTGAATGGCTCAAATTGGCGTTGCAAAAATAGGAAATAAGGATTTAGTTTGGAGTGTGTTAGCTACATTTTTTAAAATGGGAGCAGGCGTGCTCCTTTTCCCTGTTATTTTACGTATGCTGCCAGCCGAAACAGTTGGTATTTGGACTGTTTTTACGGTGGTAACCTCTTTGAGTTTGTTGCTCGACTTTGGATTTAATTCTTCGTTCTCACGTAATGTGGCTTATATTTTTACAGGCGTAGAGTCATTACAAAAAAATGGTTTTTCTAATGCGTCTGATTCCGTTAATTATGATTTGTTGAAGAGTACTATTCGTGCTATGCGTTGGTTTTATTCACGTGTAGCCATTGCTTTACTTGTACTTTTATTAACTTTGGGAACTTGGTATATTCACACTTTACTTCAAACTTACAAGGGCGATACTACCGAAATTTATGTTGCTTGGTTCTTACTTTGTATTATTAATACTTATAACTTGTATACGCTTTACTACGAATCACTTATGCGTGCTCGTGGTTTCGTAAAAAGGTTAAATCAAATTATTTTGGTAGGGAATATTGCCTATATAGCAGTGGCGGCAGTATTGGTTTTGACTGGTTTTGGGCTTGTGTCCATCGTTTCTGCGCAAATCGCTTCGGTGGTTATTATTCGTATTTTATCCAAAAAGTATTTTTTTGATTCAGAATTGGTTGACTCATTATCAGCAGCAAACGATAATCGATTTAAAGAAGTCTTAACAGCAATCTATCCTAATGCGGTTAAAGTAGGTTTGACTGGGCTTGGTGGCTTTTTAATCAATAAATCAGCTACATTTATTGGAGCTTTGTATTTACCGCTTGAAGATATTGGATCGTATGGTATTACTATGCAAGTAGTAATGGTTTTCGTGGCTATGGGCAATTTGTATTATACGGTGTATTTACCTAAAGTATTTCAATGGCGTGTAGAACATGATTTTTTGGCTATTCGTTCCGTATATCTTAAATCAGTAGGTTTATTGGTATTAGTGTATCTTGTTTGTGGAATAGGAGTTGCTCTGTGTGGAAATTGGTTTTTGAGTTTAATAGGTAGCCAAACTTATTTGTTTGGTGGAGCCTTACTCTTTGTCACTTTATTAGTGGCTTTTTTAGAACAAAATCATGCTATGGCGGGTGCTTTTCTGTTATCAAAAAATGAGGTGCCATTTTTTAGAGCGTCGTTATTATCCGCGGCAGCTACTTTGTTTTTACTATTTCTGTTTTTAGCTTATTTAAAAATTGGTTTATGGGGATTGATATTGGCTCCAGGAATTGCACAATTATGTTACCAAAATTGGAAATGGCCTCTGGAGATGATTAAAGATCTGAAAAAATCAAAATTATGAAGATTTTTGCTGTTATTGTTACCTATAATGCTATGCCTTGGATAGACAGATGTTTGAAGAGTTTATCTGACTCTTCTTTATTTGTCTTGCCTGTAGTCATTGATAACAATTCTCAAGATGGTACAGTCGCACATGTTATTAAGTATTATCCTAATGTGATTTTACTGCCTCAACATGATAATAAAGGTTTTGGATTAGCTAATAATTTGGGTTTCGAATATGCTATTAAAAATGGAGCGGAGTATGTTTTATTGTTGAATCAAGACGCTTGGATTTCATCTGAAATGCTTGAAGTCTTATTGCGATTTGCAGATGATAAAACAATATTGAGCCCTAAACATTTAAATGGTTTAGGTACAGCTTTAGATAAAAATTTTCAAACATTTATATTACGTAATCTATCAGATCAAATAGTTAGTACCTTTTTGACTAACCCTCAAGAAAAAGCGTATAGTGTTGATTTTGTAAATGCGGCTTGTTGGTTGCTACCTAGTAAGTTGGTGCTTCAAGTGGGCGGCTTTAATCCCTTGTTTTCGCATTACGGGGAAGATAACCAATATGTGCAACGCGTTTTTTCTATTGGAGGTCAAGTTAAAGTGATACCAAGTGTTTCCGTTTGGCATGATAGGGAACAATTTGGTAACAAAAATATATTTGATTCTGGTTATTATTATCGTCGCTTCTTACTAATTCATGCGTATGAAAAGTCTAGTTTTTTCAACTATTTGTCTGTACACATAAGAACTATTGTGCGGTGGATTATTGCGTTAATTGCAAATAAAAAACAAGCGCAGAATATTCAATTTGCTTACCAGTCGTTATGGAAAAATAGATATAAAATTCAAGAATCAAAAAACATAGAGAAATATCAACAAACTCCTTGGCTTAAATTATGATTTTAGTTCCATTTATATATTTTATCTTGTTAATGTTTGTCTTTTGGTATAAAGGTAAACGATTTGGAGTCGCATCGTATGTTTCGTTCATTTATGCGATTTCAGCTTTCTATTCAGTTTTAATTGATTGGTTTGGTTTTTATGGCGAATATGGTGTAACAACAAAAATCCCCATTAACTTTCTCCCAACATTGACTTATTGTGTCTTGATTACTATTTCAATATGGCCTTTTTATCATTTAGACCGAATAAAGGTTACGGAAATACCTTTGGCTCGATCTAAATTTTTCACAAGACTTGGTTATTTCTTCATGTTTGTTTTTTTCTTAACTGTTATTTTATGCTTGGATGATATTCGGAGTATTTTAAATGGAGATCTTTCTGAAGTTCGTGCTATGATTTATGATGAAGATGTGGTAGAGGAATCAACTGGTTGGAGACATATATTAGAGCTTTTTCCTACTATATTTTCTCGATTTTCCCCTATGGTACTGCTAATGTTTTTCTATAGTGTTATTAAGTTAAATCATTCGAAAGTATATAATTATTTATTGTTTCTTGCATCTTTTACTCCAGTAGTGGGGGCTATTTTAGTCGCAGGAAGAACTCAAATTATTTATTGGGTATTTATTTTTGGAGCTTTATATATTTATTTTCGACCTTATTTAAATAAATCAAGAAAAATAGCTGTCTTATTTCCAGTCTTAATCGCAGCAGGGATCTTAAGTGTCTATTTCTTGGCTGTCACGGCATCCCGTTGGGGTGAATCATCGGATAGTAGTATGACCGCTTATTTGGGGCAATCGTTTTTGAATTTTTCTTATTTTTTTGATCATTATTCATGTCGTGAAATTTCGTTTCAGCGTATATTTCCATTTACGTACCATTTTGTATTAGGACAAAAATTTGATTTGACTGATTATCGTGAAACGATTTTTGCTTACAGTGGCGAAAATATTGGAATTTTCTACTCTTTTTTAGGTGATTGGTTGGTCGATTTAGGTCATGGTGGAATGATATTACTTGTGATTATTTATGCTTGCGTTGCCTCTCTCACTCTTAAACAAAAGCGTAAAGGTATTATGCCTTTTTATCAGCTGATGTTATGGGTGCTTTTGTTACAGGTCCCTTTGTTTGGGGTTTTTTATTATAGTTTCTGGCGTATAGATATGAGTTATTATATCTTGGGAACTATTGTTTTATATCTTATTTTTAGATATTCTATTAAAAAAGAACAAGAATGTTAGAACCTAAAGTCTCAGTCATAATACCTTGTTATAATCAGGGTGACTATATAGGCGAAACACTTCAGTCACTACAATCTCAGTATTATTCTAATTGGGAGTGTGTTGTTATTGATGATGGTTCTACTGATAATACAGTGGCTGTGGTCGATGATTTTTGCCAAAAAGATTCAAGAATACTATTGTTCTCTAAGTCTAACGGTGGTTCAGCTTCAGCTCGGAATTTCGGTTTAACTAAAGTTTCAGGTGATTACATACAATTTTTAGATGCAGATGATTTATTAGATGAACTCAAGTTTGCAAAGCAGATTGAGATAATGGAGTGTAATCAGTTAGATGTATCTTATACCGATTATAGCTTTTTTGTTTCACAGAATACATTAGTCCCTCATATTCGTGGCGCTAATTTGTCTAAATTTGTATTGCTGACTTTATGGGGACTAGGCTTTTCGGTCCCATCGCATGCTTTTATGTATAGAACAAATTTTATCAAACAGAATCAGATTGGTTATGATGAAACGGTAAAACAACGTGAAGATTGGAATTTTCATTTAACAGTTTTTAATAAGACTGTAAAATATTCTCGTTTAAAGGGATATTTAGGTGCTTGGTATCGGCAAAATCCAACAGGTAAGACGAGCTCGTATTTGAAAATGCAAGAAGGCAATTTTCGTTTTTTAATTTTAAAACGATGCAACTTGTCTTTCACAAAACAAATTTTATGGACACTACGACTTTCCGCTGAATTATGGCAGTGGTTTTTACGTATTGTTAAATATCGCGAGCTTCAGAATGCTAAATTTATTAGGCTGTTTTTTACTAACGGTTTTTCTACGCTACTTTTTTTTATTGTCGCATTGTTGTTTTTACCCTTGTCGTCATTGATCATTATAAGACGTTTTATCAAAGAATATATTTGTTCTGAGAATTAATATTATTTTGGCATATTCATTTTTAGTTTGTTCCGTTAATATAAATATAGCCAATTGATGGTTTTCTATGTAAATCATTTAGAGATAAGAAATCGTTAGGTGTTGAATATATCGTCACATGAAAACAATTTTAATCCTTTGTGTTAATTATAACTCATATAAAGAGTTGAATAACTACTTGCAATCAATTGAAAGGGCAGCAAGAGTCGCTTCTGAGTTTGTGAGGGTTGATGTTTGGATTGGAGATAATACGACAGCCAATCAACAGCCAATTTCAATAGATTATGACTATGTTTGTGTACGTGTATTTCCCTATTATCAGAACTTGGGATATATGGGCTGTGCCATCTCTATGTTTCATGAAATAAGTCAAGATCAAGCTAATAAATATGATTTTGTTTTTATTTCGAATGTAGATTTATTGTTGTCAGAAACTTTCTTTATTGAACTTAATGCAATTGAGTCCAAAACAGCTGGCTGGATAGTACCATCTGTATATACAATAGGTACACGAAAAAATGAAAATCCTTTTATGTTGGTTCGGCCAACTCGACTAAAGATGTTTTTGTTACAGATGCTATATTCGTTTCCTTTACTCTATGGACTTTATGAATTTATCTATCGTTTTCGGCATAAGGAGATAAACTTATTAATGAATCAGGAACAAGGTAGATCGATTTATGCCGGGCATGGCTCTATTATGATATTTACCAAACAGTTTGTGCTGGATAATTTGGACATGTCATTTCCTGGGTTTATGTATGGTGAAGAAATTTATTTTGCAGAATTAGTCCGACAATCTCAATTGACGACGGGGTATTATCCGCAATTAGTAGTAAATAATATTGGAAATGTTTCTACTAAATTTCTGGGGATCACGCGTAAATGTCAGATGTCGAAAGAGAGTTTATCTGCAATACGTCACTTATTTTTTGAGGCGCATTAACTCGATTGTCTAGTATTTTTATTGTTTATGAATCAATTAGTTTCTATAATAACACCAGCATACAATTCTTCTAAATTTATTGAAGAAACTATTCAGTCTGTTCTTGCTCAAACATATACAGACTGGGAATTGTTAATCACAGATGATTGTTCCACAGATATAACTGTAGAAATTGTTGAAAAGTATGCAGCTCAAGATTCAAGGATTAAATTCTTTGTTTTAGATCAAAATTCAGGCGCAGCAGCAGCTCGTAATAATTCGCTTGCCAGGGCACAAGGGAAATATATTGCTTTTCTTGATAGTGATGATTTGTGGCTGCCTCAAAAATTGGCTTGGCAGTTGTCGTATATGCAAGAACACGATTGCGCATTTTCTTTTTCAGATTATACATTGATGAATGAGGATGGTGTGGATTTAAATAAAGTAATACATGCTCCTAAGAAAATTAATTACCATTATTATTTGCGCAATACCATTATTGGATGTCTTACAGTCATGATTGATAAAGAAAAAGTCGGGGACTTTTATATGCCAAATATTCCGACGAGTCAAGATATGGCAACCTGGTTATCAATAATGAAGAAAGGTGTTGTTGCATATGGAATACCTAAAGTTTTGGCTCAATATCGTTTGGTCGAGCATTCTAACTCTGCAAAAAAAATAAAAGCTTCTCGTGATGTTTGGAGAGTATATAGGGATGTAGAGCACTTGCCGTATGTTTATGCTTTATTTTGTTTTTTTGGATATGCGATAAATGCCATTTTAAAAAGATTATAAGATCAAATATATGCTGTGTAAAAATATTTTTGATAGAGTTATGGCTTTACTTGGTTTGTTGTTCTTATGGCCATTATTAGTTATTGTTGCAGTTTGCATTAAATGCAAAATGCCTGACGGACCAATTATTTTCAAGCAGAAACGCGTTGGTCAATATGGGAAAGTATTTACCATGTATAAATTTAGATCAATGGTAAATGATGCCAGTGGTTCTACTATATCTGTATCTGGTGAGAGTCGTATTACTCCATTGGGATCAGTTTTACGTAAATATAAATTAGATGAATTACCAGAGTTGTGGAATGTCTTAATTGGCGATATGAGCTTTGTAGGCCCACGTCCTGATGTGCCAGGATATGCAGATAAACTTCAAGGTGATGATAGGCGCATATTGAATTTGAAACCGGGGATTACAGGCCCTGCAAGTTTAAAATATCGTAACGAAGAATATTTGTTATTTTTACAATCTGACCCACAGAAGTATAATGATGAAGTTATATTTCCCGATAAGGTTCGGATAAATCTTCACTATTTGGAGAATTGGTCTTTTGGGTACGATTTCAAATTGATAATATATACTGTTTTAGGTAAAAAGATTAAAGAGAATGAATAAACGAATTTGGCTTTCACTTGCTCACATGGGAGGTCGTGAGCAAGACTTTATTAAAGAAGCGTTTGATACTAATTGGGTAGTACCTCTTGGTCCCAATGTGAATGGATTTGAGCATGATTTAGAACAGTTTTTGGGCAAAAATAAGTATGTGGTAGCATTGAGTGCTGGCACGGCAGCATTGCATCTTGGGCTGGTGATGCTCGGAGTAAAAGCTGGAGATGAAGTGATTTGTCAAAGTTTCACGTTTTCAGCGTCGGCTAATCCCATTTTATATCAAGGAGCTACCCCTATTTTTGTCGATTCAGAGAAAGATACTTGGAATATGGATCCGCAATTATTGGAAAAGGCAATTGTCGATAGAAAGGCCCAAACAGGTAAATATCCCAAAGCAATTATTCCTGTTCATTTATATGGGATGCCAGCAAAAATGACTGAAATTATGGAAATTGCAACCAAATATAATATACCAATCTTAGAGGATGCGGCTGAAGCATTGGGTTCTCAACTGAATGGACTAAAATGTGGAACTTTTGGCCAATTTGGTGCATTATCATTTAATGGAAACAAAATGATTACAACTTCTGGGGGTGGAGCTTTAGTTTGTTCTACAGAGGAACAGAAGCGACGTGTTATGTTTTACGCTACTCAAGCTCGCGAGCCGTTTCCATATTATCAACATGAGGTAATAGGATATAATTATCGTTTAAGTAATATATGTGCAGGTATTGGGCGTGGACAAATGTTGGTGTTAGAATCACATGTGGCACGTCGTAGACAAATACATGATTTGTACGTACGTTTACTTAGTGGCGTTAAAGGTATTACGGTTAAATGCAATTCAAATGAGAATACACAATCAAATTTTTGGTTAACTTGTATTTTGGTTGAATCAACTATTTGTGGTTTTACGGCGAACGATTTACGTATTCATTTGGAAAAAGAAGATATAGAAAGCCGTTTGTTATGGAAACCTATGCATTTGCAGCCAGTTTTTCAGACATCTCCATCCTATACGAATGGCGTAAGTGAGGAACTTTTTTCTAAAGGCTTGTGTTTACCATCTGGTTCTATATTGACAGATGAGGATGTTGAAAGGGTTGTGTTAGCCATAAAATCTTTATTGTAATATGGCTATTGTGTAGTTTTTTATAATATTCTATATTTGTAGTCAAATATTAACAACAGATGGAAAACTATTTTAAACATGAGTCGGCATATGTTGACGAAGGTTGCCAAATCGGAGCGAATACCAAAATTTGGCATTTTTCGCATGTGATGTCTCATTGCGTAATCGGTGAAGATTGCAACATTGGACAAAATGTGGTGATTTCTCCAGACGTGCATCTAGGTCGTAATGTGAAGATTCAAAATAATGTATCGGTTTATACAGGTGTTATTTGTGAAGATGATGTTTTTTTGGGCCCATCTATGGTATTTACCAACGTTATTAATCCTCGTAGTCATGTTTCTCGTAAAACAGAATATAAAGAAACCATCATTCGTCGTGGTGCCAGTGTTGGTGCCAATGCAACGTTGGTTTGTGGTAACGAAATTGGAGAATATGCTTTAATTGGCGCTGGTTCAGTGGTTACAAAACCAGTAAAACCATATGCTTTAGTGGTAGGTAATCCCGCACGACAAATTGGCTGGGTGAGTGCCTATGGCGAAAAATTGGAATTCGATGCGCATGGAGTGGCTGTTTGTCCTGCAACGGGAGAACGGTATCAACTTCAAAATTCAACGGTTAAATTGTTAACTAAATAAACAAAATAGTATGGTAAAATTTGCAGTAGTAGGTCAGGGACACATTGGTAAACGTCACGCAGAGATGATTCGCCGAAATCCAGATTCAGAATTGGTCGCTGTATGTGATATTTATCCAAAAGAAAAAACAGGATGCGAATCCATTGAAGAACCTTATTTTTCATCTATTGATGAATTATTGGCTTCCAATTTGGATCTTGATGTTATTAATATTTGTACACCTAATGCATTTCATGCGGAATATGCTGTGAAGGCGTTGGCTGCATCTAAGCACGTGGTACTCGAAAAACCGATTGCATTGACAAAAGCTGATGCTGAACGCATCGTTTTCAAATCGTTGGAAATGAGTAAGTCCGTATTTTGTGTTATGCAAAATCGTTATTCTCCTCCATCTGTATGGTTGAAAGAATTGATTGATAATAAAACATTGGGCGATATCTATATGGTAAAACTCGATTGCTACTGGAATCGTGATGACCGTTACTATAAACCAGGGAATTGGCATGGTGATGCTGTACTTGACGGTGGTACGTTGTTTACACAATTTTCCCACTTTATTGATATTATGTATTGGTTGTTCGGCGACGTTACTAATATTAGAGGACATTTTGCTGATTTTAACCATAAACACTTAACCGCTTTTGAAGATAGTGGTATTGTGGCTTTCGATTTTATCAATGGCGGCGTTGGTTGTTTAAATTACTCCACGGCAGTGTGGGATACTAACCTTGAAAGTGCTATCACTATTATCGGTGAAAAGGGAACGGTAAAAGTTGCAGGACAATATATGAATGAAGTTACTTATTGTCATGTGAAAGACTATGTGATGCCTGAGTTGGCGCCTTCTAATCCACCAAATGATTATGGTTTGTATAAAGGTTCAGCTCAAAATCACCATTATGTTATTCAAAATGTAGTTGAGAAATTGCACGATAAGGGAACGATTACAACCAATGTGTTGGAAGGCTTGAAAGTGGTAGATATTATTGAACGAATTTACGCTGTTCGCGATCGACAATGGAAAAAATAAAGGAAAAAAGCATTCTACGGAATGCTTTTTTTATGCCATGAAATGCACTATCTTTGTAACTCCTTTTGAAAAATAGCGTATGGAAAAAATAACATTCAACTTGCGTGAAACCGATTCGTCGATTCATTTAATTCAGCTCCTAAAAGCAGCCAATGTTGTGTATTCGGGTAGTGAAGCTCAACAGTTGGTAACTTCTGGGCAGGTGAAGCGTAATGGGCAAGTGGAATTACGTAAACGAGCACAAATTGTGGCGGGCGACTGTATTCAAGTGGCTAACGTTGAAATAACTGTACTTTAAAATTAGCGTGTTATGGATATTGAACTTTTACGTGAAGAGTGTTTATCGTTGCCTTATGTCGAAGAGAGATTTCCGTTCGACGAATATACGTTAGTTTTTTATGTTGGTAGTAAACTATTTGCACTGACTGATTTGCAAACACCTAACTCTGTCAATTTAAAGTGTGATCCAGAGCAAGCCATAGAACTACGTGAACGTTATATGGGAATTGTGCCAGGGTATCACATGAATAAAAAACATTGGAATACGGTAGCTTTTAATGCAGATGTTAGCGATAAATTGATACTTGAACTCCTACATAATTCGTATCAATTGGTTTGGAATAAATTGCCCCGTAAAGAACGAGAGGCTTTAACAACTAGATAACTTGTGGCTAGAATCCCTCAAACAATAGAACTTTTAGCTCCAGCAAAAAATGCGGAGGTTGGTATCGCAGCTATTAATCATGGCGCAGATGCGGTGTATATTGGTGCACCTAAGTTTGGTGCGCGTCAAGCAGTAGGTAATTCACTCGATGATATTGCTACTTTGGTGGCCTATGCACACCGTTTTTATGCGCGGGTTTATGTGGCCTTAAATACCATTTTGAGTGATGATGAGTTGGACGAAGCGCGGGCACTCATTTACAAACTGTATGATATAGGTGTTGATGCTTTGATTATTCAAGATATGGGTTTGCTCGAGCTCGATTTACCACCAATCCCGTTGCATGCTAGTACGCAGTGCGACAATCGTTCGGTAGACAAAGTCAAGTTCCTCGAACAATGTGGTTTTGAGCAAGTGGTGCTTGCTCGTGAACTGTCGCTGCAACAGATTCGTGAAATAGGCGAAAAAACAGCTGTAGCTTTGGAATGTTTCGTTCATGGTGCCCTATGTGTTAGTTATAGCGGTCAATGTTATTTAAGCCAAGCTCTACGTGAACGGAGTGCTAATCGTGGCGCTTGTGCTCAGATGTGTCGATTGCCTTATACGTTACTTGATGGCGACGAAGAAGTGCTGTCGCGTAATCAACATTTACTTTCGCTCAAAGATTTTGATGCTTCTGCCCATTTATTAGAGCTGATGCAGGCTGGTGTTTCATCCTTTAAGATAGAAGGGCGTTTGAAAGCAGCTAACTACGTCAAAAATATTACGGCCTACTATCGTCAGAAAATTGATCAATTGATAGCAGGTACCGATTATCGCCGTGCATCTTCTGGTGTGACTCGCTTTTTCTTCGAGCCCAATCCTCAAAAAACATTTTATCGCGGAGCTACTGATTATTTTTTGCGTACGCGAACTACTAATATTACCTCTTTTGAAACCCCAAAATCGTTAGGCGAACCAGTAGGCACTGTGCGCGAAGTTTGGCGTAATGCTTTTTCGGTGAATTCCGACAAAGAGTTTGCCAATGGTGATGGCTTATGTTGTGTGAATACACATGGCGATTTTGTTGGCTTTCGTGTTAACAAAGTAGAGAATGGACGTTTGTTTCCATTAGAAATGCCAGACATTAAACCCAATTCACAACTTTACCGTAACGCAGATGCCGCCTTTGATAAACTATTAGCGGGTAAAACGTCTGAACGCAAAATTCCTGTTACCGTTTCCATTTCAGACACTACCGATGGCTTGGTATTTGTGATGATGGATGGTGATGGTAACAAGGCTCAATTGTCAGTTGTTGTGGCTAAAGAACTACCCAATAATCCTGAGCGTGCCGTAGAAACGTTTAAAACTCAGTTATCCAAATTGGGTAATACCGATTTTGAAACAACAGAAGTCTTATTGAATCTTGAACAGCCTTGGTTTATTCCAGTATCTCAACTGGCAGAGTGGCGTCGACAGCTTGTCGTGGAATTTGAAGAGGTGCGCGCTAAGAATTATCCAAAACGTGAATTGGTGTTGAGTCAAACCACTCATCCGTATGTTCAATCGACGGTTGATTATCGGGTGAATGCATTTAATGCTAAAGCTATCTCCTTTTATAGCCGACATGGAGCAGAAGTGGTACAGCCTGCTTTTGAGGAAATAGCAGTTCCCGATGCCGAATTGATGCGAACCAAACATTGTATCAAATATAGCTTTGGCTGGTGCCCAAAGCAGCATCCAGAAAAAACGCCCAAAGAACCATTAATGCTTCAGTATGGAGAAACTAAATTAAATTTATCCTTTGATTGTGTGCATTGTGAAATGGTGATTAAGCAGAAAAAATAAAATCGAATCTTGCCTATTTGCGAAAATAAATGTACTTTTGTGGTTCCGATTTTTGATGCAACTTATTTATTAACTAGAAACTATAAGAGATCATGGAAAACAAAACTCCAACGCCTCATATTGAGGCAAAATTTGGTGAAATTGCTGAAACTGTAATTATGGCAGGTGACCCATTACGCGCAAAATTAATGGCTGAACGTTTTTTAGAAAATCCTGTTCAATACAATAATGTACGTGGTATGTTGGGCTTTACTGGTACTTATAAAGGTAAACGTGTATCAGTACAAGGTCATGGTATGGGTATTCCTTCTATTGGTATTTATACCTATGAGTTATATAATTTTTATGGCGTAAAAACCATTATTCGTGTAGGTTCTGCTGGTGCTATGCATCCTGATTTACACATTGGTGATTTGGTAATTGCTATGGGTGCATGCACAAACTCAAATTATGCTTCACAATATCGTTTGCCAGGTACATTTGCACCTATCGCTGATTTCGATTTAACTCGTAAAGCTGTGGAAGCTGCTGAAGAATTTGGTTTTAGATATAAAGTTGGTAATGTATATTCAAGTGATATTTTCTACGATGAATATTCAAGTCTTGCTGATTGGCAAAAAATGGGTGTTTTAGCAGTAGAAATGGAAGCTCCAGCGTTGTATATGAATGCTGCTCGTAGCGGTAATAGAGCATTATGTATTTGCACTATTTCTGATTCATTAGTAACAGGCGAAGCTACTACAGCTGAGCAACGTCAAACTGGCTTTACTAATATGATGGAAGTTGCTTTTAGCTTGATTTAATCGTAAATCCTATAAGTATAAAATAAAGCGGGCTGATTTTACATCAGCCCGCTTTATTTTATTATGCTAGTTAGTCTTAAGCTTTTGGTTGTGGAGTGGATGTTGTTTGGCTCATGTCACAAGTGCCAGAGAAAATAGCTTTAGGTTCAATCATTAATGTTTTGGTTTTGATTTCACCAACTATTTTTGCGGTCTCTTTCAACGACAATAATTCTGAAACAATAATTTTGCCATTCACATGACCCATAATTTCTGCATTTTGACAATTTAAGTTCCCTCTGAGTGTTCCTTGTGGCCCAATGACTACTTTGCCTGAACAAGCAATATCGCCTTCTACTTCACCGTCAATACGAAAATCACTATCTGCACTAATATTTCCTTTGATTTTGCTACCAGTAGCTAAAACGTTGTGTGCAATGCCCGAATTTACAATTTCTTTTGCCATTATCTTCTGTTTTTCTTATAGTTGAATTGATTTGAAAAATCTATGCAAAATAACACTATTTTTTTGACTTATCAAAATTATACTCCATTTCTTTCTTGCTTTTAGATTTGCTAGTGAAAATTTGAATATTAATCACATGTTCCTGGTTATTTGGTACGCTATTTGCTAATATCGAAATCTTTTTTTACGTGTTTTATAACAGTTTTTTATAACTCGTAGGAAACTTAAATACTTTTTTAGTTTCCTATATATATCTATAAATCAATTTGTTATTAAATATATTTAAAAAATTATTTATTTTTAACATAAATAATAGATATTGTTTTGAGTGTAATATCTATCTTTGCATCGAACTTAAAACAAGATGGTACGTGGATGTAAAGGAAAAAATATTAAAATCAGCTTCAGATCTTTTTTTGAAATATGGTCTACGCAGTGTAAGTATTGATGATATTTGTAATGAGTTACATATATCAAAAAAAACCTTTTATGCACACTTTAAGCAGAAAGAAGAGTTGGTAGAAAGTTTGTTGGCTCAAATGCGCTGTAAACATGATTCTGCCACTCAGCCATCGTTTAACGATGAAAATGTGATTGATATGTTGCTTAACAATACGAGTCGATTTAAGTCCAGTGGTATGGCCGAAAAACACATCAACTTTTTTTACGATTTACAAAAATATTATCCCGAAATCAGTGTGCAGCACGATTTGGCCATGAATAAACAAAAAGTAGAACAGACAAAAATGGTTTTACATAAAGGGATTGAGCAAGGGTTGTTTCGTGCAGATATGAATGTGGATGCCATGGCATTATTTGGACACATTAAATTCACCCAAGTATTTCAGGAGTTGCGTGAAAAAGCAGACTTGACAATTTCTCAAACTGTCGATTTTATATTGGAAGCGTTTTTCCGATTAGTAACCACCGAAAAGGGATTAGAGTATTATTTGTCGAATAAGAAACAAAATAAATAAATACAGATTAGGTAAATTAGGTAGAATTATGCAAAAGAAAATTTTAATTTTAATGGTTACGGTGTTGAGCTCTTTCTCTTTAGTGGCTCAAGATTCGTTGCATTTGTCACTGTCGCTTAAAGAGGCAGAGACTTATGCGTTAGAGCACAATCGTACGATGCAAAACGCATCGTTGGATGTGAAAAAAGCGTATGCTGCTCGTTGGCAAACTATAGCTTCTATGTTGCCTCAAGTGAGTGCTTCGCTCGATTATTCCAATATGTGTGGTTATGAAATGACCATCATGGGAGGGAGAATTGCTATGCCTCCATCTGGAACGTTTGCCGTTACGGCATCGGTTGCTTTGAGTGGTTCGCAAGTGGTAGCTACTTTATTGAATAATATTGCTATCGAAATGTCTGATATTTCGGTGAAGAAAACAGAGCAAACTATAACCTCTAACGTGGCAAACTTATATATGTCTATTTTGGCGATGGAAAAAACGGCTGGTTTACTTGACCAGAATTTAAAGAACTTGGAAAAATTGTATCAAAGTACGTCGAATGCTGTTAAAGTTGGTGTTTCGGAACAAACCGATGCCGATCAGATTTCGGTGCAAGTATCGTCTATGCAAAGTAGAATTAATGCCACCAAACGTTCGTTAGAAATGTTATACAACTCATTGGCGTTACAACTTGGTCAAGGCGTTGATTATCAAATCACGTTAACGCAGAATTTGACTGATGTAATGAATGCTGATGCGGCTATGGAATTACTCTATACAGATTTCAATCTGGATCAGAATTATGATTATCAATTACTCAAAAAGAATACAGAGCTTTCTAAAAAACAGATTACGTTGGCAGCTATGGATTATGTGCCTACGGTAAGTGCTTTCTATCAATATTCTGCCAAGGAATATTTTAGCGATGAACCCACTATGAATATGACAGCTCCTAATGTGGTTGGTGTGTCGTTGAAAGTGCCAATTTGGTCGAGTGGTAGACGTGCGGCCTCGGTGTCTGAGAAAAAAATTGCTTACCAAACGGCTCAAAATACATTGACCGACACTGAAAATGCGCTTCGCGTGCAAGATAAGCAACTACGTTATAATTTAAGTTCTGCTTATGAAAATTATCAAACACAGACCAAAAATTTAGATGTTTCGCAACGTGTATTTGATAATATTTCAAAAAAATACGAACAAGGTTATGCTTCAAGTACAGATGTTACCAATTCTAGTATGTCGCTTTTGACCGCTCAGAGTAATTATATTTCAGCTATTCTCGAAATGGTAAATGCACATATCGATTTGAAAAAACTTTTGAATAAATAAAATAAGTCATAAAAAATAAATGAATAAAACGATGAAAACAATTAAGAACATGATGTTCATTGCCTTAGTAATACTTTTTGCTAGTTGTGGTAAAACAGAAAAGGCTTCAGAATCAACCGATACAAATCAAGATAGTCGAGTTGAACAAGTGCAAACCTCACCTTTATCAAAAACTACTATCGCACGTGAAATAGAGTTGTCTACAACACTTCAAGGCTATGAAACTGTAAATGTAGCTCCTTCTTTAAATGGTAAAATAGAACATATTTTTGTGGAAGTTGGTGCTGCTGTATCAAAAGGACAGTTATTAGTTCGTATGGATCAAAACCAATATAACACAACTAAATTAACTTATGCTAATTTGGGTGTCGAGTTGGCTCGTATGGAGGCTTTAAAAGAGAGTGGAACTATTTCTCAACAAACGTATGATCGAACAAAATTGAGCTACGACCAAACTAAAGAAAATTTGGAATTCTTAGAAAAGAATACCTATGTGAAAGCTCCTTTTTCTGGTGTTATTTCAGCCAAGAATTATGAAGATGGCGAATTGTATGCAGGTCAACCAGTGTTAGTGTTAACTCAAATCAACACTCTCAAAGCATTAATTAATGTACCAGAATCTAATTTCCCATTGATTAAGAAAGGCCAAAAAGTTAATTTGCATTCAGAAATTTATCCTGACAAAGCCTTTCCTGCAACTATTGAGGTCGTTTATCCTACTATTGATGCAACAACCCATACGTTTCAGGTAAAATTAAATATACCAAATTCGTCGTTAGCGCTTCGTCCAGGTATGTTTGTGCGTACAACTTTGGCTTTAGGTAAAGTGGATGCCATTATGGCTCCTTATCAAGCAGTTTTAAAATTAGTGGGATCTAACGAACGTTATGTGTTTGTAAATAAAGGTGGAGTAGCTAAGCGTGTGAGTGTAAACTTGGGTCAACGTTTTGATGATATGGTGGAATTAGTTTCCACAGAATTGGTCGAAGGTGACGAGTTGGTAACACTTGGTCAAGCCAAATTGGTGGATGGTTCTAAATTAAATGTGGTAAAGAAGAACTAGAAGTTAGAGATTGTAATAAAGGAATTTTTATTCAAAATTCAATAAGAAATAACAATGAGTATTTATAAATCAGCTATTAATAAACCGGTTACGACTATTTTGATTTTCGTGGCGGTGATAATCATAGGCCTGTTTTCATTCTTGAAACTACCTATTGATCAATTTCCTGAAATGGAACCACCGTATATTACGGTAATGACTACATATCCTGGTGCTAGTGCCAGCGAAGTGGAAACAAATGTGACTAAGTTGCTCGAAAACAGTTTGAACTCTGTGGATGGGCTTAAGGAACTTACTTCAACTTCCAAAGATAACATGTCTATGGTGATGCTTGAAATGGAGTGGGGTACCAACTTAGATGAAGTTATCAATGACGTGCGTTCATACATTGATATGACCAAAGATAACTTACCTAGTGGATGTTCTAATCCTTTCATATTCAAGTTTAGTTCTAGTGCTATGCCAATTCTTCAGTACGCTATTACCGCTAACGAAAGTTATCCCGGTTTGGATAAGTTGCTGAATGATGATGTAATGCCTCAGTTGAACCGAGTTGATGGTATTGGTAACTTATCATTGTCTGGATCGCCAGAACGTTATATATATGTGGATATTAATCAAGAAAAACTAGATGCTTACCATATTTCTCTTGAGGCTGTTGGGCAAGCTGTAAGCAACAATAATTTGAACTTATCGTCGGGTACTGTGAAGATGGAAAAAGAACAGTATCAATTACAAGTGCGTAGCGAGTATGTTCAAAGTTCCGAAATCAATGACATTGTGGTGACCACCACGCCTGATGGTAAACAAGTGTATGTGCGTGATATTGCTGTTGTGCGTGATACGATTAAAGACTTAAGTCTTGATGAAAAAACCAATGGACGTGAAAGTGTACGTTTGATTGTGACCAAACAATCCGGTGCTAATACGGTTCAAATATGTAAGGACGTACAAGCCGAAATGGCTAAGATTCAGAAACGACTACCTTCCGACGTTAAGATTGACGTAATTTATGATTCTTCTGATTACATTAAAAATGCCGTTTATAGCTTGGAAGAATCAATTATGTATGCGCTTATCTTTGTTGTATTAGTTGTGCTATTCTTCTTGGGAAAATGGCGAGCGACATTGATTATTGGGTTAACTATACCAATTTCTTTAGTGGTGTCATTTATCTATCTGCTTTTTGTCGACAGTTCGTTAAATATCATTTCACTATCGTCGCTTACTGTTGCTATTGGTATGGTGGTGGATGATGCCATTGTGGTGCTCGAAAATATATCAAAACATATTGATCGAGGTTCCAATCCGCGAGAAGCATCCATTTATGCTACCAATGAGGTATGGACTTCAGTAATCGCTACTACATTGGTTATTGTAGCTGTATTTGTGCCTCTAACCATGCTTAATGGTATGGCTGGTATTATGTTCAAAGAGTTGGGGTGGATTGTGACTATTGTTGTATGTACTTCAACACTGGTAGCTATTACTTTGACTCCTATGTTGAGTTCAAAATTATTGAAACCACACAAAGTCCATATCGACGAAAATGGACAGATTGTGGAAGAACAACCTAAAATAGATTGGTATCAAAAATATGTGGTTGGTTTATTGGACAAAGTAGACGCTTGGTATGCTAAGGTTCTACATGTTTGTTTGAATCATAAAGCGGTTACTTTGATTGTTGTTGTGGCTATCTTTTTGGCTTCGTTAATCCCTGCATTTATGGGATTTATCGGTACCGACTTTATGCAACAAGGCGATAATGGACGTTTAAGTGTACAGGTAGAGTTACAACGTGGTACGCGTATCGAAGAAACATTGAAAACGGCACGTCTGCTTGAAACACGTTTCCAAGTTTTAGCTCCTGAAATTAGAATGATTAATACATCTGCGGGTTCTAATGATGACGCTAATGTTTCAGCCATTTTTTCATCAACTACCAACAATAAAATTTCGATGACCGTTGTTTGTAATAAAAAATATGAACGCGAACGTTCTATTGATGAAATCGCCGAAGTGTTACGTAAAGAATTGGATAATTATCCTGAAATTATTGACTATCAATGTACGGTTGGTGGTGGTATGCGTGGTATGGTGGGAGGATCGTCTACGGTTGATGTCGAAATTTATGGCTACGACTTCGCTAAGACATCTTTATTGGCTGAGAAGATTAAACGTATGGTGAGTGATAGTATTCCTGGTGCTCGTGATATCAATGTTGATAGAGATGATGATCGTGCAGAGCTTAAGATTGTTGTGGATAAGGAAAAAATTGCTCGTCAAAATTTAAATTCAGTGGCTATTTCTAGTTATGTACGTAATCGCGTAAATGGGATGGCAGTAGGCTATTTGAAAGAAGATGGTGATGAATATAATATAGTTGTACGTTTACAGGAAGAAAATCGGAATACTTTAACAGATATTCAGGATTTAACAATTCCTACACCAATGGGCAAACAGTTAAAATTAAGTGAAGTGGCTAATATTGAAGAATATTGGACACCTCCAACCATTGCTCGTAAAAATCGTCAACGTATTGTTCGTGTGCAAATTACACCATATAAAACATCGTTAGGAGAATTGGCTACAGATGTTCAGGCCGTTATGGAACATATCGAGATTCCACAAGGTGTCTCGGTTCGCTTGGCTGGTGATTATGAAGAACAACAGGAAACGTTTGGTGATTTATTGTTACTTCTAGCATTAATTGTCCTATTAGTCTATATTGTAATGGCCTCACAATTTGAATCCTTTGCTAAGCCTTCTATTATTATGATGTCTGTGCCTTTTGCTATTACTGGTGTTATTTTATCTCTTTGGATTACAGGAACATCTCTTGATATGATTGGTGCTTTGGGTGTTATCATGTTGGTGGGTATTGTAGTGAAGAACGGTATTGTGTTGGTGGATTACACTAACTTGATGCGTGACCGTGGTTACGAACTGAATGAGGCCATTGCTATGTCTGGTGCTTCACGTTTACGTCCTGTATTGATGACCGCTTTTACTACGATTCTTGGTATGTTACCTATGGCGTTGAGTAATAGTGAAGGATCTGAAATGTGGAAACCTATGGGTATTGTAGTAATTGGTGGCTTGTTGGTGTCTACTCTAGTAACGCTTATTGTAGTTCCTATTCTATATGCAGTCATGTCTCGTCATGGCGAACGTGATAAAGAGAAAAAGAATCGTGAAACATTTATTTTTATGCAATTATCGGATAAAGATAAAGACGCTAAATAAATTAATGAACGTAATAATTAAAGAACTATGAAATCAGTATTTATTGTATTTAATCAAGCGAATACCGAACGTGTCGAATATATGTTAGATCAATTGAAAATCAGTGGTTTTACATTTTTCGAACAAGTTCAGGGGCGTGGTACCAATGGTGGAGAGCCACGTCGTGGTTCGCACACTTGGCCTGAAATGAATTCAGCGGTGATGACCGTTGTGGAGGATGACCAAGTAGCTGTTCTGTTGAGTACCGTTAAAAAGTTGGACAACCGAAATAAAGAAATTGGTGTTCGTGCTTTTGTTTGGAATATAGAAGCTACCGTATAATCTATTGAACTAAAATAGTCGGTGCTTGTTAAGGCTTTCGCTCATGAGTGGCGAAAGCCTTTTTTATGCCTGAAAAGTATGCTATATAACACTTATACAGAGACCAAACTTTTATTTTTTTGTATTTTTTGCTCTGTTGTTTTAAATTAATAATTTGATTTATAATTATTTAGTTTTTATTTTATATATCTATGTTTTTTTTGAATAACCAAATTATTTTATAAAAATTTCTCTGTAATTTTCACTACCTTTGCAGTCGATTTTAAGGTAAAAAATATAGTAAATGCAAAACATTAGAAACATAGCTATTATTGCTCACGTTGACCATGGTAAAACAACGTTGGTTGATAAAATGCTACTTGCAGGTATGTTGTTTCGTGAGAATCAGCAATCTGGCGAATTAATTTTGGATAATAACGATTTGGAACGCGAACGCGGTATTACCATTTTGTCCAAAAATGTATCCATCGATTACAAAGGTACCAAAATTAACATTATTGATACTCCAGGGCACGCCGACTTTGGTGGTGAGGTGGAACGTGTATTGAACATGGCCGATGGCTGTCTGCTTCTCGTAGATGCCTTCGAAGGACCAATGCCACAAACACGCTTTGTACTTCAAAAAGCTATCAAATTGGGTTTAAAACCAATTGTGGTTATCAATAAAGTAGATAAACCAAACTGTCGTCCCGACGAAGTTCAAGAAGCGGTGTTTGATTTAATGTTTAACTTGGATGCCACCGAAGATCAATTGGATTTTCATACTATTTATGGTTCAGCTAAACAAGGATGGATGGCAGAAGACTGGAAACAACCTTCGGATTCTATTATTCCTTTGTTAGACGCTATTATTGAACATATTCCTGCTCCAGAATACCAAGAAGGTGCTGCACAAATGTTGGTAACCTCGTTGGATTACTCGTCGTATGTTGGTCGTATTGCGGTTGGTCGTGTACATCGTGGTGAATTTAAAACCAATATGGATGTGGCACTCATCAAACGTGATGGAAAGGTCATTAAATCGAAAATTAAAGCACTGAATGTATTCACTGGCTTAGGTCGTACCGAAGTACAATCAGTAGGTTCGGGTGATATTTGTGCTATGATTGGTATTGAAGGTTTTGAGATTGGTGATACTATCGCTGATTTTGTTACACCAGACGCTTTGCCACCAATTGCGATTGATGAACCAACCATGAGTATGACTTTCACCAATAATGATTCACCTTTTTATGGACAAGATGGTAAATATGTGACTTCACGCCATATTCACGATCGTTTGATGAAAGAGTTGGATAAAAACTTGGCATTACGTGTCGAAAAATCAGAAACATCTGATGTGTGGCGCGTATCAGGCCGTGGTGTTTTGCACTTGTCGGTGTTAATTGAAACCATGCGTCGCGAAGGTTATGAATTACAAGTAGGTCAACCACAAGTTATTGTCAAAGATATTGATGGCGTAAAATGTGAGCCTATTGAACAATTAACGGTTAATGTACCTGAAGAATATTCAAGTAAAGTAATCGATATTGTAACTCGTCGTAAAGGCGAACTCACCATGATGGAAACCCAAAATGACCGCTTACAATTGGAATTTAAAATCCCTTCACGTGGTATCATTGGTATGCGTAATATTGTGTTGACTTTATCAGCAGGTGAGGCTATTATGGCGCATCGTTTCTTGGCTTATGAACCATGGAAAGGCGAAATCGAACGTCGTATGAATGGTTCGTTAATCGCCATGGAAACAGGAACTGCTTTTGCTTATGCTATTGATAAATTGCAAGATCGTGGACGTTTCTTTATTTTCCCACAACAAGAGATTTATGCCGGTCAGGTTGTTGGCGAAAATTCTAAAGAAGGTGATATTGTAGTAAATGTTACTAAATCTAAGAAATTAACCAATATGCGTGCTTCGGGTGCTGATGATAAAGCCCGTATGATTCCACCAGTGGTATTTAGTTTGGAAGAAACGCTCGAATATATTAAAGAAGATGAATATGCCGAAGTAACTCCAAATCATATTCGAATTCGAAAAATTCTGCTTGACGAGAATGCTCGTAAGCGCGATTCTAGAAAATAAGTAATAAAATGGTCATTTCGTTTGAAGTGACCATTTTTATTTCTACCTTGCGGGCGTTGAAGCGTGTCTAAGAAATGAAGGTAAATAATCTTGGCACGGAATTTGTCACTATGACATCATATTAACAGATAAAATTTTACATTATGAAAACTAACATGCTTTATGTATTGGCGTTATTTTGTATGATGACACCACGGCTGTTGGCACAAACGCAAACGGTCACAGTCGAAGCGAGTTCCGAAGACATTAGTAACAATCTTGATTTGAAAGCTGTGGCAAGCACTTTCGGAGAATCTAAAAATTTAGAAGATTTTGAAAAACGTCTGAACGATTATGATAATCAATTATCTAATTTGGATTTGAATGGTGATGGTGAAGTGGATTATTTACGTGTCATTGAAACTACTAAAAATAAGGTTCATTTAATTCTTATTCAGGCAGTTTTGGGACAAGATATTTTTCAAGATGTGGCCAGTATTTTAGTAGAAAAGGATGAAACTACTAAAAAAGCTACTGTACAAGTGGTGGGTGATTCCTATATTTATGGTCCAAATTATGTGGTAGAACCAGTTTACATTTATGTACCAGTTATTTTTGATTATTTCTGGGGACCAATGTATGCCCGTTGGTACTCGCCTTATTATTGGGGCTATTATCCAACTTATTATCGCCCACGTCCATTTGTTCATGTAGATGTTTATATTTCTCATATTCATCATTATCATGCACATCATCATGGTAGTTATCGCTATCCTTCACGTCCTCATCATCACCACCATGATATGTATAATGAAGTATCTCGTCGTGATTATGCTTCGCGTCATCCACAAGGAAGTTATGATCAACGCAATGGTTCTAGAACAGGTACCTATGGTAATGCCCGTGATTTGAATACAACTCGTCCTGCTCGTCAAGGTAGCACAACTCAACCAGTGAAACGTGATGCTACTTTAAATGGTGATCGTATGTCGTCGACACCTACCAAAACAGAGGGAAGAACTCCAGCAAGTAAAGAAACTACTGTAACTCGACCAGCGGATAAGGATTCCAAAACGTCTGGTTCCCGCAATATGAGTACAGGTACAAAAACCACGGTAAAAATTACGCCTGCTGACTCACGTACGTCAAAAGAAACAACCACAAGAGTTGAATCTTCTGGTAGAACATCAAATACACGTGTTGAAAAAGATAATACTACTCGTACCAATAGGGAAGTGAAGCCAGCATCGTCAAGCAATTCTTCACGCAGTGGTTCGGAAACTAGAACATCGTCAAGTTCATCACGTCCAAGTAAAGAAACTTCAACTTCGAGCTCGTCGTCAACTAGAAATTCTGGTTCAAGCGGCTCCTCTGTTCGTCAAGGAGGTTCTGCTCCTAAAGAGACAGGAACAAGAAGCACAGGAACTTCTAATGGTGGCTCACGTGGTGGTGGCCAAGAACGGACTGGGCGTCGTTAAAAGTGAATACTAATATAAAAAAAGCACAAGAATAGTCTTGTGCTTTTTTTAGTTTAATAGGCTGTGAGTTAGAGTTCGTCCTCGTCTACAACTAGATTATTTACAATAAAATCTTGACGTTCTGGTGTGTTGCGTCCCATGTAAAACGACAATAAATCAGCTACGGCATCTTCTTTGCGTAGTGTGATTTGGTCTAGACGCATATCTTTACCTATGAAATGTTTAAATTCATCAGGCGAAATTTCACCAAGACCTTTAAATCGGGTAATTTCAGGATTTGCACCGAGTGAATTCATCGCGTCAACACGTTCTTCTTCGCTGTAGCAGTAACGTGTTTCCTTTTTGTTACGTACACGGAAAAGTGGTGTTTGTAAAATATATACGTGTCCTTTTTTAACTAAATCGGGGAAAAACTGTAAGAAGAAAGTCATCAATAACAAACGGATGTGCATACCATCGACGTCGGCATCGGTAGCAATGATGACTTTGTTGTAACGTAAACCTTCGAGTCCGTCTTCAATATTTAAAGCGGCTTGTAGGTAGTTGAATTCTTCGTTTTCGTAAACTACTTTTTTGGTATAGCCGTAGCTGTTGAATGGTTTACCACGTAAACTAAATACGGCTTGTGTATTGACATCACGACTTTTGGTGATAGAGCCTGATGCGGAATCACCTTCGGTAATGAAAATACAGCTGTCATTTTTGGCGTCGCCTTTAGTGTCGTTGAAGTGTACACGGCAATCACGTAGCTTTTTATTGTGCAAACTTACTTTTTTAGCGCGTTCGCGTGCCAATTTGGTAACACCAGCAATGGCTTTACGTTCTTTTTCTGAATCTTGGATTTTTTTCAGCATGATATCTGCTGTTTCCAAGTTTCTGTGGAGGTAATTATCAACCTCTTTTTTTACAAAATCACCAATAAATTTAGCCACAGAAGGACCATCTGGTCCCATATCTTTGGAGCCTAATTTAATTTTAGTTTGTGATTCAAACACAGGCTCCTGTACAGCTACAGAAATAGCTGCCACCAATCCACTCCGGATATCGGGAAGTTCCATGCCGTTTTTATTGTAATATTCTTTGATGGTTTTACCAAAGGCTTCGCGAAAAGCCGATTGGTGTGTACCGCCCTGTGTGGTGTGTTGGCCATTTACAAAGGAATAATATTCTTCACCATATTGATCGGTATGTGTGAATGCTATTTCGATATCTTCGCCTTTTAAATGCACAATAGGGTAGAGTGCTTCGGCTGTGTTATTTTCGTTGAGTAAATCTAATAAACCGTTGCGTGATAAGAATTTACGACCGTTGAACGTAATGGTTAATCCTGTGTTTAGGTAACTGTAATTACGCAGCATGGTTTCGATAAATTCTTCGCGGAAAGTATATTTACCAAAAATCGTTTCGTCGGGCGTGAATTGTACAAAAGTGCCGTTTGCTTCCGATGTTGGTTCTAAATCATATTCTTTGGTAAGTTTACCACAACTAAAATCGGCCTGTTTTACTTTGCCGTCGCGAAAGGATTTGACAATGAATTCAGATGCCAAGGCATTTACAGCCTTTGTACCAACACCATTTAAACCAACTGATTTTTGAAACGCTTTCGAGTCGTATTTACCACCTGTGTTCATAATAGATACGGCGGCAATCATTTTTCCTTGTGGAATACCACGTCCAAAATCTCGGATGGTCAATGTTTTTTCATTGAGCGTAATGGCTATTTGGTTGCCATTTTGCATACGGAACTCATCGATAGAGTTATCGATGACTTCTTTTAATAAAACATAGATACCGTCGTCGGCGAATGCACCGTCGCCTAATTTACCGATGTACATACCTGGTCGTAGACGCACATGTTCCAACCCTTCGAGGGTTCGAATATTGTCGTCCGTATAGGCCGTGTTGGTGAGCGATTTTTCTGTAATTTCTTCTGCCATAGAATCTTTACCCGATAAATTTTATTAGTTGTGTGGAGCTGACGGGAGTCGAACCCGTGTCCAAACGAGGAAACAATACGCTTTCTACATGCTTATCTTCGCCTTGGTTTTCGTGCGTCAGCAAGACCGAAGCCACCAACTGTCGCCTTATCCGTTTTAGTTTCACTCAAAGCGCACGGCCGCTCTGAATTATCCCCGATTTACCTACACCTCTATACCGAACCGCTTCAGGGAGTGGCATTCGAGAGATGTCTCGTTCCAACACCTAGTGAAGGAATAAAGCTAATCTACTATACTTCGATTAAGCAGCAAGAGCGTAATTATTTTCGCCAGTTATAGTTTTACCGCCTATGATTTAAGTGCTATTCGGCCACGCACTGCATGCTTACATACCTTTTCTACCCGCTGTCAAAACCAAACAGCCCCTTTTTTAATCTATTGAATTTTAATTAGTTGTATTCTTTTCCTTGTATAACGCAAGCATAGAGTACCAACTTTTAATAAAAAACAAAAATTGCTTACAAAGATACTTATTTTTTTTGATTTCGAGACTAACAGATTATAATTCTTGAATCACAATTTTTATTTTCTTCTCATTATTGATACATTTTGGCGATGTAATTACATGATGCTTGTAACTTACAAATAGGATTCTAATAATTTGGTTTGCTTTGTGAAAACTATTAATTTTGACAACTGAATTGAGCCTAGTAAATAAGGCTTGTTGTAATGAATAACAGTTAATTATGAGCGGTTATTCCCATCTTACGGTGTACTATTTTTCGGGTACTGGCAATGCTAAAAATGTAGCCTTGTGGTTGTCTGAATCGGCTAAAAAAGCTAATGTCTCGGTCGATGTTATTGCTATAGCTGATGTGAATCGTCGTTCTATAACGCCACCAGTGGAGGGAAGTTTGGTTGCTTTTGTGTCGCCAGTACATGGGTTTAATTATCCTCCAGTGATGCTTCATTTTATTGCGCATTTCCCCAAAGGTCGCTATTCTGTTTTGTTGCTCAATACACGTGCAGGCATGTTATTAGGTCGTTTTATTACTCCTGGCGTTTCTGGTATTAGTTTATATCTGTCAGCACTTATTTTAAAATTGAAAGGACATCGCATACAAGCTTTATTTCCAGTCGATTTGCCCTCCAACTGGATTTCATTGCATCCAGGTTTGAATCCTAAAACGGTAGATTATATTTATACGCACATACAACCTCGTGTGATAGAGTTTGCGCAAACTGCGTTAGCTGGAAAATCGGATTTTAAGAGTGTGCGTGAATGTGTTGTTGATCTTTTGGTGGCGCCTATCGCCGTGTTATATTACGTGGCTGGTCGTTTTATGATTGCTAAAACATTTTATGCTTCACGCGATTGTAATAAGTGTGGTTTGTGTGTTAGAAATTGTCCTGTTCAAGCCATTCGCATGGTCGACAATCGTCCGTATTGGAAATTTTCGTGCGAAAGTTGCATGCGTTGTATGAATAGCTGTCCTAAACGCGCTATTGAAACGGCACATGGTATGTTTGTGGTATTAGCGGTAGCATTTAGCTTTTTATTATCGGCGGTGATTTATCAACAAAATAATATGGCGTTTGTTGCTCATAATTCGGTTTTGCAATTTTTATTTGAAACCGTGTTGTTTTTGTCTTTAGTTGCCATTTGGTATCGTCTATTTCATTTTTTGTTGCGTTACCGTTGGTTCGAACGTCTAGTTGTTTATACCTCACTAACGAAATTTAAATTTTGGAATCGCTATAAGGGTTGGCATCAATAGGTTTATATTGAGATACCCCGTTTACGAATAATTCCCAAGTAACTAGTTACTTGGGAATTATTCGTTTTTATGGGTTTTATCAGTTTACTTTGTCTGGATTTTTGCTGACAAAATCTTTCCAACCATGGTATTTTTTGTCGCTTGTTGGGCGATTTGCTTGTAGAAAGTGACAATAAGCAGCTGCTAAACCATCGGTGGCATCTAATTCTTTAGGGAGTTTGGTAGCGTCCAGTTTGAGCAATCGGCAGAGCATGTCTGACACTTGTTCTTTGGCGGCATTACCGTTGCCTGTAATCGCCATTTTTATTTTTAAAGGGGCATATTCTGCTATCGGAATTTCGCGGGTGAGTGCAGCAGTCATGGCCACGCCTTGTGCACGCCCCAATTTGAGCATCGACTGCACATTTTTTCCGAAAAATGGTGCCTCAATAGCCAGTTCGTCAGGTTTGTAAGTGTCAATGAGTTTGATTACCTCTTCGAATATCTTTTTGAGTGATAGATAATGATCTTTAATTTTTCGTAAGTCGATAATGCCCAATGTAATGCATTCCGCTTTGTTGCCAATTACGCGTAAAACACCATAACCCATGACGGTGGTGCCAGGGTCGATGCCTAAAATAATGCGTTCGGCTTGTATGCGTTCCATTATACTTCTTCCATGATGGTTGAAAACCATAATACGCGTTCACCAAACTGTGTTTTCAGTTGGCGTAAAAAAATCTGTTCGGTAACTTGCCATGCTTCTAATTGTTCATGGCTGTCGCTTGAACCGTGTAATGCAAATGAAGTCAATCCTTCAGGATTTTCAGTTAATATTTTGCATAAACTGACGTGGTCAAGTTCTTGTGCCATGGTAGGCATAAATTCTGTTTTCATAAAGGCGATCCAAGCTTCTGTAGCATTGTTTTCTACGCCAAAAGTAGTATTATAAAGAATCATAATGTTTAGTTTTTCTGTTGCAAAGATACTATTTTTGTCCGTTTCAAGGTCATTTTTCGGAGAAAATCCTGAAAAGATGTAGCATGTGTACTGGCTTGTGTCTACAATTTGTTACCTTTGCAACAAATTATGATGATGTATGAGATTTGAAGAACTTGATTTGAACGACGATTTGCTGGATGCGTTGTACGATATGCGTTTCGAAACGTGCACACCCATTCAGGAGCTCGCCATTCCTAAAATATTAGCAGGACACGATTTATTAGCTTCTGCACAAACTGGTACCGGAAAAACAGCCGCTTATTTGTTACCATTATTGGAAAAATTAGCACGTGGCGGACACGCCGAAAATAAAGTGAACGCTTTGATATTGGTTCCCACACGTGAATTGGCACAACAGGTCGACCAATTACTTGAAGGATTTGCTTACTATAGCCAAGTGTCGTGGTTAGCGGTTTCGGGCGGTAACGACGGTGTGGCATTTGGTCAGCAACAACGAGCATTCGAAAAAGGAGGCGATATTATTATTGCAACGCCAGGTCGCTTACTGTCGCACTTGCGGTTTTGTGATGCCGATTTAAGTGGGGTCGATTGTTTGGTGCTCGACGAAGCCGACCGTATGTTGGATATTGGTTTTTACGATGATATTATTGAAATTATCAGCCATTTGCCTAAAAAACGTCAAACCTTGATGTTTTCGGCTACGTTCCCAGCTGATGTTGAGAAATTGGCTCGCACGGTATTAACCAATCCTGCTGAAGTGAAAATTGCTGTGTCGAAACCAGCCGATGGTATCACACAAGGCGTCTATTTATTGCACGATTCACAAAAAATCCCATTGATAATGTCGCTATTTGCCGATAAATCGATGGGTAAAACCATTATTTTTTCGTCGTCGAAAGAGAAAGTGCGTGAATTGTACCAACAACTGAAAAGGTTGAAAGTGTCGGTGGCTCAAATGCATTCTGACCTAGAACAGGTTGATCGTACGCAGGTGATGTTGGATTTCAAAAATAACAAAATCAAAGTATTGGTAGCCACCGACGTCGTTTCGCGTGGTATTGATATCGATGATATTGAATTGGTAATTAATTTTGATGCACCTACGCAAGCTGAAGATTATGTACACCGTATTGGCCGTACAGCGCGCGCTGGTGCCAAAGGCACTGGGTTGACGTTTGTAACGCCTCGCGACCGTATGCGATTCGATAAAATTGAAAAATTTATTGAGAAAACTATTGAGCGTCGTCCGTTACCTCCAGAAGTGGCTAAATTGGCAGAGCTAGTGGAAGATGTGCCTGCTTCACGCGGTGGTGCGCCTAAGAAGTTTGGTGGTAAAAAACGATTTAATGGACCTAAAAAACGTCCATCACAAAATTAAACTGGATATCATAAAAAGAGGCTCACATGTGAGCCTCTTTTTTGTTTAGTTACTGTTTTTTGCATCAGTAATAATTTGTTGAATACCTTCTTTGTAGGTTGTCGTTTTGAAATTCGGAAACGCCTGTTTGAATTTCGAAGAATCGAACAAATAATCGTATTTGTAGCGCGGCAACAGTTCCAATAACTCTTTAATTTGTGGTTTTTCTGCACTTTGTTGAATTAATTCTTCTTCGGTTACTATTTTGTATGCCAACGATTGGTGAGATAATTCTCCAAATAACGCAATAAATGCTTGTGCCGTTAATCGTTTATCGTCGCAAGGTAAATGCCACGTTTGCCGATACGCTGCGGGTGTGTTGCCAATGAGTGCGGTAGCTTTGCCAGCATCTGGCGCCCAAATAAGCGTGCGTAACGTTTGGTCGTTGAGTAGCACTTTGGCTGTTTGTCCGTTCAGAATGCGATTAATAATCAGTGAATTGCTAAAACCCGGTGTCTGTTGTGTGCCATAAAATTCAGGCGCACGGCAAATCACGGCTTCTAATTCTTGCGTGTGTATGGCATCCAAAACTAGCGACGTCATGGCAGCGCGCGCTTTGGCTTTTTGACCAACGGGCACAAAAGGCGTTTGTTCGGTAAGAGGCTCTTTTTGTGCTGGATACATATACGTGTTATCGAACAGTACCAATTTGGCACGATACCGCTTGCAAGCGGCTATCACGTTTTGCATCATCCGTGGAAATTGTGTTTCCCACAACGCACTATTAATTGGTAAACCCACCGTAAAATAGACGATTTCGCTGCCTTGTACAGCTGCATCTGTTTGGTTGGCATCGAGCAAATCGGCCGACAAGAGTTGATCCGTATCGTGTACTTTTTGCGGATTTCGACTTACTAAACGGATGTCGGACGTGAAGTGTAATTTCAGTTCTTTAGCCAACTCAGTAGCTATGATTCCGTTGGCTCCTAATATAGTTTGCATTTATAGTTTTATTTTTTTTCTAATTTTGCCATTTCCTTTTTTAAATCCACGCGTGCATTGTCTACGAGCAACGCGCCGAGCCTTTCTGCTACCGAATTGGCGCTATTGGCATAGACGTCGTCTGTATTAGGTACTTGCCCGCCAAAATTTGTATTAAAATCCCAATCTAGTTTGAAGATGACGTAGTATTTATTGTTGTTCGTGTGCGTGCAGGTAAAGACATCGTAAAATGCATTGTCTTTTTTTAATACACTCTGACTTTCGACGTAGAGGTGAGTACCGTCCACCATTTTGCGTCGAATAATCAGGTATTCTTCCGAAATAGAACGTACCACATATTCGTCCACCAAGTCTTTTGATATGTAATTAATATTCAAACCGTTGTGATTGACATAAAATGCCCACAAACAGACATCGTGTAGATTTTGTTTAATCGCTAAATTATCGGGAAAGAGTTCGAAAGCTTCCCAAGCGGTGGTAAAAGCGAGGTCGAAATTGTGTTGATACAAATAGACGTCTACCAAACGCATGTAAGCCATCTCTTTGGTTTTATTGGCGTTGGTAGGATTCAACGCAATGGCTTGTTTGAAACACGAAACCGCCGAATCGAGTTTGTTCTCGTCCAGATAAAGCACACCTAAAAAATGGTACGTGCCATGAAAGGTTGGATCTTCGTGTTGTGCTATGAGCAACTGCGTTTTAGCTTCGGCGGCATTGCTATTGATTAACTCCAGCCCCTTGACAAATGCTATGGGCGCTGTTTGTGCTGCCAAACTGCCACTAAAGCCGCTTAGCCATACAAGCATAATTCCTGTGAACCAGTGATGTGTTTTCATAATGTGGTGGTTTTTATAAGTTGAGATTCTGATTTATTGATGATGGTGACTTTATAGCATAAAAGTACACAAGTGGCAAGCATTTATTCGAGTTCAATTGTATCAATCGCCTTCATCAATCTGTCCGTTTCCGATAATGCCACAATTATTTTTTGATAATATCCCATTAAGACCTACTCTTGTAAGTTAATATTCAGAAACCATACAACAAAGTTATTTTTATTTTTTTAATAATTGCTAATTTTCGGTAACTATTTTAGTTTCAGGCCTATTTTTTTGTCGATTATGAATGATTTTCGTGGCAAATTTTTCACAAAAAAAAACGACTAGAAGCGATTTGGTTAAATCATTTCTGGTCGTTTATACTGCCTTTGTGGAGATTAGGGGAATCGAACCCCTGACCTTTTGACTGCCAGTCAAACGCTCTAGCCAACTGAGCTAAACCCCCAAAGTCGGTGCAAAGATAGCGAAAAAACTATTCCGTACAAGCGGTCGCCTCAAAATGTTGATAAAACGCTTCCATTTGGATGTGTTTACTGCACACAATTGCTTATCTTTGCACACCTAAACCCATTGTGTATGACTTTTGCCGACATTATATTGCCATTTCCGCTCGCACAAACGTACACCTACGCTGTGCCCGACGAGTGGGAACACACGTTGGTGGCGGGCATGCGCGTGATTGTGCCGTTTCGTGGGCGTCGTTTCTACACAGGCATTGTGTTGGCTGTTCATCAGCAAGCACCCGACGTGGCGGTGGTGAAAGAAATTACCGCTTTGCTCGACGAACAACCTGTGTTGCGTCCCGTGCAGTTGCAGTTTTGGCAATGGATTTCGTCGTATTATCGTGCCTTTTTGGGCGATGTGTACAAAGCCGCATTGCCAGCAGGTTTGAAACTCGAAAGTGAAACCATGGTAGAGTGGTGCGCTTCCGAAGAAGCGGCGACGGATTTGTCGGACAAAGAACTGCGCGTGTGTCAATTGTTGGTCGATAAACAGCCGCACGCCATTGCTGAAATCAATAAAGTGCTCGATGGTAAAGATGCGTTTCCGCTCGTTAAACGGTTGTTGACACGTGGCATGGTACAACTCACCGAAGAGGTGCAACAAACGTATCGTCCTAAAACGGAAGTGACCATTGCTTTGTCGGCAGCGTATCAAACGCCCGAACAGCGCTTGGCGTTACAGCAAACAAAATTGAGTGCCAAACAACGTCAGTTGCTCGACGTTTTTCTCGAATTGTCGGCAGAAGGTATGCCTTCGGTGTCGCGTAAAACGTTGCTCGAAGCATCCGGCTGTACATCGGCCATTTGTAAAGCGTTGGTCGATAAAGGCATTTTTGAGCTACAAGCACAAACCGTGTCGCGTTTGGCGGTGGTGGATTCCTCGGAATCGGTTCTAAAACCGTTAACTTCTGCCCAAACTACGGCTTATGAAGCTATTTGTGCACAATTTGGCGAGAAACAAACGGTGTTGTTGCATGGTGCTACGGCGAGCGGCAAAACCGAAATTTACAGTCATCTTATTCGCGAAACGTTAGAGCGTGGCGAACAGGTGTTGTATTTGGTGCCCGAAATTGCGCTAACTACGCAGTTGACTGACCGTTTACGTCGTGCATTTGGTGCGCGTTTAGGCGTTTATCATTCGCGTTTTTCGGATGCGGAGCGGGTCGAAATTTGGAATAATTTGCTCCAGGGCGACGGTTATCAAGTGGTGATTGGTGCGCGTTCAGCACTCTTTTTGCCATTCGCAAAATTGGGTTTAGTCATCGTTGACGAAGAGCACGATACATCATACAAACAAGCCGATTCGGCTCCACGTTATCAGGCACGTAATGCAGCGGTCGTGTTGGCGTCGTTGCATGGCGCTAAAGTGATTTTGGGAAGTGCTACGCCTGCTATCGAAAGTTATAGCAATGCGCTCACGGGAAAATTTGGATTGGTGGAATTACCAACGCGTTATGCCGATATCGAAAAACCACGTATCATTACGGTGGATTTAACCGAAGCCTATCGCAAGAAGCAGATGACAGGTCATTTGTCCGATACGCTCATAGAGCAGATGCGCGAAACGTTGGCTGCTGGCGACCAAGTTATTTTATTTCAAAATCGCCGTGGATTTGCGCCTTATGTGTCGTGTAAAGCGTGTGGTTGGGTGCCACGTTGCAAACATTGCGATGTGAGTTTAACGTATCACAAAGCCTTCAATAAACTCACGTGTCACTATTGTGGTTATACCGAAACGTTGTCCGATTTCTGTCCCGATTGTCACCAACCAACGATCGAAACACATGGATTTGGTACGGAGCAAATTGAAAAAGAGGTGGCGGAACTGTTCCCCACACAGCGTGTGGCACGTATGGATTTGGATACTACAAGGAGTAAACAGTCGTTCGCCCGCATTATCGAAGCATTCGAAAGTCGTTCAGTCGATATTTTAGTTGGTACGCAAATGGTGACCAAAGGCTTGGATTTTGAACATGCTGGTTTGGTGGGCATTTTGAACGCCGATAATTTACTCTATTATCCCGATTTTAGAGCGCACGAACGTGCTTTTCAACTGTTGTTGCAAGTGAGTGGACGCGCTGGCAGACAGCACAAACAAGGTGTGGTGGTGTTACAAACGTCGTCGCCCGAACATCCGGTGATTCAACAAGTATTAGCTGGCGATTATCGGGCGTTTTTCGATAAAGAGATGACAGAACGCGAACTGTTTAACTATCCACCTTACTGTCGATTAATTCAAATCATACTCAAACACCGCGACGCTCAAGTGCTCAATAGAGCCGCTAATCAGTTGGCGCATTCGTTGCGTCATACGTTTTCGCAACGTGTATTAGGACCTGATAGTCCAGCGATTTCGCGCGTTCAAAATCTCTTTATTAAGCATATTTTACTCAAAATTGAGGTCGCCATATCGCCCGAACAGACCAAGGAATTGATTGATAAACTGGCGTCGGAATTAATGCAAAAAACTGAATTTAAGTCGCTTTTGGTCACGTTGGATATCGACCCGATGTAAGCAAATTGCAAAACGACACATAATTTTTTCGTAAAAAGTGATGCAACTAATATATTTTTTGTATCTTTGCGTCCGAATTTAACAGGCGGCATTGGCGTAATTGGTAGCCGCGCCAGACTTAGGATCTGGTGACGAGAGTCGTGGGGGTTCGAGTCCCTTATGCCGCACTAAAAGGCTTAAAGCGTTGAGAATTAATTTGAACATTGATTTTCAGCGCTTTTTGGCAAAATAAAAATCGAATTATGGCTTCACAAGAAGATGTTTTCAAAAAATTAGTAGCTCACTGCAAAGAGTACGGTTTTGTATTCCCTTCCAGCGAAATTTACGATGGACTTGGTGCTGTGTATGATTACGGTCAAAACGGCGTAGAGCTCAAAAATAATATCAAAAAATATTGGTGGGACAGCATGGTGCTTTTGCATGAAAACGTAGTGGGAATCGATTCCGCTATTTTTATGCATCCAACTATTTGGAAAGCGTCTGGTCACGTCGATGCGTTCAACGATCCGTTGATTGACAATAAAGATAGCAAAAAACGCTATCGTGCCGATGTGCTTATCGAAGACCAATTGGCCAAATACGATGACAAAATAGCAAAAGAGGTAGAAAAGGCCGCAAAGAAATTTGGAGAAACCTTTGACGCTGAGTTATATAAAACTACCAATCCACGTGTGCTCGAAAACGTCACTAAACGTGAAGCGCTCCACACACGTTTTGCCAAAGCGTTGAACGATGGTAATTTGGACGAACTCAAACAAATCATCATCGATGAGGAAATTGTGTGTCCTATCAGTGGCACTAAAAACTGGACAGATGTACGTCAATTCAATTTGATGTTCTCTACCGAAATGGGTTCTACAGCCGATGGAGCTATGAAATTGTACTTACGTCCTGAAACCGCTCAAGGTATTTTTGTCAATTACCTGAACGTACAAAAAACAGGTCGTATGAAAATTCCATTTGGTATCGCTCAAATTGGTAAAGCTTTCCGTAACGAGATTGTAGCGCGTCAATTCATTTTCCGCATGCGCGAATTTGAACAGATGGAAATGCAATTCTTTGTACGTCCAGGCGAAGAGATGCAATGGTTTGAACATTGGAAATCATTTCGCTTGAAATGGCATAAAGCCCTTGGTTTAGGCGACCAAAAATACCGTTTCCACGATCACGATAAATTGGCTCATTATGCTAATGCAGCTACCGATATCGAATTTGAAATGCCATTTGGTTTCAAAGAAGTGGAAGGTATTCATTCGCGTACCGATTTCGATTTAAGTCAACACGAAAAATTTTCTGGGAAAAATATCAAATATTTTGATCCTGAAACCAACCAATCGTACACCCCTTATGTGATTGAAACATCTATCGGTGTCGATCGTATGTTCTTGTCGATTATGTCGGCAGCTTATTGCGAAGAGGCATTGGAAAATGGCGAAACCCGTGTGGTGATGAAATTACCTCAGGTTTTGGCACCGATCAAAGCGTGTATCATGCCATTGATTAAAAAAGATGGTTTGCCAGAAAAAGCGCGTGAGATTATGGATGCGTTGAAATTCGATTTCAAATGCGCTTACGACGAAAAAGATTCTATAGGAAAACGTTACCGTCGACAAGATGCGATTGGTACACCATTCTGTATTACCGTCGATCACGACACCTTGACTGATAACTGCGTCACAGTTCGCTACCGCGATACGATGCAGCAAGAACGTGTTTCTATTGATTCACTTCATCACCTAATTGGAGATGCAGTGAATATGAAAAATTTATTTAAACAAATCGTTAATTAAATTTGTTAGAGCTATTGATTTTTATCAATGGCTCTTTTTTTGCTTCTGAATAAATAAACTTCTAAATGATATAATTATGAAAATGACCGTGAACCATTTGTCGGAAAACAATTCGTTGCTGAATCAGTTTTTGAAAGAAATTCGCTCGGTTGACATTCAACACGATTCAATGCGTTTTCGTCGCAACATTGAACGCATTGGCGAAGTGATGGCGTACGAAATTAGCAAATCGCTTGCTTATGAAACCGAACAGGTTAAAACGCCGCTTGGCATAGCTCCAACCAATGTAACTTCTGAAAAATTGGTAGTTGCTTCTATTTTACGTGCAGGTTTGCCATTTCACACAGGTATGCTCAATTATTTGGATAAAGCTGAAAATGCTTTTGTGTCAGCTTATCGTGAATATGTGGATGACACACACGAAAAATTTGATGTACATGTGGAATATATTGCTTCACCAAATATCGAGGGAAAAACCTTGTTGTTGTGCGACCCGATGTTAGCCACCGGTGGTTCTATGGAATTGTCGTACGAAGCATTAAAAAGTAAAGGTATTCCAGCGCATATTCACATTGCGTGTGTTATCGCGAGTCAACGTGCTATTGACCATATTATCAAAATATTCCCAGCCGAAAAAACTACCATTTGGGTGGCTGCTATCGACCCTATTTTGAACGAACATTCTTACATTGTTCCAGGGTTAGGCGATGCTGGTGATTTGGCTTTTGGACAAAAACTCTAAACGGAGTCTGACCATAAATAAAAAGCGAGTACAATAAATTTGTACTCGCTTTTTGCATTATATAATGTCCACGCCTTCTTGTCGTAGCAGTTCTACACCGATATCTTTCAGTTTGAACTTCTGAATTTTGCCACTGCCTGTAAGTGGAAAATGCTCCACAAAAAAGACATATTTAGGTACTTTGTGGCGTGCTATTTTGCCTTTACAAAAGAGTTGGATTTCACTTGGTAGAATCTCTTGATTCTCTTTTAAAATGATAAATACACCAATCTCTTCGCCATATTTAGGTGAAGGAATGCCGGCTACTTGTACATCTTTAACGGCTGGATGTTTATACAAGAATTCTTCGATTTCGCGTGGGTAAATATTCTCACCACCACGAATAATCATATCTTTGATACGTCCTGTGATGTGGTAACAACCGTTCGAGTCGCGTATGCCCAAGTCGCCTGAATGCAGCCAACCATTGGCGTCGATAGCGTCTTTGGTGGCTTGTTCATCCTTGTAATAACCTTTCATAATCAAATAACCGCGGCAGCAAACTTCGCCTTGTTCGTTGTCGGCGCAAAGTTCTCCAGTTTCTGGATTGATAATGGCGACTTCGGTAAATGGATATGGTTTTCCTACGGTCGTACAACGTGTTTCAAAATCATCTTCCAAGGTGGTGTGTGTCATACCAGGCGAACTTTCGGTTAATCCGTACACGCTGGTAATATGTGTGATGTGCATCTCTTGTGTCACACGACGCATTAAATCGATTGGACAAAGTGCGCCAGCCATAATGCCTGTGCGTAGCGATGTTAAATCGAACAGTTTGAACATCGGGTGGTTGAGTTCGGCAATAAACATGGTAGGAACGCCATAAAGTGCTGTGCAGCGTTCTTGATGTACCGCAGCTAATACACGCAGTGGATCAAAACGCTCTACAATGACCATCGTGCAGCCATGTGTTAGGCAATTCATGGTGGCCAATACAATACCGAAACAATGGAATAATGGCACGCAACAACATAACTTGTCGGCAGCGGTAAAACCCATGCCTTCGCCTGTAAAATAGCCATTGTTGGCAATATTGTGGTGTGAAAGCATGACGCCTTTTGGAAAACCCGTGGTGCCCGATGTATATTGCATATTCACCACATCGTGGCAGTTGAATTGTGAGCGCAATTCTTGAAGCAGCGTTGGACGTTGATCGTTTAAACCAAGTAATAATAACTCGGCTGTATTGTACATGCCGCGGTATTTTTCCTGACCAACGAAGACCACATTTTTAAGAAATGGAAAGCGTTCACTGTGGATTTCACCACGTGGTTGTGTTTTTAATTCGGGTAACATATCGTAGGTCATGTCTACATAGTTACCATCAAAAACTCCTTCGGTGATACATAGCGTGTGTATGTCGGCATGTTTTACCACGAATTCCAGTTCGTGTTGTTTATAACTCGTGTTTACCGTGACCATTACGGCGCCAATTTTGGAAGTGGCAAACAAAAACGTAAACCAATCAGGTACGTTGGTGGCCCAAATACCTACGTGAGTGCCTGTGGTTACTCCCAGCGCAACTAAACCTTTGGCCATAGCGTCCACGCGATCGTTGAATTGTTTATACGAAAAGCGTAGATTGCGATCGGGATAAACAATAAATTCTTGTTCGGGCGTAGTTGTAGCCCATTGCTCTAGGTAATCGCCTAGAGTTTTGTCAGATAATTCCATAGTTGGTGAATTAAACAGGCGTATAAACTACCGCTAAAACTTTAGCCGGTTCGGTAGTGGCGGCCTCTACTGAATGCTCAATAATTGAATCGTAATAAATTGAATCTCCAGCGTTTAATACGTAGTCGTTTGTTCCATACACAATACGAAGTTGACCTTTTAATACAAAGATGAACTCTTCGCCTTCGTGTGAATTGAACGTCTGTTTTTCGCTCGTATTTGGCTCGATATCAATCAAGAATGGATCCATATTTCGTCCCGACTTTTGTTCCGCTAACGAATAGAAATCGAGTGCGGCAGACTCTTGTACGCGATCGGCAAAATGAAAGACCTGCTTTTCCTGTTTTTTGCGATTAATCACAGGACCGAGTTCTGTTTCTTGATCTAACAACGTACCAAGACGAACGCCCAATGCACGCGCTATTTTTGTGAGTAAAGCTAGCGCTGGCAAATAGTGATTGCCTTCTATTTCTTCGAGTTGTGTCTTGTCGATACCTGTACGAACGACAAGTTCATCGAGTGAGATTTGGTAGGCATCGCGTAACGCTTTTATTTTGTCGCCTACTTTTTTTTCTGAAGTCATGATTAAAAATTGTTTTGGTTTGTTTTGGTTATTTTTTCTTCTTCTGTTTGAGAAGAACTGTCTCGAAAATGTCGATTAATGTCTCTTTTGGTAAGGCTCCTTGCCGTATTTGGGGCTTTTCACCCATAGGACAAAATAGGAGTGTTGGAATGGTGTTAATGCCAAAAGCAGCCGCCAAATCAGGTTCTTTTTCTGTGTCCACTTTATAGATGTCAATTTTGCCAGCATATTCAAGCGCAAGTTCTTCTAATACAGGCGCTAAACGTTTACAAGGACCACACCATGTGGTATAAAAATCGATTAAACAAGGGCGTTGTCCTAAATAGGTCCATTTATTGGGACTGGTTTCATAATTCGCCACTTTTTTCAGAAATTCGGCTTTGGTTATATGCTTTGTTTGGGCATTTGCCAATGTGGTGAACAAAGTTGCTAGAAGTATGATAGAGGCGAATTTTAGTTTCATAACCTTTTGTGGATTAATTGTTTGTGATTTGTTTTAATTTAGTTATTTTGCTTATGAATTATAATTTAAAAGCAAAATTAACTTATAGACTATTTAGTTTGCAAAGTTATGAAAAGTTTAGAAACAACAAAATAGTTGCTTGGATATATTCTTTTTTGCTTCGTACGGTGCTTTTCTGTGGGTGGTTTTTTCTACAATCGAAAAAATAGTGTAAATTCGCAGACTATTTAGAAAATCCTCATTATCGCTTATGAATCGGATTGAACAACTCTATTACAATTATGCCAAGGAATGTCCACAACAGTTGGAACAATTACCTATTTCTGGCAGTAATCGTCATTATTACCGTGTATATGGTACGCGTGGCACGTGTATAGCCGTAGAAGGAACCTCCATTACCGAAAATAAAGCGTTTATTGAGTTGGCGAATCATTTTCATAAACAAGGTTTACCTGTGCCTCAGGTGTATAGTTGTAGCGACGATTATAGTTGCTATTTGCAAGAAGATTTGGGCAATGAATCGCTTTTTGATGTAGTATCAACACAAACTTTGTCTGACGAAGCGCGAACTTTATTACATGAAACCATGCGCTTATTGCCAGATATTCAGTATCGTGGTGCCGCAGGATTAGATTTTTCGGTTTGTTATCCACAACCTGAATTCGATCGTCGTACCGTGATGTTTGATTTAAACTACTTCAAATACTGTTTTCTAAAATCAACTGGTTTAGAGTTTGACGAAATACGTTTAGAAAACGATTTTGAAACCATGGCAAACGTGTTGTTGCAGCAAATGTCCGACACATTTTTATACCGTGATTTTCAAGCACGTAATGTGATGGTGAAAGATGGTAAACCGTATTTAATTGATTTTCAGGGTGGTCGTAAAGGCCCCATTTATTACGATGTGGCGTCATTTTTGTGGCAAGCCAAAGCTAATTATTCGCCAGCATTGCGTCAGGAGTTGTTAGATTCGTATTTGACTGCTTTACAAAGTTATCAAACCATTTCTAAAGCCGAATTTAGTGCTAATTTGCGCCATTTTATATTGTTTAGAACACTTCAGGTGCTTGGTGCTTATGGCTTTAGAGGTTATTTCGAAAAGAAACAACATTTCCTGCAAAGTGTACCATTCGCAGTAGCTAATTTGCGTGAACTTTTACAAGAACCGTTTGCCGAATATCCTTACTTGACAGAAGTTTTATTGGAACTCACCAATTTACCCAAGTTTGAACCAGCCAAGCCACAAAATCCGCAGCGATTACTGGTGCGTATTTTTAGTTTTTCCTATAAAAAAGGCATTCCAGAAGATGTATCGGGTAATGGTGGCGGTTATGTATTCGATTGTCGTTCAACGCATAATCCAGGACGTTACGAACCGTACAAAAAACTCACAGGATTGGACGAACCGGTGATTCAGTTTCTCGAAAAAGATGGCGAAATTGTTTTGTTTTTGGAGTCTGTGTATGCGTTGGCTGATGCCCATGTAGCACGTTATCTGGAACGTGGATTTACCAATCTGATGTTTTCATTTGGCTGTACAGGCGGGCAACATCGTTCGGTGTATAGTGCCGAACATTTGGCGGCTCATTTAGCTGAAAAATTTGATGTGGATATTATCTTAGAACATCGCGAACAGGGAATTAAACGTGAACTAGTGAAATAATAATCAGATGAAAGCACTTATTTTTGCAGCAGGTTTGGGCACACGCTTAAAACCACTTACCGATACAATGCCTAAAGCTATGGTTCCAGTACAAGGTGAACCGTTGTTGGCGCATGTTTTGCGTAAATTAAAGCATGCAGGCTGTAAGGAATCAGTTGTCAATGTGCATCATTTTGCGGATCAAATTAGTGATTATTTGGCTACGCATGATTTTGGTTTGTCTGTCTCTATTTCCGACGAACGCGATGAATTGCTGGAAACTGGTGGTGGCATTAAAAAGGCGGCTCATTTATTGGGATCTTCTGAACCATTTTTGGTGCATAATGTCGACATTTTGTCGAATCTCGATTTGGCGGCTTTTTACGCCTTGCATAAACCTGAACGGCTAGCCACTTTGTTGGTGAGCGAGCGAGAAACACAACGTTATTTGTTGTTTAATGCAGAAAATCGTTTGGTAGGTTGGACTAATATCAAGACTGGCGAAGTGAAATCGCCGTATGCCGATTTAGACGTTTCTGCGTGTCAAAAACTAGCTTTCGCAGGTATTCATGTGATATCACCAACTATTTTTCCACTGATGGAGTCGTGGCAAGGTCAGTTTTCGATTATTGATTTTTATTTATCGGTGGCAGCTAGCTCGCTTATTGTTGGCGAAAAAGTGCCTAATTTACAATTGGTGGATGTTGGTAAAATGGATTCATTGGAACAAGCTGATGCGTTTTTAACACAATATTCTACAGAAGTTCGTATCTAGTTTATGTCACGTATTGCTAAAGAGAAACAGACGGTTGAACGCATGATTCGTTTTTATTGTCGTCGTTATCACGGCACGGAATTGTGTCCCGAATGTGCTGCTCTGATAGAATATGCTCATCACCGTTTGGATCGGTGTGCCTTCGGCGAACAAAAACCGAGTTGTCGGCAGTGTGTGGTGCATTGTTATAGTCCCAAACGGCGCGCCCAAATTCGCGAAGTGATGAGATACAGCGGGCCACGGATTTTGTTTTATCGACCATTTTCATTTATTAAACACTGGCTTCGAGAACGTTTTTTCTGATTATATATGATTGATACACATTCACATATTTATAGCGAAGAGTTTGATGCTGACCGTGCCGAGGTTATTGCGCGTGCTAAAGCCGTAGGCGTGGAACACATAGTTTTGGCCAATGTTGATAGTACAACGTTGGAACCTATGCGTGCATTAGCTCAAGCTTATCCCGATTTTTGCAGTATGGCTGTAGGGTTGCATCCTACGAGTGTAACTGCTGATTATCACGCAGAATTAGAGCGTGTAGAATCCGAATTGAAGCGTGGCGGTTATGTGGCTATTGGCGAAATTGGCATCGATTTGTATTGGGACGAAACGTTTAAATTAGAACAAATTCGTGTTTTTGAGCAACAACTTCAATGGTCAATTGATTATCAGTTGCCTGTGATTATTCATACACGTAAAGCGTTTGCAGAAGTTTTTGCTTCATTGTCGAAGTTCAAAGGAGCTGGTTTGCGTGGTGTGTTTCACTGTTTTGGCGGTGGGATCGAAGAGGCAAGAAAAGCGGTTTCGCTCGGTTTTTTATTGGGCATTGGCGGTGTGGTGACTTACAAAAATAGTCATCTGTCTGAAATTCTCCGTGAAATAGGCGTTGATTCGTTGTTGCTTGAAACAGATGCGCCTTATTTGTCGCCAGTTCCGTACCGAGGAAAACGTAATGAACCTCAGTATATGCTAGAAACGGTACGCACATTATCTACGGTTTTTCAACTTTCTGTTGAAAAAATTGACGAAATAACAACAAAAAATGCTAAAAAACTATTCAATATCCGTTAAAACTTTTGTTTTAATTTCAAATTAATAGTGTTTTGGTTGTTGAAAATCAGAATTTTATATTTAAACGCAATTTTTGTAAAAAAGCTGATATATTATGATGTGTTATTGCATAATTTTTAGTAATTTGCACCCGTTTTTGAAGGGCCGTTTTGCCTAAAATTTGGAGAGATGCTCGAGTGGTTGAAGAGGCACGCCTGGAAAGCGTGTGTGCGCCAAAAGTGTACCGCGGGTTCGAATCCCGCTTTCTCCGCATTTTTAATGACTAATCACATAAAAATTTACTAACTTAAAAACAAAAAACAAAAAATGAAAAAGGTATTTGCAATTTTCGCAACTGTAGCTATTCTCGTATTTGGGATGACTATGAATGTTGTAGCTCAAGAAACTGCCCCTGCTGCTGCAACTGAAGAGGCTGTTGTTGATTCTGCTGCAACCGCAACAACTGAAGGTGCTGTTGAAACTGAAGTGGTAACGGAAGAAACAGGTATGCACAAAGCATTGAAAACTAAATTTATTGAAGGTGGTGCAGGCTTTATGTCTACAGTAGCTTTCTGTTTGATTTTTGGTTTGGCTCTTTGTATTGAACGTATCATGTACTTGAACTTATCATCTATCAATACAAAAAAATTGTTGACTGATATTGACGAAGCTTGGACTAAAGGTGGCGTTTCTTCTGCAATGGATGTTTGTCGTAACACACGTGGTCCTGTGGCTTCAATCTTCTACCAAGGTCTTTCTCGTTATAACGAAGGCGTTGATGTGGTTGAAAAATCAGTAGCATCTTATGGCTCAGTTCAATTAGGTTTACTTGAGAAAAACTTATCTTGGATTTCGTTATTTATTGCTTTGGCTCCAATGTTAGGTTTCATGGGTACTGTAATTGGTATGATTGAAGCGTTTGACAAAATTCAACAAGCTGGTGATATCTCTGCAACCATTGTAGCTGGTGGTATTAAAGTGGCTTTGTTGACTACTGTATTCGGTCTTATTGTGGCTATTATTCTTCAAATTTTCTATAACTACATTTTATCACGCATCGATGCTTTAGTAAATGATATGGAAGATTCTTCTATCTCTTTGCTTGATATTGTAGTTAAACATTCTGTTAAAAAATAAGTGAACTATGTCAAAATTCTTAAATAATTTACCAAAAATATCACTCTGGGTACTTTTTGCAGTATCTATTGTGGTGTCGGTATTGTTTTGGGTAGGTGGTAGTGAACAGGTTGAGATAAACGGCAACCCTTGGGATCAACCCTATTTTACCGATGCATTACTCGACTGGAGCTATATTCTCTGTGGTTTAGCTATTCTTATTACGTTGGCAGTTACACTGGTTCAATTTGTTGCTGCATTTAAAGAAAATGCTAAGAAAGGTTGGACGTCATTAGCTGTGCTTGCTGCATTTGTGGCTGTATTTGTTATTTCGTGGTTCTTAGGTAGTAGTGAAACGATTAACATTATAGGTTACGAAGGCACCGACAATAGTGGCTTTTGGGCTCAATTTACAGATATGTGTGTATATTCTATGTACATTTTGTCAATTGGAACTGTTCTTACAATTATAGGGACAGTAGTTTATTCTAAAATTAAATAACAAACTATTAATTGGTTCTATACCAATTATAAAGTAAAGGGAATATATGGGAAAAAGGAAAGTTCAAGAAATCAATGCGAGTTCTATGGCCGATATCGCCTTTTTACTCCTCATTTTCTTCCTGGTAACTACAACCATGTCTGTTGATAAAGGTCTTTCGCGTCGTTTGCCGCCACCTTTACCACCCAATATGGAAAAACCCGATATTGATGTAAAAAAACGAAACATCTTTATCGTGTTGGTTAATAGTAATAACCAATTGTTAGTACAAGGGGAACCATTGGATGTAAAACAGCTTAAAGAAAAGGCTAAACTTTTTATACAGAATGAGGCCAATGATGCTTCTTTACCTGAAAAAGTACCAGTGGAAGTCGAATTTGATGGAATAAAAGAAACGTTATTAACAACAAAAAATCATGTTATTTCGTTGCAGAATGACCGTGGAACTCAGTATCAAAAATATATTGAAGTTCAAAATGAATTAGTTGCGGCTTACAACGAATTGCGTAACGAAATGGCGCAAGCTCGTTTCGGCATGAAATACGATGAGTTAGATGAAAATCGCCAAAAGGCCATTCAAACAATCTATCCTCAGAAAATTTCGGAAGCGGAACCTAAAAATTATGGAGGAAAAAAATAATGGCTACAATTAGACGAAAAGGAAATAAGGAGGTTCCAGCAATCAGCACAGCCTCGTTGCCTGACATCATTTTTATGTTGTTATTTTTCTTTATGGTTTCAACCTCAATGAAAGAGGTGACTTATAAAGTGGATATTCATGCTCCTGAAGCGACCGAATTGCAATCATTGGAAAAAAAATCATTGGTACGATACGTCTATGTGGGCGAACCTAAGAAGGAATTTAAAGGTAAATACGGAAGTGAAACTCGTATTCAGCTTGATGATGCCTTTGCGGATGTTAGCCAATTAGAAGAATACGTCGTTCGTGAACGTGAAGCTATGAATGAAAATGATCAGAATTTATTAACTATCTCTATCAAAGCTGACAGAGACACGAAAATGGGTATTATTACCGATATTAAACAAGCCTTGCGGCGTGCATATGCACTTAAAGTAAATTACGCGGCAACTAAGCGTGTTCAGTATTAAAATATTCTTCATACATCTTTTAAATAAGCCTTCGATAACTTTCGAAGGCTTATTTATTTTTTCCAAATACTTTTTGTACCTTTGCGTCTCAAATTTAAAGTAGCTATTATTATGTTAGGACTCGATACCGTTGGTCGTTACGTAGAACTGATGAAGCGTACATTTTCCAAACCTGATAACTGGAAAATGTTTTGGCGTCAGTTGCCTAAGGAGATGGAAAAATTAGGCATTGATTCCATTGGAATTATTGTTTTGATTTCCATCTTTATGGGTGCTATTATGACTATGCAAACCGTGCTTAATACGGAAAATCCATTATTACCTCGTTATAGTACAGGTTTGGTCTTGCGTGATACTATGTTGTTGGAGTTTGCATCCTCTATTATGAGTTTATTATTGGCAGGGAAAGTGGGCTCAAATATTGCTTCTGAAATTGGTACTATGCGTATCACAGAACAAATTGATGCCTTAGAAATAATGGGTGTCAACTCGGCAAACTATTTAATCTTACCTAAAGTGATAGGATTGGTTTTGTGTATGCCTCTGTTGGTTACGTTTAGTGTATTTTGTGCTTTGATTGGAGGTACGGGAGTTGCTTATTTTACAGATATGATTCCAGTGGCCGATTTTGTCTACGGGTTGCAATATGCATTTATTCCTTATTATTTTACCTACTCACTTATTAAATCACTCTTTTTTGGTTTTATTATAGCTTCTATCTCTGCATTCTATGGCTATTATGCTTACGGTGGTGCATTAAATGTAGGTAAAGCTAGTACCAATGCTGTAGTGAATAGTTCCATTGTTATTTTATTGATGAATATTGTTTTAACTCAATTGCTTTTGGTATGATAGAAGTAAAACATTTAAATAAGTCATTCGACGGGAAACAAGTGTTGTATGATATTTCTGCAACATTTCGTCATGGCGCTGTAAACCAAATTATTGGCAAGAGTGGTTCTGGTAAAACGGTGTTGATGAAAAGCATTATTGGCCTATTCAAAGCTGAAAGTGGTGAGGTACTTTATGATGGTCGCAACTTGTTGGACATGAGTAAACGTGAAATCAAATTGTTACGTCGCGAGGTGGGTATGTTATTTCAAGGCTCTGCCTTGTTTGATTCCATGTCGGTCATTGAAAATGTGATGTATCCACTACAAATGTTTTCGGATATGTCGAAAATAGATGTTGAAAAACGTGCTAAATTCTGCTTGGAACGCGTAAATTTACAAACACACGCATATCATTTAATGCCAGGTGAAATAAGTGGTGGTATGCAAAAACGCGTAGCCATTGCTCGTGCGATATCGCTCAATCCCAAATATTTATTTTGTGATGAGCCAAATTCAGGTTTGGATCCTGTTACTTCGTTGGTTATTGATAAATTGATTGAAGATATTACGCAAGAATTTAATATCACAACCATTATTAATACGCACGATATGAACTCCATTATGGAGACAGGTGCTAATATTATTCTTATCAATAAAGGTCATAAGGGCTGGGAAGGGTCGAAAGAAGGTATATTTACTGATGATAATCAAGCACTTAATGATTTTGTTTTTGCTTCTGAATTGTACAAAAAAGTAAAACTGGCAAGTCAGAAATAAACGGTTGAAATTTTATAGTATTTGTCGTTGGTAAAACGAAAAAAAACTTGTATATTCGCATTTCTAAAAAAACATTAACATCTTAACACGATACAACTATGAGCGAAAAAACACGTTACTCCGATGAGGAATTAGAAGAATTCAGAGTGCTTATTCAAGAAAAGTTAGATAAGGCGCAACAAGAATACGAGGAATTACGTTCGTATGTGAGTAATTCAGAAGGCAATGATGTGAACGATACGTCACCAACTTTTAAGACATTAGAAGAGGGTGCAACCACACTTTCGAAAGAAGAATCGGGTCGTTTAGCACAACGCCAAATAAAATTTATTCAACATTTGCAAGCGGCTTTGATACGTATTGAAAATAAAACATACGGTATCTGTAGAGAAACGGGCAAATTAATACCAAAAGAACGTTTGCGCGCAGTTCCACATGCTACGTTAAGCATTGAAGCTAAAAATACACAAAAATAATAAGCGGAATTTACCGTTGAAAAGCCCTTCCCTTGCTAAAAAGGGAAGGGCTTTTACAGTCATAAATCATCAATTGTATGAAAATAAAACACATTAAAACTTGGTCGTTGGTATTTGTTATCTTATTACTTGATCAAATACTTAAAATAGTGATTAAAACGAACATGACTTTAGGCGAAAGCATTCATGTGTTCGATTGGTTTCAATTACTTTTTATTGAAAACCCAGGCATGGCCTTTGGCATGAATTTAGGGAGTAAATTGTTTTTGACACTGTTTCGTCTGGTGCTATCCGCTTTCATAGTTTACTATATCATTCGTTTAATTCGTGATAATTACAAGCAAAGTTACATCTATTGTGTGGCTTTAATTTTGGCTGGTGCTGTTGGCAATATCTTTGATAGCTTGTTTTATGGTGTGATATTTGGAGAGAGTACACCGTTTCAGATTGCTGAATTTTTGCCAGCAGCAGGTGGATATGCTCCTTTTTTACAAGGAAAAGTGGTAGATATGTTTTACTTCCCACTGTTTGTTATACCTGATTGGATTCCATTTTTGGGAGGAGAAATATTTTTTAGCCCGATTTTTAATTTGGCCGATTCGGCTATAACTGTTGGAATTATTGTATTGTTATTATTCTTTTCACATGATTTCAATGTGACTTTAGACACTTATGTGTCCAAAAAGAAAACTTCAAACGTAGATGATAACCATGCGTAAATTATTCTATTTGGTTTGTGTTGCGTTGTTGTTTGCTGCTTGCGAACAGCCTCTTAATGTTCTTGATAGCGATGATATGGCCGCTGTTTTGGCTGATATTCATGTGGCTGAGGCAACGATGACGAACAAAATTTCTTATGCGAGTTTAGATATAAAACGTGCCTACTACGAGGGAATTTTTGAGAAACATGGCATCTCGCGTGAAACCTTTAATAAATCGATTGAATGGTATTCACGTCATCCTAAAAAGTTTGAAGAAGTGTATGCCAAAGTTATTCTATTGGTGACCGAAAAACAAGAACAGGTCAATAATTATGCTTATCATCCAGAGGTGAATCCAGCCTTTCTTAACTTGATAGATTCTCTTGATTTATGGGTACGAACTCCTAAATTGGTAGCTAAGACTCCGATGGCTGATTCCTTGTATTTTGAATTAAATGATTCTCGATTCTTTCGTTCTGGTGATAAATATGTTTGGCATTTTTTGCAACAAGTGGTAGGCTCGGATACTTTGCCTCAATCTAAATTAAAGTTTGTGATACAATATCCAAATCAACTATTTGATAGTGTGGTTTATAATTTGCCCGATAAACAAGCGAAGTTGCGTTATACAGTTACATTAAAAGCACGTGACTCTATTGCCCCTCAGCGCATATTTGGTTGGTTTTATACTGCATCTTTGGATAGTGTGAAACGCGTTTCTGTGGATAGTATCTCATTGGTACGATTTTATAATAAACAAACACATCCGTTGGATTCATCTCTGATTGATCGATTAAATGCATGGCGTAAAGCGTATGGTAGACCTTCGTTGTCGTCTCAACAAAATGACATTAACAAGGAGTCGACCAATGCACGTTCAATTAATAAAGCGGCATTTGTCAAACGATCGCATGACATTGATGTACGTCTTACGAAATCTAAAACAAATTGATGAAACGTTGGGCGGCTAATAAGGTGATGATTGATGCGCAAACATTGTGGTTGAATGCGGTAGTGGAGTGCGACGATAGTGGACTGGTAACGGCTGTTTTTCCTTTATCGGAGCAACTCTCAGAACCTGCTTCTACGCGTTTTGTTAATGGTTTAATTACTACAGAAGTGCCTTTGGATAGGTGTGTAGTAGATGTTTTTATTCCTGATTTATTGACGCAGACATTGACTGCTGGCTATAAAGGTCAACTGGTTTTGTGGCAAAATATTAATTTGACCACATTAAAAGTGACATCTGAGACCCAAATTCACCTATTATAACGTATTTTTTTTGTAATTTTGCATGCCTATTATTCAATAGGTATCACAATAGTAATTTATAATTCATAACTAAATATGGCAAAAGAATTGAAAGAGTTGACTTCGCGCGAAGAAAATTATTCGCAGTGGTATAACGATTTAGTAGTGAAAGCTGATTTGGCTGAAAATTCTGCGGTACGCGGATGTATGGTTATCAAACCTTATGGCTACGCTATTTGGGAAAAAATGCAACGTCAGTTGGACGATATGTTTAAAGAAACTGGTCATGTGAATGCCTATTTCCCATTGTTCATTCCTAAATCTTTTCTGAGCAAAGAAGCCGATCACGTGGAAGGATTTGCCAAAGAATGTGCTGTTGTTACCCATTATCGCTTGAAAAAAGATCCTAATAGTCCTGGTGTTATTGTTGATCCAGAAGCAAAATTGGACGAAGAACTCATTGTGCGTCCAACGTCTGAGACCATTATTTGGAGTACTTATAAAAATTGGATTCAATCATACCGCGATTTACCAATATTGTGTAATCAATGGGCTAATGTGGTTCGTTGGGAGATGCGCACACGTTTATTTTTGCGTACCGCTGAGTTCTTGTGGCAAGAAGGCCATACGGCTCATGCTACAGAAGCCGAAGCTTTGGTAGAAGCACGCAAGATGCTCGATGTATATGCTCAATTTGCTGAAGAATATATGGCGTTGCCAGTTGTGAAAGGGGTAAAATCTGCTAACGAGCGTTTTGCCGGTGCTGTAGAAACTTTCTGTATTGAAGCCATGATGCAAGATGGAAAAGCTTTACAAGCTGGAACTTCGCATTTCTTGGGACAAAATTTTGCTAAAGCATTCGATGTTCAGTTTGTTAATAAAGAAAACAAATTAGACTATGTGTGGGCCACTTCTTGGGGCGTTTCTACACGTCTAATCGGTGCCTTAATCATGGCTCATTCTGACAATAATGGTTTGGTTTTGCCTCCAAAATTAGCGCCTTTCCAAGTGATTATTGTGCCAATTTATAAAAATGAAGAGCAGTTAGCACTTATTTCAGAAAAGGTACACGCGTTGATGGCGGAATTGAAAGTGCTGGGTGTAAGTGTAAAATATGACGATAGCGATAACAAAAAACCGGGTTGGAAATTTGCCGAATATGAATTAAAAGGAGTTCCCGTACGTTTAGCTATGGGTGCTCGTGATTTGGAAAATGGAACGGTGGAACTCATGCGTCGCGACATGTTAGAAAAAGAGACTATATCGTTCGATGGAATCGCTCAACACATTAAACAACTGTTGGATGATATTCAAAAAAACATCTATACAAAAGCGTTGAATTTCCGTACATCAGTAACGAGAGAAGTCAATAGCTATGACGAATTTAAAGTGGAACTAGAAAAAGGAGGTTTCTTGTCAGCTCACTGGGATGGTACACCTGAAACTGAAGAACGTATTAAAGCTGAAACTAAAGCAACCATTCGCTGTTTGCCTTTAGATGGTGATTTGACACCAGGTGTTTGTATGGTTACAGGTAAACCTTCTGCTCGCCGTGTGTTGTTTGCTCGAAGCTATTAATTCCTTGTGAACATCATAAAAAAAAGGCTGCTAATTTTAGCAGCCTTTTTTTTATGATGTATGAGTTTGAATTAAATCATACCAGTAATCAAAATCAAAACCAGTAAGCTAAGAATAGCATACAATTCAGGGAATACAGCCAAAACCATAGTTCCACCAAATACATTGTGGCCACCACCTATGGCAGAAATACCGTTAGCGCAAACTTGTGCTTGACGAATGGCCGAAAATAAACCAACAAGACCAAGTTGTAACCCAGCACCAAATACAGCCGCTGCTTGAAACATGGTGATATCGGTGAGTAGAAATCCACTAAGTAAGAAATAACCCACGAATCCATATAAACCTTGTGACGAAGGTAAAGCGGTTAATGCGATGAATGAGCCTAAGCTGCTTGGAGATTTCTTTAAAGCCCCAATAGCTGCGTTACCTGCAATGGTTACTCCAAAAGCGCTACCCATACCAGTCAACCCAACCATGAGTGCGACACCTAAATAAGCTAAAATAATTGGTTCCATAAAATTTAAAATTTAGTTGTTATTAATACTATTTTTTTATTTGTTTCTGTAATTATAAACGATTTTTAAACGGTTGATAAGCTTTACCTCCACCTTCAAATCCCGCATTTTTGTAAAATTCCACAAAGGTTAAACGCATAGGGTGTACAAAAGCGCCAATCATAGAGAGTCCGAAATTTATAGTGTGTCCAACCAATAAAATACAGAGTGCAACAATCCATCCTGCAATTGGATTCATACTCGATGTTAAATCAAATGCCAAGGTATTGAATACACCACCAAGAATACTACTTGTTAAGCCTAAAGCAAACAAACGTATGTATGACAGCGTGTCACCAACCAAACCTGTAGCCATGCCATAAGTGGCCCATAAAGCGCCACCAATGTTGCTCAAAGTTCCTGTTATTGGATTTTTATACTTGTCTGGTGAATTGTAAAAAACAATAAGTAGCACACTTATACCAATTAGCCCTAAGAACGTGTAATTGACTCCTATTGGTAGATTAACGCCAAATTGAGGTAGCCCAAAGGCGACTCCACTGCCCAATAAACCAACAATCCACGCAATTGGTGCTAGCGCATGTTTTACACCGTGTTGTTTAATGATTTTGGCGGCATTAACACCCATACCAAAGAATATTTGAACTAATCCGATAACGACGGCAAAAACCATCATGGGGTCGTATCCTGCAAGGGCTGCTTTATAGTTGTTACCTGTCACAAAGAGGTGTTTTACGTCGGCTAGCCAAGGCCAAGTTACAGAATCGAGTGCAATACCGAAGAAAGAACCTGTAATTAAGCCTACAACCATAGTTGTGCCACTTAACCATTGTCCTAATACGGCAAACGATTTCAATTCTGGTTTTAGTTTTTTCTTTAATAGCGTGGCCGCAATGAAAATCAACAAGCCATAACCACCATCGCCTAAACACAAACCAAAAAATAACATGAAGAATGGTGCCAAAAATGGTGTTGGATCTAATTCACTATAATTAGGTAGAGCAAACATTTTTGTGATTGGCTCGAATAATTTAGTAAAATAGTTGTTTTTCAGTTTGATAGGAATATCTTCGTCTATTTTAGGATTTGATAGTTCATAGTAAATGCCTAATTGGTCGAGCAGCGCGTTGAGTGTGCCTTCCGATTCTTCAGGACAAAAACCTTCCAATAACATCACTTTTTCTTCGGTGGTAACTTCCGTATTTAATTCTACTTTCTGAAAATCAATATATTCTTCTACTTTTAAGAAATAATGCTTCAGATTATTGATATTTTGTAGTACCCACGCGTCGATTTTAGCTTGATGCGCTATTAAAAGTAAGTTCTGTGCTTCAACATCCTGTAATAATTGATTGTAATTGTGGCTGTTGAGTGTTATTTGATCGGCATCAAGCGTGATCGGCGCAGGATTGACCGTTACAAAATAGACCGTTGAACCTATTTTATCAATTTCGAATGCTTGATAGCTAGTTTCCCATTCAGGTTTAAATTTGCGTTCGTTGCAGCTAAAAAATTGGATTACAAAGCCTTCTTTACTCAATTCTTTGAGTCGCTCTGAACTAAAGTTACCCCACACTTGCATGCGTTCAGCCTCTTTTTGTGTGTTGGCAATGAGCTGTTGTAAGCGCACTTTTTCAGCTTGTAAGGCATCGAAGGTGTGTAATAAGTCTGCGCCATTGTATGACGTTACTTCATGTGGAAGTGTATCGGGTAAAAGGCTTGTTTCGGCTTCTTTGATTGCTTTTTTGATTTTGGCAGCCAATTGCATCTTTTCCCGTAACTGATCGTTTTCGGCTATGCCTTGTGGTTTTTCGGCCACATGCAACACACCTACATCTCGGAGTTGCTCCAAGAAGGTGGCGTATTGTTTATGGTACACCAGAAAGACATATTTTTTCATTTTTACTATCATAATAGTTCCGTTTGGCGTTTGGCTTTTACAATTTTTTGTGACGATTTCGACAAATTTTCTTCATCTTCCATAAAACGTTTTATTTTACGAATAGCGTCCTCGTAACCAGGTATTTGTACTTTTTCAAACAGATTTACTTTTTGAGTCGTTTTTTTGCGTGCAAATTCCAGAAGTTCCAATTTTTGCGCACAAAACTCACGTTCGATGCCTACTTGCGCCAATTCCTTGAGTTGACTTAATCCATCGGCATACCATTTGGGAGCGTTGAATAAACTGAATGGTTTGGTGGTATAAATCACTTCGTCGAGCACAGGAATTCTTACGCCCGCAATTTTTTTGATACTCATATTTACATCTTCTACCGTGAGTAACGACGTATCGAACTCGCCCCAAAGTGCTAACATTTGGTCGTAAGCGGCAATGCGTTGATCCACTTCACGCTCCAAACGTACAATGTCGTCTTTGGCTTTTTTTACTTCCACACGTAGCGCACTTTCCTTGTTCTTAATCGTAGGCAAGGCGCGCACACGCATTTTAAGGTTCTTTTCTAAACCTTGAAGTGATGTTTTATTATATTGAAAGGTTATTGCCATAATGTATATAACTTATTTCCAGTATTTTTCAACTAATTCTTGTTTGATATTTACCTCTTCAGGTTTGAAGTGTTCGGCAAATAATCCCCAAGTTAAATCTAGCATTTTGGTGGTATCAATATTCACATCAATAGCCAATAATTGGTCAGCATAATCTTTGGCAAATGATAGTGTGCGTTCGTCGTAATTGGTTAAATCGAAACCGTTTTCCAACTTAGTTTTTGCATTCGCTGCATCGGCATATAAACGTACGGCGGCATTCATCACTTGTGGATGGTCTTCGCGTGTTTTTTTACCAGCTACCAATTGTTTCAAACGTGATAACGAGCGGAATGGATCCACAATAACTTTACCAATGTCAGAATCGCGACGTAAGAATAACTGTCCTTCGGTAATATAACCTGTATTATCAGGAATAGCGTGTGTAATGTCGCCACCCGAAAGGGTAGTTACTGCAATAATGGTGATTGAACCACCAGCAGGAAATTGTACCGCTTTTTCGTAAATCTTAGCTAAATCGGAGTAGAGTGAACCTGGCATCGAATCTTTCGATGGAATTTGATCCATACGGTTCGACACAATGGCTAAAGCATCGGCATACGACGTCATATCGGTAAGTAATACTAATACTTTTTGGTTTTTTTCTACAGCGAAATATTCCGCAGCCGTCAACGCCATATCAGGAATTAACAAACGCTCTACAGGCGGATTTTCCGTCGTATTCATAAACGATACGATACGGTCGAGCACGCCAGCGTTGTTAAATACATTTTTAAAATAGAGGTAATCGTCGTTGGTAAGTCCCATGCCACCCAAAATAATTTTGTCGGCTTCGGCACGCAACGCCACATTCGCCATCACTTGATTGTAAGGCTGGTCTGGATCGGCGAAAAATGGAATTTTCTGACCAGACACCAACGTATTATTCAAGTCGATACCAGCAATACCAGTTGCAATTAATTCTGATGGTTGTTTACGACGCACTGGATTTACCGATGGGCCACCAATTTCTACCTCTTCGCCTTCAATTTCTGGTCCACCATCAATTGGTTCGCCAAAGGCATTGAAGAATCGTCCAGCTAACTGGTCGCTTACTTTGAGTGCAGGCGTTTTTCCTAAAAATATAACTTCGGCATCGGTAGGAATACCTTCGGTTCCACCAAATACTTGTAAAGTCACTTCTTCGCCCATAATTTTTACTACCTGAGCCAATCGACCATTGATAGTTGCTAGTTCTTCGTTACTTATGCCTGTGGCTTTTAACGAACAAGTAGCTTTCGTAATTTGGTTGATTTTTGTATATATTTTTTGAAATGCTTTTGTTGCCATAATTCAATATCGATTTAGTATAATCTAATTTACCGTCGTTTTACTTTTTCTTTTCTTCTATAATAGCTTTCACTTCTGCTACGTACTTTTCGAATTTATCGCTGTGGAATTCACAATAATTCATTTGTTTGCAACTATTTATCACTTTTTTGAAATAATCCATGACTTCTAAAAATGAGTCGAAAGCATAATCGTTATTGCAAATATCCATCACCAAATTGAGCATAAACTCTTGACGGTCAAGTGGTGTCACAGAGTCAATTTTGTCAAATGCATCTTGTTGTAAAATGACGAAATCAATAACTTCTGATTTCCAAAATGTTACGTGATATTCTACTGGTACACCATCATCACCTAAAATGTCAATTTGCTCTTGTACCTCTTTACCACGTTGTAAAATGGTTTTCATGTCATTGACCTTGCCAATCCAATCGCCTTGAATTTTGGTTTTGATATAGTCTTCAAATTCAGGATATTCAATATATTTTGAATAACTATCGATAGGGTTTACAGCAGGATAGCGCTTGCGGTCGGCACGTGCTTGCTCAAGTGCATAAAAACAACGTGCCACTTTTTTTGTTCCTTCTGTTACAGGCTCTTTTAGGTTACCTCCAGCTGGCGATACGGTTCCAATAAATGTAATGGATCCTGATTGTTTATTTTTGAGATATACAAATCCAGCACGGCTGTAAAATGAACCAATAATAGCCGATAAGTCCATTGGGAAAGCATCTTGTCCAGGCAATTCTTCCATACGGTTACTCATTTCGCGTAAAGCTTGCGCCCAACGTGAAGTTGAATCGGCCATCAACAAGACTTTTAATCCCATAGCACGGTAATATTCAGCAATGGTCATGGCGGTGTAAACAGATGCTTCGCGGCTTGCCACTGGCATATTCGATGTATTGGCAATAATAATGGTACGTTCCATCAATTTACGACCTGTGTGTGGATCTTCTAATTCAGGAAATTCCACAAAAATCTCTACCACTTCGTTAGCACGTTCGCCACAAGCAGCAATAATTACAATATCTGCTTCTGCTTGTTTTGAAATAGCATGTTGTAACACGGTTTTACCAGTTCCAAATGGACCAGGAATAAAGCCAGTTCCACCTTCTACAATAGGATTGGCTGTGTCGATAGTACGAACGCCCGTTTCTAAGAGTTTGAATGGACGTGGTTTCGATACGTGAACATTTATAGGTTGTTTTACTGGCCATTTTTGTACCATGGTGAGTGGATAATCATTTCCCTCATTATCCGTAACGATGGCTATGTTGTCCAATATTTTGTATTCGCCAGCTGCCACAATCGATTTAACCGTATAAACGCCTTCCATATTGAAAGGAACCATAATCTTATGTGGCTGATGATTTTCATCTACTTCGCCGATCCAAGTGGCGGCTTCCACTTGATCGCCCACTTGTACCAATGGTTTGAATTGCCACAATTTTTCAGTGTCGAGTGGATAGTTATATTCTCCTCGTTTGAGAAATACGCCTGTTAGTTTGTCAAGGTCATTTTGTAAGCCATCGTAATTACGCGAAAGTAAGCCAGGGCCTAAGGTCACTTCAAGCATGTGTCCAGCAAATTCTACATCGTTGCCTACTTTTAAGCCACGTGTACTTTCGAACACTTGGGCATACACATTTTCTCCCGCTACTTTAAGAACTTCAGCCATTAATTTTTCATCGCCTAGCGAGATATAACAAATCTCATTTTGCGATACAGGCCCGTCCACACCTATGGTTACGAGGTTGGAAATAATACCTTTAACTTTTCCTTTTGTTGACATATATTCTAATTTTCAATATTTTTTTGAAATCTTGTTCTTTATAATTTGACGTCCTTTTTCAAATCTTCTAGCAATTGACGAAAAATGGCTTGTCCATTTTCTAGCGTTAAATTGTCCCAACGATGGAGTAATTCGCAGCGTAGATAAAACGCTAAAACGCGTTCGATTGTAAAATAATTAAAAAAGGTATGTTCCTCCAACCAATTCCATTTCAAATTGTCGATAGCTTTTTCGCGTTCCAATAAATTAGGATTCTCCGAAATAGCCATAATGGCTTCCACTTGTTCAAAAACGCCTGACAAATTGAAGTCGTGTGTATTGCTTGTACGTATAGTTTTTGCCACTTCGTTATTACCAACAATGGCTTGTTTGATATCAAAACCATGTTTGCGACAAGCAAGCGCTGTGAGTAAATTATTGATATTCAAGTTAAATTCAAACCAATCGGCTACGAATTTATTCTGGCTATGTGTGCCGAAATCGTAATATAAAGTGGATAACAAATCTTCTTTCGAGGTTACATTAGCAGCCAATTTTTCGTCGCTAATGGTGCGATAATATTCTAATATATAAGGTTGCAAACGTTTGTCTTTGGGGGCATCCAGCTCATTCATCAAGGTGATGAGCTCTTCCCAATCTTTCTGCGACAGAGTACCAAGCGGATTGAGAGCTGTCTCTTTATTTGCTAAATATGCTAACAAGTTACGATTATCGTATTGCATACGCAGCAGGTTGAGCAGCGCCATGTCTTTTGTGGTGAGCGTGGTGCATAGTTCTTCCAATAACGCATCCATAGCTGGCACATTATTGGTTGTATTTATGTGTAAATCCGGAAATCCGGCAACTAAACAATAGTAGTTCATGATTCAATGACGAATTAAAATTACGATATGCGAATCCGTGTGCACTTCTAATTTCGGTGAAATGCTTAATCGTAATTGATTTAGAACAGTAATTCTACTAATTTTGGTCGTAAAAATTCTTTAAAATAGGCGATAAATTCGTCATCACCAAAGGTTATTTTGTAACCGCCTTGTGCTGGTGCAATTGCGAAATCAGTTTTTAAACCTTTTACCTCATTTATGCTTACACCTTTGTTAAGAAGCTCTTTGGCGTTGGCCATAAAATAATCAGTCAGTGCTTTAGCATCTTTGGCTTCAATGGTCACGTTACCTTCTTTAGCCCATTGCTCTACGAGTGCTGTAATGGTTTTTTGCATGAAAACTTTATCGGAAGTCGCCGCTTTTACAGCATCGGACGCAATTTTATCCGATAACAGATTGGTGATTTCTGTTTTAATTGCATTTACTGATTGCTCTGCAAATAATTTCAACTCCGATTTGGTGTTTTTGTCAAGTTCCGAGGCGTTTTTTGCGGCTTCCGCTTTAATTTTGTCTGCTTCCGCTTGTGCTTTAGCAATGATGGCTTTAGCTTCATGTTCAGCATCAGCAATAAGTTGTGCCGCTTCCACTTTTCCTTTTTCTACACCTTCGAGGTAAATTTTCTCCGTGAGTTCTTGAAGTTTGTTATTCATACTTCTGATATTTGGATTAAATGTTTATTTTTGACGATAACAAAAGGCAAAGTTATTCTTTTTTTTTGTAAGACAAAACTAAATACGTGCTTTTTTTTGCGAAATAAAAGTAAAAACGTATCTTTGTGTATCAAAAATATAGATACATGGAACCTCTGGTACAACGCTATTTTTTATATTTATCTTACAATGGCACTGCTTATTGTGGGTGGCAAATACAACCAAATGGTAACTCTATACAAGAGGAGTTGACCAAAGCGTTGAGTACTATTTTACGCACACCAATAGAGGTAGTAGGCGCTGGACGCACCGATACTGGCGTACATGCAAAACGCATGATTGCACATTTTGATGCGCCTATAAAGATTGAAAATAGCACTAAATTTGTTACCAATTTGAATAGTTTTTTACCTACGGATATTGCTGTTGAAAAAATAGAATTGGTTAATAACCAAGCGCATGCACGATTTGATGCCTTATCGCGCAAGTATGAATACCACGTGATTACACATAAATCACCTTTTCATAACAACTTAGCAGCGCGCATTTATTTTCCGCTTGATTTTGATAAAATGAATGAAGCGGCTGAATTATTATTTGAATATGAGGATTTTACCAGTTTTAGCAAATTACATACGGATGTAAAAACCAATAATTGTAAATTGATGTGTGCGCGTTGGGAATCAGTGGGCGAAGAATGGGTTTTTACCATTGAAGCCAACCGCTTTTTGCGTAATATGGTGCGTGCCATTGTGGGCACACTCTTTGAAGTGGGCAAAGGAACGCTTTCTGTGGATGATTTTAGAGCTGTTATTGAGGCGAAAGATCGTTGCAAAGCAGGTCATTCTGTTCCAGCTTGTGGACTTTATTTAGTGGATGTGACCTATCCCTCTTTTGTTTTTTCAGTCGAATAGTAACTTATAACGAATAACTATATGAATAATTTCACATTTCAAAATCCCACCAAATTAGTATTTGGTAAGGGTTCTATAGCACAACTGCCTAAAGAGATTTCGAAAAAAGCTAAAGTGATGCTTACTTTTGGCGGTGGTAGTGTCAAAAATAATGGTGTTTACAGTCAAGTTATAGCCGCTTTGGCAGGTTATAATTTAGTTGAATTTTGGGGCATTGAACCCAATCCAAAAGTAGAAACGTTACGTAAAGCCGTAGAACTTGGTAAAGCCGAGAAAGTCGATTTTATTTTGGCGGTTGGCGGTGGTTCTACGTTGGATGGCACCAAGTTGATTGCAGCAGCTATTCCTTATGCTGGCGATGCTTGGGAGTTAGTGCTTAATCCAAAATTAATAAAAACGGCAGTTCCTTTTGCTTCGGTTATGACATTGCCAGCCACCGGTTCCGAGATGAATTCTGGTGCAGTCATTTCTAATTTAGCGACACAAGAAAAATTTGCGTTTCATGCCTATTTCCCACAATTTGCAGTGCTTGATCCAGAAGTTACCTATTCGTTACATCCATTTCAAATTGCGTGTGGTATTGCCGATACATTTGTACATGTGATGGAGCAATATTTAACTTCCCCCGCACAATCGTTGTTGATGGATCGTTGGGCAGAAGGCATTTTAAAAACCTTGACCGAAATAGCTCCTGAGATTGATGAAAACCCAAAAGATTATGATTTAATGAGTACTTATATGTTGTGTGCTACGATGGCGTTGAATGGATTTATTGCCATGGGCGTGCCACAAGATTGGGCTACACACATGATTGGACACGAATTAACCGCATTGCATGGATTGACACATGGCGAAAGTTTGGCTATTGTTTTGCCTGCAACTATGACAGTGTTGTCGGAACAAAAGAAGGACAAAATTTTACAATACGGTGAACGTATATTTGGTATCACCAAAGGTACTGAAGGTGTGCGTGTAGCTGAAGCCATTGCTCGAACAGAGGCGTTTTTCCGTTCGTTGGGTTTGCATACACGTTTGAGCGAATTGAATATAGGTGAAGAAACGATTGCCGAAATAGAACGACGTTTCGATGAGCGTGGCGTGAAATTTGGTGAATGTCAAAACGTAAATGGTGCAGTAGCACGTGCTATTTTGGAATGTTGTTTATAATCTAATAATCAACTAAATAAAAAAGCCTCAGAAATTTCTGAGGCTTTTTTATTTATAATGAATTATACATTCTCAAAGGTGGGTTCGTCAATGCGTTTACCACGTACATAGCGATGTTCTATTTGGCGGTCGTCGCCAATGTAAATAAAACGTTCGAGACGTTCGAGCAGTGTGTAATTATCGTGGTTCAGTTCGGTGTCGTCAATAACGAGGGCATCAAATTCGTAACCTGGCTCGAAACTACCAACTTTTCCGAAGAAACTACCACCGCTTTTAGTCGCCATGTAAAATACTTCAGGTAATGTTAAGAATGACATTTGTTTGTCGCTATTTGCATACCAAAGTTTGGAAACTTGAATAGCATAAACCATCACTTTGAAAATCGACAAATCGTGTCCGCCACTTACATCAGAACCTAAAGCTACAGGAATATTTTTGTCAAGGAAATTGCGTATTGGGCTTTTGCCACTGCCTAAGTTGCAATTTGAAGTAGGGCAGTGCACCACAAATACTTGATTTTTATTCATAAGTTCTAGCTCTTCGCCTTCTGTGTAGCAGCAATGTGCCATCAAGGTTGGTGTTTGACCAAACAAGTTGTAACGATTGTAAGCATCACCATAACAGGTAGATTCTGGTTCTAACTCTTTCACCCACGCAATTTCGCCTTTATTTTCTGATAAATGCGATTGTACTTTGAGGTTATTGCTCATGGCAAAATCACCTAATGCTTTCAACATTTCTGGTGTACAACTTGGAATGAATCGTGGCGTAAGAATAGGGCGTACCAAATTGTCTTCTTTGTCCCACACATCAATCAATTCTTGTGCATCGGCGATAGCATCTTCTACTGTTTCACACAAACCATCGGGACAGTTACGATTCATATTTACTTTACCAATCATACCGCCTAATCCTGCAGCGTGCATCAGTTTCATCAAATGTGCTGTGGATTGTTTGTGTACTGTTCCAAAAGCCACGGTACGTGTCGTTCCAACTTTCCAAATACTTTTGATAAAACGACGATACATTTTGTCGGCGTAATTCACGTCGGCGTATTTCATCTCTTCGGGGAACGTATAGTTTTGTAACCAAGGTAGGAGTTCCATATCCATAGCGATACCTAAATTACGAAATTGTGGTGCGTGAACGTGCATGTCGTTCATACCTGGAATGATGAGTTTACCGCTGTAATCAATTAATTCTGCGTGTTGATAAGCAGTAGGAAGGGTGGTGTAAACTTGTACCACTTTGCCATCTTCCACTACGATGTAACCATTTTCAATAATTTCGAATTGGTGTTGTGTTTTCGTAAAAAGAATATTCCCTTTATAAATCGTTGCCATTGTGTGTAAGTATTAAATAGTATAAAATGACGAATATTAGTGCTTTGTAGCAGCGTTCAAGTTGTTGCTAATTCAACTCGACACGAACTACAAATATAATACTTTTTTTTCTCGTACAAAAATAGTAATTTAGCCAGCTCATTTTAACGTGTAAGTTTCAGTTATGGGATTTTTAGGAAAATTTTTTGCAGGTGGTCTTGGTTGGGCTTTAGGTGGCCCTATTGGTGCTATTATTGGCGTGGTTTTGGCATCTGTGGTTGATGGTGAATCACATACAGTTACCTCGCGTTCGCGGGTTTCTGGGCGCACGTCGCAATCTGATTTTATGATGGCTATGTTGGTGTTGCTGGCTGCTGTGATGAAAGCGGATGGCAAAGTAGTGCGTGCTGAATTGGAGGTGGTGAAAACCTATTTACGCCAAATGTTCGACGAAGATACTGCTCTGGAGGCATTGCAAATTTTAAAAGGACTATTACAACAGGATATTCATGTTGAATCAGTCGCAGCTCAAGTTGGAGCCAATCTGAATCCGTCGGCTAAACGCGAATTACTCCATATGTTATTTTCGGTAGGCTATGCCGATGGCGATTTCTCGCGTGCAGAAGAAGCACTTTTGATGCGGATTGCTGCGATTATGGGTATTCCTGAACCAGATGTTCGTTCTATTCAGGCGATGTTTGGTAAAGTGGCTAATCCTAATTGGGCCTATGAAGTGTTGGAAATAGAACCAACGGTGAGCGACGAAGAGGTAAAAAAAGCATTTCGTAAGATGGCTATGAAATACCATCCTGATCGTGTAAATACATTGGGCGAAGAGGTGAAGAAAAGTGCCACTGAAAAATTTAGAAACGTGCAGGAAGCTTATGAAGTGATAAAAAAACAACGTAATATTAATTGAACGCATGAAAAAAATCATAATAATCAGTTTTGCTATTCTCGGTTTTACAGTTTCCGCTTGGTCGGTGGAGCACCAAGCTAGTATCGTTAAAAATATGGATATTTATAACGCTATTTGGCGTGAATTGTCCATTAATTACGTCGATACCATTAATTACGACCAACTCAATAAGACGGCGATTGATCGGATGTTACAAAAACTTGATCCTTATACGGTTTATATTCCCGAATCGGAAGAGGACGATTTGAAAATGATGACAACCGGCGCTTATGGTGGTATTGGCGCTATGATTACCCAAAAAGGTGATTTTGTGTGTATTTCGGAGCCATACGAGGGAATGCCTGCTCAAAAAAATGATGTGCGTGCTGGCGATGTGATTTTAGAATTGAATGGTAAAAGCATGAAAGGTAAGAAAACATCAGAGGTGAGTCAACTTTTACGTGGATCACAAGGCACCGAAATTGAATTGGTTCTACAACGCCCTGGCGAAAAAAAACCTATCAAAAAGCATTTTTTACGTGAAGTGATTCAAATTGACCCTGTGGAATATTACGGTATGGTAGGCGATTCGACAGGTTATATTGCTTTGCGCGATTTTACGGATAAAACAACCGTTGAATTTCGTGATGCAATGGCCGATTTGACACAAAATAGAGGCATGAAAAACTTAGTCATCGACTTGCGTAATAATGGCGGTGGTCTGGTGTCCGAAGCCATAAATATTGCCGGTATGTTTTTGCCGAAACATAGTTTAGTGGTGAATATGAAAGGCATTCAACCACAAAATAACAAATCGTACAAAACAACGTCTGAGCCGCTTTACCCAAACATGCCTTTAGTGATTTTGGTCAATACCAATTCGGCTTCGGCTTCTGAAATTTTGGCTGGTGTTTTTCAAGATATGGATAGAGCCGTGGTGTTGGGCGAACGCACTTATGGAAAAGGATTGGTGCAAACCGTTCGTCGTTTGCCACACAACACTTATTTAAAAGTAACGACGTCTAAATATTATATTCCCAGCGGTCGTTGTGTGCAAGCCATCGATTATGCACATCGCAATGAAGATGGCAGTATTGGTCGTATTCCCGATAGTTTAACGACTGAATTTACCACACGTAATGGCCGCAAGGTACGCGATGGTGGTGGCATTTTGCCCGACACGCTACTCAAACGTCGTGATCAGGTGAACATCTCTTATTACTTATTTGTAAAAAATATCTTTTTCGATTACGCCACCGAATTTGTTCAAACGCATAAAACGATTGCCGCTCCCGATACGTTTCTGATGTCTGATGAAGCTTACGATGAGTTCGTAAAGTACGTGTTAGATCGTAAGTTTACCTATAAATTGGAGAGTGAAGGTATGATTAAAGAACTCAAAAATATGGCCAAAGTGGAAGGTTATGAACAAGAAAGTGCCGCAGCATTCGAAGCTTTGGAAGCAGTCTTGCGTCCAAATGTCGACCGCGACTTGCGTTTGTTTCGTAAGGATGTGGAGGCGTTGTTAAGTTCTGAAATCATTCGTCGTTATTATTTTCAAAAGGGTGTGATTAAATACGAACTGCGTTTTGATACGTGGTTGCACGAAGCTGTGAAAATGGTTAACGATGACGCCTTGTGTCGTCAATTATTGCAAACGAAGTAGTTTTTTAGTGTTCAGTGTTTATTTAAATAGTTATCATGCAGCATAGGTCTTTTATTCCTCACGATTGGTATCCACGATTACTCACTTGGCGTGAACATCACATCAAGGAGAAACATTTTATTCTTATTCTGAGCCTTTTGGTTGGGATTGGAGCGGGTCTGGCTGCGTTTATTCTAAAAAGTACCATTCACGTTATTCAAGGTGTTGTTACCTCTTTATTTGCCGCTAATGAAATTAATTATTGGTATTTAGCTTTGCCAGCCGTGGGTATTACGTTAGCAAGTTTGTTTGTGCGTTATGTGGTGAAGGATGATATTAGTCACGGTGTGACCAAAATTTTATATGCCATTTCGCAACATAAAGCCATTATCAAGTTACATAACATCTGGTCGTCTATTGTGGCGAGTGCTATTACCATTGGTTTTGGTGGATCGGTTGGAGCCGAAGCACCTATTGTTTTAACTGGTTCGGCCATCGGTTCCAATTTAGGGCGCATGTTTAAGCTCGATCAAAAAACGTTGATGCTGTTAGTGGGTTGCGGTGCTGCAGGTGCTATTGGCGGTATTTTTAAAGCACCTATTGCTGGCGTGGCGTTTACGATGGAAGTATTGTTGCTCGATTTAACGATGACTTCCATTGTGCCTTTATTGATTGCTTCGGTTACGGCTACTGCCATGTCGTATTTTTTGATGGGCAACGAGGTGATGTTTCGTTTCGATACGTATGAAGCCTTTTCGTTGGAACGTATTCCGTACATTATTTTGTTAGGTATTGCCTGCGGCTTGGTATCGTTGTATTTTACGCGTGGTATGAATTGGCTCGAAGGGCTATTTAAAAAAATAAATAAACCGTACCAAAAAATTATGGTGGGCGGTATTATGCTCAGCGTGTTGATTTTCTTCTTTCCTCCACTTTATGGTGAGGGTTACGATACTATTTCCGCTTTGCTTACTGGTAATTCTGACTCCATTTTCAACCAAAGTTTATTGTACGATTATCGTGGTGAAGTGTGGGCAATAGCACTTTACTTAGGTTCCATTATCTTTTTTAAGATTTTTGCTTCGGCAGCTACCAACGGTGCTGGTGGAACGGGTGGTATTTTTGCGCCTAGTTTGTTTGTAGGTTGTATCACAGGATTTGTGGTTTCTATTGGGCTCAATTTTATTGGCATCCACATTCCTAATCAGAACTTTGCTTTTGCTGGCATGGCAGGTCTTATGTCGGGTGTGATGCATGCGCCACTCACAAGTACGTTCTTAATTGCCGAGCTAACTGGTGGTTACGATTTGTTTATGACATTGATGATTACGTCGGTAGTTTCTTATTTGACGATAATTATTTTTGAACCTCATAGCTTGTACGCCATGCGTTTGGCTAAAAAAGGCGAGCTGTTGACCCATCATAAGGACCGCGCAGTGCTGACGCTTCTCAAAATGGACAATGTTATTGAAACCGATTTGGAAGTGGTGCATCCTGAAATGACTTTGGGAGAGTTGGTAAAAGTGATTTCGCGTTCTAACCGTAATGTGTTCCCCGTAGTGAATCAGAAAACGGGTGTGTTGGTGGGCATTTTACCGCTTGATGAGGTTCGTAATATTATGTTCCGTCCTGAATTATATAGCCGTTTTACGGTGCATAAACTGATGATTGCCATTCCTGCCAAAATCAATATAAACATGCCGATGGAAAAGGTGATGGATGTATTCGAGGACACGGGTGCTTGGAATTTACCAGTGGTGGACGATCAAGGAAAATACGTTGGTTTTGTCTCCAAATCTAAAATCTTCAATTCGTACCGACGTGTGTTGGTGCACTTCTCCGAAGAGTAATTTGTTTCTTTCCCCCAAACCCCTAAAGGGGCTTTACGGGCTGCAATTGATGTTTTTAAGTCCCCTTTAGGGGATTTAGGGGCAGTCTAAATTTCAACTACAAAGAAACTAATATCATTCCAAAAAACAAAGAAGGAACAACTATTAGTTTGTTCCTTCTTTGCGATATAAACGTTGTTACGTTTTATTTGGCTGTTTATTTAGCGTAACTTACCGAACGTGTTTCGCGGATAACCGTAATTTTTACTTGTCCTGGATAAGTCATTTCGTCTTGAATTTTCTTAGCAATGTCGTACGATAACGTTTCTACTGTTTTGTCGTCCACTTTATCAGCACCAACAATTACGCGTAATTCGCGACCTGCTTGGATAGCATAAGTTTTGAGTACGCCAGGGTAGGATAGTGCTAAGTTTTCAAGGTCGTTCAAACGTTTGATGTAAGCTTCTACAATCTCGCGGCGAGCACCAGGGCGAGCACCAGAAATAGCATCGCATACTTGAACAATCGGTGCTAAAAGCGAAGTCATTTCTACTTCGTCGTGGTGAGCACCAATGGCGTTGCAAATATCTGGTTTTTCTTTGTATTTTTCAGCCAAATTCATACCAAGAATAGCGTGTGGCAATTCTGGTTGATCATCAGGCACTTTACCAATATCGTGTAGTAAGCCAGCGCGTTTTGCTTTTTGTGGATTTAAACCAAGTTCGGCAGCCATCACAGCGCATAAGTTAGCTGTTTCGCGCGCATGTTGCAATAAGTTTTGTCCGTACGATGAACGGTATTTCATTTTACCAATCAAGCGAATTAAGTCAGGATGTAAGCCGTGAACGCCAAGGTCGATAGCAGTACGTTTCCCGATTTCGGCAATTTCTTCTTCTACCTGTTTTTTAGTTTTTGCTACCACTTCCTCAATACGAGCTGGGTGAATACGTCCGTCTACTACCAATTGGTGTAAAGCCAAACGAGCTATTTCGCGACGCACAGGATCGAAACCTGAAAGTACAATAGCATCTGGAGTATCGTCCACAATAATTTCGACGCCAGTAGCCGCTTCTAAAGCACGAATGTTACGACCTTCACGACCGATAATGCGTCCTTTTACTTCATCCGATTCAATATTGAATACCGTTACTGAGTTTTCAATAGCCGTTTCAGTAGCTACACGTTGTATGGTTTGTACAATAATACGTTTTGCCTCTTTGTTGGCAGTCATTTTGGCCTCTTCCATCATTTCGTTCACATAAGCCATGGCTTCTGTTTTAGCTTCATCCTTGATATTCTCTATCAATTGTGCTTTAGCTTGTTCAGCCGATAAGCCAGAAATGGCCGCTAGTTTTTCGGTAGCTTGGAAATGCATTTTTTCCAATTCTTGTTTTTTTGCGTCAACTACTACCAATTGTTTGTCCAAATTTTCTTTGATAGCATCCACTTCGTTGCTTTTGCGTTGTATTTCGCTTTGGCGTTGATTCAGTGATTGCTCCTTTTGTTGTAATCGCACTTCGTTTTGTTGAGCGCGATTTTCGCTTTGTTGAATCTTTGAATTACGTTCAGCTACCTCTTTCTCAAATTCAGCCTTCATATTAATGAATTTTTCCTTGGCTTCGAGCAGCTTGTTACGTTTTAAATTTTCAGCATCTTCTTCTGCTTTTTTTAGGGTGCTACGCACTTTTCCTTTGGTTGCGGTGTGAGTCACAAACCATCCGATTGCGCCACCACCCAAAAGAGCAGCTATGGAGATCATAATTTCAATCATAAAATGTTGTTTTAATGTTCAGTTATAAAATAGAGTTGTCTGTTTGTTATAAATAAAAAATGCACCAAAACACACGGCCTTAATGGTAATGTGTCATAGTGCAAGAACATATAGATAGCTAAACCTATTCTTTTGTCACACGGTCGATTAAATCCGACCACTCTTTCATTTTATCAGCTAATGGTGCCGCATCTGTTTTGTGGCCCATTCGCTCGCATTCTAATGCTTGATCCATAGCTACCATCGTCAAAATTGTCGGATAGTCAGCCGTGGTGAATGTTTTGTAAAAAAAGTCGAGTCTTTCGTTTAGTTTTCGGGCTGTTTCACGATATACAAACTCTTCGTCGCGATTAATGGTTAATCGTAAAGAGCGGCCGGCTATGTTGAGTGTGATGGTTAGTTTCTCGTCCATAACTCGGTTTTTATTCGTTAAGCAATTCTAAACAACTATCAATGTCTCGCACTAATCTAGTAATCCTACGATGAGCCGATTTTTTGTCTTCTTCCGAAAAACCAACCATACGGGCCATCTTAAGAGCTGAATAGCTAGAGCGTAATTCTACAATCTCTTTATGCGCTTCCATCAATTCTTCACGGGTTCGAGCCAACTCTTCAACTAATTGCTCATTTTTCTTTTCCAGATTTTCGTATCTGAAAATGAGCTGATTAAGTTTGCTCTCGAACTGGTTGATTACGTGTTGATGTTGATTATTCATTGTAGAGTGTAAAATCCTCACAAAGATATAACATTCAATTGATACAGCAAAATATTTTTTATTTTTATTTTTTTTAGCTAATATGAATGTTACATTTCTAAAAAGTGTTATTTTATTTAGAGAAAAATTTCTGTATTTATTTGCGTAATCGGTTTATTAAGGCTATTTTTGTAGCTCATTTGTCTATGTGATAACTTGTTTCGTATGGATTGTTATATAACACTTTGTATAACAAATGATTGATAGCTGAATTCTAATAATAAAATACTTATAATTATTAACTAAAATCTTTAATTTATGACGTGGTTAACGAACTCTTCGATTGGAAGAAAAGTCGTGATGAGCGTAACTGGCGCCGCTTTGGTGTTGTTTTTGCTTTTTCATGGTGCAATGAATCTTGTGGCTATCATCTCAGAAGAAGGCTACAATATGATTTGTGAATTTTTGGGTGCTAATTGGTATGCAATTGTTGCAACTATGGGATTGGCATTTCTGATGGTGGTACACATTTTCTATGCCTTTATTTTGTCTATTCAAAATTATCGTGCCCGTGGACGTGAACGTTATGCCGTGAGTGAACGCCAAGCAGATGTGGAATGGTCATCTAAAAATATGCTTGTATTAGGTCTTATTATTATGGGTTTTTTAGGACTTCATCTTTATAATTTTTGGTACAAAATGCAATGGGTTGAATTGCAAGTAAATTTGGGTTTGCTTCCTCACGAAGCAGGTGCTGATGCTGCTAACGGTATTAAATATATTAAAGATTTATTTGCTCAACCTATTTATGCCGGGCTTTATTTGGTTTGGTTGGGTGCGTTGTGGTTCCATTTAACCCATGGCGTATGGAGTGCACTTCACTCTTTGGGTTTAAATAATGAAACTTGGATGCCACGTGTTAAAATGATTTCTAACATTGTTTCTACACTTGTAGTTTTGATGTTTGCTGCAGTGGTTGTTTATTATTTTGGATATGCATTGGGTGCTACCTATGCTTTATAATGTAAAATTAAAACATTATTATAATTATGGCTAAGAAAAAAGAAGATATGGTTGATACTGCTAAGGCTGTTGCCAACAAAGTAGTGAAAGCTGTGAAGGACAAAGTGGCACAGGTTGCTAATGACGATGCTACCAAAGAAGCTGTAGAAGCTGTAAAAGAAGCAACTGAAAAGGTGGCTAAGGCTGTGAAACAAGCTGCTGAAACCATTGCTGATGGTGATTATGTGACTGCTAAAATTCCAGAAGGCCCGTTGGCTGAAAAGTGGAATAATTATAAAGCACACCAAAAATTAGTGAATCCAGCTAATAAACGTCGTTTGGATGTTATCGTAGTTGGTACAGGTTTGGCTGGCGCTTCGGCTGCCGCTTCATTGGGCGAGTTAGGATTCAACGTGTTGAATTTCTGTATTCAGGATTCACCACGTCGTGCTCACTCTATTGCTGCTCAAGGTGGTATCAATGCTGCTAAAAACTATCAAAATGACGGTGACTCTGTTTATCGTTTATTCTATGATACTATCAAAGGTGGTGACTATCGTGCTCGTGAGTCAAACGTGTATCGTTTGGCTGAAGTATCGAATAGTATCATCGACCAATGTGTGGCTCAAGGTGTCCCTTTTGCTCGCGAATACGGCGGTTTGCTCGATAATCGTTCGTTTGGTGGTGCGCAAGTTTCGCGTACATTCTATGCTAAAGGACAAACTGGTCAACAGTTGTTATTAGGTGCTTATTCCGCATTAAGTCGTCAAATACATAAAGGCACTGTAAAAATGTACACACGCTACGAAATGCTTGATGTGGTAGTTGTAGAAGGTCGTGCTCGTGGTATCATTGCTCGTAATTTGGTTACTGGTAAAATTGAACGTTTCTTTGCTCACGCAGTAGTAGTTGGCACAGGTGGTTATGGTAATGCTTTCTTCTTGTCGACCAATGCTATGGCATCAAATGGCTCAGCAGCTGTTCAAATGTATAAAAAAGGCGCCTATTTTGCTAATCCTTGTTTTGCCCAAATTCACCCAACTTGTATTCCAGTTCACGGCGAATTCCAATCAAAACTTACTTTGATGTCGGAATCGTTGCGTAACGATGGTCGTATTTGGGTTCCTAAAAAGAAAGAAGATGCAGAAGCTATACGTGCAGGTAAAAAGAAGCCAACCGAAATCCCTGATGAAGATCGTGATTTCTATTTGGAACGTCGTTATCCTGCTTTCGGTAACTTGGTACCACGTGACGTAGCTTCACGTGCAGCTAAAGAACGTTGCGATGCGGGCTTCGGTGTTAATAATACTGGCTTGGCTGTATATCTCGATTTTAAATACGCTATTGAACGTTTAGGTCGCGATGTGGTTGAAGCACGTTATGGTAACCTGTTCCAAATGTACGAAAAAATTGTGGATGATAATCCATACGAAACTCCAATGATGATTTTCCCAGCTATTCACTATACTATGGGTGGTATTTGGGTGGATTATGAACTCCAAACATCTATCAAAGGTTTGTATTGTATTGGTGAGGCTAACTTCTCTGATCACGGTGCTAACCGTTTAGGTGCTTCTGCATTGATGCAAGGCTTAGCCGATGGTTATTTCGTATTGCCTTACACCATTCAAAATTATTTGGCTGATCAAATTCAGGTTCCTCGTATGAGCACAGAATTGAAAGAGTTTGCTGAGGCTGAAAAAGCAATCAATGATAAAATTGATAAGTTAATGAGTGTTCAAGGAAAACGTTCTGTAGATAGCATTCACCGTGAGTTAGGTCTCATTATGTGGGATTTCGTTGGTATGGCACGTTCTGCAGAAGGTTTGCGTACAGCTTTGAAGAAAATTTTGGACGTTAAGAAAACATTCTGGACAGAAGTCTTTATTCCGGGTTCACGTAACGACTTGAATGTAGAGCTTGAAAAAGCCTTACGTTTAGCCGATTTCCTTGAAATAGGTGAATTGATGGCACGTGATGCTTTGAATCGCGAAGAGTCTTGTGGCGGTCATTTCCGTGAAGAATATCAAACACCTGAGGGCGAGGCTTTACGTCAAGATGATAAGTTCTCTTATGTTTCATGTTGGAAATTTGAAGGCGAAGGTCAAGAACCTAAATTGCTCAAAGAAAAACTTGAATATGAATTTGTGGCTCGTCAAACACGTAACTATAAAGCGTAATAAACAATGGAAAAGACAATTAATATAAAAGTAAGAGTATGGCGTCAAGCTGGTCCTAAAGCAAAAGGCGCTTTTGAAACGTATGAATTGAATCATGTGTCAGTTGATAGTTCATTTTTGGAAATGCTGGATGTATTGAATGAACAACTCATCCATGAACGTAAAGAACCAATCGTATTTGATCACGATTGTCGCGAAGGTATTTGCGGTATGTGTTCACTATACATTAATGGACATCCACATGGACCTGATAGCAGTGTAACTACTTGTCAATTACACATGCGTAAATTTAAAGATGGGGAAACTATAACGGTAGAACCTTGGCGTTCGCACGCATTTCCTGTTATTAAAGATTTAATGGTCGACAGACGTGCTTACGATAAAATTATGCAAGCTGGTGGTTACGTGTCTGTAAATACAGGTGGCGTACCAGATGCTAATGCTATACCAATCTCAAAACTAAATGCTGATGAAGCAATGGATGCCGCTTCTTGTATTGGTTGTGGTGCTTGTGCTGCTGCTTGTAAAAATGGTTCTGCTATGTTGTTCGTTGCGGCCAAAGTAAGCCAACTGGCGCTATTGCCACAAGGTCAAGTAGAGGGTGCAGCACGTGCTAAAGCGATGTTGTCAAAAATGGATGAGTTAGGTTTTGGTAACTGTACTAACACAGGTGCTTGTGCCGCCGAATGTCCTAAAAATATTTCATTAAGCCATATTGCTCGCTTGAATCGTGAGTATATTTGCGCTAAATTACAAGACTAATTTAAATTATTATTTCATTTCATAAGAGCATTGTTCTGCTTAATACAAAACAATGCTCTTATTTTTTATCACAACAATTTATGAAAAAACTTTTTCTAACAACCTTATTGGTGTTTCTTGGTTTATCAGCATTTGCATTACGTGTACAAGATGGTAAAACGAATGCCTGGGCTACTTATTACACCACGTCAGGTTATGATCGTTCTGTAAAAAACGGTTGGGTATCAACTTGGCCTCAAACCGATAAAAATGGTGTTTGTTTTATGCAGTTTAAAAACGATGGCGACTTCTTAACATCGCAACTTTTTGATGTACAAAATAATGCACTTGCAGTAGTAATGGAAATTCAAATGCCTTCAGGTGGTAACAAAACTGCCACATTGTATGGTTTGAATTCTGATAGTGTAGTGGTTGAAACACTCAATGTCGATTTAAATGGTGCCAATTTTGCTTCGGGTGAAAACAAATATTTTAGTGAGGCTGCGTTTGTTTTATTAAATAAAAATCGTGACATTCGTCGTGTACGTTTTGAGTATGGTAACGACCCATTTACTTCTAATTATTTACGTATGCAATGGTTCGAAATTCGTGATACAGTAGCTTCTGTATCGCCTATTGATATTGTTACCAAAGATGGCGTAGAGATGAGCGTTTTTAATCAATTCTTGACGGTAAAAGGCGTTAATGCTGATGCTACAGTACAAATTTACACGGTACTTGGTACAGCGGTTTTGCGTCAACCTTTGGCTGATAATCGCTTATTTGTAGGTCAATTACCAAAAGGTATTTATGTGGTTCGTGTTGGTAAAGCTGTGAGCAAAATAATGTTCTAATCATAGCTTTTAAAGCTGATATAAAATGCCCCGAAATAAATTATTTCGGGGCATTTTTATTTTATGATAAGTTATTTAATAGGTTCGTTCACCAAAAATAGAACTTCCTATGCGTACCATATTGCTACCAGCCGTTACGGCTATTGTGTAATCGTTACTCATGCCCATGGATAAGGTCTTGAAATAGGGCGCATCAAATGTGTGTTGTATCTCTTTAAATAGATTGGCAACCAATTCAAATTCTGTGCGATTAGATTCTTCGGTAACTCCATTGGTACCCATGGTCATTAATCCACAAATACGTACAGCAGGGTAGGCTTCCCAAGATTTATGGCTAAAGAATGTCTTAATTTCTTCGATAGAAAAACCGTGTTTTGTATCTTCTTTTGCCACGTGTACTTCCAATAATAGATGGCTGATGATGTGTTGATTTTCAGCATAACGATTGATGGCTTCCAATAGCTTGATGGAATCGACACTATGAATTAACGTTGCCAATGGAACCACTTGTTTGACTTTGTTTGTTTGTAGTGAGCCTATAAAATGCCACTCAATATCTTTGGGTAAACGAGCTTGTTTTTCCACCAATTCTTGAGCACGACTTTCTCCAAAAATGCGTTCGCCCAAATCGTAAGCGGTTTGAATAGCCTCGACGGGGTGAAACTTTGAAACACAGACTAATTGTACGTCACTAGGTAGTTGTTTACGAATGTGTGCTATGTTTTGAGCAATTGACATTTTACTAAAATTAAACCTGCTCAGGAGTTGCAGTTAGTGGCTCGTATGGATAGACGTCGAGTATGTTGGTTTCAGTGACAGAGGCAATTTCGTAATCGCCTAAAGCACCTTTCATACGCTCAATTAGCGTGTCAACGGCATTTTTGAAACTAGACGCTTGAACCATTACATTTTGTGCAATTCGTTTCTCTACACCTTTGTTTTCGTCTACAGATAAGTAGTTTATTTTACAACGATACCATTTGTCGCCATCTTCATTGTAGAACATTTCGGCAATTTTTGTCCGTTTAATATCTGCAATAAGCATTTCGCCTGTGACAAACGGATTCACTTCTTTAGCAATGCGAGCTTCAGCTTCGGTAAACGACAAGGCATCTACTAAGAAAGGTTCTGTTACTTTTTTAATTAATCCATCTTCGCCTTGACGGTCGAACGTTACTTTACAAGTGAACCAAGTATACATAAATATATTTTTAGATTATTCTTCTGTTGAAATTTTGTTTAATAAAAAAATATCCGATTCAGATGATGATTGGTAGTTGTTACGTTTCATAATAGCCATAAACTCTTTTAATGTTTTGGTGCTTTCTGCATCTGGATGCTCTGCAATGTAATTGATGACTGTTTGACGGACTTCAGGATTTAATTTTTTCGTTTCCCATTCAAAAGTTGCAGAATTGTCTGCTCCTGCCAATAAGAGCGCTAAATAAAATTTCTGACAAGCCACTATTTGTGGGTACAACTCATCTTTAGGGAATTTATAGGCCATGTCATCGCACATTTTAAGACGATCGCCCAATTCTTGGTACGAGATGGTGATAGAGGCATCTTGTAATGAGGGGTCTTCTACTTCTAGTTCTGCCAACTTTGCTAAATCGCGTTCGGCTTCTGATAAATATTTCCAAAATAGTTCAGCTATATACATCGGCATAATTTCCGATTCGATGTAACCTTCGGCACTATAAATAATGATGCCATATTCGCGCAATGGTTCTACTGATTTATTTAATGAATCAATTTGTGCTTCAATGTGCTCAGAATCATCACTGCTTAATATGGTATTGTATTTTTCTTCTATTTGCTCTGCCTCTTTTTGGGCACACATACCAATGTAGCTTGTAAATCGCTCCTGTAAATCGATGGCTTGCTCAGGCGTAAACTCATTCGCCTCAGTAATCATTAAATGGGCTTTTTTAATATTTTCTAAGGTAATAGGTTTAGTTAAATCTAGCGTTTTTACAATCGACTCATATTGACGCTTTGCATTATTGCATCCAGCTAACAGAAGGACTGAAAGAATAAGAGTAAAAATCTTTTTCATAGTTGTAAAATTTACACAGATAGATAGATTGAAATCGTTTTGCAAAAGTACTATAATTTTCTAATGTTTTCTCACCGTTTTCAAAAATTAGTGTATATTTGTGCGAGTTTTTTTACGCGATGCAACGACTTATTCTTGAATCTATTTAAGCCTTATTTAATCAGTGTTTAGAGTTAATTGATGTGTGGTGTAAATGATTTCTAATTGTCTAATTATTAATGTAAAATAAATAAAAATGAAAAAAACAACATCCTTTTTAGTGCTTGCGGGCGTAGTTGCCTTATTGGCGAGCTGCTGTGGAAACAAATGTGAGAAACTTGATTTCTTGCAAAAAGACCTTGTGGTTGTGTCACTTCAAGGTGAGCACATCTGCTGTAGCAACCCTCAACCACCAACCATGTTTTTCGATACTATTGAGTCACGTTTGTCGGGTAGTACTGGCTGCAATCGTTATTTTGCTCAGTATCAAATGACGGATAGTACGGTGCAATTCAATATGCCTGGGTCTACGCGTATGGCGTGTGATTCGGCAGCTAATGCTTTAGAAGTAAAAATGCTTGAGGTTTTGAATTTGACAAATCGTTACGAAGTAACTAAAGATGAACTTATTTTGAAAAATGGTGATACCGTTTTGGCCGTTTTAAAAGAGATGAAACGCCCAGAAGATCGCTGTTGTGGTGGTGACGACAAAGGTGGTTGTAAAGGCAAAGAGGCAACCCCTTGTGTTGAAGACACTGCTCATCACTGTTGTGAACATGCCGAAGCTGTAGAGGCAGAAAAGGCTTGCTGCAAAGGTGAAACTGATAAAAAATGCACTCAACCTTGTGAAACACCTTGTGGTTCTCACGCAGAAAAGACCCATTAATTCGAAGCATGACTTTATTTTATGCCCCTGATATAGCTCAGACTCCTTTTCTAAATGAAGAGGAGTCTTTGCATTGTGCAAAAGTGTTACGACTCAAGGCCGGTGATGTGGCTCATGTGATTGATGGCGTAGGCGGCTTATATCAAGTCGAAATTGTCGCACCACATGCCAAGCATACTGAAGTTCGGATACTTTCAGTACAACATGATTTTGAAAAACGTCCATTTCGTATTCATTTAGCTGTGGCGCCTACCAAAAACAGCGATCGGTTCGAATGGTTTATTGAAAAGGCCACAGAAATTGGTGTTGACACCATAACGCCTTTATTGTGTCGTTATTCTGAACGAAAATTGATAAAGCCAGAGCGTATTGAGAAAATTTTAATTTCGGCTTCCAAACAATCGCTCAAAGCCTTTGTTCCCAAGTTGAATCCTATGACTCCTTACACTGAATTCATGAATTCGGTGACCGAACCTCATCGTTTCATAGCACACTGTTACGAAGCAGAAAAGACTCATTTACTGCATAGTTGTCCTCCTCATTCGGATGTGCTTGTTTTGGTTGGTCCAGAGGGAGATTTTAGTTTGGATGAAGTGCGTTTGGCGCTTGATAATCAGTTTAAAGCAGTGACTTTGGGCAGCAGTCGTTTGCGTACCGAGACGGCTGGCGTGGTTGCTTGCCATTTAGTAACGGTGGTTAATTCCCTCTGATAAAGATTTGATAATGAGTTTAGTTCTTTGTTAATCGACAATTTTATTTTTTTTATAGAAACGTTTGCACAACTAAAAAAAAAAGTGTACTTTTGCAGTCCGATTCGTAAAGAGGTTCGAAAGTAGCGCTGTCATGTTGATTTTGGCATCTCACCTCCCGGTCTAATTAAATTAATTTTTACAGCAAATGTATGCAATTGTAGAAATCCTTGGACAACAATTCAAGGTTGAAGCGGGCAAAAAACTTTTTGTACACCGCATGAATGAAGCTGAACGTGGTTCGAAAGTTGAGTTCGAAAATGTATTGTTAATTGACAATGATGGTAAAGTAGCTGTAGGTGCTCCTACTGTGAAAGGTGCTAAAGTGGTAGCTGAGGTAGTTTCTCACGTTCGTGGTGAAAAAATCCTTGTTTTCCACAAAAAACGTCGTAAAGGTCACCGTAAATTGAACGGACACCGTCAAGACTTTACAGAACTTATGATTAACGAAATTGTAGCTTAACCCTTTAAAATTTAGAAGAAAATGGCACATAAGAAAGGAGCTGGTAGTTCAAGAAATGGTCGCGAGTCAGAAAGCAAACGACTCGGCGTAAAAATATTTGGTGGACAATTTGCTAAAGCTGGCAATATTTTAGTTCGTCAACGTGGTACAGTACACAATCCAGGTGAAAATGTAGGTCTTGGTAAAGATCATACTTTATTTGCATTAGTTGATGGTGTTGTGGTATTCCGCAAAAAACGCGATAATAAATCATTTGTTTCTGTTGAAAAGATTGAAGCATAAGGTATTTTTATCTTCATATAAAAGAAAGCTGTTCAATTTGGACAGCTTTCTTTTTTCTTCTCTTTCTGTTGAAAAAAAAGAAGCATTCGTGTGGAATGCTTCTTTAAATTTGTTAAGAAAAGATGTATTTATTCCTCGTCGTCTGATTCCACCATGTTGTGGAAAACATTTTGAACGTCTTCGTCTTCTTCCAATTTCTCAATTAATTTGTTCACCGCTGCACGTTGTTCTGCTGTAAGCGTTTTTTGGTCGTTTGGAATGCGTACAAATTCGCTACTAGTAATTTCAAACCCGTTTTCTTCTAAATATTTTTGAATAACCGAGTTTTGTGCAAATTCACCGTATATAATCATTTCTCCTTCGTCTTCTATTAATTCATCTACACCAAAATCAATCAATTCAAGTTCTAAATCTTCGATAGAAACACCTGCTTTAGGAGCAACGTGGAATACGCATTTGTGATCGAATAAGAACTCTAAACTACCACTTGTACCTAATGAACCACCGCATTTGTTAAAATAACTACGTACATTGGCTACAGTACGTGTAGTGTTATCGGTAGCTGTTTCTACAAAGATGGCAATACCATGAGGACCGTAGCCTTCATAGTTCATCTCTTTGTAGTCGGTAAAATCTTTAGAAGAAGCTTTTTTTACAGCGCGTTCTACATTTTCTTTCGGCATATTTTCTTTTTTTGCCGTTGCAATCAAAGCTCTTAAACGAGGATTGTTTTCTGGATCTGGACCACTAGCTTTCACAGCAATGGTAATCTCCTTACCCAATTTGGTGAACACGCGAGCCATATTGCCCCAACGTTTAAATTTTCTTGCTTTCCGAAATTCAAATGCTCTTCCCATAGTAATTTGTAATTGAAAAATAGCGCTACCAGTGTAAGCGCTTTAGTATTAATAAAATTGTTTTGTACAGAATTTAAAATGCGGATGCAAAATTAAAGAAAAAGTTCGAAAAAATAGCGATGGAATACAATTTTTTTGGATTTGATACGTAAATACTACGTTGTTATTTTTATAAGGTATCTACTTCACGCTTTTTTGTATCTCTATATTATTGATTACCTTTGTACTTTCAATTTGCACATTATGAATCTAGTTATTGATAGAGGAAATTCATCTACTAAAATCGCCGTTTTTGATCAGCGTCGTTTGGTCTATCAGGCTGTGCTCGATGTGTGTGAACCATCGGCATTAACTAGTGTGATAGCTACTTATTCTGTGCAACAGATTATTTATAGTTCGGTGGTTACAACAGAGCCATTTTTGTCTGATTTTTTGACAAATAACGCAGTCCGTTTTATTGATTTGACCAATTCTACGCCAGTTCCTATTAAAATAATCTATGAGACGCCACTCACCTTAGGACGCGACCGTATTGCTGCTTTGGTGGCCGCTTGGTCTTTGCAACCTCATAAAGCCGCTTTAGTCATTGATATGGGAACGTGCATAACATACGATTTTCTAACTGCCGATGGCGTTTTTGTGGGTGGCAACATTGCTCCAGGTTTGGCAATGCGGTTGAAGGCGATGCACGCTTTTACGGGTAAATTACCAGAAATCGAGGTGGCTGAACCTACTGCGTATTTAGGTACGAGTACGCATCAAGCGATACTTGGCGGTGCTTATTGGGGTGTTTTACACGAAATAGAAGGGGTGATAGGTCAATTAAAGTTAAAATATGATGAATTTTCTGTTTTTTTGACCGGTGGAACGACAATTTACTTTGAAAAACAGATAAAAAATTGCATCTTTGCAGAACCAAATCTAGTTCTTATTGGTTTGAACGAAATACTCATTTACAATGATATACATTAAACGGTTGTTTCTATCTTCAAAAACTCTTGGCGTAAAACTTTTTGCATTAGTATGTGTGTTGACTTTTACAGCATACACTAGTGCACAAAATAATACGAATTCGCCTTATACTCGATTTGGTTATGGACGTTTAGAAGATCCAGGTTTTTCTAGAAGTCAAAGTATGGGCGGCGTCGCCTACGGGTTACGTAGCCGTGTGAATATGAATCCTGCTAACCCAGCTTCCAACAGTAGTATTGATAGTACCAGTTTTTTATTTGAATTTGGTGTTTCAGGTTTGTATTCCAATTTCTCATCAGGTTCTAATAGTGTGAATACATTTACTAGTAATTTGGATTATTTGGCATTTCAATTACCTATCACAAAATGGATGGGTATGAGCGCTGGGTTGATTCCGTATTCATTCGTTGGTTATAATTATGGAACGGTCGATTCCGTTTCTTCTACACTCACACAGTCGCAAACGTTTTATGGAACAGGTGGCATTTCGCAAGCTTATGTGGGCATTGGTGCAACTTTTTGGAAACGTTTATCGTTGGGTGTGAATATGTATTATATGTTTGGTTCTATCAACAATGTGCGTACTATGACTGCTACATCGTCGAGTGTAACTACTTATGCCACAAGTCAAAACTCTAATTTGTATGTTCAGAATTTGAATTTTCGTTATGGATTGCAATATCAAGAAACATTTGGTCGGCACAGTTTTTGTATTGGACTAGTATACGATCGTTTATCAAAATTAAATGGTGAATTTACGCAAATAACCACAGGTGTTGTGAGCGATACGGTTAGTTCTGATTCGTTGAAATTTGATATCCCATCGTTATATGGTGGTGGTTTTACATATACTTACGACGATCGATTAACCGTTGGAGCAGATTATACCTTTCAGGAATTTTCGAAAGCGCGTTATTATGGTAAAACTGATACGTTGAGCAATCGTTATAAAGTTTCGTTAGGTGGTGAATATATTCATAATCCTAATGGTAACAAATATATAGATCGTATGCGTTGGCGTTTAGGTGCAAATTATTCCAATTCGTATGCGAAATTCAACAATATAGGTACACAAACCATTGCCGTGAGCTGTGGATTAGGTTTTCCACTACGTACCACGAAAACGATGATTAATGTGAATTTTGAATATGGAAATATTGGCACAAGTCAGCACACGCTTTTGAGTGAGAATTATTTTAAAGTAGGAATTAATTTAACATTGAATGAGTTGTGGTTCTTTAAACAACGCATTCAGTAATAAAATCATAAATTTATATGAGTATGAATAGCAAAAATCTTTTAATCTTAGTATTTAGTGTTTTAACTACACTGAGTTGTGTAGCACAAAAAAGTAAAAAGTCAGCAGATGCTGAGACTGTAACTGCTCCAGCTGCTACCGAAAATCAAACTGAACAATCTGCTGAAGTATCAGAAGTTTGTTTGAATAATATTAGTTTATTTGCTGAATCGGCAAAATATAAAAATTATGCAGATGCTTTAGCTCCTTGGCAAGCTGCTTATACTGAATGTCCTAGAGCTTCTCGTGCTATCTACACTTATGGATCGCGCATTTTAGCTTGGCAAATTGATAATGAAAAAGATGCGGCTGTAAAAGATCAATTAGTAACCAAATTGATGAAGTTGTATGATGACCAAATTAAATACTTTGGCAACGACACGAAACAGCCTAGAGCCTATTTATTAGGGATGAAAGCGTATTATGCGTTATTGTATCGTCCAACAGATTATGCGACACCTTATCCATGGTTGGAAGAATCGGTTACAACGTTAGGTTTAAATTCACAACCAAGTTTCTTGCAACAGTTTGTTGTGGCATCGTCGGAATTATACAAAGCAGATGCTAAACGTGCTGAAAAATTTATTCAAGATTATTTATTGGCAAATCAAATTTTGGAAACAAATGCGGCGAATGATCAGTTGAAAACAGCTGCTACTTTTGGTGAAGTGGACGCTTCGCTAGATGCATTGTTTGTTCAATCTGGCGTGGCTGATTGTGCTCAATTAGATAAAATTTATGGTCCACAAGTTCAGGCTCGTAAAGCAGACTATGATTTTTTGACTAATACCGTTCGTTTCTTTAAACGTTTAGGTTGTACCAGTTCTGATGTGTTCTTTAAAGCAGCTCAATATGCGCATGCCATCAAACCTAGTGCAGAGTCGGCTAATGGATGTGCAGAAATGGCTTATAATAAAGGTGATTTCAATAAAACGATAGAATATTACAAAGAAGCAGTTTCTTTGGCTACAAGTGACACAGAGGCTGCAGACTTCCTGTATAAAGTGGCTGTTATTTATAATGCTAAATTTGACAACTCAATCAAGTCACGTGAATTTGCACGTTTATCTATTGAACGTGACCCTAACAAAGGTGCTCCATACATTTTGATTGGTTTGCTTTATGCTAACACACGTGGTATTTACGACAGTGCTACCTTAAATAAAACGGTTTATTGGGTAGCAGTAGATAAATTCCGCAAAGCACAACAAGTGGAACCAACCGAAGAGATGATTAATAAAACAAATGACTTAATTCGTACCTACAGTCGTTACTTCCCAAGTACCGAAGAGATTTTTTTCGAGCCTGATTTGGGCGCTGGAAAATCATTTTTTGTGGGTGGATGGATTGGAGAAGCAACTATTTGTCGTTAATTGAGTACGCCCATTTTGAAAAGCGTTATTAAAGATATTACCAAAATTCGTATAACAATCGCTCTTGGAGCGATTGTTATGCTGTTTTTGTGTATTGCTTGTGTTGATAAACCTCCCATTACGGAGGCAATTACCAACAGAAACGAACGACCTCGTTTAAAGGTAGATGATATTACTACCATTATTTCTGATTCGGGCATCACCCGTTATCGTATTAGCGCCAAAGTATGGTGTGTTTACGATAAGGCTGCAGAACCTTATTGGGATTTCCCAGAAGGATTGCATTTGGAACGATTTGACGAATACTATAAACCAGACGCTAAAATCGATTGTAAACGGGCGCGTTATTATCAAAATCGTCGTTTGTGGGAATTGAATGATAGTGTCCGTGCCACCAACTTACAAGGCGATCAGTTTGCTACACAACAACTGTTTTGGAGTCAGAACGAGGAACGTATTTATTCCGATTCGGCCATAGTAGTGACTCAACGTGATAAAAAAATTATGGGTGAAGGATTCGAATCAAATCAAAGTATGACACGCTATACCATTCGTAAAACCAAAGGTATTATACCTATTGAATCGGGGGAGGGACTATAATGATGATTTATTGGATTATAGCTATTTCGTTACTGTTTTCTGCTTTTTTTTCGGGTATGGAAATTGCTTTTCTATCCTCTAATAAACTTCGTTTTGAACTTGACAAAAAACGTCAGGGTTTAACATCGTCTATTATTACCATTTTCTACAATAATTCAGAGCAATTTATTGCAACAATGCTTGTTGGTAACAATATTGCTTTGGTTATTTATGGTATCGAAATGGCCGATTTATTATCGCCTATGTTGCGCTTATTCATTAGTAATGATTTTGCGGTCAATATTCTTCAAACCATTATAGCCACCATTATCGTATTATTTACAGGTGAATTTCTTCCTAAAACTATATTTCGGATTAATCCTAACGTGTGGTTAACTATTTTCTCACCATTATTGTGGTTGTGTTATGTTCTTTTGTATCCTATCGCTCGCTTTTCTACATTTTTATCGGTGAAGTTACTCCAATTATTTAAAGTGAAAGTGGTGGATAAAGGTGAGAAACAGGAACTTGGCAAAGTAGATTTAGATTATTGGGTAAACGATTCGTTTGAACATGCCGATAATCAGGAAGAGGTTGAGAATGAGGTTAAAATATTTCAAAATGCGTTAGATTTTTCGTCGGTTAAATTACGTGATTGTATAGTGCCTCGTACCGAAATTGTATCATTAAGTTACACGTGTTCCTTGGAAGAGTTGCGTAATACGTTTATCGAAACTGGGTTCTCTAAAATTCCTATTTATAAAGACAATATTGACAATATTATAGGTTATTTTCATTCGTCCGATTTATTTAAACAGCCAGCCGATTGGCACGATTATCTACGACCAATCGCCATTGTACCAGAAACTATGGCTGCCAATAAATTGATGAATATGTTCATGCAAGAAAAGCGGAGCATGGCTTTGGTTGTTGACGAATTTGGTGGAACGGCAGGTATTGTTACGCTCGAAGATATTATGGAAGAGATTTTTGGTGAGATAGAGGACGAGCATGACAATAAAGAGTATGTGGCTAAACAAGTCAGCGATAATGAATATGTGTTGTCTGGTCGTTTAGAAATTGATCAGGTCAATTCCTTGTTTGATTTAGACTTGCCCGACTCAGATAATTATGTGACCGTAGCGGGATTTATTCTCCATCATTATGAGCAATTTCCAAAATTAAATGATACAATTCGTATTTCGGATTGGACTTTTAAGATTTTGCAAGCCCATAATAATCGTATTGATTTGGTGAAATTAACTGTTCAGTGATGTTAACATTCTTATAGTTAGAAAATTAATCAAATTTAAAGAAGCGTTCACTTGTATTATTTTTTTTTGTATATTCGTAGCCTGATTTTTCGGACATATTAACAACAGTATTTATATTCTATTTAACAATTTAAAATGGCAACATTAGAAAGAATTAGAAGCCACGGAGTTTTGCTCATGGTGGTAGTGGGTTTAGCACTTTTGGCCTTTATCGTAGGTGATTTTTTGAATTCAGGTTCTACTTATTTCAATGAATCTAAAGCCAATGTGGCAGAGATTAATGGCGACAATGTCAAAATGGTGGACTACATGGCTGCTATGGACCAATTGACCGAAGTTTACAAAGTCGAATTTGGTGAATCAAACATCAATGAAGAGATGACCGAACAAATTCGTCAATCAGTTTGGGAAAGCACTGTTCGCGAAAAACTACTTGATGCAGAAACCAACGCGATTGGTATGGAGGTGAGTAAACAAGAGTTGTTCGATTTGATTTTGGGTAACAACATTCATCCACTTATTCGTGGTCGTCGTGTATTCTATAACCCAGAAACCGGCGCTTTTGACCCTAAAATTTTATCCCAATTTATCAGCATGTTGGACTCTGAAGAAAGTTCTAATATCCCTGCTGATCAGCTTAATACTTACAAACAATATTGGAAATTCTGGGAAAAAACGGTTAAAAATAGCCGTTTAGAAGAGAAATACAACATGTTGTTGACCAAAGCTACTGTAGCCAATTCACTCGAAGCTAAAAATTCGTTTGAAGGTTCAAAAACAGCGGTAGATGTGGTATATGCTATGAAACCTTATTTTTCAGTAGCCGATTCGTTGGTTACAGTTTCTGACAAAGAGGTGAAAGCATTGTATGAAAAGAAAAAAGAACAATTCAAACAAGAAGCCAATTGCGATTTGAAATATGTAGCTTTTGCTATTCAACCATCAAAAGAAGACTTTGCTGAAGTTGAAAAATGGATTAATGATTTGAAAGTGGAATTTGCCACTACTGAAGATGTGGCTGATGTCACAAACTCTAATAGTGATGTTGCTTACAAAGGTATCAATCTTTCTAAAGAAGATGTAGCAGAAGACTTGCGTGGATTTGCTTTCTCTGGTAGCAAAGGCGATGTAGTAGGTCCATTGTTTACTGATAATACCTACAAAATGGCTCGCATTGTTGAATCAGGTATTGCATCACCAGACTCTGTGAAATTACGTCATATCTTTGTAGCTGCCGAATCGCAAGCTGCTACACAATTATTAGCTGATAGCTTAGAAAAAGCAATCCGTAGCGGTGCTGATTTCGCAGTATTGGCTCGCCAACATTCACGCGTAGAGCAAACTGCTGCTCAAGGTGGCGAAATTGGCTGGGTTCGTGAAACAGAAGTTGATAAAGATGTAGCAGAATCAGCTTTCAAAACAGGTGTGAATGGCTTGTTCCAAGTTAAAAATATGAATGGTGTTCAACTATTCCAAGTTATGGAACGCGGTGCTGTGACTCCTAAAGTAAAATTAGCAGTTTTGGAACGCCGTGTGATTGCAAGTTCACGTACACAAGCTAAAATCTTCAACGAAGCTAAACAATTTGCTTCGGCCAACCAAACAGTGGAAGCAATGGAAGCTGCTGCTACTAAAGCAGGCTTACAAGTATTGCCAGCTATGAATTTGAACATCAACGCCAATAAAATTGCGAACATCAAAAATTCACGTCAAATCGTACGTTGGGCATTTAAAGCAGAAGAAGATGCTGTGTCTGATGTATTCGAATGTGATGATCAATTGGTAGTTGCAGGTGTTGAACGTTTACGTGAAAAAGGTTATCGCGATTTGGAAGATGTAAAAACCATGTTGATGGCAGAATGTCGCAACGACAAAAAGGCTGAACTTTTACAAAAAGAGATGACGGGTAAAACTATGACTCAGTTGCAAACTGAAAGCGCTACAATTGATACCGTATCTAATGTGACGTTTAATACGCCTTACGCTGGCTCTATTGGCAACGAACCTGTATTGTTTGCCTTAGCTCCAATGGCTAAAGTAAACGAACTCTCGGCTCCTCAAAAAGGTAATATGGGTGTATTTGTATTCACCGTGGTAAATAAAACAGAGTCGCCTGCAGCCTTCGATGCTAAAGCCGAAAAAGTTCTATTGACTGAACGTGCTAAAAATACAGTGCCTTACTTCTCAATAGAAGCACTTAAAAAAGCCGCTAACATAGAAGATCAACGTTATTTGTTTTTCTAAACAAAAACAAACATAATTCTACTAAGGGGCTTGTTCGAACTGCGGACAAGCCCCTTATTTTTTTGCAAACACCGATTGCTGTTGATAGCAATCATTGTGAGGCATATAGTGGTTATGTGCTCACCGTAAAAGTATAAAGATATGTTACAAGATGTACAACGAAAAGAAATCGATGAATTATACAAAACCTCTATTGTTCAACAAACCGCCTTTTGGTCGATTGTAAAACGTAAAGTTGGTTGGCAATCTATGGCACTCAATTTTAAATCACATCACAGTCAACTATTTCATAACGTGGCTAATGATCGTGCAATAACCTCTGATTTATTAGTCATTATTCAGCAGATTAATCACACCGATAGCATTGCGTATGTGCCTTATGGACCAGAATTAGAACCTGATCAGGAATTTCAGGGTTTGTTTTTGGAGGAATTGTCGGAATGTTTGCGGTCGTTTCTACCCAAAAATTGTTTTATGATTCGTTACGACTTATGTTGGGAGGCATTTTGGGCTGACGATGCATCATTTGTAGATGAGCGCGGTCATGTTCTTGAAGAACCGTCAACTAAATCGCAAGAGATGCGTTTGAACTTTAATACGGTCAATTGGAATTTAAGTAAATCGCAAACTAATATTTTACCAACGAATACGCTTTATCTCGATTTACAAGAATCGCTTGATGTCATTCTGGCACGGATGAAGCCTAAAACGCGTTATAATATCAATTTGTCGATTAAAAAAGGCGTCAATGTCCGTATCGCCGACTTGAGTGATTTACACATTTGGTATCAATTGTACAAAGAAACCGCTCATCGCAATGGTTTATTTGTGAATGATATTAAACATTTTGAAGCGATATTGACCGCTAAATCGGCGAGTACGACATCGCCAGCTGACGTGTACTATTTAATTGCAGAAGTCGATAACGCACCGTTAGCAGCTATGTTTTTAATCGTTTCTGGCAATCGTGGTTCGTATTTGTATGGCGCGTCGTCGAGCAATAATCGTAATTTTATGGCTACTTACGCTTTACAATGGGAGGCTATTAAAATCTCTAAAGCCAAAGGCTGCACCGAATACGATATGTTTGGTGTTTCCCCCAACAAAGATAATTCCCATCCATTGTATGGCTTGTATAAATTTAAAATTGGGTTTGGTGGCGAGCTATTTCATAGTTTGGGCTGTTGGGATTATCCGTTTGATAACCAGAAATACCAACTCTATAAATGTATGGAAGTTACAAATCAAGGATATCATATACAATAAATGTCCCAATTACATAGGTTTTAGTTGTATATCTATTCATTCTAAAAAAAGCTGGCAGATACCATTTCTTTGCCAGTTTTTTTTTATCTTTGTCTGTTGCAAAATAACATTATAAAATCTTCGTATTATGCGAAAACTCATTTTGTTTTGTTTCGGATTTGTCTGCTGGTCGATGGTACAAGCAGCTACGTTGACATCGCCTAATGGCAAGTTGACCTTGATGGTAAGCGTTGAAAATGGTGAGCCTGTATATGCACTCAAATTTCAGGGTAAATCGGTGGTGAATTCCTCTAAATTGGGATTATATTTGGAACAGACCACGTCGTTGCAATCGGGTTTTACGGTAGTAAAAGAAACGTATTCTGAACAGGACGATATTTGGCATCCCGTGTTAGGCGAAGTCGATTCTGTGCGCAATCACTATCGTGAGTTGTCGCTCGATTTGTTACAAACCGAAACTCAGCGTACTATGCGTTTGATTTTTCGATTGTTTAACGATGGTTTAGGTTTTCGCTACGAGTTTGATAAGCAGCCAAATTTGGGTTATTTCCGAATAGCTGACGAGTGTACAGAGTTTGCCATGGCCAGCAACCATACCGCATTTTGGATTCCAGGGTCGTTTGATACAAACGAATATTTCTATACCACATCTCGTTTATCGGATATTGATGCTAGCAAAGTGGATGGAAGTGCTATTGGCACTCATGGCATCGTAGCGAATAATAGCGTGCAAACACCCGTGATGATGAAAACCGATGATGGTTTGTATCTCAATATTTTTGAAGCGGCACTTGTGGATTATGCTGCCATGTGTTTAACAATTGATAAGCAAACATTGGTTCTAAAATCTCTTTTGGCGCCGAGTGCTGTTGGTACGAAAGTGTTTATGCAAACACCTTGTAAAACACCTTGGCGTACAATTTTGGTGAGTGATAAAGCGGCTGATATATTGTCGTCGAAAACGATTTTGAATTTGAATGAACCTTGTAAATTGGCTACTACCGATTGGATTAAACCCATGAAATACGTTGGTATTTGGTGGGAGATGCACGTGCCCAATAAAAGTTCGTGGAATTATGCCGATGAACCTAATGTGAAGTTGAAAGGCATGGATTGGCAGGCTTTAAAACCGAATGGTCGCCATGGTGCCACCACTGAAAATACGAAACGCTATATTGATTTTGCTGCTCAACATGGTTTTGATGGTGTGTTGGTCGAAGGTTGGAATGTGGGTTGGGAAGATTGGGCTGGTAATTGGAAAGAAGAGGTGTTCGATTTTGTCACGCCTTATCCCGATTTTGATGTGAAAGAAGTGACTACTTACGCTGCTTCTAAAGGAGTGAAACTGATTATGCATCACGAAACATCGTCCGCAGTAACCAACTATGAACGTCGCATGGATGATGCTTTTGATTTTATGAAAGCGCACGGTTATAACGCTGTAAAAACGGGTTATGTGGGTAAAATTATTCCACGTGGCGAACTGCACGATGGACAATGGATGGTGAATCATTATAATCGGGTGATTACAAAAGCTGCTGAACGCCAAATTATGGTTAATGCTCACGAACAAGTGCGTCCTACAGGTTTGAGCCGGACTTATCCTAACTTATTGGCTTGTGAAGCCGCTCGCGGTAACGAATTTAATGCGTGGAGCGTAGGTAACCCACCAGAACATGAAACTATTTTACCATTTACACGTTTGCTGGGTGGTGGCATGGATTATACGCCAGGTATTTTTGAACTCAAAATGAGTCATTACCAAGCTGGCAATACGTGTCAAGTTCATACTACGTTGGCTAAACAGTTGGCGTTGTATGTGACCATGTATAGCCCATTGCAAATGGCGGCCGATTTGCCTGAAAATTATGAAAAAAACCTCGATGCGTTCCAATTTATAAAAGATGTAGATGTGGATTGGAGCGATACCAGAATATTGGAAGCTGAACCAGGTGACTACATTACGATTGCGCGTTTTGGAAAACAGAAAAAAGCGTGGTTTATAGGTTCTATTACCGATGAAAATAGTCGTGTTTCAGAAATTACATTTGACTTTCTGGCACCGAATACCAAATATGTGGCTACTATTTATGCCGATGCCGTTAATGCCGATTGGAAAGAAAATCCGCAAGCGTACACTATTCGTCGTGTCGTGGTTTCGTCTAAATCGAAATTGAAACAAGCTGTAGCAAAGGGTGGAGGTTATGCTATTGCGATTAAAAAGGTGACCGATAAAGCAGAATTGAAAGGTTTAAAAACATTATAACAACTCATTTTAATTTGATTCGTTATGTTGAAAGGAAAGAAAATATTATTAGGAATTTCGGGTGGTATTGCTGCCTATAAATGTCCAGAATTGATTCGTCAATTGATGGCCGAAGGTGCCGAAGTACGAGTAGTGACCACACAAAATGCGTTGTGGTTTGTAACTCCAGTAACACTGCAAACATTGTCGCGTAATAAAGTCTATTCGGAGGTGTTTGAACCTGTTTCACAATTCAATCCAGAGCATATTTCGCATGCCGATTGGGCTGATGCGCTTTTGGTGGCACCAGCAACGGCTAATATTATTGGAAAATTTGCCAATGGTATTGCCGATGATGCGTTGTCGACTACGTTTTTAGCGTTCGATAAACCCGTATTTGTTGCGCCAGCCATGAACGATAAGATGTATGAACATCCAGTGGTTCAACGTAATATTCGCGAATTAAGAGCTATCGATGTGCAATTTATTGAGCCTGCTTATGGCGAATTGGCCTGTGGCTCGGTAGGAAAAGGACGCATGGAAGAACCTGAAAATATTGTGGCATTTTTGGAAGACGCGTTGGTGTAATGTTACAAGGCAAAAAAATACTGATTACCGCAGGTCCTACTTACGAACGGATTGATCCCGTACGTTTTATTGGTAATTATTCAACAGGGAAGATGGGTTTTGCCTTGGCGCAAGTTTGTGCCGATGCTGGAGCTGAAGTGCTGTTGGTGGCTGGACCTGTTCAACAATTTATTGAGCATCCTCACGTTAAACGTATAGATGTGGAATCGGCACAGCAAATGTTCGACGTGGTGATGGGGCACTTTCCAACGTGCGACGGTGCTATTTTATGTGCCGCTGTGGCCGATTTTACGCCGATTGTGGTGGCAAATCAAAAATTGAAACGCGAGAAAGATAATCTGGTGATTGAATTGAAACCCACGCAAGATATAGCGGCCGCGGTTGGAAAATTAAAAACAGAAAAGCAATTTTTGGTGGGTTTTGCCCTCGAAACAAATGATGAAGAAGCTCATGCTCTAGATAAAATGCGTCGCAAAAACCTTGATTTTATTGTGCTGAATTCGTTGAACGATGCACAAGCGTGTTTTGGCTACGACACCAATAAAATTACCATTTTGAAAGCTTCAGGCGATAAAAAAATATTCGAGTTGAAATCTAAACTAGATGTGGCAAAAGATATTATAAACGAGTTAGCTAACTATTAATCAATGAGAAAAATACTAATTGGCATAGGACTTTTGTTGGCTTTGAGTGTGAGTGCTCAAGAGTTGAAGTGTAATGTCACTATCAATAGTTCACAAATACAAGGCACCAACAAGCAGGTGTTTGAAACGCTGCAAACAGCCTTGAACGATTTCATGAATAATCATCGTTGGACAGATTTGACTTATGCCACAGGTGAACGTATCGAGTGCAATTTCATGTTTATAGTGACCAAATATGAGGAAAATATGTTTACTACAACCTTGCAAGTCCAAGCGCGTCGTCCTGTATTTGGTACGGTTTATTCTACCACTATTTTTAATTTTAAAGATTTGAATGTCAATTTCAATTATGTGGAGTTTGAGCCGATTGAAATTAATAGCAATACGTTCGAAAATAATTTGACTGCGGTATTGGCGTATTATGCGTATATGATTATTGGTTTTGATTTAGATTCATTTCAAAAATTAGGCGGAACATCGGCCTTCCAAACCGCTGAGCAAATTGTTAATTTATCGCAAAGCCGTTCTGATGGAGACGGAACCGGTTGGAAAAAATCATTTAGCGATAATAAAAACCGTTATGCGTTGATTAATAATGTGATGGATGAACGTTTTAAAAAGTTTCGCGACTATTTTTATGAATATCATCGTCAGGCATTGGACAATATGTCGACCAATGTCGACAATGCGCGGGCTCGTATTGTTACAGGTTTGCCCGTTTTGCGCGATTTGAATCGTCTCGATCCTGGAGCCATTCTTATTATGTCGTTTTTGGATGCTAAAAATGATGAACTAATTAATATCTTTTCGTCCACTAAAGCATTGCCTAAAGAGCGTAACGACGTGTATGAGGTCCTAATGGACGTGAATCCAGCTTTGGGTTCTCGTTATGAAGTAATTAAACCTTAAAGAATTTTAGTGTGTTAAAACATCTCGAAATAGCAAATTATGCTTTAATAGAGCAGTTGAGCATTGATTTTGGAATAGGCTTGTCAGTTGTTACTGGCGAAACAGGCGCTGGTAAATCCATTATGATGGGTGCTTTAGCTTTGGTTTTAGGTCAACGTGCTGATACAAAAGTGATTCAAGACGGTAAATCGAAATGTGTGGTCGAGGCCATTTTTGATGTCCGTGGCTACGGCTTGGAGTCGCTTTTTGAGAGTTTAGAAGTCGATTATGATCACGAATGTATTGTGCGCCGTGAGGTGTTAGATAGTGGAAAATCGCGCGCCTTCATAAACGATACGCCAGTCAATTTGCAACAATTGCGCGAGGTAACGAGTCGTTTGATTGATATCCATTCGCAACACGAGAGTTTGTTGTTGGGTGAAGCATCATTTCAATTGGATGTGCTTGATTCAGTAGCGAAGTCAGAAACCGAATTAGTTGCTTATCAGCAATTGTACAAAACATATAAACAGATTCAGCATACCTATAAAACGCTTTTCGAAACGGCTGAAAAGTGGCGTTCGGAGCGTGAATATGCGCAATTTCAATATGACCAACTTGTGGCTATGCAGTTGGTTGAAGATGAACAATTGCAACTCGAACAGGAATTGGAAGCAATGAACCATTCGGAAGAGGTGAAAACCGCATTGGCTTTATCGTTAGCTCATTTAGAGGATGATGCCATTGGTGTCAATCTCCAATTAAAAGATATTACGGTAGCATTGCGTAAGATTAAAGCTTATGTGCCCGCTATGGCTGACTACGAAGCGCGTGTGGAGAGTGCATGGATTGATTTGAAAGATATTGCGTCAGAATTGCAAGTGTCGCTCAACGATACAGAATTTGATCCTCAACGGAAAGAGTTTGTCGAAAATAGACTTAACGAACTGTATGTTTTGCAACAAAAACATCACGTGCAAACCGTGGCGGAATTATTACAATTGCAAGCTGATTTTGGAGCCAAATTGGAGCGTATTGATAGTTTTGATACCGAGTTAACAACACTCCAAAAGGAGCTACAGGAAACAGAAACAGCATTACAACAATCTGCCATAGCATTGACTCAAAAACGTTATGCTGTGAAGCTAGAGATGGAAGAAATTGTATCTCAAAAATTGGGCTATTTGGGAATGTCTAACGCTCAATTTGTAGTGGATATAGCTCACTCAAATCATTTTTTACCAACAGGATGTGACGTCGTTAATTTCTTGTTTTCTGCCAATAAAAATGGTACACCACAACCAATTGCACAAACCGCATCAGGTGGTGAATTGTCACGTGTGATGTTGGTTATTAAATCATTAATGGTAAGTCGTGCGAATTTGCCAACAATTATTTTTGATGAGATAGATACAGGCGTTTCAGGTGAAATAGCTCATCGTATGGGCGAAATTATGCAACTAATAGCTCAAACAATGCAGGTAATTACCATTACACATTTACCTCAAATTGCGGCTAAAGGCGTGGCGCATTACAAAGTTTATAAATATGATACAGAGAACGCCACCATTACAAATATTGTGCGCTTAACTCCTGAGGAACGTGTGGAGCAAATTGCTGAAATGTTGAGTGGCAAAAATCCTTCGGCTGTGGCAATGGATAATGCGCGCGAATTACTTAAAACGATGTAACGATATTGGTATAAAACTAAAAAAGGAGAGAATGAAAATTCTCTCCTTTTTTGTATCTGTCCATTTTCTTATTCCGTAAAGTCGGTAGTTTCTGGCTCTTTGGTGGTAGAACAACCAGTGTTTGAATCGAACCAACCAGGAACATCAAATCCTTCAGTTGCGTCGTAGCCGAGTTTGGGGTCTTTGAGTACTTTGTCCATATAATAAGCCCAAATAGGTAACGCCATGCTCGCACCTTGTCCTTCTGCCATGCCACTAAAGTGTACGCTGCGGTCTTCCCAGCCTACCCAAACACCTGATACAAGCGTTGGTGTAAAGCCAATAAACCAACCATCGGAATTATTTTGTGTCGTACCGGTTTTACCACCAGCAGGCGCATTTACATTGTAACGATAACGAACACGTACTCCAGTACCATTGTCCATTACACTAGTAAGCATGTTCAACATTTTGTAAGATGTTTCTTCGTCAATAACTTCTGTGGTTTTTGGGGTGAATTCTGCCACGATATTGCCATTAGCATCTTCGATGCGAGTCACATAAATAGGATCGACGCGAATACCTTTATTGGGGAATGTGGTGTAAGCGTCCACCATTTCGGCTACGGTTACCTCACAAGGACCTAAACAGAGTGATACTACCGGCACTAATTCGCCTTTGATGCCAAATGAACGCATTAATTTCACCAATTGTTCAGGCGTAAATAAACTCATTAAGTAAGCCGTAATCCAGTTGTTTGAGTTAGCCAATCCCCAGCGGAGAGTCACTTCTTCACCTCGACGTGCTTTGGAGCCATTACGAGGTGTAAAATCACGGCCAAGTCCATCTTTTAGTGTGATGGATTGGTTGATGGTTTTATCACATGGCCAAAGTCCTTCGTTCATAGCCAAGGTGTATAAAAATGGTTTGATAGTAGAACCCACTTGACGACGTCCCATATTCACCATGTCGTATTGGAAATGGCTAAAATCCGGGCCGCCAACGTAGGCTTTTACGTGTCCACTGCTAGGATCCATCGACATAAATCCACAACGCGCAAAATGTTTGTTGTAGCGAATGGAGTCGAGTGGAGACATAATGGTATCAACAATTCCATTGTATGAAAATACCGACATTTCCACGGGTGTGTTGAATGCTTTTGTAATTTCGGCTTCGCTAGCTCCATTGCGTTTCATACCACGATAACGATCGGTTTGAGTCATTGCCTGACGCATGAACTTATCGATATCTTCGTCGCTCATGTAACGAGCAAATGGTGCTTTTTTACGGTCTTTTTGTTCTTTGAAGAAGCTAGCTTGTAACTCTTTGAAATGCTTTTCTACTGCTTCTTCGGCATAACGTTGCATACGTGAATCGATGGTGGTATAAATTTTCAAACCGTCCGTGTAGAGGTTGTATTTGGTGCCATCCGATTTTGGATTTTTTTCGATAAAACCATATAAAGGATCGGTTTCCCAGGCTAATGAATCCATATAGTATTGGCCGTATGGTACTAAATGCCAACTTGCATAATCGCTTCTGTCTGGTTTAGTGGCAGTCAACATGCGACGTAAGTATTCGCGGAAATATGGCGCTAATCCTAATTTGTGGTCCACCTTATGATAATCAAGTGTCAATGGAATTTGTTTAATAGAATCAAATTCTTCATCCGTAATAAAATCAGCTTTTTCCATTTGTTTTAGTACTACATTGCGTCGTTGTGTACTTTTTTCGTTGCGTCGTACGGGATTGTAGAGCCATGGGTTTTTACACATACCAACTAAAGTAGCCGCTTGTTCTATGCTGAGTTGATCAGGTGTGGTTCCAAAATAGACTTGTGAGGCGGTTTTAATACCTACCGCATTATTTAAGAAATCGAATTTGTTGAGGTACATGGTCATGATTTCTTCTTTCGTATATAACCGTTCCAACTGAACCGAAATCACCCATTCGATGGGTTTTTGTAGGGCACGTTGAATCATATTTTGTGCGGGTGGCGAGTAAAGCTGTTTGGCTAACTGTTGTGTAATAGTACTACCACCTCCAGCGCCTTTGCGATGAAAAATTCCACGTAGCACAACGGCGCGTGCTAAAGCCCAACCGTCAATACCAGAATGGCTGTAGAATCGTGCATCTTCAGTAGCCACAAGAGCGTGTACCAAATTGGGCGACAACTCTTTGTACGTCACATTCACGCGGTTTTCTTTAGCCACAAAAAACGTTCCGATGACTTCCATATCGGAAGAATAGATTTCGGTGGCGTATTTGTTTTTTGGATTCTCTAATTCATCAATAGCTGGCATATAGCCAATCCAGCCTTTGGAAATTAGAAAAAATAGGAAGGTACACAACACGATGCCAGCTCCAAAAATAGACCAAAACCATACTAGAAAGCGGTGTTTTTGATCAGCGGTGATAGTTTCTTTTGCCATAAATTCTGTACGTTTATTTCAATCTGCAAAGATAGTAAAAACTTTATAGTTTATGAGGAATAGAATTATAGATTTTTTGTGCATATTTTCTGATACTGTGCTTAATATTCAGGCAGTGATCATCTAGTTTTGCCGTATAGCATTTTGCTCTATTTGTATTATATAGGCTTTGTTTTATTTCCATTTTTTTAATTCGATAAATGATGAATAAGCTAGAAATTATTAAATCGCGTATTTTAAAAGAAAATCCGACACATGAAGATTGGGTGGTGCTTCGTGCTATGTTATGTACTCTAAATGAGCAAGAAGCGTTAGATTTACAATGTACTATAAATGATTTTTATTCACCTTTTATCGACCAGGTTTTGGCTAAAAATTTGAATGAACCATCACCAATTCAGCTCAAACCAGTGGTTCGCAATCGATCAATTGCCGCAGAGTTAAAAGATTTTGAAAACTATAAACGAGGTCAGCGGACCTATTTAAGGAAGAATTTACAACTGCGTTTACCTTACGTTTCTTATAGTGAGCAATGTAAAATATTAGATGTGTTTCTCTGTAGTGTGAAAACGGATCGTCTTTTTGCCTATAAGTATCTAGAAACCCATTGGAATGATTTTTTTAAAGATCATATACAACGAAATTTTGAACTATTTCCTGATATTGGAGTTGCTAAATTAATTTTACGGCATTGGCCTGAAAGCTATTTGCTAGCCAATATAGAGAAATTGCGTGAGCTATGTGGATATGTGAGTGTGAGTTTACGGTTACCTGATGAACCAATAGATATTCAGTGTGTTAAGCCTGTTGAATATTTGTATCTATTGGCTAAATTGAAACGCTCCATAAGTTCTGATCAAGCGGAAGCTATTTTGTATCAACATATTTTTAATTATCTATTTTCTCAAGAGTTTATAGTGACGGTAGAAGGTGCGTGGTCGTTATTATCTATTCCAGATGTGAGTTTAATGATTTGGTCGTTTGGTCATTTGCGTTTATTTGAAAGTATTTTGGAGTTTGACAAATTGAACGCACAAGTTATTGATCGATTCAATTCTCAAGAGACAACGCTGGAAGCATTTAAGAATACTATATTGATTGTATTAGAGCGGTATCGCCATTATTATGATGCGTCAATGGCTGGCGAAATAGAAGAAGCTGATAAAGTAATAAAACAAGCTATTATTCAACGTTTCACAAAAGAAAATGCTGACGTTCAAACATTATTGGAAAATTTGGATTTGGTATAAAATAAAAATGTATATTTGTGGAAACTTTAAACTAATAAATTATGGAAAAGAACATCGATTACACTCTTAATGAGTTTGGAAATTTACTAGACTCATTAGAAAAACATCCTATAGCTAATACTTCTTACATTGGGACAGGAAATCCGAATGCCAAAATATTAATTATTGGTAAGGAATGTGCTATTGATTTACAAACAGATAACGGACAAAGACAATATCAAAGAGAAATAAAAAATAATCTCAATCTTTGGTTACAGAATTCTAAAACAAACCTACAATACACAGATATTCAGGATTGGTTTACTAATATCGCAGATGAGATTAAATTTAATCCATTATTTCCATTTTATGGGCAGTTATTTAAAAAAGATCGCATTAATAAGAATGGTGAATCTAATAAAGGTACAAATGCTACTTGGATGAATTATCAAAAACTAATTGATAAAATAAGAGGTGTTTCAAGAACGAATGATAAACTAATTGATTTCCATAAGTTTACATTTATATCAGAATTAAATGATGTATGTTTTCCTAAGAGTCCTGTGAAATATAATCATGAAATAGCAGAATCTATCAAACAAAGAACTAACAATTTGTTTAATCAGAGTTTTTTTCAATCTTTTCCTGTTGTGATTGTGGCAACTGGTATGTATCAACGCCTTTATCAAGATGAAATTGATTTACAAAAATGTTTCAAAGTGACATGGGATGGTAAGACGAATAATGTGTCTGAGAAGAATTACAATTGGTTCAATGTTCACCATAGCTCTCAAGGAACCCCAAAATTAGTTATTCATACTAATCAGCTATCGATGAATATTACCGATGAATTACTTACTAATATATCAAAAGTGTGTGTGGAATTTATTCAAAAAAATCATATTACGCTTTAAAGTCTTTAGTATTGTTTTTTGTATAGGCTAAATGATAAATTATTTACCTCAAATTATTTTCCATGGATAAATTTTCCAAATGTATTTGGTTAGCTACGGTTATTTTGAAGTCAGGTAATCAGGGTGTAACGCTGCGTGAGATTAATCAGCAGTGGCAATATGCGTTTGATGCTGATCCTATTCCACGTAAAACCTTTGATAATTACAAACATTACATAGAAGAACTTTTTGATATCAATATCGATTGTATTAAGAGTCGCAATGCCTATGTGGTGAATGATGCTGAAAATTTATACAGCAACGAATTGAAAATGTGGTTACTGAATAGCTTTTCCTTATCCACACTGATTGCCAGTGATATCCACTTGCGTAAACGTATTCAGTTCGAAAAAGTTCCGAGTGGCATAGAATTTTTGGAACCTTTGGTTCGTGCTATCAAAGACAATAAGTGCATAGATTTATGTTATCAGACTTTTTATTGGGAGGAACCCTGTTGCCGAATCATTCAGCCTTATGCACTCAAATTATTTAAACAACGTTGGTATTTAGTAGGTTGTAATGATAGTCATCAAATTCGGCTTTTTTCATTGGATCGTATTAAGAGTGTGAAAAGTACCGATAACACATTTAAATTGCCTATTGATTTTACCTTGGAAAGTTATTATGCCAATCATTTTGGCATTGTGCATCACGATGGAATGGTCGAAACTTTACGTTTAAAAGTGGAATCGGAGCAAGCAAAATATCTCAAACGTTTACCTTGGCATGAAAGCCAACGCGTATTGGAAGAAGAAGCTGGATTTCTAGTGTTTGAGTGGGAGTTGCACTTAACATTTGATTTGCGTCAACAAATTTTATCATTGGGACGAAATGTGGAAGTACTTGAGCCTCTCTGGTTTCGAAATCAGGTGAAAGAGGAGATAGAACAAATGGCAAATTTATATAAAGTGTAGGTTCTTGATAAATAAATTAGTTAATTTTATTATTTTTATTCATGGAAACTCTATCTTTGCAGGGTAGAGTTTCTGTTTTTATAATTTATCAGTTTCGTAAAACGTGTATGGGAGTAGAAGTACCAATTATCGGGATTGCCCGTCATCGGTTAGTTACCGATGGTAAAGGTGTAACAACTTTGGTGGCTTTTCATGGCTGTACGCTCCGTTGTAAATACTGCCTTAATCCACAGAGTATTACGCCAGATACGGTGTGCCGACACTATACACCACAAGAATTGTATGAAACGGTTTGTATTGATCAACTCTATTTTTTGGCTACTGGTGGCGGTGTGACATTTGGCGGTGGAGAACCGTGCTTGCGGAGTGAATTTATCGCTCAATTTCGTGCGCTGTGCGGACCACAATGGCAACTCACTATAGAAACTTGTTTGAATGTGCCACGTCACCACTTGGAACAATTGTTACCCATTATCGATTCGTACATTGTGGATATTAAAGAGTTGAATCCGATTATTTACGCGTCTTATACCACCAAACAGAATCAACAAGTGATTGATAATTTACATTGGTTGGCAGAACAAGGTTGGTGCGAACAGGTACGAATTCGTGTGCCACATATTCCCGGTTTTAATACGGATGCTGATGTGGACAAAAGCGTGGAATTTTTGCGCCAATGGGGATTTTCGAATATAGAACAATTTACCTACATAACTTCAAAAACGAACAACGTATGACACGCGGTAAAGAAACTTGTAAAATTTTGAAAGACATTCGTCAACAAATTGCCTTGGAAAATGGCATAGAATTGGTAGTTTCGGAATGCAAACACCAAGGTGAATGTGCAGGAACTTGTCCCAAATGTGAAGATGAAGTTCGCTATTTAGAAAATCAGTTATTAGTTCGAAAGAACTTAGGGCACCAGATTTCGATAGTGGGTATGGCGGCGAGCGTGACTGCGGCAGTCCTTTTGTCGTCGTGCGAACGTCCATTGGAAGGTGATGTACCTCCTCCAGAGGATTTTTTGTCGCAAGATAGTATTATGGCTCCAAATGATAGTGCAGATCGCTTGCCGAATACGTTTGTTGTACCAGAATAGCGTATCCCTAATCTCTGATTAGCAGCGAGCTATCGCCATAACTCAGAAAACGAAAATCGTTATTGAGTGCGTAATCGTATATTTTATGCCAATTATCAGCGCCCACAAAAGCGGCAATCAGTAATAATAACGTGCTTTTGGGTTGGTGAAAATTGGTAATGATTTTTTGCACAATACGGAATTCAAACCCTGGCACAATCATAATTTGCGTGGCGGCGTCTAAAGCAGGTAAATGTTTAAGGTTCAAATAATCGACAATCGTTTGTAATGCTTCGCTGGTGCTTAATTTGTAACTGTTTTCGTATGGTTCCCATTGTGTAACCATTAACTCTGGATCTTCTGGATTGGCGGCTATACGGCAGCCCAAGTAATAAAGACTTTCCAGCGTGCGTACCGACGTGGTGCCAACAGCTACTACACGATTTGGATTTGTTAAAATATCCATAATGGTATATTTTCCTACCGAAATAGTTTCTCTATGCATGGTGTGATCACCAATCGCATCCGATTTTACTGGTTGAAATGTTCCCGCTCCCACATGTAAGGTTACTTCATCTTCGCGAACGCCTTTAATTGCTAAATAGCGCAATACATCTTTCGTGAAATGCAATCCAGCCGTTGGCGCAGCCACACTGCCATCTATTTTTGAATACACCGTTTGATAGGTTGTCTTGTCTTGTTCTTCGGAAGCTCGATTGAGGTATGGTGGAATTGGTAATTCACCAAAATGGGATAAAATATCAGCAAATGTAATGGCATCATCATCCCATGAGAAACGAATTAAATGCGTCATACCTTCGTCCGCTGATAGTTTTTCTACTGTGAGTTCAAATAACGAATCGCCAATGCACAAAGCTTGTTTAAGCAAACCTTCTTTCCATTTTTTTAGATTTCCCACCAAGCATTTCCAAGTGCAACTCGTAGTTGTTTCAAACGACTGTTGGTAATCGGCTGGTTGGTTCGGTTCCAAACAAAAGATTTCGATAATGGCACCCGTTTCTTTCGAAAAATGTAGACGTGCCTGAATCACCTTGGTGTTGTTGTAAACCAACAAATCACCAGATGCTAAATAATCTGGTAAATCGTAAAAGTGGGCTTCTGAAACCGTTTTATCTTTCCATAACAAGAGTTTGGAGTGGTCGCGTTCTTCGAGTGGATATTTGGCTATGCGCTCATCGGTGAGAGGGTAGTCGTAATCGGCAATTTGGATATGTTTAGGTGTCATGAGCTAATTCGTTTTTTGAGGTTGCAAAAATACAAGATTTTGTTGATATCTATGTCAATTGATTATGATAATTTGTTTTAGATGTGTGATTTTCAAGCTTTATTTGCATTTTACAAATTAAAATGTGGTTGCTTTGCTCTTTTTATCAGGTGCTATTGCTATTTCTTTTGTACCTTTGCCTACCAAATTAATACAACGTAATATGGTTAAGATAGGAGATAAAGTGCGTTACTTGGACGCAGTAGGTGGTGGTGTGGTTACAAAATTTCAATCAAAAGATGTTATTCTTGTACTAGAACCTGATGGTTTTGAAACGCCTGTGTTAGCACGCCAAGTGGTAGTGGTAGAACCTACCGATGCTTATAATTTCCCCAAGGAAACGCCGGCTGTATCTAAAACGAATGTTGCCCAAGTGTCGGCTGAAGTTGCTGACGAAGAACCTGAATTTGTCTTGCCGCCCTATCAATTTAACGAACGAGACGAAACTTCCGAAGGTGAATTGTTGAGCATTTATTTGGCCTTTGTGCCTTGCGATATTAAACAATTGCAAACGACCGATATGGATTTGTATCTCATAAACGATAGTAATTATTATTTGAATTTTCAATTGTTGAGCGGTGTGCTCGATATGGGCATTCGCACACAAAATAGTATAGAACCTCATACTAAATTGCTATTGGAAACGGTCCATAAGTTGGCTTTGAATGATTTTGAGGAGTTGAGATTTCAAGCTACAGCGTACAAAAAACGACGTTTTAATGCGAAACCATCCATTGATATATCGTTGAGTATCAATCCCACCAAATTTTACAAACTACATAGTTTTCGTGATACCGATTTTTTTGATGAGCCAACTTTATTGATGACTTTAGTGGATCGTGATGTGATGAATTTTGCGGCCCAAATTACGCCTGAAGCATTACAAAAAGCGATGTCGCAAAAAGAAGTGAAACCAGCTAATATATCCGTTCGCAAAAAAGAAAAATCTGAGATTATTGAAGTGGATTTACATGCACATGAGTTGCTCGATTCGTTGGCGGGTTTAACCAATGGAGATTTATTACAATTGCAACTAGATAAATTTAATGAAGTAATGCGGATGCATTTGAAAGATAAAGGTCAAAAAATTGTTTTTATTCATGGCAAAGGTGAAGGAGTTTTGCGCAAAGAACTAGAAAAACAGTTGAAATTGAAATACCGCACTTGCTATTATCAAGATGCCTCTTTCCAACAATATGGTTTTGGAGCGACACAAGTAACTATTCGATAATGTTAAATCATAAAAAAAGGCAAATCAAAAACTGATTTGCCTTTTTTTATGATTTAAAAACCTTATTCATTGGGTTGATCTACCCATAGAATTTTACTTGTATTATAGCCAAGTGCTGCAATTTTCTGGAGTAACCCATTGAGTACATCGGTGTCCATTTTTGGTGTACGGCTCAATATCCAGAGGTATTTATCGCTAGAGCTGCCAACCACTGCGTATGAGTAATCAACACTATCTAACTCTAGAATGTTGTAATCGGCATAGAAGTTTAGGAAAAACGCCACTTCGAGTTCACCTGGTTTGCCAGATTTACGAACACGTGCTTTACCTTCGGCAGATGTAGCTTCGCCTGTTAAGCTCTCTTTATAGCCTGCATTTAGGACTTTGACGGTACCATCTGAATTAAGTGTGTAGTTGGCTGTTGTGCCCACTAGCCCTTTTTCAAAGGCAACGTCAAATCGTCCAATTTCATACCATTTGCCCATATAACGGGTTAAATCCACATTGGGTACCGTGCTTTTATCTAGTTTGCTGGAAGCACAACTCGTAGCGCCTAGTAAGAGGCCTGTGAGTACTGAAAAGAGATGGATTTTTTTCATAAGATGCTTGATTTAAGGTTTTAATAATTCAATAACTCAATCGTATTGTAACTCTTTTAGTGTGAAGTGCGGATGAATGTGACAAGAATAGTTGGAATATATTAACCTCCAGAGCGCTTACATTTGTAACCTATTTCTAGTAATAATCCCATCACTTTGTCTCGAAAATCACCTTGAATCAAAACTTCGCCATCTTTAGTAGTCCCACCTACGCCACATTTGGTTTTCAAGGTTTTACCAAGCTCTTTTAAATCGTCATCCGTACCAATAAATCCTTTCACAATAGTTACTGATTTATTACCACTGCGACGGTCTAGATGAATGCGTAAATTTTGCTGGCTGGGAGGTAATGTTTGTTCTTCTCCTGCGTTATTTTCTTGTTCGTAATTGTAGTTCGGATTTGTTGAATATACTACATTTAATCGGCTTTTCCAATCGTTCATCGTTCACTTCTTTAGGTTTACTTCGCAAAGATAAACGAAAATCTCTAATTCCTCATATTTTTTTGTACTTTTGCACATAATTATTTTGTAAATCATTGAAAACTTATGCCTAACGTATTTGTAAAAGTTCCAGAACCTACCTTGCGTCGTTTGCCTTGGTATTTGGCTTATGCCAAGTTGGCTCGTCAGCAGGGAGAAACGCATCTTTCTTCCACTCAAATCGCTCAAAAGATTGGTATTGATGCTTCTCAGGTGGCTAAAGATTTTTCGTTTGTCACGGTGTCGGGTAAGACGCGTGTTGGTTACGAAATTGACGAACTCATAACGACATTAGAGCAGTTTTTAGGGTTTACCAATTGTCATAAAGCGTTTTTGTTTGGTGCAGGTAGTTTGGGCTCATCGTTGTTGCACGATAATGGTCTCACACAATATGGACTTGAAGTGGTGGCCGCTTTTGATATAAAGGTGGAGTTGGTTGGTACGCAAATTAACCGTATTCCTATTCAGCATCTCGATCGCTTTATGGAAATTCAAGCTCAAACAGGGGTTCAAATTGGTATTTTGACTGTGCCAGTTAATCAAGCTCAGGAGGTAGCCGATATTATGATAGCGGGCGGTATTAAGGCTATTTGGAATTTTACGCCATTTCGAATTCGTGTGCCTGAAGATATTGTGGTACAAAATACGTCGTTATATGCTCATTTAGCGGTCATGTTCAATCGCTTACGTGGTTTGTTGGAAGAAGAAAAAGAGTAAAAAGTATGAAAATTATTTGTGTTGGGTGGAATTATCCTGATCATAATACCGAAATGAAGCATGAGTCGGTAGGCGAACCGCTTATTTTTATGAAACCTGATTCTGCTTTGTTGCGCGAAAATAAGCCATTTTTTATTCCTGATTTTTCAAAGCAAGTGGAGTATGAAGTGGAGTTGGTTGTTCGTATCAATCGTTTAGGGAAAAATATTAGTGAAAAATTCGCGTCACGTTACTACGAAGAAGTGGCTTTAGGTGTCGATTTTACGGCTCGTGATTTACAACAGCGTCAACGTGCATTGGGCGCACCTTGGGAAATTGCCAAAGCGTTTGATAATTCAGCTGTGATTAGTGATTTTATTCCACTTTCAACACTTGCAAATGCTGAAGGAATTTCATTTAGTCTTTCTAAAAATGGCGTAGAAGTGCAACGTGGCAATACTCGGGATATGTTGTTCTCTGTGAATCAAATAATTGCCTATGTTAGTCAGTTTTTTACACTCAAAATAGGTGATCTTATTTACACGGGAACTCCTGCTGGAGTTGGGCCTGTTGTTATTGGTGATTATTTGGAAGGTTTTATCGAAGGCAATAAAATGCTCAATTTTTTCGTTAAATAGTCATAGAGAATACTATTTTATTACTTTTTGCACGCTTTTGCATTGATTTTTTTATTATTTTTGCAGCTATTTCGCATATGTCTTTATGAAAAAAATCGCACTTTTATCTTGTTTGCTTTTGGTGACAATGTTTGTCAGTGCTCAAACTCACCAATTGCGTTGGTTGCCCGTAGAAACATGGGCCACTGATAGTGCTTTTAAATCTGTTGTGAGCCTCGAAGATGGTAATTACGAGAGGAGTTCTACCTTGCCATCGTATGCGGTAACGCTTGCAACTAACAACAAAGTGAGTATTGAAAATACGATTTTTGTTGATTGTACACCCGAAGAATTACGTATCGCAGAAGCACAATTATCCCTCATTCCAACACAGTTGAGTTACAATTTTAGGTTGGTAACAGAACGTAAAAGAGTGTCATATATACTTGAAATCTTTCCTTTTATTGTAGATCAAGGTAAGGTAAAGAAACTACAATCGTTTGATATAAAACAACTCGAATCGCCATTGTTTGCAGCTACTCAAACTAATTTGAGTGCGGATAGATATACCTCTAATTCGGTTTTAAAAAGTGGTCGTTTTGTGAAAATTAGCGTTGATAAAACAGGTATTTACAAACTGACTTATGAAGCATTGGTGGCTATGGGAATTTCGCCAACAGCCGTACGGGTGTTTGGTTATGGCGGAGCTATGTTGAATGAAAATTTTAGTGCGCCTTATATCGACGATTTACCTGAAATTGCTACCTATACTTACACTGGAGCTGATGGGCAATTTGGTGCTGGTGATTATATTCTGTTTTACGGACAAGGTCCAACATCTTGGGAATACAATACCTACTCCGAATTATTTCAACACACGCAAAATGTGTATTCTAATTATGGTTACTATTTTGTGACGTCAGATGCTGGCACAGGAAAACAAATTGAAGCTGAACCTCAAGAATTAGGAACACCAACTGAAGATATCTTGTCGTTTACTGATTATTTAGTACAAGAAAAAGATTTGGTGAATTTGGTCAGTTCTGGACGTGAATTTTATGGTGAGGAATTTAATTCTACAAAACTAACCTATAATTATTCATATTCACTTCCAAACGTATTGGATTCAACCGCGACATTTCGATTAAGTGTTGCTGGTAATTCTCAATTACTTTCAACATTTGTTGCAAAAATTAATAATACCACTATAGGTTCTCTCAGTGTGCAGTCTATGGCAAATGCACCTGTGTATGAACATGCTAAAACAGCCATAACTTCTCCAGCATTCTATTTTGATCCTATTCCAACAAATCAATTAAATGTATCGCTCACTTATAGTAATGCCAATGGACAAGCGTGGCTTAATTTCTTTGAGTTGAATGTTAAACGGTTGTTGAAATTAACCAATGATGTTCCCCTATTTTTCCGCAATGTCGATTCGTTGAATGTGGATAAAATACGTCGTTTTGTGGTTCAAGGTGCTAATAATTCGACCCAAGTTTGGAACGTTTCTGATCCTTTGAATATTAAACGTGTGCCAGCGACACTCACTGATGATCAGCTAACGTTTGCTGCTAATACATCTACTGTTAAAGAATATGTGGCTATAGATCCTGCCGGTAGTTTTCTTACACCTACGGTGATAGGGGAAGTGGCTAATCAAAATTTACATGGTCTGTCACAAGTGGATATGTTGATTTTGGCTCCAAGTGAGTTTATGTCTGAAGCACAACGGTTAGCTCAAGCACATAGCGAACATGATGGTTTATCTACTCATGTAGTAGATGCAAATTTAATTTTTAATGAGTTTTCATCAGGAACACCTGATGCCACGGCTTATCGTCGCTTTGTCAAAATGTTTTACGATAGAGCAAACTCAAGCAATTTACCACGTTACCTATTATTGTTTGGCGATGGTAATTTTGATAATCGCAAAATTATTAGTACCGATATTGATATCAATAAATTATTGACTTATCAATCACTAAACTCAGTGCATGGCACCGAATCGTATGTTTCTGATGACTATTTTGCATTTCTGGATGACAATGAAGGCGTTAGATTACCATCTGAACGTATGGATATTGGTGTAGGTCGATTCCCTGTTTATAATCAAGATCAAGCTAAAATTGCCGTAGATAAAGCTATCTCGTATATGAACAATGCGGTTAAAGGCAGTTGGAAGAATCAAGTTGTATTTTTAGCTGATGATGGCGATAATAACTTACATGTAAAAGATTGTGATAGCGTGGCCGAATTAACCATGCGTTTGAATCCTGACTTGCTAGTTCGTAAACTTTATTTGGATGCTTATACGCAAGAAGTTTCGGCGTCGGGTGAAAGTTACCCATTAGTACGTGAATTATTTGATAACTACATCAAATTTGGTACGTTAATGATTAATTTCATGGGACATGGTGGTTATAATGCTTGGACCAATGAGGGCATTTTAACGACTGAGCGTATCGAAAATATGTACAATGAAAAATTACCTTTATTTGTTACAGCAACTTGCGATTTTAGTCGTTTCGACACCCCACGTCAGAGCGGTGGTGAGAAAGTGTTTCTAAATGCTCATGGTGGTGGTATAGCATTGTACACAACAACTCGTACCGTGTATGCAGGCCCAAATTATTATTTAAATCGCGAATTTGTTAAAAATGTATTTGCTCGCGATGCTTCGGGTAACCGATTGCGATTAGGCGATATTATGCGGAATGCCAAAAATGCGCGTTCTGGAGATGCTAATAAGATGAATTTTACATTGTTAGGCGACCCTGCCTTGCAATTGGCTTATCCTTCTACACATCAGGTGGTAACTGATAGTGTAAAACTTGCAGATATAGATCAACCAACTGATACCATTAGAGCTTTGAGTAAAGTACGTCTGGTTGGTCACCTCGAGGATAACGCTGGCGTTTCAACAGAAGATTTCAATGGCTATGTTAATATTTCAGTGTTTGATAAGAAAGAAACCATTGGAACACTATCTAACGATGTGACTGTTGATTCATTGAAAAAACCTTATGTCTTTACAGATAGGACGAATGCATTATTCGTAGGTTCAGCCAAAGTGGAAAATGGTCGTTTTGTGGCAGATTTTATTGTGCCCAAAGACATTCGTTATAATTATGGTTTGGGTAGAATTGTCTATTATGCAGCCGACGAGACACAAAATTTTGAGGCGAATGGGTATTATGAAAATGTGATTATTGGTGGCGAAGATTCTCATGTAATTTGGGAAAACCAAGGCCCCGATGTTCAGATATATTTAAATTCTCCAGATTTTAAATCGGGTGATAAAGTTAACGAATCACCTTTGTTTGTAGCTAACGTTTATGATCAATGCGGTATTAATGCCATTGGTAATGGGGTGGGGCACGATATTATCTTAAAATTGGATAATAATCCGTTACTCGAAAAATCGCTCAATTTTTATTACAACACTGAAATGGGTAATTATCAAAGTGGCACCGTTAATTATCAATTATATAATTTAGAAGAGGGTAAACACCACATTCTATTCCGTGTTTGGGATTTGCAAAATAATTCATCGACAGCCGAATTAGAATTCATCGTAGAGAAAGGATTACAACCCAAATTGTCTGATATGTTTGTATATCCTAATCCTGCTATCAATGTAGCTAACTTTGTATATGTTCACGATCGTCCGGAGCAGCCTTTAAGTGTTAACGCGTCCGTATATGATTTATCTGGTCGTTTCGTATTTAGTGGGGAGCAAACTGTATTTACGTATGATAATCGTACTGAAATAGCTTGGGACTTTACAGGCTCGGTTCGTCCAGGTATTTATTTAGTGCGTATGGATGTGGCCGTTTCTAATAGTGAAAAGGTAACAAAAACCTTGAAATTAATGATAAAAGAACAATAAGAAACGATATTTAAACGTTTTCTTTTGTAAATATTGAAAATAATTAATAGTAATTTTATAACATTTGTATGAAAAAAATTGTAGTGTCGATTTTGGTGTTTTGTACATCATTGACTGCTTTTGCCGAAGAGGTTAGTGATTTATTTAATCCTTTGTTAACTGGTGTACCTTCTCTTTCTATTGGTCCAGATGCTGTTGCAGGTGGTATGGCTGATGTTGGGGTAGCAACAACACCTGACGTAAATTCTCAACATTGGAACTCTTCAAAGTACGCACAAGCTGCTAGCAGCGCAGGTTTTGCTTTTTCTTATACGCCTTGGTTGCGTAGTTTAGGTGTGAGTGATATTGACTTGGCCTATTTGGCTGGTTACTATAAAATTAGCGATTTAGCTGGTACCGTATCCGCTTCTTTACGTTATTTCTCGCTTGGTGAGATTTCTTTACGTGAAAACGCAAATTCAGTTCCAATTCCTGTAAAACCTTATGAATTGGCTTTTGATGCAGGTTATTCACGTATGTTGTCAGAACATTTTTCAATGGGTGTGGCATTTCGTTTCATCGTTTCTGATTTGAGTGCGCGTAGTGAAGAATATTATCCTGGTTCTGCATTTTCTGCCGATATCAATGGCTATTATGCATTACCTATTGATATTAAAACTGGCGAATCAAAATTAGGTATTGGTTTCAACTTATCTAATCTAGGATCTAAAATCTCTTATGATAAGTTTGAAACAAGCAATTTCTTGCCTACAACTTTTCGTTTAGGAGCTTCCTATTTAGTTCCTTTCGATCGCTATAATCGTGTATCAGTTAGTTTAGATTTTGATAGATTATTAGTTCCTTCACGCCTCTCTAAATTTACAACAGGTTATGATCCTACTGATGAGAATACTTGGGGTATGAGTGATGATCAATACAATAATCTTTCTGTTATGAAGGGTCTTGCATGGTCATTTTCAGATGCTCCTGGTGGCTTTACAGAGGAGATGAAAGAAATCAATTTTGCTCTTGGTATGGAGTATGCTTATAATGAACAATTCTTTGCACGTGCAGGTTATCATAATGAAAGTGAGATCAAAGGGAACCGTAAATATTTTACCGTAGGTGCTGGTTTTAAAATGTCTGCCTTCAAATTGGATGTTGGCTATGTAGTTTCTATGGTTCAAAATAATCCGTTAGATCAAACCTTACGTTTCTCGTTGGCTTTCGATGTTGATGGTATTAGAGCGTTAGTAGACAGATAAAAGAACTTATATAACACTTAAAAGGCGACTTTGGGGTCGCTTTTTTTGTCATTTAAAGATTAAAAGTATGAATATACGTGTTGGATTTGGATATGATGTTCACAAACAAGTGGCTGGCCGAGAGCTTTGGCTGGGTGGTATAAAATTAGAAGCATCCTTTGGCTTGCTAGGTCATTCCGATGCTGATGTTTTGATACATGCTATTTGTGATGCTTTGCTTGGAGCTGCCAATATGCGCGATATAGGTTTTCATTTCCCTGATACGAGTGAGGAATTTGAAATGATAGATAGTAAACTATTGCTGATGCGCACTGTATTATTGCTTCGTGATAAGGGATATGAAATTGGCAATATTGATTGTACGCTTTGTGCAGAGAAACCGAAACTAAATCCTTATATTCCACAAATGCAGGAAGTTTTAGCTGAAGTGATGGGAGTGGAGGTGGATATTATTTCCATAAAGGCCACCACGAATGAGAAAATGGGCTTTGTTGGACGTGAAGAAGGCTTGGCGGCTTATGCTGTAGCATTAATTACAAAAACGGTATAACTCCACTGCTAAACTAAAAAAGGCGAATCAATTTGATTCGCCTTTTTTCTTATCTAAACAGTGACTAATTGTTTTTACACTTTACTACAGTCATGTGGAAACATTTATTGCGTGACTCTTTGACAATTAAAAATCGACATTCTTGACGCATTTCGCGTAAAGTTTGTTTCATTATTTCTTCAATCTCAGAATCTTCAAATCGGTCTCCGTTGCGTTCGTATTTATGAAATGCGATATCAAACGTAGTACCATAATAATGGGCTGTACCGTTTGGGGTAGCATTTCGGTTGACCTTGGTTAAAATACGTTGCATCTCTTCTGTCCGTAATAAGGAAGAAATTTCAAAACGGTATTTTGGCAAATCATGTTCTTTTAATTTAGCTTGAAACCGTATACCAATATCTTCTAACAAAACAACTGCTTCAGGTGTCAAATAGGCGTAAGAATGAGTTAAATCTCTAACAATATAATATTTGCTGTCACTCACTTCTACCAAACGACCTGCCTTAACCAATGAATCTACTTGATTCTCAAACTCTGCGTTTGTGGCGAAAGGTTTGTCTAGTCCATTTGCTTGAGCATGTTCCAAATGAAGAGGGTTATAATCCCTAAAAGTGTCCTTCGATTTCATCGGAACGGTAGAACTTTCGCAAAAATTACAAGTGGTTACTACGTCACGTAAAGCACCTTTTTGTAAATAAGCATCAATTTCTATTGCTACAATGATTGTAACCGTAATTGCTAATCCTATTAGAATGTAGGGTAATATGGGTTTCTCTGTGCCTTTTTTTGACCGAGTTGCTTTTTTCTTTACCGAACGTTTAGCCATGTTCTATTATCTTACAAAAATAATAATTGTACCAAAATATAAATTGGTAATAAAACGATTAATGAGAATTTAAACATATAACCAAAGAAGCTAGGCATTTTGATACCGCTTTCTTCGGCAATTGCTTTTACCATAAAGTTTGGACCGTTACCAATGTAGGTCATAGCTCCAAAAAATACCGCACCCATTGCTATGGCTTTTAATAAAACTTCGGAGATGTGTGCTATAATTGGTGTTGTAACTCCATTTAAGAAAATGCTTCCATCAATAATGCCTTGTCCTGCAGCCGCGATAGCCTCTGGCAGTCCACTAGCAACTCCATGGAAGGCTACAGCTGTTGGTGCATTATCCAAGAAAGAACTCAACGAACCTGCTGCATAATAGAATTGCCAAGGTTCAGTGATGCCAAAACTAGCTGCATTTTTTGCCAAATAGAGCATAGTAGGTACCATGGTAATGAAGATACCTAAAAATACAACTGCAACTTCTATAATGGGTCTCCAACTAAACTTATTTTGTTCGCGTACTTTTTTTTGCGTGCTATACAATGAGAGACTAATTAATAACAATAAAACAATTTCACGTAAAAATTTAATCCACATAGGAGCTTCTGGTTCAGCCATCTCTTTTACATAGCTGGGATTGATAAATGCCACAGATAAGACAACTCCTAGTAAGAAAAGGAAATTAATTTTACCAGTAATACGAATAGGTTCTATTTGACGAGCATCAGCTGATAAATTTACCCAAGGTTCTTTTTTGTAATAATAAGAATCTACCAAGTAATACAAAACAAGTAGGATGGTGCCAACGAAAGCCCATTCTGGTAATAAGTGTAAGAACCAAGTGAAAGGAGCTCCACGCAAGAATAACAAGAAGAGCGGAGGATCACCAAGTGGAGTTAAAAGCCCACCGCAATTAGCTACTGCAGCAATGAAAAATAAAATAGTGTGAGTTTTGTGTGTACGTTGTTGGTTGGTGCTAATCACAGGACGAATAAGTAACATGGCTGCACCTGTTGTTCCCATAATTGATGCTAAAAAATAACCAATACCAATGAATAGCGTGTTGATAATTGGTTTTGCTTTAATGTCGCCGCTGAGATGGATACCACCTGTAATAACAAATAACGACGCTAAAAGAATGATAAATGGAACATAATCATACATAATTTGATGTTCCAAATTGTGAATTAACCCCTCATTAATTAAATAAATAGCGGTTGGAATAGCTAACGCTAATGCCACAATTAACTTGTGACGGTTACGTTCCCACCACGATTCTACAATCAGAGGCAATACTGCAATCGATAGTAACATGATTGCAAATGGGATTGACGCCCATAATGGCACATCCGGTAAGGATGGCGCAGTTACATTTAATAAAAGCATAATGATAAAAAATTAAGGATATAGATTTAAAATACAAAAATGCAAGAAATTATTTTGGTTATCTAGTGTTTGCTACATCTCATTCTGTATATTACAAGGGGTTTTTAGTCTAATTTTAAAACCTCTAAGAATGCTTTTTGTGGCACTTCTACATTGCCAATTTGTTTCATACGTTTTTTACCTTTCTTCTGTTTTTCCAATAATTTGCGTTTACGCGATACGTCGCCGCCATAACATTTGGCAGTTACGTCCTTACGAACGGCTTTGATTGTTTCGCGTGAAATAATTTTAGCGCCAATGGCTGCTTGTACCGCAATGTCAAATTGTTGGCGTGGAATTAACTCTTTCAGTTTTTCGCACATGCGTCGACCTAGAGGAATTGCGTTGTCTACATGAATCAGTGACGAAAGGGCATCCACAGATTCTCCATTTAATAAAATATCCAATTTGACCAACTTTGAAGGGCGAAATCCATTCATGTGATAGTCAAAGGATGCATATCCTTTCGAAATACTTTTGAGACGGTCGTAAAAGTCAAATACAATTTCACCTAAAGGAAGATCGTAAATTAACTCCATACGGTTGCCAGAAATATAATTTTGTTTCACTAATTCGCCTCGTTTTCCAAGACAAAGGGTCATTATCTGTCCGATGTAGTCGGTTCGTGTAATAATGGAAGCACGAATATAGGGCTCTTCGATATGGTCGATTGCCATAATATCAGGTAAGCCTGATGGATTATGTACTTCAATTAAATCTCCTTTGTTGGTGTAGACTTTATAGGAAACGTTCGGTATGGTGGTAATCACATTCATGTCGAACTCGCGGTCGAGTCGTTCTTGAACGATTTCCATGTGGAGCATGCCCAAAAACCCACAGCGAAATCCAAAACCAAGTGCTGCCGAAGATTCTGGTTCAAATGTGAGTGAAGCATCATTTAATTGCAGTTTTTCGATAGACGACCGCAAATCTTCAAAATCTTCTGTATCAATAGGATAAACGCCAGCAAAAACCATTGGTTTTACTTCTTGGAATCCTTCGATGGACTTTTGACAAGGACGTTTTACGTGTGTGATGGTATCACCAACTTTTACTTCTCTTGATGTTTTGATGCCAGAAATAATATAACCAACATTGCCTGCACTTAAGGTTTTTGTAGGACACATGTCCAACTTTAATACACCTATTTCTTCGGCATAATATTCTTTTCCAGTATTTACAAATTTGACTAAATCTCCTTTGTTTATGGTGCCATTTTCTATTTTGAAATAGGCAATGATTCCACGGAATGAATTAAATACAGAGTCGAAAATTAAGCATTGAAGTGGTGCTTCAGGGTCGCCTTTAGGAGCAGCAACACGTTCTATGATAGCTTTTAAAATGTCTTCAATACCTAAGCCGGTTTTGCCACTGGCACGAATAATTTCGTCCCGTTTGCAACCTACTAGCTCAATAATTTGATCTTCAACTTCGTCGGGCATGGCATTATCCATATCCATTTTGTTCATGATAGGAATTATTTCCAAGTCATGTTCAATGGCCATGTATAAATTGGAAATGGTTTGAGCTTGAATACCTTGAGTGGCATCCACTATGAGTAGCGCTCCTTCGCAAGCCGCAATAGAACGGGATACTTCATACGAAAAGTCGACGTGTCCAGGAGTATCAATTAAGTTCAGCGTGTATTCTTCGCCTTCGTATTGATATTTCATCTGAATGGCGTGACTTTTGATGGTAATACCACGTTCACGCTCCAAATCCATATTGTCGAGAACTTGGGCTTGCATCTCCTTACCAAAGACGGTATTGGTATATTCTAATAATCGGTCGGCCAAGGTACTTTTTCCGTGGTCGATATGTGCAATAATACAAAAATTACGTATTCGTTTCATCTATAAAAATCGCTTATATTAAGTGTTTTATGAGGTGGCAAAGGTACTAAAATCTATTGATTTATTAATGGTTTTACCGAAAATTACGTAACGAAGGCACGAAACAAAGAAATGGATTGTTTCGTGCCTTCGTTATGAAACTATTTTTTTACAATAAAGATTCAATTTTGTCGACTAACGTGTTTTTTGAAACAGCTCCTACAAACTTATCGCTCAAAAGTTCACCATTCTTGAAAAATAGAATAGTTGGAACGCTTCTGATGCCATATTTTTCGGTTAGTTCTACTGCTTCTTCAATGTCAGCTTTGCCAATAAGAGCGCGACCTGCATAGGTTCCTGCCAACTCTTCAATGATAGGAGTTACCATGCGACAAGGTCCACACCAAGTGGCGCTGAAATCTACTACAACTAATGAATTATTTGCTAATAATTCGTCGAAATTTGAATCTTGAATAAGATGAGCCATAATATGTTACTTTTAAATTTAATACTGAATAATGGTGAGAACAAAAATAAGATAAATCTGATTAGTTATCAAAAAAAGTTATTAACAAATTAGCCATTCACTTTGAATTCGAGTATTTCTTCCGTTTCAAGTTCTTTCAATCTATCGATAAATGCGGATGAAACGTCTACTTTATATTTCTTGGAACGGAGTGAAACTGTGGTACTCGATTCTACATCATGTATTTGTAAATATAAATCCGTTTTGCCAGGATTTTCTTCAATTAATGATAATAAATCCGTATTATTCATTTGGTTAACGTGCGACAAGGGGAGAGCAATAGTGACCTTTTGAATCAACGATTCGTACGAATCTTCCAACATTTCGATAGATGTAATTTTTAATTCCCATTCTTTGGTGGTACTCGTTGTTGCGTCATCTTTAGGATATTTTTTCCAATCAGAACCACGTTCTTGCACTTTACCTTTGATGAGCACAAACAGATCTTTCTTTAAAAATTTACCAAATTCGACATAATCTTTACCAAATAAAGGAAACTCAAATTGACCTGAATAATCTTCTACCGTGAGAATGCCATAAGGACGATTATTTTTCGTAATGCCTTCACGTGCTCCGATAATCATGCCGCCCACGGTAAATGGTGCAGGCTTTCCGCCAGTTTTGAGTTCTGCCATATCTACCATGTGAGTGGAACATCCGTATTCCAAAGCAATTCGAAAACGATCGAGTGGATGCGAAGAAAGGTAAATGCCAATCAAATCTTTTTCCTTATTCAAACGTTCGAGCGATGACCATTCTGACGCATTAGGAATTTCTGGTTTGCTTATTTCTACGGTGTCTAAGCCGCCAAATAGCGAATTTTGTGTTAAAGCTTGATCTTGTTGGTAACGGTTGCCATAACGAATGAGCGTGTCAATCGTGGCCTCATTTTTTGTATTATTGGCAAAAAATTGTTCACGTTTAATTTCCTCGAATGCATCAAATGCTCCAGCTAACGCCAAACTTTCTATGGCTTTTCGATTGCAGGCACTCAAGTTGACGCGTTCTACAAAGTTGTAAATGCTTGTGTAGGGACCATTAGCTGCACGTTCTTGAACTATCGCTTCTACGGCCCCTTCACCTACGCCTTTGATGCCACCTAATCCAAATCGAATGTCGCCAGCTTTGTTAACCGTGAAGTTTAAATCTGATTCGTTTACATCTGGCCCTTTTACGCTCAATCTCATGGCTTTACATTCGTCCATGAATTTGGTGATATCGGTAATGTTATCGCGGTTTCGTGTTAAGTTGGCAGCCATAAATTCGGCTGGATAATGCGCTTTGAGATAAGCTGTTTGGTACGAAATCCACGAATAACATGTAGCGTGTGATTTATTGAACGCATAGGAAGCAAATTTCTCCCAATCTTTCCAAATTTTATCCAACACTTGCGGATCGTGTCCATTTTTCTTACCGCCTTCTATAAATTTAGGTTTTAAATCATTCAATACCGCAATGATTTTCTTCCCCATCGCTTTACGCAGCGCATCGGATTGTCCACGGGTGAATCCGCCCAATAAGCGCGAGAGTAACATCACCTGTTCTTGATAAACCGTAATACCATACGTATCTTTCAAGTAAGTTTCCATGAAAGGAATATCGTAGGTAATGGTTTCGCGCCCCTGTTTACGAGCAATAAATTGTGGAATGTAATCCATTGGACCTGGGCGGTACAACGCATTCATGGCAATTAAATCTTCGAAAACAGTTGGTTTCAGTTCACGTAAGTATTTTTGCATACCAGCCGACTCAAACTGAAAGGTACCAATGGTTCTACCTTCAGCATAAAGTTGGTAGGTTTTTTTATCATCAATAGGAATAGCGTCTATGTCGATTTCAATTCCATGCGATTTTTTGATATTGCTGAGTGCCTCTTTTAAAATGGACAGGGTTTTGAGTCCTAAAAAGTCCATTTTGATAAGTCCAACCGATTCTACGACGTGTCCGTCGTATTGTGTTACCAATACATCTTCGTCTGTAGCGCGATCTTTTACCGTCGCCAATGGCGCAAAGTTGGTTAAATTATCCGCGCCGATAATTACACCGCAAGCGTGAATACCTACTTGGCGCACTGTGTCTTCTAACTCTTCGGCATAGGTAAGCATCGACGAGATGTTGGTGTCGTCGCCTTCAACTGCCTGTTTTAATTCGGGAACATATTTAAGGCAGTTTTTGATATTAACTTTCGGTACTTTTTTGGTGACCTTATCGGCTAATTGATCGCTAAATCTATCGGGAATAAAACTGGTTAATTCATTTACTTTGGCAAGCGGCACTTTTTGTACGCGACCCACATCTTTGATTGATGATTTGGTCGCCATGGTACCGTATGTAATGATGTGCGCTACTTTTTCTTTACCATATTTTTTGGTTACCCAATCAATCACGGCACCACGTCCATCGTCATCAAAATCGACGTCAATATCGGGCATCGAAATACGATCGGGATTCAAGAAACGCTCAAACAGTAGGTCGTATTTGAGTGGATCGATATCGGTAATGCGTAAACAGTAAGCCACCACTGAACCTGCCGCCGAACCACGTCCTGGACCTACTGAAACGCCTAATTCTTCGCGCGCCGCACGTATGTAATCGTGTACAATGAGGAAGTAACCAGGGAAACCCATGGTTTTCATAATATGGAGTTCAAACAAAATACGTTCTGTTTGTTCTTCGGTTAACGTTTCACCGTATCGTTTGTGTGCACCTTCCCAAGCCAATTTTGCCAAATAATCAGCTTCTAGTTTGATACGATACAATTTATCGTAGCCACCCAATTTGGCTATTTTCTTTTCAGCTTCGGCTTGGCTTAATACGACTTCACCTTTTTCGTCGCACGTGAATTCTTTAAAGAGGTTTTCGTTGGTATATTTGGCGCGATAAGCTTCTTCGGTGCCAAATTCGACTGGAATATCGAACTTGGGCATAATCGGATCCGAGTTCAAATTGAATGTTTCGATTTTGTCCACAATTTCTTGTGTGTTTTCCAAAACTTCCGGCATATCTCGGAAAATGGCGGCCATCTCTTCGGGCGATTTCAACCATTCTTGTTTCGTATAGTGCATACGATTCACATCGTCTAAATCTTTGCCTGTATTCAAACAAATCAATCTATCGTGTGCTTCGCCGTGTTCCTCTTCTACAAAGTGAACATCGTTGGTGGCAATGAGTTTGGTGTTGGTTTTGCGCGCCAATTCAATCAGCACTTCGTTTACTTCTTTTTGTTTCTGAAACGTGGTTTGGTCGCCACCGGGTTTATCGGTTTGGTGACGTTGCATTTCCAAATAGTAATCATCACCAAATACGTTTTTGAACCAGTTTATGGAGGCTTCGGCAGCTTTTAGGTCGCCGTGCATAATGTGCTGTGGAATTTCGCCACCAAGGCAAGCGGAACACACAATGAGTCCTTCGTGGTGCTTTTCGAGCAACGCTTTATCGATACGCGGACGATAGTAATAACCATCAATCCAAGCGGTGGATACGAGCGTGCAAAGATTATAATAACCAGTTTTATTTTTTGCTAACAAAATAAGGTGATAACCGCTACCGTCGTCTTTTGAATTTTTATCGAGCAGGTTATTGTGTGCGCAATACGCTTCTACGCCAATAATCGGTTTAAAAAAGGTCTCTTTTTGTTTGGCAATTTCCGCTTCTAGCTGCGGTTTTTTGGCGTCGTCAGCCGTTTTGAGCTCAGCTTCTAATTCGCCAATTTTTTCTTGTATTTTTTTGTTGACTTTGTTGGAGTAATCCACAAATTCTTTGATACCAAACATGCTGCCGTGGTCGGTTAGTGCCATGGAACGCATGCCGTTACGCATACATTTATCCACTAAATCGGGAACTTTTGACATACCGTCAAGAATAGAGTAGTGCGAGTGGACGTGTACATGTGTAAATTTCATATTCTGTATTTTTTTTTGAGCAGCTAGCTATAACCAACTAAATATATCTAATTGGTTGTGAATGATATAGTGAAACAATAGACGCAAAACGCCTATTGTGTAAAATTAGTAGAATATGGCTAATTGCGAAAATCTAAAGTACAAAAGTTACTAACAATTTGTCATATCGGCTTCGCCAATTTAAAAATAGACGTGCATGTGTGTAGATGTTCTGTCTGTTTTTTATACCTTTGTTTCGTGTTTACAACCAAAGGTCACTGACCAACGAGAGGTAAATTCGCTGCGATAGGAGGTAGTGAGGCTGGTGAAGCAATTTATGATGGTTTTGTAAAATAATAAGAGGGAGAAATATGGAAAAATTTTGGAATATCATTCATTTTTTTGCTTACAAATTGATGAATAAGTGGTTTATGCCTTCAAAAATATTAATGAAATGGTTTAATTCTTCATTATCCAGAAAACTTTTAGCGATTAATGGAAGAACTCCTGAAATGGCAATGAAAGATTTCAAATTTGCAATGACCGATAAACGATTTGGTCAAAGTAGTTTTTGGGCTTTTGGAATAATGTTCGCAATGCCTTTTGTTTTTTGTTTTGCATTACAATGCTTTTATATAGCATTTGTAGCTAAACCTAAAAATCCTGGAAGTTTCTTTTTTGTAATGTTACTTTATGGAAGTGTCTCTGGTATTGTAAATTATTTTTTACTTTTACATAAAGACAAGTATATAAAATACTTCAAAAAGTTTGAAAAGCAGCCACGCGAATGGAAAGTGAAATGGGCTTGGATAAGCGTAGGGGTAATTCTATTTCCGTTTTTAGTACTTATTGGGAGCTTTATTGCAATGTTGCCTAAATAATATCCTCCTCCAAAAATAAAGTGAGGATTTATAATGCGAAAATTTGCCATAAACACAGCATTACAAATGCTTATAATATATAGCCAGCGGATTACAACTCGACTGCGACAGGTGGTACAGTGACAATTCCAGAATAAAATGAATATGATTATGAAGAAGTTTTTATTTATTAGTGTTATTTTATTGTCTGTCTTGTTTTCAGGATGTGATAAAATATTTTGTAAATATAGCAATCTACCTGAGTTAGGAGATGGATACAAATTTGATTACGATGGAAGATACACTTTATCCATAGTTGATTTGAGTAATAATATAGTAATTACTGAAACAATTTTAGATTATGCTTTCGATTCGACTTTTATTATTGTATCACAACGTCCATGGGACAGTATTCCTAATATTAAAACAATGAATTACACAGAATCTAATAAGGCTTTTGAAAATAGTACATTTCAGCAATATTGGATAATCAATAAGAAAGAGCAAAGCAAATACTCCTTGGATACTTTAACTATGCGTGCTCGATACTCTAATGTGTATGGTCCTTTTAAAAAGAATGACTATTTGAAAAAACGAGCTGAATTAAAAGTGCCTAAAGAACTTGAGTTAATAGAAAAATAATACGGTTTTGAAGTTTTGTCAGCAATGGAGGTGATTTAGAATCGCCTCCATTTTTTTGTGGGTAGTCATTAGGTTTTATCAACCCTTTTTGCTATTTTTGTTCCCATTTTATAAATGGTTGTTATGATTATTAAAGTATTACTCGAATCGCACTGTAAGAGCTGTGCTGCTACATACGACGCTGTTTTGCAAGCTGTGGCAGAGTTGGGCGAACCCATAGAGGTGCATGCTATTCACGATGTGAAACAAATTTTGAGTTACCGTGTGTGGCACATGCCCTCGTTAGTGATTGACGAAGTAGTGGTGTCGGTTGGCAAATATTTGACGGTGAAACAGGTAAAAGAATTGATTGAATTAGCTAAAAAATAACGCGTATGGATTTTTTGACCTCCTTAATTAATCAGGCGGAATCGCCGCTGTGGATTACGTTTCTATTAGGATTGGTGTTTGCACTCGATCCGTGTGCTATATTGACCAATATTGCTAGCATCGGTTATTTGGGACGAGATATTGATAACTCCAAGCGTGTGTTTCGCAATGGACTGTGGTATACACTTGGTCGCACGCTGGCGTTTGGTTTGCTGGGTGGTATTTTGATGTGGCTTTTGCATAGCGGAGGCGAAATTTTACACGTGCAAGATTTTTTTGCGGAATATGGTGAAATGATGCTCATCCCATTTTTTATCATTATGGGTACACTCATGTTTGTCGCCGATTTATTCCCCTCGTTCAAATGGTCGCTCATGTCTGACAAACTAGAACAGCGCATGAAACAAAGTGCATTTGGCTCATTCTTGTTAGGTGCTATTTTATCGTTAGCATTTTGTCCTACCAATGCCGTTATTTTCTTTGGCATGTTAGTGCCTCTTGGAGCGCATTCCGACACTGGTTGGCTTTTATTATTAGTTTTTGCGCTTACCGTGGCGTTGCCAGTGATTATTATTTCGTGGATTTTAGCCTTTAGTTTCGAAAATATCAGTCGTTTTTATGCGTCTATTCAAAAAGTGGGCAAGTATTTTCGTTGGGCTGTTGGGGCGTTTTTTATCCTATTAGGCTTCTTTTTCTTGTTCGAACATTTAATGGAATAACCGTTTCTTCCAAAACTCGTTATTTTAGTGAGTTGCAGTGTTTGTACTTTGAAAAAAAAGATATACCTTTGCACCGCTTTTCACGGGCATCCGTGTGATGGGAAATTAAGCCATTATTAAAAGCTTAAATTTTGAGTAACACAATTTTAATTAAACAAAATGAAAACATTTGAATTGAAAGGTACTGTTCGTACAGACCTTGGTAAAAAAGCTACAAAAGCTGTTCGCGTTAAACAATCTATTCCTTGCGAACTTTATGGTGGCAAAGAAAACGTGCATTTCGAAGTAACTGCTTCTGCTGTACGTAAATTGATTTATACTCCAGAAATTTTCTTGGTATCGTTGGATATTGAAGGTAAAAAGGTAGAAGCTATCATGAAAGATCTTCAATTTCACCCAGTATCAGATAAAGTAATACACATCGACTTCGTAGAAGTATCGCCTAAAAAACCAATTATCATGGAAGTGCCTATCAAATTGGAAGGTTTGGCTGAAGGTGTACGTGCCGGTGGTAAATTGAGTCTTGAAATGCGTAAATTGCGCGTGAAAGCTGTTGCTTCTAAAATGCCAGAATCGGTAACTATCAATGTAGAAAAACTCGAATTAGGTAAAACTATTCAAGTACGTGCGTTGAGTTTCGAAGGCTTAGAAATTTTGAATACACCTAACGCTGTAGTATGTGCAGTTAAATTGACGCGTGCTGCTCGTGGTGCTGCGGCCACTGCTGTAAAATAATTTGTAACTAACGAATTGTTATGAAATATCTTATTGTCGGATTGGGCAATATCGGTTCAGAATATGAACATACCCGCCACAATATTGGTTTCGATACATTGGACGCTTTTGCCGAAGCGTCCAATGTTTTTTTTGAGAATCAACGTTATGGTGCTATTGCCATGTGTCGTTTGAAAGGACACAGTTTGTTACTACTCAAGCCATCTACCTTTATGAACTTGAGTGGCAATGCCGTGCGTTATTGGATGCAGCAAGAAAAAATTCCGCTCGAACAAGTGTTGGTTGTTGTGGACGATTTAGCGCTGCCATTTGGTGTGCTACGCCTCAAAGGTAGCGGTAGCGATGCAGGTCATAATGGATTGAAAAACATTCAAGAAGTGCTTGGCACTCAAAATTATGCGCGTTTGCGTTTTGGTATTGGCAATGATTTTCCGAAAGGACATCAGGTAGAACATGTGTTGAGCCGTTTTCCAGCGGAAGAACAAACCTTGATGCCTGCGCGCTTAGAAAAAGCGGGTGAAATTATCAAAAGCTTCTGTTTGTCAGGTTTGCAAACTACCATGAATCAGTTTAATAACAAATAATTCGAGCCTATTTTCACAACTGAAAATTGGAAGAAGTTTTGTTTTTGGTTATTTTCTTTTCTACATGCTTGGTGTTCCATATTTTTTTCTACCTTTACACTAAATTTTTAGTTATATGGAAGCATTTAAACGCCCTTATACATTCGATAGAGTGGTGCGCCTTGTAATAGGTGTGCTTGTTGCTGTGGGTCTTTTTTTATTGATTAATAAATTAAGCGCTGCTTTATTGCCATTTTTAATTGGTTGGCTAATAGCTTATTTGCTTTATCCGCTGGTTAAATTCTTTCAATATCGGTTGAAATTCAAAAACCGTGTTTTGTCTATTTTTGCGGCGTTATTCTCGGTGATTGTTGTGCTGGTTGGTGCTGGTTGGTTATTTTTACCATCGGTCATTCAAGAGTTTTCGCGAATGGGCGTTTTGTTGGTAGGTTATGTGCAACAGGTCGATAGTTCTTCGGTGATTTCCGAGAGTGTGCGTCAATGGATAAATAATACGGTTTATGATATTGATTTTCAAAATCTGTTTACGTGGCAAAATGTAGAAAGTGTGATTGAAAAAATCATGCCGCAATTTTTTGGATTATTGTCCAGCACTTGGAGTTTTATTGTGGGTATTTTTGTGGTGTTTGTAGTGATGCTTTATGTGATTTTTATTCTGATTGATTACGAAAAAATTGCGGAAGGTTTTATGCTCGTTATACCTAAAAAATACCGTCATTTTGTAATCGAATTGCGCGATGACGTAGAAGCTGGTATGAATCGTTATTTTCGTGGACAAGCCTTGGTGGCAGCCATTGTTGGTGTGCTTTTTGCCATTGGATTTAGTATTATTGGATTGCCGCTAGCCATTACCATGGGATTATTTATTGGATTACTCAATTTGGTGCCCTATTTGCAAACAGTTGGTTTTATTCCTGTCATATTTTTAGCTTTGTTACAATCCATGGAAACTGGACAAAGTTTCTGGTGGTTTATGTTAGCTGTATTCATTGTGTTTGTGGTGGTACAATCTACGCAAGATTTATTGTTGGTGCCTAAAATTATGGGGAAAGCCATGGGACTTAATCCTGCCATTATTTTACTTTCGTTATCTGTTTGGGGCGCTTTATTTGGTATTATAGGCATGATTATTGCCTTGCCAGCCACCACATTGCTTATTTCGTATTATAACCGTTTTGTGATTAATGACGAGTCGTTTGAAACTCACCAAGAAGCACCTAAAACCGACGAAACACCCATTGAAAAATAAAACGCCTAACTATTTGGTTTTTACAAATAAAATTGTACCTTTGCAGTCCCAATAATGGGATAATTATATAAATGTAGTTTTTTATGTATTTAGACGCAGAAAAAAAAGCAGAAATCTTCGGTAAATACGGCAAGTCTAACACTGACACTGGTTCTCCCGAATCACAAATCGCATTGTTTTCTTTCCGTATTAGCCATTTGACTGAACACTTGAAGTCAAACAAAAAAGATTATAGTACAGAACGTTCTTTGACAATGTTAGTTGGTAAACGTCGTCGTTTGCTTAACTATTTGAAAGATGTGGATATTGAACGTTACCGCGCTATCATTAAAGAATTGGGCCTCAGAAAATAATCTGGACCAAACAACAGAAAGGCATTTCAAATACGTTTGGAGTGCCTTTCTTTTTATAAAAAACTTTTTTTTGAAAATTACGACTTAATCTTATCATCATGCATATTTTATATAATTTTTCTATTCATTTGATGCGATTTTTTGTGGCTTTTATGTCGCTATTTAAACGTAAAATGCGTTTACGTCATCAAGGTAGCAAGGCGGTTTTCACCGTATTAGAAGAGAATATCGATAAATCGAAACGATATGTTTGGTTTCATGCAGCTTCCTTGGGTGAATTTGAACAAGGACGTCCTATGATTGAACGATTGCGTCGTGCACATCCCGAACAAAAAATTATACTCACCTTTTTTTCACCATCGGGTTACGAAATTCGTAAAAATTATGCCGAAGTGGATATTGTTTGTTATTTGCCATTTGACGTGCCTGCCGATGTAAAACGCTTTTTGGATCTTGTAAATCCAGAAAAGGCGATTTTTATTAAATATGAATTCTGGGCTAACTATTTACTCGAGTTAAAAAAACGTCAAATCCCAACCTATATTATTTCTGCCATTTTTCGTCCAAAACAACGTTTTTTTAAGAAATATGGTCGTTTTTTCTTACATTTGCTCGATTCCTTTACCATGATTTTTGTTCAGGACGAACAATCGAAAGAGTTGTTGAATCGTTTTGGTGTACAACGTGTTACTGTGGGCGACGATACGCGTTTCGATCGTGTAGCTGATATCGCTAAAGCGGCTAAAGTATTGCCCATAGCAGAAGCCTTTGCGCAAGGGGCGGAAGTGCTTGTGGCTGGTAGTTCGTGGGAGCCAGACGAAGAATTTCTGATTCGTTATGTGAATGCGAATAAAGAACGCAAATTGATTATTGCCCCTCATGAAATTTCGGAGGAACATATTGCTAACATTTGCTCTAAATTGCGTTGTAATTTTGTATTGTATACCAAAACAACGCCCGAAGAGGCTGCAAATGCACATTGTTTGGTCGTTGATACGATTGGTATTTTGTCGTCGTTGTATCGTTACGGTCAAGTAGCATACATTGGCGGCGGATTTGGTGCTGGTATTCATAATACGTTGGAAGCTGCCGTATGGAATGTGCCCGTTGTATTTGGACCTAACTACCAAAAATTCCGTGAAGCACGCCATTTGGTAGCGTGTGGTGGCGGGTTTTCTGTAGCTAGTTATCGTCAACTGGAAGACCGTGTTAATGCGCTGTTTTTAGATCCTGAAGCAGCTACTTCGGCTGGTAATTATGTGAGAAGTCATGTGGGAGCTACCGATTTTATCTACAATCAATTATTTCAGTAAGCATAGTTTGATTATTTATTGACTTATTCAAAATATAACTAATAGTGAAACCAAGTATTCCAAAAGGTACACGTGATTTTTCGCCTATCGAAATGGCGAAACGTAATTACATTTTTGACACCATTCGTTCTGTTTTTTACCGTTACGGTTTTAAACAAATTGAAACACCTTCGATGGAAAATTTATCCACGTTGATGGGGAAATATGGCGAAGAAGGTGATAAACTATTATTCAAAGTACTCAATTCGGGCGATTTTGCGGCTAGCTTGACCGACGAGGAGTTGACGGCGCGTAATAGCGTAAAACTGACTCATAAAATTTCAGAAAAGGGGCTTCGTTACGATTTAACGGTGCCTTTTGCGCGTTATGTCGTGCAACATCGTGAGGAGTTGACATTTCCGTTCAAACGGTTTCAAATTCAACCCGTGTGGCGTGCCGATCGTCCTCAAAAAGGGCGTTATCGTGAGTTTTATCAATGTGATGCCGACGTAGTTGGTAGCGACTCGTTGATGTACGAAGCGGAATTAATCGAAATGATTGATGAGGCATTCAAATTATTTAAAATTCCAGTGGTGGTTAAATTGAATAACCGCAAAATATTGGCTGGTATTGCCGAATTAATTGGGGAGTTGGAACGTATTATTGATATTACGGTGGCTATCGATAAACTCGATAAAATTGGGTTGGATAATGTGAATAAAGAACTCCTTGAAAAAGGTATTTCGCAAACTGCGATTGATAAACTTCAGCCTATTTTGGGTTTGCAAGGTTCTAATACGGAGAAATTAACGACGTTAAAAACCGTTTTGGCATCTTCAGAGGTTGGATTGAAAGGCATTGCCGAATTGGAAGAGGTTTTTGGCTATATCAAGCAAGCAGACATTCAATGTGCTATCGAATTAGATTTAACATTGGCGCGTGGTTTGAATTATTATACAGGCGCAATTTTGGAAGTAAAAGCCGTAGGCGTTGAAATGGGAAGTATTTCGGGCGGCGGACGTTACGACAATTTAACGGGCATTTTTGGTTTGCCAGGTGTTTCGGGCGTTGGTTTCTCGTTTGGTGCCGACCGTATTTACGATGTATTGAATCAATTGGATTTATTCCCTAAAGATAGTTTAGCGGTGACTTCGTTGCTTTTTGTGGCTTTCGATGAAAAAGGATTGAATTATTGTTTACCTTTGTTACGCCAAGCGCGTCGTGCCGGTATTGCTTCTGAATTGTATCCCGAGCCTGCTAAAATGAAAAAGCAGATGGGATATGCTAATAGTAATCAAATACCTTATGTTGCTATTGTTGGCGATTCAGAAATGGAAGTCAACAAGGTGATGCTCAAAAATATGGAAACAGGCACGCAAATGTTGTGTTCCATCGAAGAAGTGATACAGCAGTTGGCATAATAATTGGTTCGTATTTGTCGTATTTTATCCCAATCAGTATGAATTATCGTCCACTTACGTCTTTAGAAATAGAGCAACTGAAACAAAATCGTTGTTCTGCCGATGATTGGACTCATATCCACGTGTTAGATGGGTTTGATCCAACTTATGTACATCAGGTTGAATTCTCTGGCGACATTCGTTTGGGACGATTTGAAAAATGCTTCGCTCTTGCTGGCGGATTGTTGGTACATGCTGGTATTTTTAATGCTCGTTTGCATCATGTTACCATCGACAGCGACGTTTATATTCGTAATATTGAAAATTATATAGCCAATTATCACATTGGCGAAGGTGCTTATATCGAACACGTAAGCACGTTAGTCGTTGATGCCCAAACAACATTCGGTAACGGCATTCGTGTGCCCGTGATGAATGAGGGTGGTGGTCGCGAAGTGCCTATTTTTGATGGTTTGTCGGCTCAGTTAGCGTATGTTTTAACGGCTTATAGACATCGTAAAACCGTTATCGAACAACTGACCAAAGCGATTGATGCGTATGCTCAAGAGCAATTATCATCCATTGGAACGATTGGTAGAAACGCTCGTATCGTGAATTGTAACGTTTTGAAAAATGTCCGTATTGGCGATTTTGCCCTTTTAGATGGCGTTTCGCGCTTATCGAACGGAACTGTTCAAAGTTCTCAAGAGGCATCAACACATTTAGGTACAGATGTTATTTGCGACGATTTTATCATTGCTTCTGGCACACGTATTTCTGATGCGACCTTGATTTCTCGTTGTTTTGTAGGACAAGGTTGTCTGCTCGATAAACATTATTCAGCGCTCGATTCGTTATTTTTTGCGAACTGCCAAGGCATGCACGGTGAGGCAACCGCTATTTTTGCGGGACCTTACACCGTATCTCATCATAAATCCACGTTGTTAATAGCTGGAATGTTCTCGTTTTTCAACGCAGGTTCGGGTTCCAATCAGAGTAATCACATGTACAAACTAGGACCGTTGCATCAAGGTGTTGTAGAACGCGGTTCTAAAGCTACCAGCGACTCCTATTTGTTGTGGCCAGCCCACGTTGGCGCCTTTTCGTTGATTATGGGACGTCACACGCAGCACTCCGATACATCCAAATTGCCATTTTCTTATTTGATAGAACAGGCAGGTAAAAGTTATCTTGTTCCTGGCGCAAATCTACGCAGTGTAGGCACTATACGCGATGCTCAGAAATGGTCAAAACGTGATACGCGTACTGACAAACATAAACTCGATCAAATCAATTTTACGCTTTTGAATCCTTATACGGTTCAAAAGATGATACAAGGAGTTGCAGAATTAGAAACGATAAAAACAGCAACTAACGAACATGATTCTGAATATACGTACAACGGCTGTGTTATTCGTCGTTCGTCGTTACTTCATGGTCAATCGACTTACCAAATGGCTATTTTGAAGTATTTAGGAACGATGTTGATGCGCAAATTGGCTACGATTTCATTGACATCGCTTCACGTTATACAGCGTCAATTAGCTCCGACTACGGAATCGGGTGTGGGCGAGTGGTGCGATTTAGCAGGTTTACTCGTTCCTACTAGCGAAGTGGCAATTTTAATGAATGATTTCGAACAACAATCGTATTCGTTAGAGGCTATCCAAAAACGATTTGAACAGTTACATGCTCATTACGATGAGTTTGCTTGGACATGGGCTTACCATCAATTGGCACTTTATTTGGGCAAATCCTTAACAGATATCACGGTAGCAGATTTGATACAGTTTATTGAAAGTTGGAAACAGGCTGTGGTTGCGTTCGATCAACAGTTGTACGATGATGCTAAGAAGGAATTTGGAACTATGGCTAGTGTTGGTTTTGGCTTAGATGGCGATGAACAGAAAGTTAGCGATGATTTTGAGGCTGTAAGAGGCACGTTTGAAACGCATCCGTTTGTGGAAGCTGTGAAAAATCACAGAGCTGAAAAATCGCAACAAGCTGATGATATGATAGTGCGTTTGAAAGCATTAATCTAATTTTTTGAAGTAGCTGTGTATATAGATAAAATTTCCATACTCAATTATCGTAATATCGCTGAATGCGATTTACATTTTTCACCTAAAATTAATTGCTTTTTGGGTCAAAATGGTATGGGGAAAACGAATTTACTGGACGCTATTTATTATCTGTCGTTTTGTAAAAGTCATCTAAATCCTATTGATACACAAATTATTAAGCACGATTCTGAGTTCTTTATGTTGCAAGGTGTGTATCAACGCAAGGAAGTAGAAGAATTGATTTCGTGTGCCGTAAAATACCGCACTAAAAAACAATTTAAGCGGAATAAAAAAGATTACGAACGGTTGTCCGACCATATTGGTGTGATTCCTGTGGTGCTTATTTCGCCTTCTGATTTGGAAATTATTACCAATGGCAGTGACGAACGTCGTCGATTTATTGATACCGTTATTTCGCAATACGATAAACCTTATTTGTCGGCTTTAATTCGTTATAATGCTGCACTTCAAAATCGGAATGCGATGATGAAAAAGGAGGCGGCGTTGGATGAGACGATGCTCGATATTTATGAGGAACAAATGGCGCTTGAGGCAGCGTATATTTACCAAAAACGTGCTGAATTTATTGCTGGTTTTGTGCCTGTTTTTCAGCAGTTTTATGCCGAAATTTCGGCTGGGAAAGAGCAAGTTGGCTTGTTGTATACGTCGCATTCGCAGCAAGGCGATTTACGCGTGCTTTTGCGCGAATGTCGTCAGCGCGATCATCTGTTAGGTTATACCACGCGTGGTTCTCACAAAGATGATTTAACCATGTTGTTGGGCGATTATCCGATGAAACGTACTGGATCGCAAGGACAAAATAAAACGTATTTAGTGGCTTTAAAGTTGGCACAATTTACCTACTTAAAACGGGTAAGCGAACAAACGCCTATTTTATTGCTAGATGATATATTTGACAAACTCGATGTGGAGCGCGTTACACGTATTGTGAAACTGGTATCGAGTGATGAATTTGGACAAATTTTTATAACGGATACAAATCGCGAACATCTCGACGAAATTTTAATGCGTTTAGGTGGAGAAGCCCGTATTTTTGAGGTTGTTGATGGCGCGGTAGAAATGGTAACTATTTAATAATGTATGATGAAGAGATTGAAATTAACCGTATTTATGTTAGCCTGTGTGTTTGCAGCGTCGGCACAAGAAGATGAATCAAAAGGTTATATTGTATCAGTAGGCGATATGGCGCCCGATTTTGTGGTAAAACTCGACGATGGCCGTTCGGTTCAATTGTCGTCATTACGGGGTAAAGTGGTGATGTTACAGTTTACGGCTTCATGGTGTGGCGTGTGTCGCAAGGAAATGCCATTTATTGAACAAGAAATATGGCAGAAACATAAATTTAATCCTAATTTTGCCCTTATTGCTATCGATAGGGAAGAGCCGTTGGAAAAAATAATTACGTTTAAAGAGAGTTTGGGTGTGACGTATCCGATTGGATTAGATTTGCATGCCGATATTTTTACCTTGTTTGCTCAACGTAATGCAGGTATTACGCGTAATGTGATAATAGATGAATCGGGTAAAATTGTCTTTTTAACGCGTTTGTTTTATCAGGAACAGTTTGATCAGATGTGCCGACTAATAGATGTTATGTTGAAAAATTAATTTATACTATGGAAGTTTCTTTTCGTTTGAAATCGATGGCGGAGTCCGAAACGCTTGCAATGTCGCAAAAAAGTTGTGAGTTGAAAGAACAAGGTATCGATGTTATTAACTTAAGTGTGGGGGAACCCGATTTTTTCACGCCTGATCATATCAAACAGGCAGCTAAAGAAGCTATTGATGCTAACTTTTCGTTTTATTCACCAGTGCCCGGCTATTTGAGTTTGCGCAAAGCCATTTGTGAAAAACTACAACGTGAAAACGGATTAACTTACACACCAGACCAAATTGTGTGCTCCAATGGTGCTAAACAAGCGGTTTGTAATGCGTTGTTATGTGTGTTGAATCCCGACGACGAAGTCATTGTGCCAGCGCCTTATTGGGTGAGTTATGTGGAAATGGTGAAATTGGCGGATGCCACAAGCGTTGTGATACCAGCTGGCATTGACCAAGATTTTAAGATTACACCACAACAACTACAAGCGGCCATTACATCACGTACCAAAGCCATTATTTTATGTTCACCATCCAATCCAACAGGGAGCGTTTACTCGCGCGAAGAATTGGCTGCTTTGGTCGATATTTTGGCGAAATGTCCTAATATATTGGTGATTGCTGATGAAATTTACGAACATATCAACTACATTGGTCACCATGAATCGATTGCTCAATTTCCTGAATTGAAAGATCGTGTGGCTATTGTGAACGGTGTGTCGAAAGCGTATGCCATGACTGGCTGGCGTTTGGGTTGGTTGGCTGCTCCTACGTGGTTGGCCAAAGCGTGTATTAAATTACAAGGTCAATATACGTCTGGTCCAAGTTCCATTGCACAAAAAGCCGCTGAAACTGCTTATTTGGGCGACCAATCGTGTGTGGCGACTATGCGTGAGGCGTTTGCTCGTCGTCGTCAGTTAGTGGTCGATTTGGTACATGCTATTCCTGGTTTGAAAGTGAATAATCCGATGGGCGCTTTTTATGTGTTTCCAGAGTGTAAATCGTTTTTTGGAAAAACTACGCCTGCTGGACAAGTTATTGCCAATTCTGGCGATTTAGCAATGTATTTATTGGAAGTTGGTCATGTGGCTTGCGTTGGCGGCGCTGCCTTTGGCGCACCCGAATGCATTCGCATGTCGTATGCTACTAGCGACGATAAATTGGTGGAAGCTTTTGCACGGATTAAAGAGGCATTAGTACAGCTACACTAATCACTTCATTACTATAAAAATAAAAAAATCCGAGTCTTTACGCTCGGATTTTTTTTTATTGTGTAATCTGTTGTTAAGGTACCGGATCGTAACCGCTCCCGCCCCAAGGATTACAGCGTAAAATACGTTTTGTTCCCAACCACAATCCTTTGAATGGACCATGTTTTCGAATGGCTTCGATAGAGTATTGCGAGCAAGTGGGCGTGTATCTGCAACTCGAAGGAAACATCGGAGAAATAGCCAATTGATAAAAGCGAATGGGCAAAATAAGTAAAAATGTGATTATTTTTTTCATAACTCAGCCGTTATAGTTTCTGACACACGCTGTTGCAATTTGGTGAGTGCTTGCTGCATTTTAGCTTCTACCACACTGAATGTTGGTAGTTCATTACTTACCGCACAAAAGGCGATGCGCAGCGTGAAGGGCTTTTTTTCCAGGGTGTTACACAAAAGGTGTTTGTTTAATCGGTAGCTTTCGCGTATTAAACGTTTGAACCGATTGCGATCGACGGCGTGTTTAAATCGTTTTTTAGGAACACTTACCAACACTTGAATCGGTGGCGTATCGGTTTTGGGCACCAATTGGTACACTACACGCAACGGAAAAGCAATAAAACCGTTGCCTTGTTCGAATAATGTTTCGATAGCCAAGGTGCCAGTCAAATGTTCTGCTTTGGGGAAAGTGGCTTTGTGGTGTTCCATATATAAAAATAATCCCAAAAGTACACAAAATTCTATATTTTTGGGATTATATAGGGCTAAAAGTTCACGTACTTATTTTTTTTCGCTCTTGTGATTTTCTTTTATGTGATATTCGAGTGCCATAGCCATCGAAGTAAACTCTTTGGTTGGCGCTTCTAAATCGAGGCGTAATTTGGCATCACGTACCGATTGGGCGGTGCTAGCTCCAAAACAGCCAATGTGCATGTCGTTTTGTTCAAAATTTGGGAAATTTTTGAGCAACGATGCCACACCTTGTGGACTGAAAAACAAGACCATGTCGTAGTTGAATTCTTCGTCTGGACCAAAGTCATTGCTTACGGTGCGATACATTAAACCAATACCGTGTTTTACTTGATATTGATTGATGTAACTAATAATATCTTCGTTATGGTTGTCCGACATCACCATCAAGAAGTTTTCTTCTAGATGTTTGCTAATCACTTGGAATAGTTCAGGTAATTTGCCAGTAGCACCATAAAACACTTTGCGTTTACGGAATTGGATGTATTTTTGAAGATAGAAGGCTACTGTTTCAGAGATACAGAAGTATTTTAAATCTTCACTGACATTGATGCGCATCTCTTGCACTAAACGGAAGAAATGGTCTATCCCGTGGCGCGAGGTGAAAACAACCGCTGTATAATCGGGAATATTTACTCTTTGTAGGCGGAATTCTTTAGCAAGAATTGGGTCGACTTTGATAAAAGGGCGGAAATCTATCTTTACATTGTATTTTTCAGCAATATCAAAATAGGGAGATTTTCCATTCTCAGGCTTTGGTTGAGAAACCAACACTTTCTTGATTTTCAAAGCGTTAAGATTTTTTGTTAGACATTTGCAATCCACATTACCACTGCTTTTTTAAGGAGCAAAATAGGTAAAATTTCTAGGGTGCAAAGATACAAAAATAAATAACACAAAGATGTAAATCCGTTGAAAAAAAATTGAAACGCCTTGAAAAGGATTAATACGGCTGCTAAGCCAATGAAAAACAGGCCGATATAAAGTAGTAATATAACATGAGCAGGTGGCGCGTAAATCATGCCAACGATAATAGGGAAGAGTAGTAAGCCGCACACGACAAACGTGGTGATAAAACTCCGAATAAAACGACGCATCACCGTGGTTTGATTAGCCACCATGCCAACATATTTGAACGCCAACCATTGTAACACCAGCCAACCAGTGACTAACGCCACCACAACACCTAATAGTATTAAACTTTGTCGTGAAAAATCCATGGCTTGCGAATGATTAGCTGCGATGGTTATAAAAATACTAAACGTACACACGGCAATAATCAGCATGAATAGAATCGAAATAGACGTATTGTCGGCCTCTTCGTAAGTGAGTCGCTCGCGATCGCGGAAGTAACTGCGCAATGTTTCGAGGTAAAACTGTTTAGCTTGGTTGAATGCTACAATAAACAAGAGAAACAACACCAACAACGTGCTACCAATGAGTGGCGACGTGCCCCAGTTGGTGACACGCGCAATGGTTGGCAAATCTACGCCTGCAGCGTTGATAAGTGCCAAACTATCGGTAGCAATATGTTGAATAGAGTCTAACATAAAAATTGAGGACGCAAAGTTACATAAAATCTCTCAAAAAATGGGTGACCATTGAAAGAATAATTGGTTGCTACCGACGCCTATTTTAGCTTTACGAGTGGATGGTTGAGCCCGTTCACTTCGTTTTTCACAATCACATATTTATCGATGCTCTCAAATAGTTGTGTTAAGGTTTTGAAGCCATACGTTCTTGAATCGAAACTAGGATCTATTTTTCGTAGCGAAGAGCCCACTTTTGAAATATACGCTTCGTCCTCTTCGTTGGTCGAAATTTCAAATGCTTTGTCAATAATCGCAATATTTAGTTCAGGAAGACCCACTTTTTGGGGCTGTTTGAGTTCTATTTCTACTTTTTCGAGCAGTTTGGGTGTGGCTTGTTTGAGCTTGGCCGTGGTATTTTTCTTTTTTACCTCTATTTTCTCGTCGGCGATATCGCTGTCGAGGCTTAAGTTTTCGGTAAAGGTGAAAATATCGCACGAATTAACAAACGCAATAGGCGTAGTGCGGCGACCAATGCCCATGACAAATAGACCTTCTTCGCGTATACGTTTGGCTAGTCCCGTATAATCACTATCGCTCGAGACGATGCAAAAACCATCCGCATTTTGGCTGTGTAAAATATCCATCGCATCGATAATAAGTGAGCTGTCGGTGGAATTTTTACCCGTGGTGTACGAAAATTTTTGAATGGGATTGATGGAATATTGGTTGATGATTTCTTTCCAACTGTTCATGTGCGGCGTGGTCCAATCGCCATAGATGCGTCGAATGGTGGCTTTGCCATATTTCGATACTTCTTCGATGATTTCTTTAATCAGTTTCGCTTGTGCGTTATCGCCGTCAATTAATACGGCAATGTTAAATTTAGAGTCATTCATAGTGTTCTTTTTTTAGGTGTAATCAGGTGCAAAAGCGTTACTAATTAGGTGTTATGAAATTTCGTACAGTTCTATCGGCAACTGGTCGGGGTCGGTGAAAAAGGTAAAACGTTTATCTGTAAATTCGTCTACGCGAATTGGTTCTGTGGTCACGCCGTTTGCCTGTAAGTGCGCTACGGCTTGTTCTAGGTTTTTTACACTAAAGGCCAAATGCCGCAAACCTGTGGCTTCGGGACGTGTGGCGCGTGCTGGTGGATTTGGAAACGAAAATAACTCAATTACATACTGCCCATTGAGCGACAAATCGAGCTTGTACGATTGTCGTTCGGCTCGATACACTTCACGCACTACCGTAAATCCCAATACCTCGGTGTAAAACGCTTTCGAGGTGGCGTAATTGGAACAAATAATAGCAATATGGTGAACGTTTTCGAGTTGCATGGCGTGTTTTATCTTTTTAGATTCAGTTGATTTTGAAATTCCGTTAGATACTGCGCTATATGTAATCCATCCACTAAGCCGTGGTGCGCTTCAATGGAAACGGGTAATAGTTTTCGACCTTCTCGAATCGTATATTTTCCAAACGTGATTTTGGGCACCGATTCTTTTGGATTAAAATTGGTGGGATGCAACAAGCCACTAAACGAGTGCCAAGGAATAGTAGAGTGGCGAATTAAATCATTTTTGAGGTCATCATTGTTAAGACGAAGTCCGGTGGAGTGTTGCACGGCTTCTATTTCTGTTTGTAATTCGGCGTTAAATGCTTCAAAGTCAGGCGAAAAATGGATAAAAGCAAAACCAAATGTGCCGTCTTCTCTTCCGATGGTTGATCCGGCGTGTATGGTGTCAAATACCACGATTTCATCATCGACTAGCCTGTATTTTAATTCTTCAACAGCATTGACAGCGATCATGGATTTATGCAAATACGTGGCAAAAAATGAGTGCCCACGTTCTTTGGCGTACGCATAACAGTCGGTACAGTCCACCTCCGTTACGATGCCCAAATAAGGGCTCGCCATTTTGGAGAAAAAATTAAAATGTTCTTTCCGTTTCCAACTGTTTACATCAATGATTCTCATGCGTTTCTTGTCTTTTTTATATCATGGTTTGTTTTAAAAACCACTTTTCTTTGTTTGAATGTCACGGTTCAGGAGAACCGCGCCAGCGGAGGAAGTAAATCAGCTCCAATCGAATTGATAGTCATTACTTCTCGTTCAAAAGTTTTAAGTATTTCAGTAATATATCTATTGTCGGGGCGGATTTGTAATCCGACCCCTATTATACTGTCATTAGGATTTGTAATCCGTTCAACTATGTTACGATTTCGACTTTTAATAATCCTTTACCGCCAGCATAATCAATGGCGGAACTATATCGGTAATCTTCTGGACAATTCACAAGTTCCGCTTTTACCGGATTGTTATGAATATAATTTAGTTTTTGGTCGTAATAGTCCGCTAGAAAAATCTCTTGCGCATCGTTACCTTCCTGCCAAAACCGATAGTATTTTATCTTTTTATCATTGCGAGCAGCATATTCAAAACGGTTAAGCATCCATTCTTTACGACTTTCTTCAGGGTCAATGGCTAATTCAGCCAAAATCTGTTTACTCGTAAACTTTTTGAAATCGCGCCAAATTTCCGATACGGTTGTTCCTTCTTGCGCACTGACAATGGCGTGTAAATGGTTGCTCATAAGTACCCAAGCATAAATGACCAATCCTTTTTCACGTTGGCAATACGTGAGCGCCTCTAAAATAATATGTTTGTATTTTGGGCGAGTAAAAATATCCACCCAATCTACCACGGTATCCGTTACAAAATAAACTTGTTCTGTGATTCGGTTTTTGATGTCCATTTTGTTTGTGTTTACGGATTATAAATCCTCATATTATTTTGTAGGGGTCGGATTGCAAATCCGCCCCGACGGGCTAGCCATTTTAGAGAAAAAATTAAAATGTTCTTTCCGTTTCCAACTGTTTACATCAATGATTCTCATGCTTGTATCGTCTTTTTTATATCATGGTTTGTTTTAAAAACCACTTTTCTTTGTTTGCATGTCACGGTTCAGGAGAACCGCGCCAGCGGAGGCTGTGCAATCTATTTTATCTACTTTTAAAATCTTTTTGAATAATAGTATTGTTATCTTTATATAGTTTTGTTTGGACAAATTTGTTTTTGCCTTTATCTAAAGTCATTTCAACAATTTCAACATTAAAATCAGGTCTCCCTCCAACAGGATTAAGAACTCCTGCATGTTTGAATGGATTATAACCTTCTCCCCAGTAAAATAAGTCAATATAGACTTCTGAAGCGTTGTCAGGAGTAATTTTAAGTACTCTTGATTTGTAACTTTTAATTAGAGGATAAATAACCTGAAGATTCAATGTTTCATTCGAATTTGTTCTTATTATTAATCGAGTTCCACTTTTCATTGTATGGAAAAGCTCTCCATTTATCATCAAGTTCATCTTGACACCACTTCCATACAACTGTTTGGCTCGCATCAAATATATTATCCTTTCTGATTCTGTTATTGTTTGTCCTTGTAAACTAACTTGACCTATGGCAAAAAAGCATATTAAAATAATAAGTGATTTAATTCTCATATTCATTCTTCTCTATTTTTTCAAAGTGATTTATTTGGAATCTTTTGTAGAGGTCGGATTACAACCAGCGGTCACTGACCATCGGGAAGTAAATCAGCTCCAATCGAATCGATAGTCATTACTTCTCGTTCAAAAGTTTTAAGTATTTCAGTAATATATCTTCGCTTTCTTGTTTTGTTTCCTTGAGAAAATTATTTTTTAATTCAGGATAGTTGCCGAGCAACACAAGCATACTTTTTTTACTCAATAATACCGTCCTCCCGTCAGAAATACGATAAATCAAAGGGATTCGTTTAACAGCCATCTGAGCTCCTTGTATCGCTCCGCCAACAGCTCCAAACATATAACCAGATTGAGGATTATTCAGTCCGAGGTTTTTCTGAATTTTTGGCGAAACAGGGAAAGCAGGTTTTAAAAAACAATATTTCCCAAATATTTCAACCTTTGAATATCCAATAAGCCCTGTCACATAAAGACCATTGAGATATAAGGTGTCATTATTAAAAATGCCCCAAATTTGATTTTTGATAACTTTTTTTGTTGTCGATCCCGTTAAACTTTCTACCTTATAATCATTCCCGCCCCAAGCTTTAATATCTCCTATTGTACGTTTTGAAACGATAAAAGTGTCAAGATAATTAGGTGTGTTGTTGTGAAAATCGCTTAATGTTGAATAACCACCAGCTTTATAAAATAATTGGTTTTGTCCAAATAATGTAATACTTAAAGTACAGATAAATGCTAAAATTAGATACCGTCTCATATTGATTTTATTTTTGTTGTGTATTATTGTCTTCTCAGGTCGGATTACAAATCCGCCCCGACGGGATATTTATTCTTCATGAATATCTTTTTTCCCCTTAAGCAATTTTTTTATTTGTTGCTTTTCTGGAGTTAAATAATCTGGAAGTTTTTCTGTTACTTCCTTTAATAAATCTAGATTAAAAACGCCGTTTTCTTCAACAAGTGATAATTCTTCAATAATTATGTTCACAATTCTTCGCACACTTTTTTGATCATCTAGTTTAAGACATTCATTCAAATATTTGGCAAACCATCCAACAGAGTAATCATGGTATTTTTGTTGCATAGCTGAAATGCCAATAGAACGAGCAGTATTTGCTTCAATTTTACAGATGCGATTTTCTTGTTCTTTTGATTTTTCATCTATCTCTTCTTTAATTTCTTTTAATAAATGTTTTTTTTCTGAATCAAATTTCTTTTTAATTTCTTGTTCTATTGTTTTTTTTGCACCTTGTTTATTCCACCACCAAGTTGCCCCTAACAATAGTACAGTTATCCCTAATAATATGGTTACTACAATTGTATGATTTGTGATTTCGTTTGAAAGCATTGTCTTATATAATTCAATCAAATTTTGTTGTGTTGTTTCTTCCATATGTGTATATTCTGTTTTTGATATGGTTTATTTTATGCAACTACCAATTTACAATAGACATCAATAGTACGCTTGTAAATTGGTAGTTGCTGTAATTTATTATTTATTTTATTTACGAATAAATTTAAAAGCTTCTTGTGTTTTGCCAAAGGTAACTACCATGAGGTACATACCGCTTTTTAAATCCGAAACGTTGAGTTCCGCGGTGTGGCGTGCTAGTTTTACCAAGTCGCCACGTAGGCTGTATACTTGCACGTACTGTGGTTGTTCTTCAGACGAGATGTAAATGGTTTGGTCGGTTACGGTTGGGTACACAAAATGGCGTGCAGCAGCGTTGGCTGGCGTTAAACCTACATAATCTTCGTATTCAAACGTGGTTGGCACAACAGGTAATGTTTCTTGTGTGCTGGTGTAAATGCGCAATTCGCCAGGTTGCAGTGTAATAGTTTGCGAAGTGCTGTTTACTACCAATGTTTCGCCCGTGAAATACTCGTAATAGGTGCCTGTTGCTGCAAATGGAGCCACGTTGACGTTGCCTGTAAAGGTGGTGCCACCGCTTACGTTGAAGTTACCAGCCACAACTAATTTGTCGGAGTTGTAGCTCCATTGAATATAACGACCTGATACGCCAGAACCAGCTGTTACGTTGCACGTTCCGTTTAAGAACATCGTTTCGTATTTATCGCGAAGTTTCAGTAACTGTGCCACTTTCTCGAAACTGCCCATGCGTAACGCGTTTTTGTACCAACCGAGTGCTTCAGGCACAGGTTTTGGATCTACGCGTTCGCCTACGCCGCCAGTGGAGTTGCTCAAAATGCTGTAATCAAAACCTAATTCTTCAAATTGCCATAGCATTTTAGGACCTTTCATCATGGTGTTAAACGCTACGTTAAGCGGAACACGATTTAAACGTGCGGTCTCGTCGGTTTTTAAATTGCCGTTTCCATACGCTTTGGCTTTGTAGAAGTTGCGTTCTTCGTCGTGGCTTTCGCAGTAATACACCCAACCTTGTTTGTTGGCTGCGCTGATGTCGTCGTTTTGGTCGAGCCAGCCCATAGCGGTTTGGCTGTAACTGTCGTTCATGCCAGTGCCACCGCCCCAGCACAACATGCCGTTGCTTACAAAGCCAGGTTCTTCGCTACCATACCAATGTTCCAAAATAAAGTACGCATTGCTTTTTACGGCTTTCACGCTGTTGTAATAGTTGTTGATAATGGTGGTGCGGTTATTGCAATCGGCGCCACATAAACCTTTCGATAAGTCCATGCGGTAACCGTCAATTTTATATTCAGAAATCCAATATTGCAATACACGTTTGAAATAGTCGCTGGTGCCTGTAAAGCTGTGGTTGAAATCTTGATTGACGCTCGCATCGTGTGGCGCAACGGTGTTGAACCAAGGATTATTAGAGGCTACGCCTGTAGTGCCATAATACAATTTAGCAAATGGGTTGACACCTGTAGCGTGGTTGAATACCATATCCAAAATGACCGCCATACCGCGTTTGTGACATTCGTCGATAAACGTTTTATAATCATTAGCCGTTCCGTACGATTTGTCAGGTGCAAAGAAATGGTTTGGATTGTAACCCCAACTGATGTTGCCGTCGAATTCGGTAATTGGCATCAACTCAATCGCGTTTACGCCTAACGATTGTAAATAATCGAGGCGTGCGGTTACGGCTTTAATGGTGCGTAGTGGGCTGAAATCGTGAATCCACAATTCGTAAATTACCAAATTATTTTTGTCAGGACCGTTGAAACTAAGTGTTTCGTTGCTCCAATTAAAAGCTGGTTTGTTAGTTTGTAAAACAGACACAGGACCGTCTCCTTTGGCAGGATAGGTCAAGTTAGGGTAAATGTCTGCATCAATGTATTTGTCGTTCCAAGGATCGAGTACTTTTTCGGTGTAAGCATCGCTTATTTGAATCACTTTGGTGCCAATTTTTACACCATATTGGAATGCGTATTCTTTACCAGCCTCCAAACCGTCGATGGTTAACCAGAAATAACCCGTTGTACCGTCTTTCTTCATTTGGTAGGTATTGCTAAAACTCCAATTATTGAAATCGCCTAGTACAAACACATTATCAGCAATCACATTCGATTTGTCTTTAGCGTACATCACCAAAGTTACTTGATTTGGGTTGCTGCTGTTGTAGTTGATGCCATCCAATGCGCCCGATGGACGCGTTTGATTGGTTGGCGTGCTTGCTACGCAAATAATCACGGTGTCGCGAACAGTAGTATTGTTTGCTGTGGCTGATAAAATACATTCGTAATCGCCTGTAGATGGAAATGCTTGTGAGTAGGTGAGTGTGGTTCCTGTAGCGGTGGTTTTTGATGTACCGTTTATTTTTAATTCCATAGCTGCCGAAATGGAAGCAGTAGCACTGAAATTAACGGTGGCACCAGCTTGAATCAATTGATTGCCTTCTGGTGCATTAAATTTTGCGTTGAGGCCAGCGGCATATAAATCGATAAAAATATCACCACCATCAGCTGCTTTACCTTCTTTAGTTCCAGCAGGGCCATCGTTGAATACGAATGCCATTTTTTGAATATCTGTAGTGGTAGGACATTCGTAAAAGGAGTAAATATTGCTAATAGTTAATTGCCATTTGCCATCGACCAAGGTCATTTTATTTTTTTCGGCACCACCGCGCCATGTGTCGGTCACAAATTTCCAATCACTGGTAGTAGCACTTTCTGAAGTTATTAAGCCAGTATGCGCATAACATGTGGTAGCGGTAGCCATACCGCCACTACCTAATGTGGGGTCAAAGGTGACGACGATGGTACCAGTATAACCTTTGGTGATAAAAGCAGGTTCAGTCACAATAACTTGTGCCGAAAGTGTGAGGTACATACATACCATTCCTAATACGAGAAGCAATTTTTTCATGACAATTAAATTTAGTGGTCAATAAATATAAATTGCAACAAAGATAAGTTTTTCAATTGAAAAAACTAAAAATTAGGAAAGGAATTTTAGACTAATATTAACTTTTTTTCAACTTATAGCTGATAATGCAGCGCATCGTACCACAGCGAAAAATCTTGCTCCGAAATACCTAGTGCTAATAGGTGCTTTTTGTCGTCGAAAAAGGCGGTGAAAAAGTGATTCTTGGTGGGTGCGTTTTCAGCACTTTTACGATAGAGCGATAACGCTTTTTCGGCATTGCCAGCTAACCAATAGGCATGTCCAGCATTCAGAAAATCAATGCTTTCGGTAGATGATGTTATTAATTTTTCGTAGTAATTGCATGCTTCCGTTGTTTTGCCAGCCAGCAGATAACACCAAGCGATGATACGTCGAATTTGCAGGTTGTCGGGCGCTAAATAATCGGCTTTGAAATAGGTGGCAATCGCTTCGTCGTAGCGTTTTAATTCGGTTTGACAATGCCCAATTTGGAGCAGTAATTGCGTGTTTTCAGGCATCAATTTAGCACAATGTTGATAATACGTAAGTGCTTTGGCGTAGTTGCCTGTGCGTTTCAAGCAATAGGCCAATCGACGCATGGTCCACTTGTTTTGTGGTTGCAATAGGTCGGCTTGCTCGTATGCCTCAATGGCGGGCTGTAGCTGGTTGAGCTGTTGGTGACAATAACCTATTTTCTGGAAACGTTCAGCCGTTTGAAGGTCGTTTTGCAACTGTTCAAATTGTTCTAACGCTTCGACATACAAATCCTTGGAGAAATAAAATTCTGCCAACTGTTGGCGTGTTTCGCTGGTAGGGAAGAGTAGTGTAAACAGTGGCGTTTTGTAAATACTCAAAATTTCCTGAAGCGGATTAGTTAATTCGTTTTTGTGAGCATGCAGCGTGTACAGGCGGTACAAGTCTTGAATGTATTGATTTGCCACCGTTTTGGCGCGTGTGGCAGGTTGTGTCAGCGCATCTTCGTCCATTAGTTCTTGTACTTGTTCCGATTCTGCATTGAAGTTGCTGGTCATCATATTTTGTTGAGCCAAAGGCATTTGCTGCAGGCTCAAACAGAATGAATATTTGTCGGAATTACATAAAAATGGACTGCGCATCATGGCAGCAAACAGACTTTTTTTGTTTTCGAACAAGGCACGAATACTGCTGTGTTTTGGATCGAATGGCAACAGCCAATTCATGGTGTTTCGGAAAAATGGGAAACTTTTTAAGGCAGCAAAGGTGCTTACATACACATCGGCTCCATCCATTTGTAATTCGCCAAACTCTTGTAATTTATCAGCTACGCCACTTTGTTCGAGTAGCTCTTGCCATTCTGGATTTTTGTCGTTCAACTCATCGGCTTTAAGCGATTCAGAATCCATTTTATCTTTCATCATTGGTGTGAGGCGAATCACATCGGGCATAATCTCCTCACGTATGCGTTTGGTGATTGATTCCGTTTCGCTAGTACGCACCAATTGCATCACTACCGATTCCAACTCTTGTCTAAAATCTTTATTGTCGCACAGCAAGGTGAGCTGATTCATGCAGGTTTCATTCAGTTGAATGCGTTCGGCATATCGTGTTACAACAAGTGCTATACAGACTAAAACACGTTGCCGAATATCTAACTCAGGATGTTGTGCCTGTGTGAGTAACAACGCTAATTTGGACGGGTAAAAATTACGTAGCAGCGACAAGGTGATGGCTGAAATAATGACAGAACGATCGGTGGTATCAATGTCCGATGATTGTAATAACTGCGTTACTAATTCTTTTTCGTCGGCAGTCCATTTTCCCGAGAGCCAAATGAAATTAAATACGGCTAGTAAGTGTTGTTCGTGTTCTACGGCAAATTGTGTTGCTTTTTGCCCCTCATCTTGTAAGCCGGTGGTGAGCAGTTCGCCTAAAGCATGATGCGAGGCATCGAGTTCCAGTGTGTTCACTAATTCGTTCAATTGACTAGGTGCCATTTGCGCATAGCGTTTTTGGGCATATTCCACACGTGATGAGACGCGGGTTAAGAGTGCTTCTTTGATAGAACTCACCAAGTCGTAACAATCTTCGAGCAACTGATTAAAAATGCGTTGTTGCTGTGGATCGTTCACGCCCAAAACAGCGTATTGCAATAGATTGCGATACACGGTTTCTAACTCCTCTTTGCGATTGGTGTAATTCCAATCCTGTAACTCTTCGAGCAATGGTTGTAATTTGCCAAATGCGTCTGCCAAACGGCGTTGTTTGAGCAATTGGAGGATGTATGTATAAATGGAAAGTATCTCTTTTTCTTGCATAATGAGGCTGTGTTAAAGTGCAAATATACGATTGTTTACTTGGATAATCATATTTTATGCCAAAAGAATTGACACAAAAAAAGCTGTCAAACAGACAGCTTTTTATCATATATGAATCAGGTATTAACCTATTTTGCTTATTTTTCGGAGTTGTTCTTCATCCAAAATTTGAATATTTCGTCCCGATACAGCAATAACGCCTTCGCTGACAAAATTCGATAAAGTTCTGATAGCATTGGAAGTGGTCATGTTCGAGTAATTGGCCAAATCTTCTCTCGAAAGATGACTGTTGATGGTTTTACCATCCGATTCTACGCCGTAATTGTCGCGTAGCATAATTAAGGATTCTGCCAAACGGCCTCTCACGTGTTTTTGGGTTAAGCTCACAATGCGAGCATCGTCTACACCTAAATCGGAGGCCAATGATTGAATAAAATAAAGCGCTAACTTGTTGTTCGATTGGATAATTTGTTCTACAACTTGCATCGGTACCAAATATGCCGATGAGGATTCGATAGTAGAAGCGCTGGTTAAATAAGGCTCTTTGGCAAAAAAAGCGCGGTAACCAAAAATGTCGACGGGTTTGATGAGGCGTATAATTTGACTGCGTCCACCAACACCATCTTTGTAGATTTTTACTTTACCGGTAACCAAACACATCATGAATTTGGGTGTTTCGCCTTCGCAGTAAATTACTTCGTTTTTGCGAAAATGTTGTAACTTGGTATTTTCCCGTAAATAAAAACGTTCTTCTTGTGTTAGAACCTCCCACATAGGGCAAAATTCGTCGATTGGTTTCAATTGTTTTTCCGAGTAAGTCACCATAATTAAGTTTTAAAACAATGTTTTACAGCACAAAAATACAACATTTTTTTGATATGCAAACTAAAAAGAGCAAAAAATCGATGACTTTTTGCTCTTTTGGGTGATAGCCTAGTTTTTTTATCAGGCTGCTTTTTTACTTTTTAATACGCTCCAAATGAAGTAACTAATAATTAAAATATACATGCTAAGTCCTAACCAAGCGGCGCCAGAAGTTTCAGCCCATAAATCTTGATACCAATTGATTCCTGCAAATTTAAGCGCGGCACTCACTACGCCCATTAAGGCACCACCAGCAATGAAGCCAGAAGCAATGAGTGTTCCTTTTTCATTACGTGCGGTATTTAAGTCTGCATCTTTCGAGCGTGACGTTACAAACCAATTGATTAAACCACCAACAACGAGTGGCGTATTTAATGGGAGCGGAATAAACATACCGAGTGCAAAAGCCAATACAGGCACTCCAAGTACATTGAGCAATAACGCCAAGACGGCTCCAACGCCATACAATAACCAAGGAGCGCCTTGTCCCATCATCAATGGTTCAATAACCGCAGCCATGGCGTTGGCTTGAGGAGCGACTAAGGCATTTTCGCCTGTGAAACCGTAAGTCTTATTCAAAATGATAATAACTCCACCCACTGTGGCAGCTGATACGAGTGTTCCAAGGAATTTCCAAGTTTCCTGTTTGGCTGGTGTGTTACCAATCCAATAACCAATTTTGAGGTCGGTAATAAAACCGCCTGCCATCGAAAGAGCCGTACATACTACACCGCCAATAACCATGGCAGCTACCATACCGCTAGTTCCTTTGAGTCCTACTCCTACTAAAATCACTGAAGCAATAATTAAGGTCATTAAGGTCATGCCCGATACGGGATTGGAACCAACAATAGCAATAGCATTAGCAGCCACGGTGGTAAATAAAAAGGCAATAATAGCGACTACTAAAAATGCAATCAGTGCTTGGAAGAAATTACCAATAACACCGAAATAAAAGAATAGTAACGTGATGAGTAGAGCTGCAATGATGGCGATAGAGATGAATTTCATCGATAAATCGCGTTCGGTACGTGGAATCGCTTTGGCTATGGCTTTACTTTTGCCACCTAACTCTTTACTTGCTAAACCTACTGCACTTTTGATAACACTCCATGATTTTACGATGCCAATAACACCTGCCATAGCAATAGCACCAATGCCAATAAAGCGTGCGTAATGTGAGAAAATCCAGTCGGGATCCATTTGGCTTAACATGACAGAATCTACGGTAGTCATGCCAAGAAGTGGAATGATGAACCACCAAACAAATAATGAACCAGCACAAATGATGATGCTATATTTCAAACCAATAATATAACCGAGTCCTAATACGGCAGAGCTCGTATTGATTGAAAAGGTCATTTTTACTTTTTGTGCTACGGCTTCGCCCCACGGAATCATACGCGAAGTGAGTGTTTCGCTCCAAGTGCCAAATGTGGCCACCACAAAGTCGTATAAACCACCAATGGCAGCTGCCCACATCAGCGGTTTGGCTTGACTGCCGCCTTTCTCTCCCGAAACAAGTACTTGTGTGGTGGCTGTAGCTTCAGGGAAAGGATATTTCCCGTGCATATCGCTTACAAAATACTTACGAAATGGAATTAAAAATAGAATACCTAAAATGCCACCTAATAAAGAGCTTAAAAATACTTGCATGAAACTCACGGTGATTTCTGGATATTTAGCTTGTAGAATGTAAAGTGCAGGTAGTGTAAAAATGGCGCCTGCTACAATGACACCAGAACTTGCACCAATAGATTGAATAATAACATTTTCGCCTAATGCATTTTTACGTTTAGTGGCGCTTGATAAACCCACTGCGATGATGGCAATAGGAATGGCTGCCTCAAATACTTGTCCTACTTTTAAACCTAAATAAGCGGCCGCTGCCGAAAAAAGTACTGCCATGAGAATTCCCCATGACACAGAATAAAAACTAATCTCGGGAATGTTTTTACTGGCAGGTAAAATAGGATGGTAGGTTTCGCCTGGTTTGAGTTCTCTGTTAGCGTTGTCAGGTAAACCTAGCTTTGGAGATTTTTCCATAAGTTATTCAGATTTTAAATGTGTATTAAAATGGAGTGTCCTCGTTGTTGTGAGGTGGTAAATTATAGCTACTGTACGAAGGCAGTGGAGCATTGTTCAATTTTGAACCCAAAGTAGCAAACGGATCTACCGTGTCTTCTTCGTTCATAAAGCGTGCATATTCGTGCTTGAATACCAAATCAATATCAGCAGTAGCACCGTTACGGTGTTTAGCAATGATAATTTGGGCAATACCGCGTAAATCTTTTTGAGTATTTGGGTCTTCGTAAATTTTATAATAGTCAGGACGGTGAATGAAACAAACCATATCGGCATCTTGTTCGATAGCACCAGATTCACGTAAATCCGATAATTGTGGTTTTTTCCCCTCTGAACCTTGTCCACGGTTTTCCACATTACGATTCAACTGGGATAGAGCTATAATCGGAATATCTAACTCTTTAGCTAGTCCTTTCAATGAACGTGAAATAGTACTTACCTCTTGCTCGCGACTTTGGAATTTCATGCCCGAAGCATTCATTAATTGCAAGTAGTCAATGATGATAATTTGGATGTTATTTTCCTCTTTCAAACGGCGTGCTTTCGTTTGAAATTCCAAAATAGATAAACTGGGTGTATCATCAATAAAGATAGGTGCGCCTTCTAATTTTTTAATTTTGACATCGAGTTGTGCCCATTCATGCGGTTCTAATTGTCCACTTTTAATTTTTTCACCTGGAATTTCGCAGACGTTCACAATGAGACGGTTTACCAACTGAACGTTCGACATTTCCAACGAGAATACAGCTACAGGAATATTATAATCGACCGCCATATTTTTTGCCATCGATAGTACAAAAGCGGTTTTACCCATCGCAGGACGAGCTGCAATAATCACTAAATCCGATTTCTGCCAACCAGAAGTGACTTTATCTAATGCATGAAATCCGCTGCAAACGCCGCTAAGACCATCGGTTTGTGCTGCTGCTTTATTGAGTCGTGCTAACGCTTCATCAATCACAGGGTCGATTTGAGTCACGCCTTTTTTCTGACGCTTTTGTGATAATTCGAAAATACGACCTTCGGCTTCCTGCATTAAATCGTCCACATCCGTACTTTCTTCGAACGCTTTTGTTTGCACATCGGTAGAAATGCCAATGAGTTCACGAGCCATAAATTTTTGTGCAATAATTTGCGCGTGAAATAAAATGTGAGCGGCTGATGCTACTTTGGCAGTGAGCATGGCAATGGCGTAAGGACCACCAACTTCTTCCAAATCCCCATTCTTACGTAATTGTTCAGTCACCGTGTGCATATCAATAGGACTACGGTTACCATATAATTCAGTAATCGATTTGTAGATTTTTTGGTGCGTTTCTTTGTAAAAAGAATCGGCTGATAAAATATCTACCACTTTATCGATAGCTGTGTTGTCAATCATTAAGGCGCCTAAAACAGACTCTTCAATTTCGGTAGCTTGTGGTGGTACTTTACCGTAATCCACTACTATTTTAGTCTGTTTTTTGTTGGCCGATTTACTTTTTGCAGGTTCCATGAAATTCGAATTTAGAACCCCAAAAGTACTACAAAAAAGCTATCCTTTTGCCTATTCGTATTATGACTTATAAGTTGAGATTTCAACAAGTTTTCAACAATGTGGCTATCTCAAAAAATGATTATCTTTGTCATCAATAAATTAGCTCATTTATGATTACATTCCCGAATGCCAAAATCAACTTAGGACTCAATGTGGTAAACCGTCGCCCAGATGGTTATCACAATCTTGAAACGGTATTTTATCCCATCAATTTGTGCGATGCGTTGGAATTTGTGCCAGCTGTTAAAACATCTTTGAATGTGGCAGGTTTACCTGTTGCAGGCGATATTGAACAGAATTTGGTAGTACGTGCGTTTCGTTTATTGCAGCGTGATTTTCAGTTACCAGAACTTGAAATAGCTTTGCTCAAAAATATTCCCATGGGTGCCGGTCTTGGTGGTGGTTCGGCCGATGCTGCTTTTATGTTGAAGCTCTTGAATGAGCACTTTCGATTAAATTTGTCAACGGAGCAATTGGAAACTTATGCTGCCAAATTAGGTGCCGATTGTCCTTTCTTTATTCGTAATAAACCCGTATTCGCTGCTGGTATTGGCAATGAATTCAGCTCGCTTGAGGTGTCATTGAAGGGTTATTATTTAGTGTTGGTAAAACCTGATGTACATGTGTCTACGGCTGAAGCTTATGCGCATGTCGCATGTCAACGGTGGAACGTGCCACTTATGGAAGTGATGGCCATGCCAATTGAAAAATGGCGTGAATATTTATTTAACGATTTTGAAATCAGTGTTTTTGAAGCTCATCCAGAATTGGCAGCTATTAAACAACAATTATACGATGCTGGCGCAGTTTATGCAGCCATGTCGGGTTCGGGTTCTACCTTGTACGGTATTTTCAACACAAAACCAGAAATTAATTTTCCAGATAGTCGTGTTTTTACGTTGGATTTATAAGGAGTCAGTTTCTTTGAACTAATAAAACGGGCAATCGATCATTCGATTGCCCGTTTGGTTTACTGAGAAAGTGTTGTAAAATATAAGTTAGGGTATAACTTATCGAATGAATAATAATTCGCGATATTTAGGTAGTGTCCACATTTCATCATCCACAATCATTTCCAATTCGTCGACGTGTTTGCGAATTTCTTCCATTAAAGGTACAATTGTGTCGTGATAAGCGATGGCTTTAGCGCGTTCGCCTACCAGACGATTGGCTATTTTTCGCGCAGCTAACATCTCGTCAACTTTCGATACAATGGCCGTTACGTGTCCTGCAATACGACGAATAATGAGTGTGTCTTGAGCTGCTAATTCTTTTGCTTCTTTAGCATCGAATGCCTCTTTCATCCGCACTACATTGTCTAGTAAAATAGATTGATAACGACTAGAAACGGGTACAATGTGATTCATCACTAAATCGCCCAAAACGCGCGATTCAATTTGAATTTTTTTAGTGTAAGTTTCCCATTTTACTTCGCAACGTGAATGTAATTCTGATTCTGAAAGCACGTTTGTAGTTTTGAACATCTTTATAGTGTCTGGACTGATATAGTGCTCAAAAATAAGTGGAACGCTTGTTTCGCAATCTAATCCACGTTTTTCAGCCTCTTTTTTCCATTCATCGCTGTAGCCGTTGCCGTCAAATCGAATGGCTTTACAAGCCGAAATGTAGCGTTTTATAACTGCGAATAGAGCGCGTTCTTTTGGTTCTCCTTTTTCTATCAGCGTATCTACATCCTTTTTGAAACAAATAAGTTGTTCTGCTACAGCGGCATTGATAGCTAACATGGCGCCTCCGCAGTTGGCTGATGAACCAACGGCTCTGAATTCAAAACGATTGCCTGTAAAAGCAAATGGAGATGTACGGTTACGGTCGGTATTATCGAGTAATATTTCTGGAATGTTGGCCACACCGAGTTTCATCTCTTTTTTAGCATTGATGACAATACCTTTGTCGGCTGATGCTTTTTCGAGTTTATCTAATACATCGGTGATTTGAGTGCCTAAGAACACTGAAATAATAGCAGGTGGAGCTTCGTTTGCGCCCAAACGGTGTGCATTTGTAGCTGAGCTGATAGATGCTTTAAGTAGTCCGTTGTGTTTGTGAACGGCCATAAGCACATTTACCAAAAAGGTGATAAATTGTAAATTAGAAGCGGCATTTTTCCCTGGTGCTAATAAATTGACGCCTGTATTGGTACCCATCGACCAGTTGCAGTGCTTACCAGAGCCATTAACACCAGCAAATGGTTTTTCGTGCAATAATACACGGAAATGGTGATGACGAGCCACGCGTTCCATTACGGACATTAGTAATAAATTATGGTCGTTGGCTAAGTTTACTTCTTCATACACTGGAGCTAGCTCAAATTGATTTGGTGCCACTTCATTATGACGTGTTTTGACAGGAATACCAAGTTTCAGTGATTCAATTTCGAGGTCAGTCATAAATTGTAATACGCGTTCTGGAATAGAACCAAAATAATGGTCTTCGAGCTGTTGGTTTTTTGCACTGTCATGACCCATGAGTGTACGACCAGTTAGCATAAGGTCGGGACGAGCAGCCCACAAGGCTTCGTCCACCAAAAAGTATTCTTGTTCCCAGCCAAGAAACGATGTCACTTTGGACACGTTTTTATCAAAATAACGACAAACATCAACGGCCGCTTTGTCGAGAGACGATACCGATTTTATAAGTGGTGTTTTATAATCTAGTGCTTCACCCGTATAAGCTACGAAAATAGTAGGAATACAAAGTGTGTCTCCAACAATAAATGCAGGTGATGATGGATCCCAAGCGGAATAGCCACGTGCCTCGAAGGTGTTGCGAATACCGCCATTAGGGAAACTAGACGCATCAGGTTCTTGTTGGTAGAGTAATTTACCCGAAAATTCTTCTAACACTTTCCCTTCTGGTGTTTTGTCGATAAAACCATCATGTTTTTCGGCGGTACCACCTGTTAAAGGCTGAAACCAGTGTGTGTAATGTGTAGCTCCGAATTCCGAAGCCCATTTTTTCATACCCATTGCCACTGAATTGGCAATATCACGACTCAACGGTTTCCCATTGTCAATCACGTTAAAAAGTTGGTCTAGAATAGTATCGGCGATATATTCTTTCATCTTTTCACGTGTGAAAACCATTTTTCCAAAAAATACAGATGGGCGTTCTGTGGGTGTAGCTACTGCTACAGGTTTGTGAGAACAAGCATCTTCAAGCGCTTTGAAACGTAATTTGCTCATAATGTTGAAGTGATTAAATGACTAAATCTAATACTAGTTATAATAGAATGCTGATTTTTGCTTCATTTTTAAAAACAACCCTCTTTTTGAGGGGTATTTTTTGTTTTTATCTCTGAAAAAATGAAAAATGATGTTGCAAAGATACTAAAAAAATGATTTTATCACTATATTTTTGAAAAAATGTCGTAAAATGATGATTTATTTTTATGAACTATAACTTTTTTGTTTATTAATGGGTTTTAACGAATTGTGTGTGGGCTATTTTTGCCTCAAAAATCTTTGTATCTTTGCACTTATTATACAAAAAACAATCGTTTACATGGATATTTTTATTTCATTAATTGCCAAACAGCTCCAAATTTCTGAACGTCAGGTTCAAAATACAGTCAAACTTTTGGGTGAGGGGTCAACCATTCCTTTTATAAGTCGTTATCGTAAAGAGCTAACCAGTGGTTTAGATGAAGTTCAGATTGGAGCAATAGCCGATTTGCACTCAAAATTAACCGAATTAGCTAAACGTAAAGAAACTATTTTAAATACCATTGAAGAACAAGGAAAATTAACGCCCGAACTAAAACAACAGATAGAGCAAACTTGGGAATCAACCGTTTTGGAGGATTTGTATTTACCGTACAAACCCAAACGACGTACGCGCGGACAAATGGCATGCGAAAAAGGCTTGGAGCCGTTAGCCAAACTTTTGATGACCCAACGACATGGTGATGTTGACTTACAAGCGGAGCGTTTTTTGAGTGATGCTGTTGCTTCCGTTAAAGATGCTTTGGCTGGTGCACGCGATATTATGGCTGAATGGATCAACGAAAATGGCTATGCTCGTAATACGATTAGAGCCATTTTTTCACGCGAAGCAATTATTTATAGTCGTTTGGTGAAAGGTAAAGAAGCTGAAGGCGATAAATTTCGTGATTATTTTAATGCCGAAGAATCGTTGCGTCGTATCTCTTCACATCGTTTGTTAGCTATGCGTCGTGGCGAAGCTGAAGGCTTTCTTAAAGTAGAGATTTCAGCGCCCGAAGAACTGTGTGTCGAACGTTTGAATAAACTCTTTGTGACGGCCAATAACGCTTCTTCTGAACAGGTTAAATTGGCAGTTACTGATAGTTACAAGCGTTTACTTAAACCTGCTATCGAAACAGAATTCGCAGCCGAGAGTAAAGCTAAAGCCGATGGTGAAGCGATTGCCATTTTTGTAGAAAATTTGCGTCAATTACTTTTATCATCACCACTAGGTCAGAAACGTGTGCTGAGTTTAGATCCGGGTTTTCGTACAGGGTGTAAAGTGGTTTGTTTGGATGCTCAAGGTAATTTATTGCACAATGAAACCATTTATCCGCATCCGCCGAAAAATGAAACGGCCTTGGCGATGAAAAAAATAGCGCATTTAGTGGAACAATATGCCATTGAGGCGATTGCTATTGGCAATGGAACCGCTGGTAGAGAAACGGAGCAATTTATTCAATCTATTCATTTTGATCGACAAGTTCAGGTGTTTGTAGTTAGCGAAAATGGGGCGAGTATTTATTCAGCCTCCAAAATTGCGCGTGAAGAATTTCCTGAATATGATGTGACTGTGCGTGGTGCGGTTTCTCTCGGTCGTCGTTTGATGGACCCATTGGCTGAATTGGTTAAGTTAGATCCAAAATCAATTGGGGTAGGTCAATATCAATATGATGTGGACCAGTCGGCACTCAAAAAAGCGCTTGACCAAACTGTTGAAAATGCGGTGAATAAAGTCGGTGTAAATGTGAATACAGCGAGTAAATATTTATTGACCTACGTGTCTGGTATCGGTCCTCAATTGGCTGAAAATATAGTGTCGTTTCGCACTCAAAATGGTCCTTTTAAATCACGTAAAGCGTTGCTGAATGTTTCTAAAATGGGCGCTAAATCATTTGAGCAAAGTGCTGGTTTTATGCGTGTCGAAAATTCGGATAATCCATTAGATAATAGTGCTGTACATCCTGAAAGTTATTCGATTGTGGAACGCATGGCGCGCGATTTAAAATGCTCTGTCGCCGATTTGTTGCGTGATGAAAATCTCCGCAAGCAGATTGTGGTTCAAAATTATGTAACCGATACGGTAGGGTTGCCTACTTTAAATGATGTTTTATTGGAATTGGCTAAGCCAGGACGTGATCCGCGAACAGAAATTCAGGTATTTGCATTTGATCCGACTGTTAAGACGATTCAAGATGTAAAAGTTGGTCAAATTTTGCCAGGCATTATTACCAATGTAACCAAATTTGGCGCGTTTGTAGATGTTGGTGTACATGAAAATGGTTTGGTACACATTTCTAATATGGCTGACCGTTTTGTGAGCGACCCAACGGAAGTGGTGGCCTTGCATCAGCATGTGCAAGTGAAAGTGATTGAAGTGGATTTAGATCGTAAGCGCATACAGCTTAGCATGAAAGGGATAAAACAATAGCGTTTTGCTCTTCGACAATTGCCAAAAAATCATTACTTTTGCACACTCAAAAAAAATATTTAAACAACGATGAATAATACGCTAATTTCCCGTTTGGAGGGTTTATCTGCTCGGTTTGAAGAGGTTTCTACGCTCATTACTGATCCATCCATTATTTCTGATATGAAACGCTATGTTAAACTCAATAAAGAGTATAGCGAATTGGAGCGTATTATTACCAAACGGAATGAATATCAACGTTTATTGCAAAATTTAGCTGAAGCTAAAGAAATTTTGGATTCTGAAAATGATCCAGAAATGCGTGAAATGGCCAAACTAGAAATTGACGCTATAGAACCTAAAATTGAGCCATTGGAAGAGGAGATAAAATTGCTTTTGATTCCGGCTGACCCCGAAGATGCTAAAAACTGTATTGTCGAAATTCGTGGTGGTACTGGAGGCGACGAAGCCGCTATTTTTGCAGGCGATTTGTTTCGTATGTACATCAAATTTTGTGAAACGAAAGGCTGGAAAGTGGCCGTTTCCAATTTTAATGAAGGAACAGCTGGTGGTTACAAGGAAATTGTATTTGCAGTGACGGGCGAAGGCGTTTACGGCATTTTAAAATATGAATCGGGGGTGCATCGCGTACAGCGTGTGCCAGCTACCGAAACTCAAGGTCGCGTACATACCTCAGCCGCTTCGGTGGCGGTTTTGCCAGAAGCACAAGAGTTTGATGTGGAAATAAACGAAGGCGAAATTAAATGGGATACGTTTCGCTCGGGTGGTGCTGGTGGACAAAATGTGAATAAAGTGGAGTCGGGCGTTCGTTTGCGTTATATGTGGAAAAATCCGAATACGGGCGTTCCTGAGGAAATTTTGATTGAATGTACTGAAACACGTGACCAACCTAAAAATAAAGAGCGTGCCTTGGCACGTTTACGCACATTTATTTATGATAGAGAACATCAAAAATATCTAGACGATATTGTGTCTAAGCGCAAAACTATGGTTTCTACTGGCGACCGTTCGGCCAAAATTCGTACGTATAATTATCCACAAGGACGTATTACCGATCACCGCATTAACTATACCGTTTATAATCTTTCAGCCTATATGGATGGTGACATCGAAGATTGCATCAATCATCTGATTATTGCTGAAAATGCAGAACGCATGAAAGAATCTAATTTGTAAGTAGTTCTAGGAATACGAATTTGTCACGCTAAATAGGTTTTCTATGAAACGATTTTTCTTATTTTTATTATTTCCAGAAACTGGCTTTCGTAAGGAAGTTCAGGCTAAAAAAATATCGAAGGGAAAACTTATTTATGCTTTGAGCATTAATTTTGTATTACCTCTGTTATTCTTGATTTTTGGTTTGATTATCAATGCCAATCAACCGCTAAAAGAACGCATACAAGCGTTGCAAGATACTAAAGTGCCTGAAGTGGTTGACGATTACGGACGTTATGCGCCCATTCCTTTTATCTTTGTGCTCGATCGTGTGGGAATGTCGGCACGTACGCCTTTTGTTGTGCGTGTATTGACGTTTACCACAGCCTATATTATTGGCGATGCGGTGGTGCATCGTACCAAACAATTTACAAAAGTAACGCGTCCTAAAAAAGAGTATGGCAACACCTCTTTCCCTTCGCAGCATACCAATCAAGCGTTTTTGGCTTCTATGGCTTTGCATCACGAATACATTGGTAGCAAAGGTGGCGGTGTGGTTAGTGCGGCAGGCATGGTGTGTGCTGGTGGCGTTGGTTATTTGCGTTATGCACGCGACAAACATTGGAGTAGTGATGTGCTCGTGGGCGCCGCTGTAGGTATGATGGCCGTGAATGTAGTCTATATGTTTTTATATGGTCTGTTAACTCTTTTAGTACAAAAGAGTTGGACTTTTATTCGGTCGAAAATTAAGCGGTAATTTTTACCCATCAAAATATAAAGCGTAGTGGTTTGTTCCATTACGCTTTTTTGTATAAATAAAAGTCCCCACCTTCACAGGCAGGGACCGTATAAAGCACATCATGTGAAATCTATGAAAAAGGTTTTGTGCTTAATTGTCTTGTTTGATTTTTGACATGCCTTCTTGAATGGATTGTAAAATCACAGGAGCTCCTTTGTAGGTAATTTTACTAGCATCGTGAGCCGACATCCATAAACTTTGTGTGGTTCCTACTTCTACTTTTGAAGCGTTACGAGCTTCAACATTGGCGGTTGTGGTTACTAATTCGTCTAAATCTGCTTTAGAAGCATTGTTGATATTTGTGGATAATTTATCCGCCGTTCCTTCAATTTCAACTTTACTAGCTTCTGATGCTTTTATTGTCAACAAATTAGTGATAGCAACATCAAGGTCAGCTTTACTTGCTTCGTTCAAATTCAATTCTAAATTGTTGAATTTAAGTGGAGCATTTGATCTTATAACACTAGCTTGGTTGGCTTTTACCAATCGTAAAGTAGGAGTTGTAACATATACTGTACCACCACTATTTAGCACATGTAGCGAATTGGCATCATCTTTTAATTCCACATACAAAATGCTGTCGCGCACTTCTGTTTGGATATAACCAATACGTGTATCACCAGCTTTTACAATTACCGTCGTAGAGTCGCCCTGCGATATCATCACTTTCATATTATTCGATACTTCTATGCTGTGAAATGGAGCGATGGCACGTGTTTCGGTAATGGTGTTGACATTTGCTGTCGTGTCAAAATTATCGTTTGTTATATATTTGATAGACAATCCGATTAGGACGAATAAACTGATAATCCAAGCCACAAAAAGTGTCCAACCAAACCAATGTGATCTTTGTTCAGGTCGTTTTCCTCTTAATAATCGGAAAGAACTAATCATGATGGCCAAAATAGGAATAATTACGATTAAAGCGACACTAGAAAGGGCAGCCCAGCCGCCAAATGGCGACATCAAGGTGAATGGCAACATACTAGCAACCACATCTTGACCTGCTACAATTACCACAATCAATGCAAATATAATGGCAGCCAAAACGGCGATGCAAACAATGCTCATAATAACGCTTACAAATATGAATAATGCTTTAAATAACCAACGTACTATTTCGCCTAAACGGATGCCAATACGTGATGCTGATTGTTTAAACCGATCCGATTCAACATATTCTTTGGCCAAGTCGAATTGTTCTTTGATTGCATCAACGGTTACATCTTTACCTTGCATTTCTAATCGTTGTGCTGTCGTGCGTGCTTCGGGCGCAATAAGCCACACCAATAAGTAAATAGGAATAGCCCAGCCAAAACCAATAATGACTAATATGACAAATAGAATGCGCACCAGTGTTGTATCCCAATCGAGATAGGCTGCCACACCGCCAGCCACACCGCCAAGTATGCGATTTTCTGGGTCGCGATAGAAACGTTTGTGTTTACCTTTTTTAGGTTCTTCTGTTTTGTTTGTTTCTTCTGATTCGGTAGCTTCGCTTTCAAATTGATTTGGATGTCCGAGTACGCTGATAACGCTTTCTACATCAGCTATTTCGATAACACCTTTGTTGCCTTGGAGTTTTTCGGCAAATAATTCGGCAATACGTGCCTCGATATCTTTTAGAATCTCTTTTTCCTCCTCTGAGACAAAATGAGCTCCAATTTCGTTTAAGTAACTTTTTAAGGCTTGGTAAGCGTCCTCATCAATATTGAAAACGATTCCGTTTAAATTAATTGTTAATGTCTTTTTCATATTATATGATTTTTTGAAATTATTTTTTTACAATATCAACAACATTCTTTATTTCGTCCCACGCGTGGTCAAGTTCTGCTAAAAATGCTTTACCATCTGACGTTAACATGTAGTATTTACGTGGTGGCCCTTGTGTTGATTCTTGCCACACATAATCCAATAAACCGCTATTTTTTAAGCGGGTGAGCAAAGGGTAGAGTGTTCCTTCTACCACAATGAGTTCTGCATTTTTAAGTTCTACAATAATATCCGATGCGTAAGCTGGCTTTTTGTCGATAATGAGTAAAATACAATATTCTAAAAAACCTTTACGCATTTGCGATTTGATGTTTTCAGTGTTTATTGCCATAAGTTTATAATTAAGCTATGAGTTTTTTAAATTTGATTGAAATCACGCTGCAAAGATATTGTATATTTTAGTACTATGCAATACAAAATACCATATTTTTTTAAAATAATTTTCAAATATTTTATTAATAAATTGTTAATCAGTAAATTAATTGCTTTATATTTTTTTAATAAAAGCGTTTATTATATGCTGTAAATGATGTATCTTTGCACATAATATGAAAGAGATAGAGGAATTTTTAGCAAAACAGTCTTATCCGTCCTTCGATTTGAAGGCTGTTTTTTTTGATATGGATGGTGTGTTATTTGATTCGATGCCATTTCATGCGTTAGCGTGGACACGTACCATGCAGAATAATGGGTTTGATTTTACCGAATACGACGCCTATATGAACGAAGGGCGTACAGGCGAAGGCACTATCAATGAGTTCTTTTTACGTCATCGCGGACGTGTGGCTACGGACGAAGAGTGTAAAGCTATGTATGCCGAAAAGGGACGTTATTTTGAAGCTTGTGGACCAGTAAAGCCAGTGAAATATGTTCTTGAATTGTTACATAAAATTCAAGCTCAAGGGTTAGATATTTATATTGTCACAGGCTCTGCTCAACGTTCGTTATTGAATACATTACACCATCATTTTGGAACTATTTTTGAAAAAGAAAAAATGGTGACAGCTTTTGATGTGAAATATGGAAAACCTAATCCAGAACCTTATTTAATGGCTCTACAAAAGGCTAAGATTGAGCCTTGGCAGGCCGTCGTTATTGAAAATGCACCGCTTGGTATTCAATCAGGTGTAGGTGCTGGTATTTTTACAATTGCAGTAAACACAGGAATTCTTGAAGATAAAGTATTATTGGACGCAGGTGCACATGTGGTCTATCCATCTATGCACGAATTATTAACTCAATGGACTACTATTTATGATTAACAAACACACACTTTTATGGATGCTATTAGGTTGTGCGAGTGTTACTTTTGCCCAAACAGCACATACCGATTCATTGTCTAATTTCTCATTATTCGATTTAGAAAATACAGGAAAGGCCGATGTGGATGAAGGCAAAGTGCTCGACACTAAAAAGATGGAAGCTAAAGATTATGCTCCAGAGATACACGGAACGCTTCGTAGCCGTTACGAATATTGTAGTACGCTAGATGCCAGTCGATTTCAAGTGCGTAACGCTCGTGTTAGTTTTACGGGCAATGTCCATCCCTTGGTAGCCTATAAAGCTGAAATTGATTTATCTGATGCTGGTGTTACACGTATGCTAGACGCTTATATTCGTGTATTCCCCACAAAAGGACTTGCTTTAACTTTAGGACAAATGAAAGTGCCTTTCAGTACCGATAATTTACGGAGTCCTCATTTGTTGTATTTTGCCAATCGTTCGTTTATTGCTAAAGAAATTTCTGGATTACGTGATGTTGGTTTCACTGTAGGATACACATTGACCGAAAAATTCCCATTTTCAGTAGTCGCTGGTGTATATAATGGCGAAGGTATTTACCAACAAAAAGAGTGGCATAATACCATGTGTTTTGCTACACGTGCTACGTTTGACCCATCGAAGTATATTAATATATCGCTCAATTTTCAATCGTTTGAACCCGATAGTGTGCGTATGAATGCGTATGATGTTGGATTGTTCAGCAATTTCTTTGGATTTCATGCCGAGGTCGAATATCTGTATAAAACATATAACGGAAATGTGTTTAAACCAGCACATGCATTTACAGGTTTGTTAAGTTATGATTTACCTTTAGAAAAGGTATTTAATAAAATCTCGTTTATGGGGCGTTATGATATGATGACCGATAATAATAGAGGATTTAAAAATACGTTAGGTCAATATGTAGCAGACGATTTTGAGAGACAGCGTATTACTGGCGGTGTTTCATTGACTCTCTCGAAACCGATTTTGGCGGAGTTACGTGTTAACTACGAAAAATATTTTTATACTAATTGGAACTTAGCCGATCCTTCGGAACAAGATAAATTAGTCATCGAAATTGTGGCTCGGTTTTAGTAAATACATAGTATCGTTTTCATAACTAATATCATTATGTATCAAGATTTTCAAACACATTTAACATCTGAATTGGCTGCTATTAAAGAGGCTGGCTTATTCAAAAATGAACGGTTGATTGCCTCTCCTCAAGGAGCAGACATAGTGGTTAACGGAAAGCATGTGCTCAATTTTTGTGCAAACAATTATTTGGGTTTAGCTAATCATCCTGCGCTTATTGCTGCGGCCAAAAAAGCTATGGATGAGCGTGGTTATGGTATGTCGTCAGTGCGTTTTATTTGTGGAACGCAGGATCGTCATAAAGAGTTAGAACAGGCTGTTTCGCGTTATTTTGGAACTGAAGATGCTATTTTGTATGCCGCTTGTTTTGATGCTAATGGTGGAGTTTTTGAGCCTTTGTTGACAGAAGAAGATGCTATTATTTCCGATGCTTTGAATCACGCTTCCATTATCGACGGTGTGCGTTTATGTAAAGCACAGCGCTTTCGTTACGCAAATGCAGATATGGACGAGCTAGAAGAACAACTCAAGTTGTCACAATCCTGTCGTTTTCGATTGATTGTGACTGATGGTGTGTTTTCAATGGATGGCAATGTATGTCCGTTAGACAAAATATATGAATTAGCCAATCGCTATAATGCTATGATTATGGTTGATGAAAGCCACTCGGCTGGTGTGGTTGGTAAAACAGGACGTGGAGTTACTGAACTGTACCAATTACGTGGTAAAGTTGAAATTTTAACAGGAACTTTGGGTAAAGCCTTTGGTGGCGCAGTTGGTGGCTTTACAACTGGCAAAAAAGAAATTATCGATTTGTTGCGTCAACGTTCTCGCCCGTATCTGTTTTCTAATTCATTACCACCCATGGTAGTAGCGGCAGGCATCGAAATGTTTGCCATGATGGACAAAACAAACGAATTACAAGACAAATTACATCGTAATACCGATTATTTTAGAGAGAAAATATTGGCAGCAGGTTTTGATATAAAACCTACACAATCAGCTATCTGTGCGGTGATGTTGTACGATGCCAAATTATCACAAGAGTTTTCGGCGAAGTTACAAGACGAAGGCATTTATGTCACTGGTTTTTATTATCCGGTTGTACCAAAAGGTCAAGCACGTATTCGTGTACAAATATCGGCGGCTCACGAACAAGAACACCTCGACAAATGTATTGAGGCATTTATAAAAGTAGGCAAAATGCTTGAAGTTATATAACCTAATTGTCATATAAATCTAACACTATGAAAGCATTAGTTAAAAAATACGCTGAAAAGGGCATTTGGATGGAAGATGTACCGATTCCAGAGGTTGGGGTGAACGATGTTTTGATTAAAATCAAGAAAACCGCCATTTGTGGAACCGACTTGCACATTTATAAATGGGACGAGTGGTCGCAGAAAACCATTCATACGCCCATGGTAATAGGACATGAATATGTTGGCGTTGTGGCTCAAGTTGGTTTGGGTGTACGTAATATTCAAGTAGGCGACCGTGTTGCAGGCGAAGGTCATATTGCTTGTGGACATTGTCGCAACTGCCGTCGTGGCAAATTGCACGTATGTGAATATTCCATTGGTGTAGGCGTTAATCGCGATGGCGCATTTGCCGAATATTTGTGTATTCCAGAGAGTAATGTGGTTAAATTAGATGCTCGCATTTCTGATGAAATGGCTTCTATTATGGACCCTTTTGGAAATGCTACTCACACCGCTTTATCTTTTCCGCTCATTGGCGAAGATGTATTGATTACTGGTGCAGGGCTTATCGGAACCATGGCTACTGCCATTTGTCGTTTTGCTGGTGCGCGTCACATTGTGGTAACGGATATCAGCGACTATCGATTAAATATAGCTAAACAAATGGGCGCTACATTGGCCATTAATCCTTCTAAAGGCGAAACGGTGAAACAAGCTATGGAACAATTACATATGCGTGGATTCGATATCGGATTGGAAATGTCTGGTTCTCCAGTTGCTTTTCGCGAAATGATTGATAGTATGTATAAGGGTTCTAAAATTGCGCAATTGGGAATTTTGCCCGACACTACAACTGTAAATTGGAGCGAAATCATTTTTAATGCGCTCACTATTAAAGGGATATACGGACGTGAAATGTGGGAAACTTGGTATCAAATGGAGCAAATGTTGATTTCTGGTATCGATTTGACCCCCGTTATTACACATCGTTTCCATATTGATGATTTTCAAAAAGGATTTGATGTGATGGAAAGCGGTTTGTGTGGTAAAGTTATTTTGAATTGGGAGTAAGGTGATGTTTGGCACAGTGCTTGCAAGAGGGAAAGAAAAAATAGAACAATTATGAAAAAGCTCGTTTTAATTATAGGCCTTGCAACCATTTCAGTATTTGCATCAGCACAATTTACACTAGGTGTAAAAGGTGGTTATAATACCTGTTTAGGTTTTGATAAAAATTGGCAGTACAGCGATCAAAATTGGAATTTGAAAAGTGATTTAACACAGGGTGTACAATTGGGTGCATTTGCACGTTTTGGTCGTGGATTTTATGTACAGCCCGAGTTTAATTATAATTTGAATGTGTCTAAGGTTCAGTATGCTTATAATAATCAAATTATTACCGATGATGTTATTTTAAGTACTATAGATGTTCCTGTTCTTTTAGGGTTTAAAGTTATTAATTCCAAATTGTTTAATTTGCGCTTGATGGCAGGTCCTAAATTTCGTTTTAATGCTGGCTCTGATACTTCTATCGACAATGTACAAGATTTGGTATTAGAAGCTCGTAAAGCCCAAGTTGGTTTAGATGCTGGTGTTGGTTTAGATATTTGGTTTTTGTCTGTTGACGTTCGCTATAATTTGATTCAGCAATTATATCATTATAAAACACTTGACCAACAGGAAATCAATATGGATCCAATCAATGCGTTTACAGTGTCTGTGGGGTGGAAATTAATTGATATTTATAAACCCAAACGCTATTAATAAATAGTGTTGTAAGATATAAAAAGGTGGAGTAATACTTCATCTATATAGGTTTTTACTTGGGGATAGAAGAATAAAAAAAGCCGTTTCTATAAGATTAGAAACGGCTTTTTTGTTGACGGATTAAAGATTATTCAGCGTCTTTTTTAGTTGCTTTTTTAGGAGCAGCTTTTTTTGCTGGTTTTTCTTCTTCATCTTTAGCGGCTACTTTTTTAGTTGCTTTTTTAGCAGGTTTTTCTTCTGCATTTTTAGCTTCTTCTTTTTCAATCATTTTTTTAGTTGCTTTAGCAACCATTTGATCTTTTAAATCAGACAATGATTGGATATCACCTAAAGTAGTTTTTTCCATTGCTGGAGCTTCTTCTTTTACAGCAGCTTTTTTAGTTGCTTTTTTAGGAGCAGCTTCCGATGAACTGTCTACTGCAGGAGCAGCAGTTTTAGCAGCATCTTCGTGTATACGGCTGTGTGATAAGATAATGCGTTTAGAATCTTTGTTGAATTCAATTACTTTGAAGTTCAATTTTTCATCCATTTTAGCAGTTGTACCATCTTCTTTTACCAAGTGTTTTGGGGTAGCAAAACCTTCAACGCCATAAGGAAGAGCAACTACTGCACCTTTATCAAGCATTTCGATGATTGTGCCTTCGTGGATGCTATCAGGAGTAAAGATAGTTTCGAATACATCCCAAGGATTTTCTTCCAATTGTTTGTGGCCTAAGCTCAAACGACGGTTATCTTTGTCTATTTCGAGAACTACTACTTCGATTTCTGAACCGATTTGAGTAAATTCAGATGGGTGTTTGATTTTTTTCGTCCAGCTTAAGTCGCTGATGTGAATTAAACCATCGATACCTTCTTCAATTTCTACAAATACACCAAAGTTTGTAAAGTTACGCACTTTAGCTGTGTGTTTTGAACCAACAGCATATTTAGCGTCAATATTTTCCCAAGGATCTGATTTCAATTGTTTGATACCAAGTGACATTTTGCGTTCGTCACGATCCAAAGTTAAAATAACAGCTTCTACTTCGTTGCCTACTTTCAAGAAGTCTTGAGCGCTACGAAGGTGTTGGCTCCAGCTCATTTCTGATACGTGGATTAAACCTTCAACGCCAGGAATAACTTCGATGAAAGCACCGTAGTCAGCCATAACAACTACTTTACCTTTAACTTTGTCACCAACTTTTAAGTTAGCATCCAAAGCATCCCAAGGGTGTGGAGTTAATTGTTTTAAACCAAGAGCGATACGTTTTTTCTCATCATCAAAGTCAAGAATAACCACGTTGATTTTTTGATCAAGTGTTACAATTTCTTCTGGATGGTTAACGCGACCCCAGCTTAAGTCGGTGATGTGAATCAAACCGTCTACGCCGCCCAAGTCGATAAATACACCATAAGATGTGATGTTTTTAACGATACCTTCGAGTACTTGGCCTTTTTCAAGTTTACCGATGATTTCTTTTTTCTGTAATTCAAGTTCAGCTTCAATAAGCGCTTTGTGTGACACAACAACGTTTTTGAATTCTTGGTTAATTTTAACCACTTTGAATTCCATTGTTTTGTTTACGAATACATCGTAGTCACGGATAGGTTTCACGTCGATTTGTGAACCTGGTAAGAATGCTTCGATACCGAAGATGTCAACAATCATACCGCCTTTGGTACGACATTTAACAAAACCTTTAACGATTTCTTCTGTTTCGAGTGCTTCATTTACACGATCCCAAGAGCGAGATGTGCGTGCTGCTTTGTGAGAAAGGAGCAACTGACCTTTTTTGTCTTCTTGGTTTTCGATGAAAACTTCAACTTGATCACCAATTTTTAAATCAGGATTGTAGCGAAATTCGCTCATTGGAATGATACCATCTGATTTGAAACCGATGTTAACAACAACTTCACGTTTGTTCATCGAAATAATAGTTCCCATGACAACTTCTTTGTCCTTAACTTGGTTTAAAGTGTTGTCATATTTTGCAGTTAATTCTGCTTTTGCTTCGCTGGTCATTACATCGCCTTTAGCGTATGAATCCCAATCGAAATCAGCTGCTGGAGCAGCCATTTTTTTGTTTAATTCTTCCATCTTTGTAATAAAGTTTTTTCAGAAATAAATGGGTTAGACATTATGTTGAGTAAAATCGGGTGCAAAGGTACGTCTTTTTTATTTATTATACAAGTGCTTTTTGCGCTATTTTTCAATACTATAAATGGTGATAAAGACATTAAAAAAAGCCACTTTTTTAGAAGTGGCTTTTAACTATTTGAAGTTAATTTTTTATAAACTTGCTGGTAGATATTTTCCCGTCTGAGAGCGTTGCTCGAATGAGATACATACCAGGTACGAAGTGCGACACATCAATAGTTTCGTTTCTATCACTTGCGTTAGTTCGGCTGATAAGTGTTCCCATGCACGAATAAATCTCAATGTTATTAATTGTGGCTTGAGCAGTTAGATAAAGAGTGCTCTGTGTTGGATTTGGGTAAATGGTAAACGAAGCATCATTTGACACCTGTTGTATTGGTGTAACAGAACAATCTTCTTCAAGTTTTTCAGAAACGCCTGTCCAAGAATAACATACATCCTCGTTCGTATATAAGTCGCTTGTTTGACTTGTGCCATTATTAAAAATAAAATTGACTTCTTTTACGGCTGCATCGAATGTGTGTTTATACCAACCATTTTCCTCTGTGGTTAAGGTGGTGCCAGGCCATGCTCCTAGGTATTTTGTAAGAGCGGCGTCGGTGGCCCATGCATATAAATTAACTTTAGTCCAATTCGATGGTTTATAGAAGCTTACGGTAATTGGCCAAGTTTGTGCTTCTTTAATTACGTATTCTTGTGTTTGAACAGTAGTTTGTACGCTACCATTTTTTACAAATGCTTTTAAGGTTGTTGTAGCTGTAAATTTGATAGGAGCGCTATAAACGGTCGATGACGTATTAGGTGTCGTGCCGTCAGTTGTATAGTAAATGGTTCCGCCATTTAATGCTTCCATAGATACAGTTACGCTATCGGTATATTTACCACCTGCTGGTGCCACAATTAGTTTTGGAGTTGGGTCGGTAGTCGTTTGGATGTACATCGCCCAATTGGTTCCACTTGCTGCTTTTGTATAGCCCGATGGAGTAGTGCTGCTTCCGCTGCCCGCACCTATTTTTACCATTAAGGTTCCATTGGTTCCTGTGGCTGTTGCTACATATTTATCAGCACCAGTATCGTTCACCGTAACGGCACTTTGGCTATGAACTCCTACTGCTTTACGGGCTAAAATCATTTTTTGGATGTCTGATTTATAGCGTGCCCAATGTGGATAGAAAATGCAAGGAACACCTGGTGAACTTAATAAAAATGCGTTAGCTTGTAGAATTAAATCTTTACTATCGATTCCGGCAAAATCGTTACCATTACTACGTTCAAATGTATCGTGATTATCTACTAAGGTGACGGCAAATTTACGTAAATCGCTATGAATCATACCAGCTGGCTGGCCATTCCAAACCAATTTAGTTAAATCGCCTTTAGCTAGTCCGTTATTTAATCCGTTAAATTTTAATGAAAAATCGAAAGCCGTTGATCTATTGCCAGTTCCACTAACCCAGCCATTGAGTAGGTCGTAGTTACCATCTAAATATTCCCCAACAGAGAAATAACTTTGCGCGTCAGAAGCGTAGTCGCCAAAATAATTAGCGCTAAATCCTTTGGCAACGTCGAAACGCCAACCATCGTATTTCATCTCGTATTTCAGCCATTTTAAATAGGCTTTTACCGCATCTTGAACGTATTTGTTGGTGTGATCTAGGTCGCGTGCAGCTCCGTATTTTTCGCCTGTGTCGTTAGCTCCAGTAGCAGCGCCTTTGCAAGTACCTGATGAACTTGTATTTACTTCGTCGTCTTTGCATATGTGGCTCGCCGTAAGTTCAAATGTTCCCAATGTGCCGAAATCTTCAGCCCAAAAATCACACCAAGTACTTTTATTATCTTTATGGTTAACTACAATATCAGCAATAACTTTAGATCCTCCAGCATGTAAATTTTTAATGAGCGATTGTAGCTCGGATAGTGAACCATGTGCACTTGTTTGATTACACCATTGACTTGGATGATAGCCTGTACCACCACTTGATTTAGCGGATGGAGCAAGCCATACTAAATCAAAATAACCAGCTAATTCACTCGCTTGTTGATTGAGCGCATTCCATTTTGTAGTACCATATTTGGCTGTTGATAGATAAGAATCCCAATAGAATGCTTGAATCATTACATCGGTACATTGGCTTGGTACAGGCGAGCTGTAATTTCCTGGTATGTACTCACTGGTTCCAGGATCTACTGGATCTGTAGGGTCGGTTGGGTCAATCGGATCTGTTGGGTCAGTAGGGTCCGTGGGGTTTGTATTATCTGGACTTGTAGGTGTGGTTTCGGAAGACGCTCCAATATAAATTTCGTCTGCCTGATATTTCATTTTGATGTAAATATCGTACAAACCAGCTTTGGTACAGGTTATACCTGATGTGCTTGCGGTAAAACAGCCTGCTACAGAGTATTGGTTGAGTACAGTCACCGCCCATCCGGCAGCATTATCTTTATCGTAAACGGTTAATAAATCATTGGTTGCGAGTGATACACCTTTTACATAATATTGGGTATATCCTTCCAATTCATCACCTTGCGTAGTTGTGTAGTAAGTTGACCCATTTACACACACAGCAAAGTTACCAGCCCAAAGACTCCATGTGGTGACTAAAAGGACTACAAAAAGTGTGAAAAGTTTTTTCATGGAACGTAGTTTTAATGGTTTTATAGCTTATTGACAGTAATTTACTAGTGAACTAAAATTCTGAAATGAATTGATAACGAGTTGATTTTGTCTCTTTATACAAAACAACAGAGGAGCAAAGATAAAATATTCTATCCTTACAAACTAGAAAAAAGTGTTAAATTTTAAAAATGTTAAATCGAACAGGCTAATTTTGTGGGGTGATGTCCTCAAATATGGCATAAGCCTCTGATGCATAATTGACTGAAGAGAAGGATGCAAAACGTTTACCGTCCTTTTCACCTAATCGACATGCGTGTGGATGTGCACCGATGTATGTAAGCAGTGCAGTAAAAGCAGATGATTGGTAATAAGGCGAAGTATCCTTGCCAACTAGGTATAAAGTCATACGCCCATTTTTCAAAACTATGCGTTCTATACCTAGTTGTAAAGCGCGCCAACGAATACGTAAGAGTGTCATCAAATCTTTAGCTGGACTTGGAACTGGGCCAAAACGGTCAATTAAGCGTGTTTCAAAATCTTGAAGTGATTTTTCGTCATTTAGGTTATCGAGTTCGCGATAAAGTGTCATACGTTCCGATACATTTAGAATATAATCTGAAGGGAACATGAGATTTAAATCCGATTCAATTTGACATTCACTGACGAAGGTGGTTTTTCGAGGTTCGTCAACAAACAGTTCTGCAAATTCTTCCTCACGAAGTTCGGTCATCGCTTCATTTAAAATCTTTTGATAAGTTTCATAACCTAAGTCGGCTATGAATCCGCTTTGTTCGGCACCTAACATGTTTCCAGCACCACGAATATCCAAATCTTGCATAGCAATATTGAAACCACTTCCCAAATCGGCAAAGGTTTCAATAGCTTGTAACCGGCGACGTGCATCGTCGGTTAATTCTTTCATCGGAGGTGCTATAAGGTAGCAGTAGGCTTTTTTATTACTACGTCCTACGCGTCCACGCAATTGATGTAAATCGCTTAATCCAAATAAATTAGCTTTATTTACAATGATGGTATTCACATTCGGCATATCAATACCTGATTCAACCACGGTAGTGGCTAAAAGTACATCATAATCGTAGTTGATAAAATCCATGATGGTTGTCTCCAACTGAGCTGGTGGCATTTGTCCGTGTGCTACTGCAATACGTGCTTCAGGAACTAGTTTACGTAGTTTTTCGGCTAGTAAATAGATATTCTGTACCCGATTATTGATAAAGAATACTTGACCGTTACGCTCCATTTCCTTATTAATCGCTTCTTTGATAATCGCTTCGTCGAAGTCGATTACTTCGGTGAATACAGGATAACGATTTGGCGGAGGCGTGTTGATAATGGATAAGTCGCGTGCTCCCATCAATGAAAACTGCAAGGTACGTGGAATAGGTGTGGCTGTCAAGGTTAGTGTGTCAACATTCACTTTGAGTTGTTTTAACCGCTCTTTGATGGCCACTCCAAACTTTTGTTCTTCATCGATAACCAAAAGTCCTAAGTCCTTGAATTGAATATCTTTTCCTACAATTTTATGTGTACCAACTAAAATATCAATTTTTCCTTTTAATAAACGTTGTAAAATATCTTTCACTTGTTTGGTCGATTTCGCTCGACTAATATATTCTACAGTACACGGAAACTGTTTTAATCGTTCACTAAAAGTTTTATAGTGTTGCAGTGCGAGTACGGTAGTTGGTACGAGCACAGCCACCTGTTTCCCATTGGTTACGGCTTTAAACGCTGCGCGAATGGCCACTTCTGTTTTACCAAAGCCCACATCGCCACAAACCAAACGATCCATGGGACGTTCCGATTCCATGTCGCGTTTAATATCGGCAGTCGATTTTATTTGATCGGGTGTATCTTCGTAGATAAACGAAGCTTCTAGTTCTTGTTGTAGGTAGCAATCAGGACCATATTCAAATCCTTTTTGCGCTATGCGTTGTGAGTAAAGCTTTATGAGATCGCGTGCGATATCTTTGACTTTACTTTTCGTGCGCTCTTTTAAACGCTCCCAAGCTCCTGTGCCTAATTTGTTGATGCGCGGTTCTTCGCCTTCTTTGCTTTTGTATTTTGAAATGCGATGAAGTGCATGAATACTTACAAAAATGACATCGTCATCTTTAAAGATTAATTTAATAACTTCTTGTGTGCGGCCATTGATATTGGTGGTGAGTAAGCCGCCAAATTTTCCAACCCCATGGTCGATATGAACCACATAATCGCCCACTTTGAATTGGTTCAACTCTTTAAGCGTCATAGCCACCTTACCGGCACGTGCCATGTCGCTGCGTAAGGTAAATTTATGAAAACGATCGAAAATTTGATGATCGGTAAAACAACAAAGGTGTAAATCGTGATCAATAAACCCTTCGTGCAATGTTTTTAAAATTGGCGTGAACGGAATATTGGTTCCACGTTCTTCAAAAATGCTCGATATACGATCAATTTGCTTTTTACTATCACTTGAAATATAAAGCGTGTAACCTTCTGTCAGGTATTTGGTGAATTGCTCTGTAACTAAATCGAAATTTTTATGGAAAATAGGTTGAGCAGACATCTGAAAACCAATTTGTTCCACTTGGTTATAGATACTTTTTCCAAATTCGATGGTTCTATTAGTTTCAATTTGGTCTAGTAAAGTATCGCCAGTTAGCAGTCGGCTGGTCAGTGTGGCTGTTTTAGCCTGTTCGTTGGCTTTTATAAGTGCATCATCGTAAACTTGATTGATGCGTTCGCGTATAAAACGTAGATTATCAGCACAAATAAATGTCTTATTTGACATAAAATCCACCAAGGATATGGCTTCACCTTCTAATGTTTCAATATCAGGAACGATGGTTATTTGGGTTTGTTCATTTAACGATAGCTGTTTTTCAATGTCGAATGTGCGAATACTTTCTACTTCGTCACCAAAAAAATCGACACGATAGGGTAGTTCATTGGCAAATGAGAAAATATCTAGGATACTACCACGAATCGAAAATTGTCCTGGCTCATACACAAAGTCCACGTATTCAAATCCGAGTGATTCCAATTGTTCTATGACTTTTTCACTTGGAATATGTTCACTAGTCTTTATGGTTATTTTGCTAGCATTGAACGTGTTGGCAGATACCACTTTTTCGGCTAATGCTTCGGGATAGGTAATAACAAGGCACGGTTTGCCGCTTTGCAAACGACTTAGCGTGTCAGCACGTAAAATTTCGTTTGCTGCATCTTTGGTACCATGCTTGTGGTTGTTTTTGTAAGCCGACGGGAAATAGACCACTTGCTCCTTGTCGAGCATTTGTGTTAAATCGTGATAACAGTAGCCAGCTGTTTCGGCATCATTGAGTATAACAAGGAATGGTTGTTGTGAGGCTTCGAAAACTGTGCCCAATGTGACAGATTTGGACGATGCCAATAAACCCGAAACGGTCAAATGTTGTTTCGGGCTTTGTAACCAATCAATGATTTGATTAATGCATGGATGTTGGTTATAATGAGCTATTAAATCGTGTAATAACACTTATTATGAGTAGCTTATCTTATTTTGGCGCTTTTGAATACAAAAACAATCCAGTGATTAAAAACAGTATATTCGGTAACCAAACAGCTAATAATGGGTTCATACTACCATTTATGGCAAAGGTACTCGATAGTGTCGAAAATAATATAAATAAAGCACTTAAGGCGATGCCAATACCGATGTTGACTCCCATTCCACCTCTTACTTTCCGAGAAGCAAGCGATACGCCTATTAATGTCAAAATAATAGATGCCAGTGGCATTGAAAATCGTTTGTAATATTCGTCTTGAAATGCTTGTATATTACCTAATCCACGTTTTTCCTGTTTTTTTATGTAACGTCTTAATTGAGGATTTGTCATTTGAGCCGCTTGTTGTGCCGTGATGAAAAAATCTTCAGGATCCATATTGATGATGGTATCCAGTGACTCGCCTTTGTTGATGGTTTCATACATACCATTAAAATCGCGAATAAGGTAATTTTTCACTTTCCAATGATTTAAGGAGTCCATTTTAATGGTGTTGGCAGTCATGCGCGACACCAATTTTTTCCCTTCGAATTTTTCTAGTGAAAAATGGTAACCTGTTTGTGTTCGTTCTTCGTAGCGTTCGAAATAGACAATAATACCAGGCTCCACTTCCATCTGGATATTACGTGCTATTTCAGACTTAAATTTGCTGATATATTTATCTTCAAATTCCAGACGTACTTTGTTGTCCGGTGGAATTATAAATCCCATCAAAAAGAATGAGAAGATACCAATTAAGGTGGCTGATATAAAGTAAGGACGTAATAATCGATTGAAGCTCATGCCACCAGCTAACATGGCTATAATTTCACTATTATTAGCTAGTTTTGAGGTAAAGAAAATCACCGATATAAATGAAAATAGCGGTGTAAACATATTGGCAAAGAATGGTATGAAGTTCATGTAATAATCGAAAATAATGGCCTTTACAGGGGCACTATTTTCCATGAAATTATCAATCTTTTCTGTAAAATCAAATATGACAGAAATGCTAATAATCAGTATGATAGATAAAATATACGTACCGATATATTTCTTGATAATGTACCAATCTAAACGTTTTAACATAATGTATTTATTTACAATCGAGTAGAAACGCGTTTAACCATTACTTCTTTCCACGTGGCAAATGTGCCTGCTATGATTTGGCAACGTGCCTCTTTCACAAGCCATAAGTAGAATGCTAAATTGTGGACGGATGCTATTTGCATAGCTAATAATTCATCGGCTACGAATAGGTGGCGTAAATAGGCTTTTGTGTATTGTTGATCTACAAAACAGTCGCTTTCTGGATCAATGGGTGAAAAATCGTTTGCCCATTTTTTATTTTTCATATTCATAATGCCGTTGCGTGTGAATAGCATACCATTTCGTCCGTTTCGTGTGGGCATTACACAATCAAACATATCCACACCGCGCGCAATTCCTTCTAAAATATTGGCAGGTGTGCCCACACCCATCAGGTAACGTGGTTTATCGGTTGGTAAAATTTCATTTACCACTTCAATCATTTCATACATTTTTTCGGTAGGTTCGCCTACGGCCAATCCACCAATGGCATATCCTTCGCGATTTTGAGCTTTTACAAACTCAGCTGATTGGCGTCGCAAATCGGGATATACACAACCTTGTACAATAGGAAAGAAGGTTTGCGAATAGCCATATTTTCCTTCGGTTTCGTCGAAATGTTTTAAGCCACGTTCCAACCAACGATGTGTTCGCTCCATCGATTGTTTAGCGTAGTTGTAATCGGCAGTTCCTGGTGTACATTCATCAAATGCCATCATAATATCGGCACCGATGGTACGTTGAGTATCGACTACGTTTTCTGGCGTAAACAAATGTTTAGAACCATCAATGTGCGAACGAAAAGTTACGCCTTCTTCTTTCAATTTACGTGTGCCCGAAAGTGAAAATACTTGAAATCCACCGCTATCAGTTAGTATGGGACGATCCCAACCATTGAATTTATGAAGTCCTCCAGCTTGTTCCAGTATTTCTAAACCTGGGCGTAAGTAGAGATGATAGGTGTTACCTAAAATAATTTGGGCTTGAATATCTTCCTTGACTTCGCGCATGTGGACTGCTTTTACAGCAGCTACCGTTCCTACGGGCATGAAAATAGGCGTTTCTATAATGCCATGATCTGTAGTTATTTTACCAGCGCGAGCGTTGCTATGTGTATCGGTATGTTGAAGTTCAAATTGCATATGTAATTTATTTCAGCTTACAAAGGTAATGAAAAAATATGAGTGCCATTTCATCTACTTTGAGTTTTTTCAGAGTCGTGATTGTCAGGCTTATTTCAAGCGATTAACGCTTCCGCTCCATGAACATCCAAAACAGTAGATAGTTTCGAGGTCAAAACCATCCAACGTGTCATTTTCTTTGGTTGGAATTATTTCGTTTTCACTTGTGACATATACGGCTTTTCGTTCGCCTAATTGATTGGTAACGTACAAGGCTGTTGTACCGCAAGCTGGACATAAACGTTTTTTCATAAGTTATAATTGATATGATAAAGGCTACCTCGTTATAAGGTAGCCTTTATCTGTTATGTGAGATTTACTTACTTAGCGTCTTTCAAAGCAGCTTGTGCAGCAGCTAAACGTGCGATAGGCACGCGGAAAGGTGAGCAAGAAACATAGTTCAAACCAACGCGGTGGCAGAATTCAACAGATGAAGGTTCGCCTCCGTGTTCACCACAAATACCACATTTCAAATCAGAACGAACTGAGCGACCTTTTTCTGTAGCCATTTGTACTAATTGTCCAACGCCGTTTTGATCAAGTACTTGGAATGGGTCATTTTTCAGAATCTTCATATCCAAGTAAGCTGGCAAGAATGAAGCAATATCATCACGTGAGTAACCAAATGTCATCTGAGTTAAGTCATTTGTACCAAATGAGAAGAACTCAGCTTTTGAAGCAATACGGTTTGCAGTTAAAGCAGCACGTGGAATTTCAATCATAGTACCTACTTTGAAGTCGATGCTATCACCTTTTTCTTCGAATAATGTTGCAGCAGTTTTGCGAATAACTTCTTCTTGATTTGAGAATTCATACAAAATACCAGTCAATGGAACCATAATTTCCGGGTGTGTTTCAACACCTTCTTTTTTGAGTTCCAAAGCAGCACCTAAAATGGCACGTGTTTGCATTTCAGTGATTTCTGGGTAAGTGTTACCTAAACGACAACCACGGTGACCTAACATCGGATTCGCTTCGTGTAAAGCCTCTACGCGTTGACGTACGGTTTCAAATTTAACACCCATAATTCCAGCTAACTCACGTTGTTCTTTTTCTTCGTGAGGAACAAATTCGTGCAAAGGTGGATCAAGTAAACGAACCGTTACAGGACAACCAGCCATAGCTTGGAAGATTCCTTTAAAGTCAGCTTGTTGGTAAGGTAAAATTTTAGCTAATGCTTTACGACGATCATCAGCAGTTTCTGCCAAAATCATTTCACGCATAGCACGTATTTTTTCGCCTTCGAAGAACATGTGTTCTGTACGGCAAAGACCAATACCTACAGCACCAAAGTTACGAGCAACTTGTGCATCGTGTGGTGTATCTGCATTTGTACGAACTACCAAACGTGTATATTTGTCGGCTAATTTCATTAATTCGGAAAAATCAGCATCTAATTCGGCTTCTTGAGTAGCTACTGAACCCAAATAGATTTCACCAGTTGAGCCATTTAAGGAGAGAAAATCACCTTCTTTCAAAGTAACGCCATCTACTGATAATGTTTTGTTAGCATAGTCAATTACCAATGCACCTGCACCTGATACGCAACATTTACCCATACCACGAGCAACTACAGCAGCGTGCGATGTCATACCACCACGAGCTGTTAAAATACCTTCAGCAGCAGCCATACCAGCTAAATCTTCAGGTGATGTTTCGATACGAACCATGATAATGCGTTCGCCTTTAGCATGCCATACGGTAGCATCGTCAGCATTGAATACAACTTTACCTGATGCAGCACCAGGAGAAGCAGCTAAACCTTTTGCAATAACGCGTGCATCTTTTAATGCTTTTTTATCAAAAACAGGGTGGAGCAATTCGTCTAGTTTGTTAGGGTCAACGCGTAATACAGCTTCTTTTTCAGAAATCATACCTTGACGTAACATGTCCATGGCAATTTTTACCATAGCAAAGCCAGTACGTTTACCATTACGTGTTTGTAAGAACCAGAGTTTACCTTCTTGTACGGTAAATTCCATATCTTGCATATCGCGATAGTGATTTTCAAGTTTAGTTTGAAGTGAATCTAATTCAGCATAGATAGAAGGCATAGCTTCTTCCATTGAAGGATATTTAGCAACGCGTTCTGCTTCAGATACACCAGCTAATTGAGCCCAACGTTGTGAACCAATTTTGGTAATTTGTTGAGGTGTACGGATACCAGCTACAACGTCTTCACCTTGTGCATTGATTAAGTATTCACCTACAAATTGGTCTTCGCCAGTTGCAGCATCACGGCTAAAGCAAACACCAGTAGCTGATGTTTCGCCCATGTTACCGAATACCATTGCTTGAACGTTAACGGCAGTTCCCCATTCAGCAGGAATGCCTTCCATTTTACGATAAAGAATAGCGCGATCGTTCATCCATGAATCGAATACTGAACAAATGGCACCCCATAATTGCTCGTAAGCTGATTCTGGGAAATCGTGACCAGTTTGTTTTTTTACAGCAGCTTTGAATTTAGCTACTAATTCTTTCAAATCTTCAACAGAAAGTTCGGTATCAAGATGAACACCTTTTTCTTCTTTCAAGTGTTCGATAATTTCTTCAAATGGATCGATGTCGTTTTTATTTTCAGGTTTCATGCCCAAAACAACATCACCATACATTTGGACAAAACGACGATATGAATCCCAAACGAAACGAGGATTGCCAGTTTTTTTAGTCAAACCTTCAACTACTTTGTCGTTCAAACCAAGGTTTAGAATTGTGTCCATCATACCAGGCATAGAAGCGCGAGCACCAGAACGAACAGAAACTAATAAAGGATTTTCAACATCACCGAATTTAGAATTCATCAACACTTCAACTCCTGCAATTGCTTTTTCAACTTCAGGTTTTAGAAGTTCTACTACTTTGTCTTTGCCTAGGTCAAAGTATTCACTACATACGTCAGTTGTAATGGTGAAACCTGGAGGGACAGGAACGCCTATTAAATTCATTTCAGCGAGGTTGGCACCTTTACCACCAAGGAGGTTTTTCATCTCTGCTTTACCTTCAGCTTGTCCATTGCCAAAGGTATAAACTCTTTTCTTGTTGTCCATAAATGATTTTATATTAATTAAATAATGATATTTTTTTTGAGGTTGCAAATTTACAATTATTTTCTTAATTAATCAAGCCCATTTTTTGATATAAAAGATTAAAACCTTTTTACACCCTTTAACAGATTATGAATAAGGATAACACAGAAAATGCAATAAATTTATACGATTTTTCTGTGTGTGATATTTTTTTGAGAAGATTACTATAGCGTAGGTAAACTCATCCCATTTATTTTACGATAAAGGTCGAGTGCATAAATGTCGGTCATGCCCGATATGTAGTCTAAAATAGCTTGAATACGATCGTATAAAATTTCCGATTCTGTATTGTATTGCGAAGGAATGCGGTTTAAAATCTGTTTTGAATAGGCTTTTGTCGGATTTGACGTAGCGTCGATAAGCGTTTCTAAAAGCTCCGAAATAATCCGATAACCAGCCAATTCTACATCCAGAACCTCTTGCGATCTGTAAATTTTAGGCACGGCTATTTTAGCACAATTGGTATAAGCGCTTTGTAGTGGCTCTGGTAATTTGTGAATGAGTGATTTTTGGAATGTTCCAGCCAAAATATCTTTTTCGTGTTCTATAAAAGTGGTCGCGCATGCCGAAATTAAAGTGCCAATTACCGCCGAACGCAAATAGGCTATCTGTTCATTCGTGTCGGTCACCATTTTAAACACATCATTGAGAGCTCTTTCTTGTCTATCTTTAGGTAAAAAGGCAAGCAATAGTGATTTGGTTTCGTCAAAGGTTAGTAAGCGCAATTTGAAAGCATCTTCAATATCCATTATTTCGTAACAAATATCGTCGGCAGCTTCTACTAAATAGACTAACGGGTGACGGGCGTAGCGGTTTGGAAATTCAGGATGAGGTATCATTCCTAATTCTGAGGCCACACGCTCAAAAGCACTTTTCTCGGTTTGGAAAAATCCAAATTTCGGTTTCGATTTATCGGCGTATTGCGATTCGTAAGGATATTTGACAATGGCGGCTAGTGTGCTATACGTCAGTACAAAACCACCTTCGCGTCGTCCTTCAAATTGATTGGTTAGTAATCGAAAAGCATTTGCGTTACCTTCAAAATGAATGAAATCGGTCCATTGTTCCGGGCTTAATTGTGACTGAAACTGCGCTCCTTTTTCTTCTGAAAAATAGGTTGCAATGGCATTCTCGCCCGAATGTCCAAATGGTGGATTTCCCAAGTCGTGTGCCAAACAAGCAGCGGCTACTATTGAACCAATTTCGTCAATGTTTTTTGGTAAATTAGCATGTTTAGCACGCAATTGAAGCGCTACTTCGTTGGCGATAGAGCGTCCAACGCATGAAACTTCTAGGCTGTGTGTGAGTCGGTTATGCACAAATACACTTCCCGGCAGTGGAAACACTTGCGTTTTATTTTGTAAGCGACGGAAAGGCGATGAGAAGATAAGTCGATCGTAATCGCGTTGAAATTCGGTACGTTCGTCGTGTTTGTCATTGTGGTATTGTTCCATACCAAAACGTTTGGTCGATATGAGTTTATGCCATTCCATCATAAGGTCGATTGTTTTTTTAGTGATTTATTGAGCTCGTCGTAATTTGGAAAAATATCACGCATCAGTTTTTTGAAACGTTCGCCGTGATTCATTTCTCGTGTGTGGCAAAGTTCATGTACAATAACAAAATCTATTAATTCTTCGGGAAGCAACATCAAATACAAGCTCAAATTGATTTGCTTCTGCACCGAGCAACTTCCCCAACGACGACGTGCACTGTTTATTTTGAGTTTGGTGTATTGAAAGCCGTGTTTTTCAGCTAGTAATTTTAAACGATTGGGTAAAAAAGCGGTGGCTTCAATACGTAAAAAATGGGTGAGTATCCGCGTTATAATTAACTGATTTTGACTAGCCGTAAAGTCTGTTTCAGGTTTAAAATAAATGGTCAATGTGTCCTGCTTGCGTTGCGCTGCAAATGTTGTTTTTATCGTGTTATTGGCAACGAATAGAACATTAAAGTCGTGTGTGGTAAAAGTGGTGTCGGGCGTAAAAATAATTTTGTGTGTGCGTTGTGTGAGCTGTTGCTGTGCATTTATTATCCAAGCTATGCGTTCTGACGATAGTGGGAAAACGGATTTTGATAAAAATGGATTGACCGTGATGCGTACTTTGTCCGCTGTTACACGAAAACTGATGCCTCGTGAACTACTTCTAGTACACAGTTCTATATGACCAACTTCAGGATGATTGATAATTGTTTTCATGCTCGGCAAATATACAAAAAAACTTCCAATTGATTCATTGGAAGTTTTTAATATAAATAGATAATAAATCGTTTAACGAACTAACAATCGGAGTGTTTCGTTTATTTTATTTCCTGAAACTTTTACTACGTAAGCACCACTGGTGATTGCACCTAAATCTACCGATAGATTTTCCTGCATAGTGATGTGCCTAATTTGTTTAGTTAATACTTGTTGACCATTAGCTGTGTAGACGGAAATTAATACGTTTTCGTCAGACTTCGTAAATAATAATTTAAACGAACCATTGTTTGGATTTGGATAGAGCATAATCGCATCAGGCATTGTTTCCAAATTTTGGATTGGCGTGGTAGCAATTACTTTCAATAGTCCTTCGTACGCATCAATTTTTCCATATCCCCACGTATTATTTGGGCAAGTTCCCGTGTAGGTATCAGTCATAGAAGTTGTTGACAAAACTTCGCGGACTTTTTCAGGTGTTAATTGTGGATTTGCCTCCAACCAAGTAGCCAAAACACCTGTAACAAAAGGAGTTGCCATAGATGTACCACTCATGTATGCCCAATAATAGGTTTTGTCTCCAATTGTTTCCGAGGTTTTACTATCGGCATATTTAGTGACACTTGTAATGTCAGGTATTGATGACACGATTGCATCTCCTGGTGCAGTAATGTCTGGTTTCATGCGACCATCAGCAGTAGGACCTTTGCTTGAAAAGCTAGCAATGCTTTTAACGTAGGAACCTGTGTAACGAGCAAACGTGGTGTAAGCACCAGATGTAATTATTCTTTTCCCTGTTCCTCCAATTTCACCCATGGTCGATGTTGTTTGGCCATTGGCCCAGTATAATTCGTATTCAGTTCCCCAAGCTTTAATGGTGCCGGCAGTTATTGCATTATATTTAATTCCTAATTTGTATCCAGTTTTTATAGAGAAACCATTCAAATAAACTAGAACATTCCCTTTGGCATTCGTAGAATTTCTACTTTTCGCAGTATAAATAGAAATCTTTCCACTAGCATAAGTAGAACCATAATTTGACTCTGTCAAAGAATAATTGCCAGATATAGTGGCATTATATGCCGAACTTGTGTATAGTGTTTCATTCGCATCGTTTAAGATGACTATTTGAACCGTATATTTTTGGTTATTGTCACCCCAAATGTCAATAACACTATATTGATCATAATGTTTTTCAAATGTTACATACTTTAAAGAACTTTGTTTGTCATTTAGTGACTCTTCGCGATACAGTTTCATATTACCCTCATTACCAGCAGAACCAACCAAAAGACGTCCTGGACCTTGCATATTATCACAAGTTATATCAAATGTAGAGGTGCCATCGTGTGGACCTTGATGAGAACCCAAACTCATATTGACTACAGCAGGTTTGTTTACCGATGTGGCATAATCGTAGATGTATTTAATTCCATTGGTAATGTCAGTGTTAGTTGTTCCATAACTTACCATTATAATATCCGAATTTTTAGCAATGCCATAGTTAGAATTACCAGAATAAGAACCTGTGGCAATACCTGCTACATGTGTAGCGTGTCCTGTGTCATCATTGTCATCATCATATTGAGCGGTTTCTATACTTGTTTGAGTGGTGTATTTTTTATCATGAGATTGGTCCCAAACTTGTTTTACACGGAGAGTGGTATAGTTGTCGTTTTCGTCGTAAAAATTGATGTGGTTATATTGAAACCCATAATCAATAATACCAACAATAACTCCAGTTCCTAAAAATGGGTGCGATAAATCGGTTCCAGCTTGTACTTTGTCAACTTTTGCTGCTGTGCGCGCATACGACATTTTTTTAGCTACAGGTGTACCTATTTCAATATAACTTACTTTTTCTGATTGGGATAATGGTTCTAATTGTTCAACGGGAATTTTAACGGTCAGAATGGAATCAAACGTATGGTCGATAATAACGCCATATGATTCTAAAAACGAGATGTCGGCAGTATAATTAGCAAGGTAAATATAGGCCGAAACATATTCTTGTTGACCAATTGTTTTAAGTGCAAATTTTTTGTGTACCAGATTTTTCTCGGTATTGAGTTGGTCACGTGTGTCTATAAAACTACGAGAGAAAGGAGATAGTTTAGACTCTTGCGCTATACTTAATATAGTGAAAGTCAGTAATATGCTAAGTATTGCGAGTTTTTTCATTGCAATTCAATATTAAATTACGAATTACAAAGGTAGAAAAAAATAATCAAGAGGGAAGTGTTTTTTTAGGAATAAGAGGTTTTAATTCCCATCATAACAAAAAAAGGACGTAGAATGTGATTTCTACGTCCTTTTTTAATAGGATCTTAATTCGTTTAGCGAACTAATAAACGGAATGTTTCATTTATTTTCTTTCCTTCAACCTTTACAATATAGGCGCCAGTATCAACGTGACCTAAATCAATATCTAGATTTTCTTGAACTGCAACTTGGTTAATATGTTGTGATACTATTTTTTGACCATTCATAGTGTACACTGATATCAATAAGTCTTCATCCGCTTCTGTAAATAATACTTTGAATGAACCATTATTTGGATTTGGGTAAACCATGATAGCGTCAGGCATCGTTTCTAAGTTCTTGATTGGTGTAATGCCAAGAACATTTAATAAACCTGCGTAGGCGTCGATTTTCCCGTAACCCCACGTATTATTTGGACAAGTGCCAGTATAAGAATCAACCATAGCAGTTTGACTTAAAACTTCGCGTACTTTAGCAGGTGTAAGTTGTGGGTCAGCTTGTAACCAAGTAGCTAAAACACCCGTAACAAATGGCGATGCCATAGATGTTCCTTGCATATATCCCCAATAATAAGTTACGCCACCTACACTTGCCGTTGCAGCTTGATCAAAGTTTGAACTACCTGTGACAGCAGATGTGTTTGGTACTGATGAAGCCAAAACTGCACCAGGAGCAGAAATATCAGGTTTCATACGACCATCGGCAGTAGGACCTTTACTAGAAAAGTATGTGATGGCATTTTTCGTCAAGCCATAACCGCTGCGAGCAGTGGTTGTCCATGCACCTACAGAAATGATGTTTTTACCTGTACCACCAAGTTCACCTACTGTGGAGTTAGTTGAACCATTTGTCCATGTTGATCCATAACCATCAGCCCAACTTCTGATAGTTCCTGCAGTTGTAGCCGTGAATTTTACTTTTAATTTGTTTGTACCGCTAAGCTGAAAACCTGTTGTCCAAGCACTATTGTGTGTTGTTAGTAGTACATTACCTTTGTTATTGGTAGCGTCTTTGCTTGCATATAAACCAATAAAACCAGTTGCAGCAGAGCTGAAAGAGGTATAAGTTTTAGTGGTTGTCGTAGTGGCGTTAATAATGTCGCTACTCCAAAGTGTGGTACCAGCACTATTAGTGATAATAATTTGTACGGTATAAGTTTGGTTGGCGTCGCCCCAAATATCAATATCTTGATAATAGCCATCCTCATAGCCATAATTGCTATCGAATGTGATGGCTTCAGTAGCAGTTCCATTCTCAGCCAATGCTTTTTCTAAATAAAGTTTTTGATCTCCTTCGTTGCTGGCAGCACCTACTAATAAACGACCAGGTCCTTGCGTAGCATCACAGGTTCTATCAAACGTAGAAGTGCCATCGTGTGGACCGATGTGAGTTCCTAAACTTAAGTTTACAACGGCAGGTTTACCAACTTCGGTAGCGTAATCGTATACATATTTTACACCATTTGAAATGTCCGTATTGGTGTTTCCCATACTTACCATTACAATATCAGCATCTTTAGCTATACCATAATAACTGTTGCCAGAATAAGAACCGGCAGCAATACCGGTTACGTGTGTAGCATGACCATCTTCATCGCTAGAATCGTCATATTTGGCAGCTTCTATAGCTGTTTGAGTCGTGTATTTTTGGTTAGTGCTTTGTTTCCAAACGCGTTTTACGCGCAATTCAGAAGTGTTGTCTAAATCGTAAAAGTTGATGTGATTATATTGGAAACCGCCATCTACAACCCCCACAACTACGTTAGTTCCAAGAAATGGATGCGATAAATTAGTTCCAGCTTGCACTTTATCTACATTGGCACCAGTACGTGCTGCTGCCATTTTTTTGCGAACTGGAGTACCTATTTCTATAAATTTAATAACAGCTTCGTTACTTAGTGCTTCTAATTGATCTGCAGGTATTTGTGCCGTAATAATGGTACCAAAATCGCTAACAATGGTAGCGCCATACTGTTCTAAAATGGTTGTGTCTACTGCATCATTAAAATGGATGTAAGCAGATACAAATTCTTGTTCAGCAACAAGTTTTACTCCGTAATGTTTACGAAAATTCGTACGTTGTTGTTCGCTTTGTGCGGTGGTTTTTGCATCTAGGAAACTTCGTGAATAGTTTGAAAGTTTCGAACTTTGTGCCATTATCACTAATGACAAGCAAAGAAATGCAACTAAGGCATAAGTTTTTTTCATTTGTTGTTTTAAAAAGAGATTATAAGAATTAAATTAAGGTTTAATTTCGTCTAAATACTTTAATAGCAGCTTCTACCGATTCGATACCTTTTAATTGAATCATTTCGGGTAGTTTTGTTAGTGGCATTTTAAAAGTAACGGTAGTGGCATCTAATGGGTTGATGGTGCCTCCTAATGCTTCAAAAGCTGTTTGGTCAAATTCCGATGTGATGGTCAAATAACCAGACACAACAAACACATTATTGACGTTAGATACCGCAGGATTTGCTTGAAAAGCTTCCGATGGTACGTAGTTTTCTAATGTTTTAGCACCTTTGGTATCTTTGTGAAAATCGTCCCAAAATGCTCTAAACGAAGTCGAAAAATTGATATTTTCTGGTAAAGTTTCTACCACAGCACCATTTTTATGTGTTTTACTTACATGTTTTTGATGACCACAGCCTACTAAAGCCACAGCAAAAGCGGCAAGGAATAAAATTTTTTTCATAATAATTTGTGTTTAGATTAATGTGTGCAAAGGTACTGATAAAATGACCTCTCACTCATTAATTTATTCTTTATAATTAATAATAAGGGTTGATTTGGTTTCGTTACTTACACGAAAACGGTTATCAATGCGTTGACCCACAATCCAAATGATGTCATTTTGAGAGGTCAAAATCCATAGTTTATCTTTTAATGAACGGCTTATTTTTTCGTCGATAAAAAAGTCACTCACTTTTTTCGATTGTTTCATGCCAAATGGTACAAAACTGTCGCCTTGTTGCCAATGACGTAATACCAACGGAAAAATTACTTTGTCGGCGTCTAAATAGGCACACTGTTTGTCTTTTTTTATTTCAGGAATCCCATCTACACGTTCAAATGTTAATTCTATGGGATTGGTTATTGCACAACTGCCATTATCAATGGTGTAAACATCATTGTCGATGACATTTATCGCTTCTATTTCTAGCAATGTTCGGTTAATAATCACACGGTGTGTGGTTGAGTAAAACTCTTTACCCGACAATCCATCAAGGCTTTGGATGATAGAATCGACCGTAGCTGAATTGAAATTATAGGGTTGTAATAACTCAAACAGAATGGTCTTAAACGCTGGCAATACCTGTAATTGTTCAATTGAAATCTGCGTAATGCCTTTTTCTTCGTGACACAATTTGGTGCGTAAATCCTTTATAAAATAGCTGTAAATTTCAGCTACATCACTTAGATTTTCGATATTACGACACATGGTATCGGTAAACGAAGGATTAATCTCTTGAAATGGAGGAATAATTTGGTGGCGGATCTTGTTGCGTACATACACCGTTTCGTTGTTTGTACTGTCCGTTCTAAAATTTAGTCCATGTTCGCGTGCATAGGTTTCTATTTGCGAGCGTTTACAGTGGAGTAGCGGACGAATGATAAACTCATTTGTTGCCTGAATTCCTAATAAACCGCGAATGCCAGTGCCTCGAGCCAGATTTACAAAGAACGTTTCCACAGCATCGTTTGCATGATGCGCAATGGCTACAGCACCACACTGTTCGGACTTGAGTAGCTCCTTAAACCAAGTATATCGCAACTCGCGAGCCGCCATTTCAATCGAAATTTTGCGTTCTTGTGCTATATTCGTTGTATCAAAATGAATAGTCTGTAACGGAACTTGATAATGCGCCGCCAATTGGGCTACAAATGTCATGTCATCATCCGATTCTTGGCCTCTGAGATGAAAATTACAGTGAGCGACTACACACTTGTAGCCGAGGTGTACAAGAACGTCAAGCAATACAACAGAGTCTATACCACCGCTCACAGCTACCAATAATTTGGTATCAGTGCAGGGCATCAGTTGCTCTTGCATGTATTGCTTGACGTTATGTAACACGGACAAAAAGAGTAAGGTAATTGGTTATGTAAAGTCTGTTTTTTTAACCTTTAAATAAATTCAACGCAATGAATTTATTACGCTTCACCACCGCCAAACATTGGGATAGGTGGTTGATTACCATTTTCAACTTTGATTTTTCCGTGCTGAGACTCATATTTTGCTACATTGTCTTCCATTGCCAATAGCAAACGTTTTGCATGCTCTGGTGTGAGAATAATGCGCGATTTTACATTCGCTTTCGGAGTCCCAGGCATAATACGGATAAAATCTACAATGAATTCTGACGATGAGTGCGAAATGATAGCTAAATTTGAATAGATACCTTCAGCTACTTCAGCAGATAATTCAATGTTTAACTGATTTTTTGGTTGTTCCATGTTCAATTTTGTTTTAAGAGCAAAACTGGTTTGCAAAGTTATTAATTAATTGATTGATTGATTTAAAACTACATTCCAACATCGTCAAAATCCCATTCTTCATCGATGAAAACAGGTTGGTCGTCTATGAATTCCTCTAAGCTGCGACGCTCTTTTTTGGTTGGTCTGCCAGTGCCTTTGGCTCGGTTATTATCTTTTTCGAGTTTTAGTAATTCAATGAGTGCCAGTTGATCAGGAGTGGTAACGTGTGCCATAAATTGCGGCACCAATTTAGCTCCCATTCTGTTTTGACTGATGTTCAATACTTTGAATGAATAGACAATCGGATTACGATGAATTTGAATAATATCGCCAATATTGATGGTGCGCGATGGTTTTGCTGGTGTGTTGTGTACAAATACTTTTCCTTTTTTACAAGCTTCAGCCGCTAAACTACGGGTTTTAAATAGGCGTACCGCCCACAGCCATTTGTCAATACGAATTTCCGATGCCATTACAATAAGTTACTTGCTAATTCTGACAATTCACTGCGTTCGCCTTTAATTAGGTTGACGTGTGCAAAAAGATCTTGACCTTTCATGCGGTCAATCATATAGACTAATCCATTCGATTGCATATCCAAATAAGGTGAATCAATTTGAAGAATATCGCCCGTAAATACGATTTTGGTTCCTTCACCAGCACGTGTAATAATGGTTTTTATTTCGTGTGGCGTGAGGTTTTGTGCTTCATCTATGATAAAATAGGTTTCACTTAAACTACGTCCACGAATAAAAGCCAAGGCTTCGATGACGAGTTTATTGTTTTTCTGTAACTCGTCGAGTATCGCCATCTCTTTACCTTGATACGAAAAGTTATTTTTGATCACGTTCAAGTTGTCAAATAACGGTTGCATGTAAGGAGCCACTTTTTCTTGGGCATCGCCTGGGAGAGCCCCCAAATCTTTATTGGCCAACGCTACAATAGGGCGTGCTAACAAAATTTGTTTGTAATCTTCGTTTTTATGTAAGGCAGCTGCTAACGCCAACAAGGTTTTTCCAGTTCCAGAGCGACCTGTCAACGCTACTAACTGTACGCGGTCGTCGAGTAACACTTCCATCGCAAATGCTTGTTCCGCATTACGTGGTTCGATACCAAAAGCACGTGTTTTTTCTACGCGTTGCACTTTTTCTTCCGAAGGAATATAACGTGCTAAAGCGCTTGCTCTATTGCTTTTGAGTACAAAGCAGTCGTTAGGGTCAATATCTGATTTAAACGAAAATTCATCTACATCCACGCCTTCGTTAGATGCATATAGTTTATCAATTAATTCCGGATTGACATCGTCGAATACCAACTCTTCGCGATCGAATACGTCCATGTTGGTTACTTTGTCCGTGATATAATCTTCCGCTAAAATGCCCAATGCGCGGGCTTTCATGCGTAAATTAATATCTTTAGTAACCAATATCGTTTTTGTTTCGGGATGATCTTTGGTTAATTGTAGTGTGGCGCCTAAAATCAAATGATCAGGCGTTTTTTCCATAAAAGCCTCTTGTAGTTCTTTTGGAAATACATTTTTAGCTAAAATGAATAAGCGTCCTTTGTCGTCACCTAGGCTAGCACCTGATGAAAATAAATTATCATCCACCAAGTCGTCCAACTCGCGCGTAAATTGGCGTGCATTAAAATTCAGTTGTTCGTTTCCTTTTTTGAAATGATCGAGTTCTTCCAGTACAATGATGGGTAAATAAATATCGTTTTCTTCAAAATTACTAAGACATTTGTAGTCGTGTAAGATAACATTGGTGTCCAAAACAAAATTCTTTTTCATGATCGTGTGATTTTGAGGTGGTAAATAAGAACACTCTATTTTAAGATAATCTTATAATTATCAACAATATAATCGGTTTGTGCCTAAACTAGCCTAATTTCAAGGTGTAAATGTACGATATTTTTGATTACTTTTGTTCGATTTTTAATAAAAAATAGCATGATTTATTCAGAAGCCATCGACTATTTGTATCGCCAAGCGCCCATGTTTCAGCAACACGGTGCGAAGGCTTACAAATCGGGATTGGAAAATACTGTGGCACTCGATGCGGTTTTCAACCATCCACATCGAGCCTATAAAACCATTCATGTGGCTGGCACTAATGGCAAAGGTTCTACCTCGCATCTGTTAGCTTCCGTGTTGCAATGCGCTGGTTATAAAGTGGGTTTGTACACGTCGCCGCATTTACGCGATTTTCGCGAACGCATTCGTGTGAATGGCACTATGATTTCAGAACAAGCCGTTGTCGATTTTGTAGAAGCGCATCAAGCGTTAGTGGAGGAGTTGCAACCCTCTTTTTTTGAAATCACCACCGCTTTGGCATTTCGCTATTTTGCACAACAACAAGTGGATGTGGCGGTGATAGAAGTTGGTTTGGGCGGTCGCTTGGATTGTACAAATATTATTGCTCCCGAATTAGCCATTATTACCAATATTAGCCTCGATCATACCGATTTGTTGGGTGATACGTTAGAAAAAATTGCCGCCGAAAAGGCAGGCATCATAAAACCGAACACGCCAGTGGTCATTGGTGAAACGCAGCCCGAATCAGCACCGATTTTCAAAAACGTAGCGCTGGCGCAAAATGCACTAATTTTATTTGCCGATACACAGTTGGTGGGGCAAGCGTTACCCACTTGTGCTTTAAAAGGCATTTACCAAGCTAAAAATTGTCGTACGGTGTTGGTGGCATTGGCACAATTGCGCCAACAAGGATTTCACATAACCGATGCAACCATTGAACAAGGATTTTTGGAAGTGGTGGAGCGCACCGGTTTGCAAGGACGTTGGCAAGTGTTGGGTACAAAACCAACCATTGTTTGCGATACGGGACATAACGAAGGCGGTATTCGTTTGGTGGTAGAACAGCTCGCGCAACAGTCGTTTGAGCGTTTACACATCGTTTTTGGCATGGTAAGCGACAAAAAAATAGATCACGTATTGGCACTTTTGCCTAAAAATGCCGTTTATTATTTCACCAAAGCACACATTCCACGCGCGTTGGACGAAAAAATGCTGCAAGCTCAAGCGGCTACGTTTGGATTGACTGGTACGAGTTGCGCCTCTGTAAATGAAGCGTTAGAAGCGGCTAAAAACAACGCTTCTGAACGTGATTTTATCTTTGTAGGTGGCAGTAATTTTGTGGTAGCTGAAATTATTTAAAAAAAAACGAAAAAGGGTTTTGCGTATATTAAATTTTATATTACCTTTGCACCACTTTTGTGAAAGTAATAGTTCGGGCGTTTAGCTCAGCTGGTTCAGAGCATCTGCCTTACAAGCAGAGGGTCGGCGGTTCGAATCCGTCAACGCCCACTTCCGAAAGGAATTTTACTGAACTATTTTTGAACAAAAGACTTATCGGGCGTTTAGCTCAGCTGGTTCAGAGCATCTGCCTTACAAGCAGAGGGTCGGCGGTTCGAATCCGTCAACGCCCACAAAAAAAGGTCGCTTATTAAGCGGCCTTTTTTATTATTAAATCAAATACAGTGTCATTTACAGTGTCAAATTCTGATTTTACAGTGTCATGATTTGTACTTGCGCCAAAGAGGGGTTTTTTACAATTAAGCACAATTGTTTTATTTTCTTCTCAAATATACACTATTTGTTAATACAAAATGAAAAACGGGGTATTTTTTTTATCCAATTTTTACCGAAGCGCTTTTTACTTTGCCACCTAGTGGTGGGTTGAGTTTGGTTACGGTTACGGTGGCGTGCGTTACGGTAGGGAAGTGCGTGGTGAGTGCTTCACGTAGGCGGTATGCCACGTGTTCGAGTAGTTTGGAAGGCGTTTCCATTTCGTGGCGCACCGCGTTGTACACCAACTCGTAATTGAGTGTGTCGGTGAGTTCGTCGGAAGTTTCGGCAGCACTAAAGTCCACATCGAGTGTTACGCTTACCAAAAAGGTGGTGCCAATTTGCCGTTCTTCAGTGTAATAGCCGTGGTAGGCGTAGAACTCCATCTCGTCGAGTGTGATTTGTGTTTTCATCGTTTAGCAGTTTTTGGCTGTGATTGTTCATTAAAAAAGCACAAACTCCTTGGGCGGAATTTGTGCTTTTGGTAGTATTTCAATTCCGTAGAATTATTCAAACATTTTGTTGAAGTCTTCGTATGAAATTGCTTTTTTGTCGAGTTTAACGCTCGCTTTTACAACTTCTAATACTTTTTCTTCTAACACTTTTTCGACCATGTTTTTGATGGTTTCTTCTTTCTTCAACATGTCTTGTGCGTAGTTAGCCAAAATATCTTCTGGTACATTCAACATGCCATATTGAGCAAATTGAATTTTAGCCATTTTGCGAGCAAATGCTTCGATATCTTCTTTTTCTACTTTGCAAGCGTTAGCTTTAGCTAGTTGGTTTTTGATAAGGTACCATTTCAAATCGTTCAACATTAAGTCGAACTCTTTTTCTACGGTTTCAGCAGTCAAATTTTCGTTAGCAGCTAATACCCAACGTTTCAAAAATGCTTCAGGGAACACTACTTTGTCAAGTTTTTTCACCAAAACTTCTTTGGCATCGATTCCGAATTTGTAATCGCTATCTGAAACGTACGATTCTTTTACGCCTTCTTCGATAAGTGCGCGGAATTCTTTTTCGTCTTTTACTTTGCCTTCGCCGAATACTTTGTCGAACAACGATTGATCAACTGGTGATTCGTTATAACGTGTAATTTGTTGAATTTCAAATGAGAAATCGGCTGTAACATCTTTCACAGCGTCTTTCGAAATTTTTAAGAATGAAGCGAGGTCAGCTTCGTTTTCCATCGCTTTTTGTGGGTTGAAGGTAATCACATCACCTTTTTTAGCACCTACAAATGCTTTCTTTTGTTTCGCATCTTTTATATGTACTGGCGACAAAACAGCGTCAGCTACTTTGATGCCAGCTTCGTTTACTTTTTTGTCGGCGTTCAATTCCAACAATTGACCTTTGATTACGTCGTTTTCAGCTACTTCGTCGGTTTGTTCGTATGAACCAAAACGGCTTGTGTACGATTTGATTTGGTTATTTACCATCTCTTCGTTCACAGTGATGTCGTAATAAACAACTTTATCTTTAGATGTGAGGTTGATATCCAATTCTGGAGCGATAGCTAAATCGAATACGAATTCGAAATCTTCTTCTGAATCGAAATTAACCGGTTTTTGTTCGGTTTCGTTTGGAAGAGGTTCGCCAAGAATGTTCAAATTGTTTTCTTTGATATGGTTGTAAAGTGTATCTGAAATGAGTTGGTTAACTTCTTCAGCCAAAACTCCTTTACCATACATTTTTTTAACCAAACCCATAGGAGTCATGCCTGGACGGAAACCTGGTATATTAGCTTTTTTGCGATACTCTTTAAGTTTCTTTTCTACTTTTTCTGCGTAATCAGCTTTCGAAATGGTGATGGTTACCATCGCATTTACGGCGTCAATGTTTTTTAATACAACGTTCATAACTAATTGTTTATAATTATTTTTTCAGATTAATATTCCATATCAAATTAGGCGTGCAAAGATACGCTTTTTTTTTGATTTTGACTATATTTAATTGTAAATTATGAGGTAAAAAATCTTTGGCTTTAAGATGGTGTAACTTCGACCTTTTTTCTTATCTTTGCAAAATATTTAAAAAGATTAGAATTTACAATGAGAAATGAAAATGAAAGAAGGCCTCGCGTCCACATTAGTAGACCCGGAAGTGCCAGCCGTGATGGTGTAAACAACAATTCAGAACGTGTTAATGGTGGTGAACGTTTTTCGGGAGAAAATAGTCGTCCACGTCCACGTTTTAACAGTGAAGAACGAGATGGGAATCGTCGTTCTAGTTCAGAACAACGTCCTGAACGTCGTACTTATGGAACAGAACGTAGTGGTTATGGCGATCGTCGTCCTAACGCCTATGGCTCAGAGCGCTCCGATCGTCCACGTTTCGGTGGCGATGGTCAACGCCCTTCGTATAATCGTTCATCGAATGATGGCGAACGCCCACGTTTTGGTGGTTCTTCATCTGATAGACCTCGCTTTGGTGGCGACGGTGAACGTCGTTCAAGCAATGCAGGTTCCGACCGTCCACGCTTTGGCGGTGATGGTCAACGCTCTTCATATAATCGTCCATCAGGTGATGGCGAACGTCCACGTTTCGGTGGCGATCGCTCTGGCGGTCGTAGTTATAATTCCGATCGTCCTCGTTTTGGTGGTTCTTCATCTGATAAACCACGTTTTGGTGGCGACAGTGAACGTCCTGCTTACAATCGTTCATCAAGCGATGGCGAACGTCCACGCTTTGGTGGTGATCGTTCACAAGACAGTCGTTCAGGTGGATATCGCCCAAGTTTTGGTGGCGACCGTTCTGGTGGTCGTAGTTTTGGTGACAAAAACACCGGTTTTCGTAAACCTTACGTAAAACGCGATGGCGATTATGATCCAAACGCTAAGTACAGCCAAAAAAAACAAATCGAATATAAAAAACAGTTTGTAGATTATTCGCAACCCATGCGTTTGAATAAATTCTTGGCTAACGCTGGACTTTGTTCACGTCGCGAAGCGGATGAATTTATCCAAGCTGGCGTGGTTACTGTGAATGGGCAACCCATAACAGAACTTGGTGCTAAAATTATTCCTGCAACTGATAAAGTGTTATTTCACGACCAATTGGTACGTAGCGAAAAACGCGTTTATATTTTGCTCAATAAGCCAAAAGATTGTGTAACTACAGCCGATGATCCACAAGCGCGTTTAACGGTGCTTGATTTGGTGAAAAATGCTTGTAGCGAACGTGTTTATCCGGTTGGTCGTCTCGACCGTCACACAACTGGCGTGTTGCTTATTACCAACGATGGCGATTTGACGTCGAAAATGACGCATCCAAAATACAATCAAAAGAAAATCTACCAGGCGGTACTCGACCATGAAGTTACGCCCGAAGATATGGATAAATTGCGTAACGGTTTTGAATTGGAAGATGGCGAAATTCATGTGGATGAAATTAACTATGTCGATGAAGACGACCACAAAGAAGTGGGTGTAGAAATTCACTCAGGTCGTAACCGCATTGTGCGCCGTATGTTTGACCACTTGGGCTACAAAGTAGTACGTTTGGATCGTGTCTATTTTGCCGGATTAACCAAGAAAAATTTACCTCGTGGTAAATGGCGTCATTTGTCGGAAATGGAAGTTAATATGCTTAAAATGAGTAATTAAGTCAATTAATTAAGGTCATGTTGTATCCGCTTAAATTTAAACCGATTCATAAAACAAAACTTTGGGGTGGCTCAAAGCTCTCTCGCTATTACCGTCACGATGCTGGTGAACTCACTCAAGTGGGTGAAACTTGGGATGTGTCGGGCGTAGAAGGTTCTGAATCGGAAGTCGAAAATGGCTTTTTGGCGGGTAATACATTGAATGAGTTAGTTGAAGTATATATGGGCGATTTGGTCGGCGATGCGGTTTATAGCCGCTTCGGCGACCAATTTCCGTTATTAGTCAAGTTGATTGACTCTGCTCAACATTTATCGATTCAGGTACATCCTAACGATGAAATAGCGGCAGAACGTCATAATATGTCTGGAAAGACTGAGATGTGGTATGTGCTCGATGCAGAACCTGGAGCTTTTTTAGTGGCTGGTTTTTGCTGTCCAATGGATAAAACGACTTATCTACAGTTGGTAGCCGAAAATCGTTTGGAAGAGGTATTACAAAAACATCCAGTGTCTAAAGGCGATCTGTTTTTTATTCCTGCTGGTTGCGTGCATTCTATCGGAGCTGGTTGTGTGCTTTTAGAAATACAACAAACATCCGATTTGACCTATCGTATTTATGATTATAATCGGTTGGATTCGGATGGTCAGTTACGCGAATTGCATACCGATTTAGCCATTGATGCTATCGATTTTGAACATTGGCAAAATAATAAAATAGTACCAGCCGATGTTCACAACGACGTGGTAAAAGTAGTGGAGTGTGATTACTTTGTGTCCAACATCATTAAGGTGGATAAACCACAAGAGTATGATTTGGCACCGATCGATTCATTTGTATTACTTACTGTGCTCGAAGGGCATGTGAAGTGTGAGTTCGACGATGATTACATCACTTTAGTGGATGGTGAAACGATGTTGATTCCTGCCGAAATGACTAGTCTTTTGCTGATTCCAACAGGCGAAGTAAAACTGTTGGAAGTGTACGTGAAATCGGAATAAACTGAGCTTATAACTATTAAAATTTATAATAATATTTTTACTATGGAAAACAAAGAATTATTGCAACAGGTGATGTCCAAAGCCCAAGCATGGCTCGATGGCAATTACAATGAAGAAACAAAAGCTGAAATTCGTCGTATGATGGATGCAGCTGATAAAACAGAATTGATTGAAAGTTTTTATAAAGACCTAGAATTTGGTACCGGTGGTTTGCGCGGTATTATGGGTTCAGGTTCTAATCGTATGAATATTTATACCGTTGGAGCAGCCACACAAGGTTTGAGCAATTACTTGAAACGTGAATTTGCCAATTTACCTCAAATCAGTGTTGCTATTGGCCACGATTGTCGTAATAATAGCCGTTTATTTGCAGAAATTTCAGCGGATATTTTTTCAGCTAATGGCATTAAAGTGTACTTGTTCGAATCATTACGTCCAACGCCAGAATTGTCGTTCACCATTCGTCATTTAGGTTGCCAAAGTGGTATTATTTTGACTGCTAGCCACAATCCTAAAGAATATAACGGTTACAAAGCGTATTGGAACGATGGCGCGCAAATTATTGCGCCACACGATGTGAATATTATCTCGGAAGTAGAGCGTGTAACCGTGGACGATATTAAATTCAATGGAAATAAAGCGTTAATTCAAATTATTGGCGAAGACATTGATAAAATCTATTTGGATAAAGTAAAAACTATCTTATTGTCGCCAGAATCAATTAAACGTCATAACGATTTAAAAATCGTTTATACACCAATTCATGGTACAGGTATCAAATTGATTCCACGTTGTTTACAAGAAATTGGCTTTACAAATGTATCGTTGGTAGAGGAACAAACTGTTATTAGTGGTAATTTCCCAACCGTAGCTTCTCCAAATCCCGAAGAACCAGCTGCTTTGGATATGGCCATTCAAAAAGCGAAAGCTATTGATGCTGATATCGTGATGGCTTCTGACCCTGATGCCGACCGTATGGGTATCGCTGTGAAAAACGATAAAGGCGAATGGATGCTGGTAAACGGTAACCAAACCGACTTGATGTTTACGTACTATATCATTCGTCGTCGTAAAGAACTTGGCTTGCTTAAAGGCAACGAATTTATGGTTAAAACCATTGTAACCTCTGAATTGGTTAAAACTATTTGCGATAAGAATAATGTAGAATTATTTGATTGTTATACAGGTTTTAAATGGATTGCAGCTGTGGTGCGCGACATGGAAGGCAAAAAACAATACATCGGCGGTGGCGAAGAGAGCTACGGTTACATGCCAGCTGAATTCGTTCGCGATAAAGATGCTGTAGCTTGTTGTGCGTTGATGGCCGAAATGACTGCTTGGGCTAAAGATCATGGCAAAACTATTTTCGAAATGCTTCAAGATATCTATTTGGAATATGGTTATAGCAAAGAAAAAGGTATTTCAGTAGTGCGTTTAGGTAAAACTGGTGCCGAAGAAATCGTCGCTATGATGAAAAACTTCCGTCAAAATCCTCCAAAAGAAATCGCTGGATCGGCTGTAAAAGTTATCAAAGATTATCAATCGCAAGAAATGATAGACGTGGCTACAGGTAAAGTGACCAAAATGAATTTCCCAGCTTTATCAAATGTATTGCAGTACTTTACAGAAGATGGAACCAAAGTTTCGGTACGTCCTTCGGGAACTGAACCTAAAATTAAGTTCTACATCGAAGTACAAGCTCCATTGGCAAATCGTGCCGATTACAATGCAGTAGAAGCAAAAGCTAATACAAAAATTGAGGCTGTACGTGCTTCATTAGGCGTGTAATTACACTGTTTTATATTGAAAATCCGATTGTTAATGCAATCGGATTTTTTTATGCCTACTAGCTTTGTTGAATTTGGAAATTTGTGAGAAAAGTAGTATCTTTGACCCAGAAAAACATGGTCGCACTGTGCTGAGATTGGAAAATTCTACAAACAATTTTTAAAAGAGGTAAGTTGGTTTTTTATGGCGGGCTGCGCCTTCGGGTATGATTTATCACGGCAGATTACAACGAAAATTGACTCCTTAAATCCTATTTTATTAGGAATTTTTCTCAACAAATGACAGTGCGACTTTTTATACAAAAAGGAGCGATAATGAATTCATTATCGCTCCTTTTTTACATTATGCTATTTAGTTATTTCGTTGGAATAGCTTCCAGTGTGGCCACCAGAAAATCCCAGAATTTCTGAACACTCGGAATATTTACTTTTTCGTCAGGTGAATGTGGGTGACGAATGGTTGGCCCAAACGAAACCATGTCAAGACGTGGTTCTACAGCGCCTAAAATACCACATTCTAGACCAGCATGAATCACTTTAATTTCAGCTGCTTTGTCGAATTTAGCTTTATACACTTCCGACATAGTTTTGAGTATCGGCGATTTTAAATTAGGGTTCCAGCCAGAATAACCACCCGTAAATTCTACTTTAGCACCTGCCAAGGCAAATACACTTTCCATCATAGAGGCCAATTCTTCTTTTTTGCTATCAACTGAGCTACGCAATAGGCATTTTACCTCAATTTGTGTGGCGTTGGCTTTGATAATCGATAAGTTGGTAGATGTTTCTACAACCGAAGGAATATCTGGAATGAAGCGAAAAACACCATTAGGACAACCTGTAACAGCATTAACAAAATCGTCTTGAATTTCTTCAGGTATTAATCCATCAGGAAGCGAAACCACTTGTGTGTTCACTTTAATAGGATTTTCCGTCGCTTTATATTCCTCGTTGAAGAGGTCAGCGTATTCTGAAGCTAGTTTTTCGATATCTTCTTGACAATCGGCAGGAACTGTGAGAATGGCCCAAGCTTCGCGTGGTATAGCATTACGCATATTGCCGCCTTCTACGACAGCCAAACGGGCTTCGTATTGCATAATAGCTTCTTTTAAAAAGCGGAATAATAATTTGTTGGCATTGGCACGTCCTAAAGCAATATCGAGCCCAGAATGACCACCTTTGAGCCCTGATATGGCTATTTTTACTGCGATATCGTCTTCGGGTACAGGACAACCTTTAAAATTCCATGAAATATTAGCATCGATTCCACCAGCGCAACCAACATAGAGCTCGCCTTCGTCTTCTGAATCCATATTTAACAAGATATCACCTTTTACAAAGCCTTGCTCCAAACCAAAGGCACCAACCATGCCTGTTTCCTCATCAATCGTGAATAAAGCTTCAATTGGTCCATGTTTTAGTTCTTTACTTTCGAGTACAGCCATGGCGGCAGCTACTCCAATGCCATTGTCAGCCCCTAGTGTAGTGCCATTCGCTTTTACCCAGTCGCCATCAATTATGGTTTCGATAGGGTCTGTTTCAAACGTATGCTTTTTATCGCTATTTTTTTGTGGTACCATATCCACGTGCGCTTGTAAAATCACTGGAGTTCGGTTTTCCATACCAGGGGTAGCTGGTTTACGAATTAAAATACTACCAGTTTTATCAACAAGAGTCTCTAAGCCAAGTGATTTTCCAAAATCAGTCATCAGTTTAGTGATGGCTTCCATGTGATGCGACGGATGTGGGGTTTCACAAATAGCCTGGAAATGTTTCCATAAGGCTTGCGGTTGTAATTGACGAATGTCGTTTGAAGTTGCCATAAGCATATTTTTAAAGTTCTTGTAATGAAGACAAAGGTAATGAAAAAAACAGTAGAGATTAGTTTTAGCGGTAAAAAATCATTATTTTTGCAAAAAATAACACTTCGTGATGCTACAACCTCGTATTCTCTACTATAATTCCGTTCTCAAAGATCAATTTGGTGCTCGTGTACAAAAAATCTCCATCAATGCCGGATTCACGTGTCCGAATAGAGATGGCTCCAAAGGGTTGGGGGGCTGTACGTATTGTAATATTCAAACATTTAATCCAGACTATTGCTTTCCAACAAAATCGGTTGCTCATCAAATAGAAGAGGGTATTCAGTTTTTTCATCCGAAATATCAAACTCAACGTTATTTGGCTTATTTTCAAGCCTACACGAATACGTATGGTGAATTAGATAGCTTAAAAAAGAAGTACGAAGAGGCGTTGGCTTTTCCTCAAATAGTGGGTTTGGTTATAGGCACACGACCTGATTGTGTGACGGATGAGTTGTTGGATTATTTTGCTGATTTGTCGAAACGTTATTATGTGATGATTGAATATGGCGTGGAGTCTACCAATAATGAAACGTTGAATTTTATCAATCGTCATCACGATTTTGAAACGTCAGAAGAAGCTATTCGTAAAACTGCCGAGCGAGGAATTTTTGTAGGTGCTCACCTTATTTTAGGTTTGCCTTTTGAATCGTATGATACGATGATAGGTCATGCTAAACGCCTATCTCAATTACCATTGACGATGGTAAAATTACATCAATTGCAAATAGTTAAAGGCACGAAAATGGCACACCAATTTCTGGAACATCCCGAATGGTTTTCGCTGTTTTCGTTGGAAGAGTATTTGGATTTAGCTATTGATTTCGTAACACATTTATCGCCCACTATTGCTGTGGAGCGTTTTGTGTCGCAGTCGCCCAAAGAGTTATTATTGGCTCCTAATTGGGGCTTGAAGAATTTTGAGTTTACCGATAAAATTAATAAGCGAATAATTGAACGAAATTTGTTTCACGGACAATTTTATAAATAAAAAAGGTGCAATTAGTTGCACCTTTTTTATTTATAAAATTGTAACATTATTTTGATTTAACAACCCAAATAAGGCTAGGGAAGTGGTCGCTATAACCATTGGTCCAAACACCACCAGAATGTGTACGTAATGGATAACCTTTGCGTTTTCCTGATTCTTCTTTCAAGAAGTCCTTGTTGAAAATTTCAGCTTTCCAAAAAGTTAAGTTGGTCAAATTGGTGCGGTCCAACCAAGCGTGTGAAACGATAACCTGATCGTATAAACCCCAAACATCTTGATAACCTAATGAACCAGTTCCACTTTTGAAAATTTTGTAACCAGGATTATATAATTCGCCAGGTTGAACTAATTCACGATTACCTTTAGCTCCTAAATGTTTAAATACGCTGTCGTCATCAGGATTATCATTTAAGTCGCCCATAACTACGATTTTGGCTTCAGGTTCGATTTTGAAAATAGAATCGCAAATCCATTTTGTAGTTAAAGCCGCATCTTTACGACGAGGTTTTGAACGTGTTTCGCCACCGTATTTAGAAGGCCAGTGTAATACTATAATGTGTATTTGTTCGCCAGCCAAATCGCCAGTAACACAAAGTTGATCACGTGACGTGAAATTTTCAATAGATGATTGTAAACGGTGAGATACCACATTGGTTGGAGTGAAGAATGATGGATTATACAATAACCCAACGTCAACACCACGACGGTCAGGACCTTCTATTAAGATAGGTTGTAAATTTCTGTCTTTGATAGCTGGTTGACGTACTAAATCTTCTAATACATTGATGTTTTCAACCTCAGAAACACCTAAAACAGCTAATTCTTTTGGAAATTTAGAAAGAGCATAAGACATACGATCCAATTTGTTCAAGTATTTCATTGTACCCCAACTGTTTCTACCATTAGGTAAATATTCAGCATCGTTAGTGTCAGGTGAGTCAATTGTGTCGAATAGATTCTCTAAATTATAGAAGCCAATGACGTAGGTTTCTAGATTTTTCTTTTGATTATCTTGAGCAGAAACTGCCAGTGTTAAAGGCAGTAGAGCAAGTAACAGAAGATGTTTTAGTTTCATGTTTGAATAAGATTTAAGTAAAAGATTTATGGATAAGTTTTTAAAAACATTTTGAGTCGCAAAGTTGCCATTATTTTTTGACATATCAAAATTTTTACAAAAAGAAATTTGTTTATATTTCCGCTATTTCAGTTTGTGATTTTTCATTTGTGAGCAGTTGCTATTAGTTATAAATTTAACATAAAATCAATAGATTTGTAATTGTGTAATTGAACTTGATGTTTTGTTAGTAAATAATTGGCTAATTTCCAATTTTGTATCAAAAAAATTAGTAATATTGCAGTCCGAATTTTGTTTTCGAAAATAGTATAAACCACTATAAAATAATCTAACCAAATTAACACTTTTATGAGAAAAAAACTATTACTCGCCTTTGCAATTTTTGCCTCACTATCGGCTGTTAGTGCGCAAAATTTGGTAAGGGGAGTTGTGAAAATTGCCGGAACGGGTGAGCCCGCAGTTGGAGCAGTTGTCACTTTACAAGGACAAAAAACTTCGGCAGTAACTAATGAATGGGGCGAATTTGTGATTGATGCACCGAAATCGGGTGACGAGGTGCTGACTATCGTTCAAGAAGGCTATGATGTCGAAAGTAAGTCAATCGCAGTTTCAACTTTGGAAACTTTGGACTTGGGCGTAGTAATGCTCTTATCAAAAGAGGCTGATACTAAAGCTGAAATTACCGAAGATATGTTTATGGCTATGTCGGATATTGAATTTGACGATGAAGATGGTCTTGCCTCACAAAGTATTTCCGGCGTTTTGTATGCACGTGGCGATGTCTTTTCCGGTGCAGCAAGTTACGCATTCAGTCCGGCTCGTTATCGCTTGCGTGGCTACGACCAACGTTACGAAAGTACATATATTAATGGTATAAACTTCAATGATGGCGAACGTGGTCGTTTCAATTATTCGTCAATCGGAGGGCTTAATTATGCTATGCGTAACAAAGAATTGGTCAATAATTTTGCTCCAAATGCTTATACATATGGTAACCTTGGCAACACAACTAATATTGATGTTCGTGCATCAAAATATGCAAAAGGTGGTCAAGTAGGCTTATCAGGTACAAACCGCTCTTATTGGCTTCGTGCACAAGCTACTTATGCCACAGGTATCATGGATAATGGTTGGGCAGTAGCAGTTTCGGGCGCTTATCGCTGGTCACAAGAAGGCCGCATCGAAGGTACGTTCTACAATGCCGGTGCTATTTTCTTAAGTGCTGAAAAAATTATCAATAATCATCACAGTGTAAATATTGCAGCCTACTGCGCACCAACAGAGCGTGCTGGATCTTCAGCTTTAACTCAAGAAACAGTAGATTTGACCTCAATTTACTACAATCCTTATTGGGGATGGCAGGATGGCAAAAAACGCAACTCGCGTATTGTACATAGTTACGATCCTACCTTATTATTAAACTACGATTGGAAAATTCAAGAAGGTGAAACGTTCAAAGTTGGTGCAGGTGCTCACTATAGCATGTACAGCAACTCAGCTTTGACTTTCTACAATGCGCCTGATCCACGTCCCGATTACTATCGTAATTTGCCAAGTTATCAACTTGGTGGCTGGGGCTTGGCTGCTGATGGCAATTACTATCATGACTATGACTACCGCATGAGTGGTGGTTCAAGCGATTGGCAAGGTGGCGACCAAACCAAAATACAAACCAATGTGGATATGTATAACCAAATGACAGAAGATTGGCGTACAGGCTACAAACAAAAAGGTAACACAACAACTCAATTGGATTGGGCTGCCATGTACAATGCTAACTATGCTAATAATAGCATTAATCCTGACGGTATGGCTAAGTATATGATTGAACGTCGTCACAACAATATTTTTGAGACAACGTTGAATGCTAATTACGAAAACAAAACGTTTGATAAACTAAATATTGTAGCTGGTTTGGAAGCTAAATATTCAAGAGGTAGCCATTACAAAACAATTGACGATTTGATGGGGGCCAATCAATGGTATGATATTGACCCATTCTCAGATCGTGATATCAATGACTTGGCAGAAGATGTACAAATGACTGCTGCTGACGTGGCAAAAGTACGTTTGAACGACCTTTCAAATCTAAACGAAGATGGTACTGCTAAGAAAGTAAATAGTGGCGACAAATTTGGCTATAATTACGATTTGAATATTACACGCATAGCTGCTTTTGCTCATAATGATTGGAACTTCAATGATATTGAGTTCTATTATGGTTTGAAATTTACTTATACCAATTTCTACCGTTATGGTCACATGGAGAACGGTCGTGCTTGGTTCTTGAGCCAACAATTGGGCGAAGATGTTATTTCAAAAGGTAAAGGCGCTGTTCATAATTTCTACGATCCATCGCTTAAAGCCGGTTTTGTGTACAAATTTAATGGACACCACCGCTTGTCGGTTAATGTATTGGCGGAGACACGTGCTCCACTTCCTACTACTTATTACATCTCTCAACGTACTACAGATCGTAGTATAGAAACATTTTATAACAAATATCCTACTGCTTCAGGATTGCTGAAAAGCTACGGTTTAAGCGAAAAAATATTATCATATGATTTGAATTACATTGTAACGTATCCACGTGTACGCGGACGTTTGAGCTTGTATCGTACTCATTCGATAGATGGAACCGAAAGCAATGGTTACTACAACGATGAGTATCGTACATTCGTTAACCACATCATGTATAATGTAAACAAAATTTACCAAGGTGGTGAGTTGGGCGTATCGGTAAAATTGAACAGTAGCTTTACTTTGAGTGGTGCAGTAGCCTACAACGAGGCACACTATACAAACAATCCAATTGGTGTTCAAAGTGCTGAAAACGGTATGCGTATCGATGGTCAACAAGAAGTTGTAGATCGCATTTTGTTGAAGAGCCAAGCATCGACAGGCAAAGCTGTAAAAGTGGCTAGTGGTCCACAATTGACAGCTATGTTGAAGTTGAACTATTTCCACAGCAAAATGTGGTTTGCCGACTTATCTATTAGCTATTTAGATGAAAACTATTTGGGCGTGGCACCTTCGCGTTTTTCACAAGGTATGATTACGGGTAAACGTGCCGATGGCTCAAATGCAAATTTGTGGTATGGCGCAAATTGTACAACAGCCGAAAAAGATGCTAATATTGCAGCATTGGCTTCGCAAGAATCTTTGTTTGATGGCGCACAATGGTACAACCATATTTTGGTTGACGCATCAGTAGGTAAATTGATCTATTTAAAAGGTGGAAAATCAATTAACATCAACGTAAGTTTGAATAACGTAACCAACAATACAGGTTTGAAAACAGGTGGCTGGCAACAAGCACGTATCCCGACTACCGTATATCGTCAAACAACCTATAAGGTTTCAAATTACGTAGATAAATACCCATCGAAATATTACTATGCATGGGGCTTTAACTTCTTCTTGAATGTTGGCTTTAAATTCTAATAAACTTAACGATTGAATAAAATTTATGACTATGAAAAAGTTTAATTATATTTTAGGTGTTGTGCTGGTTGGCGTTTTGACAGCATGTCACACGTATGGCGAACCGGAAGGTTACTATTACGTAGAAGAAGGTTCGGCTGACGAGTGGAAAGCCACTATGACGATTGGCGATTTTTTGAGTAATCCGGCTTTTTTCTCCGAGTTTGGTAATGTTACCAAATATCCACCACGCCCACGCTCTTATCAAGGAGCGAATGTGTCAAATGCTAACTTAGGACTGTTTAGTGTCGAAGATATTGACACTAATGTAGTGATTGTAGGTCGCATTATTTCGACTGATGTACCGGGTAATATCTATAAAAATTTATACATACAAGATTGTGCAAATCCTGACTATGCTATCAAAATAGGTATTGATGCAGGTAGTGTGGGAGGCTTATTCCCTATAGGTCAAAAAATAGCCTTAAAATTGAAAGGCTTAGCTATTGGTAAATATGCCAAAATGCCTCAAATAGGAGTACCTTACTACAACAATGGCAAAGAAGGTATGGATGATGCTGGTAAAGTAGGTTGGGAAATTGGACGTATTCCAACGGATATTTTTAAAAATCACGTACAAGTTATTGGTCAACCAAATAAGAGTAAAATTGTAGTCAAGGAGATGACAGTTGCTGAGATTAAGGCAACAGCAAGTGACTATAAAAGTATAGCACTCTTAACCAGCCGTTTAGTACGGATTAAAAATATTACATTTGTAGCAAAAACGTGGGATACTTATGGCGCATTACAAGATTTATCAGGCAATTATGATTGCTCTGGTGATGGTGGTGCTAATACTTTTGCACCAACAACAAATGGTATAGGTTATCCTCAGTCGCGCTGTTTTACAGTTGATTTTCAATCAGATTCCACGGTTGTAGCTGACAATTGTTTGGCTATAGGTACAAGTGAATTCGCCAAATTTGCTTGTGCACCACTGCCAACCAGCGAATATAAAGGAACTGTTGAAGGAATGCTCTCATATTATCATGATAATGGTAAATATGCAGCTGTTACTAACAAAGTCTGGTCACTTACGCTCAATGGTTTGGAGTCGTTGAATTTGGAAAACGCTTCACACGACAAATGGGCCGCCGACCCTGTTTATTATCCGGCTTATTAAAAGTCAAAACGAAATTATTTTTTATTTATTAATTTAATATTTTATTACTATGAAAATCTCAAAATTGTTTTTTAGTGTTTTATTTGTAGCTGCTACAGCTATGGCTTTCACAGCTTGTGAAAAAGGCGGTGGTGAAGAACCGTTCCCAGGAGGTGGTGAAGATCCTGTAGTTCCAGCAGGTGACCGTGATGGTTCAGAAGCAAAACCTTACAATGTACAAGACCTTTTGGGTATGAAAACCGGAGGTACTTTGGCTGACAAAGATGCCGGTACTGTTAAATCTTGGGTAGAAGCTTATATTGTTGGTGCATATAATTTTGATGCAAATCCACAATGGATTATTGGCACAGAAAATGCAGTAGCAACCAATGTACTTTTGGCTGATGCAGCTGATGCTACAGATACCTATGCAGTAGCTACTGTTAAATTGGGTGATTATGGAAGTGTCCTTAACTTGGTTAATAATCCTACTAATCTTGGTAAAAAACTCAAATTGTACGGTATCATTGAAAAATACTGTGGTGTTGGTGGTGTTGTAAAACTTGAAAAAGTTTATATGGATGGTACATTGGTTGACCTTCCAGGAGAGGATGATTGTGAAGTAAATGATAATATGACAGTTGCTGAAGCATTTGCTGCTGCTGCATCATTGAAATCGGGTGTTGTATCAAGTCAACAAGCAGGCATCGTTGGTTATGTATCAATGATTAAAATAGAATATAGCGAACAGTATTCAAATGTTTCTTTCTATATGAGTGATGATCCAACTAAAACTACAGGAGCAGATGGACAAGATCTTCTTGCTTTTCGTGTCCAAGGTGATGCTGCTGCTACTGTAAAAGCCGGTGATAAAGTAAAAGTTACTGCTAACTTGATTAACTACAAAGGTAATACTCCTGAAACTAATGCAGGTGGAACTTTTGTATTGGTAGATTAATATAATACTTGTGCATACACATTAAGAAAGCCGCGCCAATTGGTGCGGCTTTCTTAATGTGTATATATATGGTATCAAAATTTTGTAATATGGGCTATTGTCTTATGTGATGATTTTTATTAGTTTTTTTCTATTAGAAAATATAATGAGTATTTAGCTTTTTAGAGAAAGAAAGAGACTCTTGCTGTAGAAATTAAGGTTATCAATAAGTTTGCTACTTTATGGCTGGTGTTTTTCATTAATAATGGATGAAATAATTTTCTAAACAACAAAAGGCGCAAATTTACTTGCGCCTTTTGTTGCTATTTGATTATTAAATGATTCTGTTATTGAATGATTAGTTTGAATATCCCCATTCTGATGGATTGAATTGTGTTTTATCCACGTCAACTTTAGGGAAGAAAGTAAAGCCGGTAAGTCTTTCTATTTCTGCAACCGATTTGCAATATGAAGAATTGAGTGCTCCTGTAGTCTCATGATCCAGCCAAAATCCGATACACTTAAGTTCGTCGCGTGTGGCATCAGCTACATTTTTGCCGGAGTTGCCTTTTTTTGTGCGTAGCAATACTTTGTAGTAGTGTGTTGGTTTTGGGTATTTTTTTACATAATCGTAGCCATCGCCCCAATGAGCACCGGTAACTACGTACAATGTGTCTCTACAAACGTATGTGCGTACGCGGTTTTCTAATGATGCCCAAATGCCGGAGTTGAAATCGTAACCTTGCGGTGTCATATTCGACATGTAGAATGTTTGAGCGTTTACACTGGCATTGGCGGTGCGGTCGGCAGATGGAATTTGATGCCCGCGTGTGTAATCCCAAGTAGAATAGCCACCGGTACTTACTTGATACGAAGATACAATACTAGGGTCGTAAGCCCAATTATCTGTACGTCCACTACCACCCATATAGCAGGAATGTAATGGATAAGCTACCCATAAGGCGGCGTATTTGCTTTTGTCGAAACACATGCTATAATTGCGTACTTCGCGATTGTTGAGTGTTGCTTTGTGCGTAACGTAAATGTAGTTACTATTGTTGATTGTCTCTGGCAGTTCAGGTAAGAAAGCGAGTGTAGAAGTCGTATTGCCACTCCAAGGGTCTGTAGCCTCACAACTGTACAACACCATTGTTGCAATCGCGAGTAAGAGGTACGATAGTTTTTTCATGATAACGGTTTTAGGTCTAAAATCTTCTGCAAATGTAGTCAAAATAACAGAAATAATGAAATAAAGGACGATAAAATAACATTGTTTACGGCTTCTATTTAACCATTTAATTTTTTGTGTATCTTTGCGGTAACTCTAAAAAGAAAAGAATATGGAAGTAACAGAAAGATTAAATGCCTTACGTAATTTGATGGTACATCAGGAAATAGCAGCTGTAATAGTACCCGGTACAGACCCACATGCAAGTGAGTATATTGCAGAACATTGGCAAGAACGTCAATTTATTTCAGACTTTACAGGTTCTGCTGGTACAGCTGTTGTTACTTCCGATAAGGCTGGATTGTGGACAGACTCCCGTTATTTTTTACAAGCTGATGAACAATTAGCAGGTACAGGTATAACGTTATTTAAAGAAGGCGTTATGACTACACCATCTATTGTTGCTTGGTTAGGCAGTGTATTAAAACATGGTGATCAAGTAGCTGTGAACCCTGCCATGTTTTCTGTCAATGGCTTGAAACGCCTCAAAGAAGATTTGGCTGTTTATGGGCTAATGCTCAATATTAACTACGATTTTATAGCGCAACTTTGGAAGAATCGTCCAGCGTTGCCAATGCAGCCTATTTTTGAATTGGCTACAAATTATTCAGGTCGTACCAGTGCTGATAAATTATCGGCTGTTCGTACTCAAATGCTACAGGCTAAAGTAGATGTGCTTCTGTTGTCGGCACTCGATGATATTGCTTGGTTATTTAATATAAGAGGTAGTGATGTGGAATATAATCCCGTTGCCATATCGTATGCCATAGTTGAAGCGGAGTCTGCTATACTATTTATTGATCCAATAAAATTAACTGCGGATGTAAAAGATAATTTACTTCGTTCGGGTGTAGATACGCAACCTTATGATAAAATTTCTAGCTACATCAAAAGTTTATCAAATGGTAAACGTATAGGCATGGATCCTAATAAGGTTAATTATGCCTTGTATAAAGCGGTGCCATCTGCTTGTCAAGTGGTCGAAATGGTTTCGCCAGTCGTTCACATGAAGTGCATTAAAAATGAAGTTGAATTGTCTGGATTACGTCGTGCATTAGTGAAAGATGGTGTTGCTTTAGTTAAGTTCTTTCGCTGGTTAGAAGCTACTGTTCCAACTGGTGAAGTATCTGAATTAAGTGCTATCGAACAGTTGAGACATTGTCGTGAGGAACAATCGCTATTTGTAACAGAAAGTTTTGGTACTATTGCTGGTTATGCCGAACATGGAGCTATTGTACATTATGATTCTACCGAGGAAAGTAATGTGACATTAAAAGCTGAGAATTTCTTTTTATTAGATTCTGGTGGACAATATATAGATGGTACAACCGATATTACACGTACGGTAGCACTTGGAGATTTGTCTGCACAACAAAAAAGCGATTTTACATTGGTATTAAAAGGTCATATCGCTCTAGCTACAGCAAAATTTCCATATGGTACGCGTGGCAACCAGTTAGATATTTTAGCTCGGCAATTTTTATGGCAAAATGGTTTACAATATGGGCATGGAACAGGCCATGGAGTAGGGCACTTTCTATGTGTTCATGAAGGTCCACAAAGTATTCGTATGGACGAAAATCCAACCATTTTGCAATCTGGTATGGTTTTGAGTAATGAACCAGGTTTGTATCGTACCAATGAATATGGTATTCGATGCGAAAATTTGGTAACGGTACGCGAAGTGGAGACTAATGATTTTGGAAAGTTCCTCAATTTTGAAACATTAACATTGTTCCCTTTTGATCGTAATGCTATCGATTCATCCATGCTGACATCAGAAGAAAAAGAATGGCTCAATTCGTATCATCAAATGGTTTATGAACGCTTATCCCCAGCTTTAGATGATGTAGAAAAAGAATGGCTCAAGTTTAAAACTCAAGCCATTTAAGAAGCTAATTAAATAAAAATAGACGAGCATTGCTCGTCTATTTTTTTATGGTATAAGCATGTGTAATGCTTGAGGAATAATGTCTATTGTGTAAGGCGATTTAGCATCAATCAAAATTCCGTCAGTTTCTGCATAAATTTTACTAGGTGTTTCTACCACAAAGCGTTTAGTAACAAATGAATGCGCACGTTTATGTTCTGTTAACTTCCCTTGGAATAAACATCTTAAAGCGGATGGTATTTCAGTCAATTTCAAAGGTTCTATAGCTGTAACATGAAATAATCCATCGGTAGGAATAGCTTCTGGTGCCTGCTTTAAACCTCCTCCAGAATAACATGTGTTACCGATAGCAATGGTGAGTATTTTCTGCTCCATAGTTTTATCATCGGCAATTAATCGCATATGATAAGGTTTCAATTTGAAAAGCGCTAAAAAAACTGACAGGGAGTAAACCCAACCACTTCCACCTAATACCTGTTTAATATGGTTGGTTATTTTTACTACCATGCCATCAAATCCCATTCCAGAACCATTTATAAAAAAACGGTGCTCTTCATAATTGTTGGCATTTACATAAGTCATTTTGCCAATATCTACCGAAACGCTTTTACGTTCAAACAGATGTCGCGCCAATTGCCTATAATTACGTGTGATTTTCCAATAGCGTGCCCAGTCGTTGCCTGTGCCATAAGGAACCAGTGCTAATGTAATTTCCGATTTGTAATCTGTATTTGATGTGTAAACTCCGTTAACTACTTCATTAATAGTTCCATCTCCACCTACTACTAACAAGTGTTTATAGCCATGTTCGACCATATTTTTTGCTATTTCGGTAGCATGCCCAGGATAGGCTGTTAATTGCTCATCAAAACGAATATCAGCTTTTTTAAGTAAACGGTATATTTTAATCCAATCTTTTGCAAGTTGACGTTTCCCAGAATATGGGTTTACAATAACTCCCCAGAGTTCTCCTCGTATGTCGCTATTCATCAGTTGTGTGTTTTATTCAATAAGTAAGCATCTAAAGTTACCATGGCGGCCATAGCTTCAATGATAGGTACAGCTCTTGGCACGACACAAGGGTCGTGTCTACCATGTGCTTCTAAATTGATTAATTGTTTTTGAGTGTCAATCGTTTGTTGCGATTTGGAAATGGTGGCTGTAGGTTTAAAGACCGTGCGGAAATAAATGTCTTGTCCATTGGAAATGCCGCCTTGTATACCGCCCGAAAAATTAGTTTTTGTTGTAATTTTTTCGTTTTCTATTGTAAATGAATCATTTACTTCGGAGCCTTTTTGTGATACACTTTCAAATCCGCTTCCATAATCAAATCCTTTAACAGCATTAATGGAAAGCATAGCATATGCTAAGCGCGCTTGCAACTTATCAAATACAGGCTCACCAAGTCCTACAGGAAGTCCTTTAACGACGCATGTAACAATGCCACCGATCGAATCGCCTTCCGATTTGCAAGTTGTAATAAAGTCTTGCATTTCTTTGGCAATAACTGGTTCTGGACATCGTACGCTATTTGTTTCTGTTTGTGTGAGGTCTAGTTGCTGATAGGGCAGAGCAGTCTTGATTGGTCCAATTTGAGACGTGTAAGCTACAATGGATATACCAGCTTGTTTTAAAACTAATTTGGCTATGGCGCCAGCTACCACGCGTGCAATGGTTTCACGAGCTGAAGCCCGACCACCGCCTCGGTAATCTCTTGTGCCATATTTCATTTGATATGTGTAGTCGGCATGACTTGGTCGGAATACATCTTTCAAATGATTGTAATCATCGCTGTGTTGATTTGTATTAAGAATGGCAAAACCAATGGGAGTTCCAGTGGTCTTGCCTTCAAAAATACCTGAAAAGAAAGTTACTTCATCAGCTTCATTACGTTGTGTGGTAATGGATGATTGACCTGGTCGACGTCTATTTAGCTCGGCTTGAATGAATTTCAAGTCTATTTCAATACCAGCAGGACAACCATCAATAATACCGCCAATAGCTGCACCATGAGATTCCCCAAATGATGTTAATCGAAATAAAGTACCAAATGTGTTCGACATAACGCAGGTCAATTAATTAGTTATAGCTATTAGCAACAGCCTCCTTCACAACCATCTCCGCAGCTATCGCCACAATCACAATCACTACCACAAGAATCGCAACCACAGCCACAACCACCAGACATAGCGCGTAAATCTTCTTCAGTAGGTTCATGTACTTCAAGTACTTTTCCGGTAAAGTGTAAATCTTCGCCTGCTAATGGATGATTGAAATCTACTGTTATAACGGTTGGTTTAACTTCTACTACTTCGGCGTTGATACGTTGACCTTCAGAGTCAATAAGTGGCACAATAGCGCCTGGATATACACCTTTTTCGTCGATTTTACCATCGATTTCAAAAATCTCACGTGGTAAATCTACGATGTTAGCTTCATCATATTCGCCATAAGCATCAGCGCAAGCTAATGAAATTTCGAAGGTGTCGTTTTCATTTAAATTAGCTAATCCTTCTTCAAATTTTGGTAACATCATACCCATTCCATAGAAAAAACGTAAAGGTTGACCTTCTTCGGTTTCTTCCATCAATTCAAGTGCGCCCTCTTCATTTTTTACATAAAGTTTGTATTCTAAAGATACGAGCATGTTTTCTGCAATTTTCATAAAAGTAAGTTTTTAATTTGTATATAGTTTATTTATTTAATCGTCTGACAAAGATACGTTTTTTGTTTGTTGTGTCAAAACCAAAGTACATTACGGCTATTGTCACTTCGTTTTTCGTATTTTAAATCTTGCAACATGGAGGCATTTACACCGACTGTAACCATGTATGATTTGTAGCGTCCAAAAGGAGATACCGAAGCCGACAACCGCCAGCAGTGTAAATCTCTTACAATGGATAACGTCATTTGTGTAATTTCAAGGGCAGTTAAATCAAATGAGCCAGTATAATTTAATTTCCATTTTGGAGTTGGGTTCAGATTACCAGAAAAGCTCAAATTGTGATTCCATTCGCGCTTATAATCCATCATGTCGTAATCAAATTGATTGCTGATTCCCCAACGCACGGAGTAATTAAACGTGAAACTCCACGTGACAGCTGGCTTCACATAACCATCAGAATTGGTTGTTTTTTCTGAATTTGCTTCCGCCTTTTCTTTATCGATATTTGATGGTTGATCTAAATTAAAATCAACACCAGAATTTTCTTCGTCTTGGTTCTCGTCGTTTGTTGGCTTGGTTTTATCTTTCTTTTTGAACGTATCATTATTGAACGTGTATTGAAACGATGTACCAGTGCCTTGGAAGCGTGGAAAATCACGTAATTGATTTACGCGTACGGGTTTTCCATATTCATTTAATCCAAATTTATATGGGTCAAAGGCTCCGTTTAAATTGAGAGAAAAGGATTTCGTTAATTTGATACGTAATTGAGCATTAAAGTTTTGCAGTTTCATCGAATCGGCTGCAAAATTATATCCGCCCGAAACGGTAAAATTGTCAATAAGGCTTACTTTCTTGTATTGTGTGGAGCCTACTTCATCCGATTTCTTTTGGTCTTTCACTTTCATCTCTACATTATTGCCTAACGACCAACTAATAGCCCCAACCATGCCTTGTCCGGGCACACCATACATACCGTTTGAATAAGGCGAGTAGGTTACTGTTTGGTGAGTGATTTTATTGATGTCGTTTTTGTCGACAATAATTTTTTCATAACTACTGTAAAAATCCCACACATCATCACCAAAATCAGGATGATAGTTAAATGAAACAGAAGGAGTCATGACGTGGCGTATGCGATCAATTTTATCACCAAATAATTTACGATTTGGTGTGTAGAATCCATATAACTTGGTTTGCATACTGACCCCTACATTAAAATCATACACATTAAAAAATCCACTCATCGTATCTAATTGTTCCTCTTGTTGTTGCTTATTCCATGAGCGGTTTACTTTGTTGAAGTACATCCTGTCATGCAAATTTATACTTGGCGAAATAGTTAGATATTTGAATAAATTAAAGGACGCAGTAATGGGTATTTTGTGGTCAATAGCATTTTTCCAATCTTTTGTAAAGCTGGAAGTCATCAATTTATTTTCTTTGGCGGTGATACTATTGGCAAAGGTCATGTTGTACGATAGCGCAATTTTTTCATAAAATCGCTCTTTGCCCACGGCTTCTTTGCGTTTGAACGGATAAATACGGCTCATAGCTACTGTAATGTTGGGTAGCGATAGAGAAATGGTAGAATCTTGTGAACGTTGTGAAACCAGAGCATTGACAGAAAGACTCCAAGGACTTTCAGGAAAACGTTGGGTGTAGTTTACGCTCGAACTGGTAATGTTTTTTGATTGTTCTGCTGGATTGTAATAGTTATTCACATTACTTTGATTATAACCACTGGTGGTAAAATCAACTGAGGCCGAGAGTGAACTGTATTGACTCGCTTTTGGATCTTGACGATGAGTCCATGCTACTTTAAAGTTGTTATATTTGCTATAACCTGGTAAATCTTTTTCACCATATACATCTTCGCGGTAACTCGCTCTAAAATTACCATTAAACTTGTAACGTTTAGTGTAAGTACTTCCTAATTGAAGTCCCCATGTACCTTTAGTATAAATTTCACCAGTTACTTCTAAATCGAGATAATCATTGATAGCAAAGTAATATCCGCCGTTTTTTAGGAATAATCCGCGTTCCATTTCGTCGCCGTACGAAGGCATAATAATGCCTGATGAGTAGCTGGACGTAAAAGGAAAAAATCCAAATGGAATGACTAGTGGTAGTGGCACATCTTCCATTACCAAATAGGCTGGACCAGCCGCAATGTAGCTTCCGGGTTTTACTTTGGCTTTGGTCAATTGCAAATAAAAATGGGGATGGTCATGATGATCACAAGTCGTGTATTTACCGCCTTGCATACACATCTCATCCTCGTTCATTTTTTTTGTTTTATCTGCAACAATATATCCTTCACCTTGTTGCGTAATGCCGCCCCTAATAAAACCTTTGCGTGTTTCAAAATTATAGGCTAATTCTTTCGATGAATATTCGTCGGTGTTGTCTTTAAAGACTGGTAATTCAACAAGTTTTCCTAAGCTATCTAAACGTCCAGTAGCAAACACCGTGTTACTATCCATTTTCATTTGGATCAAACCAGCTTTAAGTTCTATGGGACGGGCTTGCTCGTAACGCACATTGCCTTCACCATAAAGGAAACCGTTGCCAGAACCGTAAAATATAATGGAGTCGTTAGCTTTGTAATGTATAGGAGCATCTATTGCGTTTTTTTTCTTTGTATTAACCGATGTTGTTGGCACGGTTTCTGCATAAACAGAGTCGGGTACCTCTTGTTCGACAGCATAGGTCGAAATAAAAGTACCAATCCAAAGGATAATAATAAGATATAAACTTTTGAATTTCAATATTTTGCAGCTTTATTTGTACAAAACAAGAAGTTTAATAAAAAGAATGCAAAGCTAATCAATTATAGCCATTTTTACACGTGTTTAGCGGTAAATTCTATTTTTTTAGCACAATAATTCATTTTTTATGCCAAAATCCATTAAATAATCATTAATTTTGCGCCACCTAAACTAATGCATAAAGGTCTTCAAACGCTGCATTATAAGAGCAATTTTTTAAATTAATCTTTCATTATGAAACGTTTATTTGTCTATTTTATTTTTTCTACTATACTATTTGTTTCCTACGCATCAACTAAACCATTTACCGTTGTTATCGATCCTGGTCATGGAGGCAAGGACCCAGGCGCTATGGGGCCTAATGGACGCGAGAAGGATATTAATTTGAATGTGTCGCTTAAATTAGGAGATTTAATCAAACAAAATCATCCAGATGTAAAGGTTGTATTTACGCGTGATGTTGATAAATATGTGCCTTTACAAGATAGATCTAATATTGCCAATAAGGCTAATGGAGATTTGTTTATTTGTATTCACACCAATGCTTCTAAAGCTAGATCTGCTTATGGATCTGAAACTTATACCATTGGGCTGGATAAAACAAATGCAAACTTCGAAGTTGCCAAACGTGAGAATTCAGTTATCTTGTTAGAAGAAGGCTACAAAGAAAAATACCAAGGATTTGACCCAACATCACCTGATTCATACATTATGTTTGAATTTATGCAATCTAAATTCAGTGACAAAAGTATCGAATTTGCAGCTTATACACAAGATGAATTTATTTCCTCCAAGCGTTATAATAGGGGTGTACGTCAAGAAAATTTTTGGGTATTACATCAAACTAAAATGCCAAGTGTATTAATTGAACTTGGGTTTATTTCCAATCCAATTGAGGAACGTTTTTTACTTTCTAAAGAAGGTCAAAATACAATGGCAAACTCCATATACAAAGCGTTTGCCAAATATAAACACGAGTACGATAAAAAGAATGTTGCGGCCAATACCAATATCGCTACAACTGAAACACCACAACCTCCAGTTAGCAAAATGGACAATTTTAATCAACAAGTTTCTGATAGTAAGGTGGTGTACCAATTACAGTTATTCATTACTCGTAAACAGGTCGTAGATAGTAAAGCACCTGATTTTAGAGGTTTAACTAACTGTACTTTTTATGAAGAGGGTGGTTGGTTTAAATACACGTATGGTTCAACTAACAATTTGGATGAAATATTGAAGTTGAAAAATAGTATTAAATCAATATTCCCAGAAGCATTTATCATTGTGTTTCACAATGGTAAAAAAATATCATTACAAGAGGCTGAAAAGATTAGCAAACAAAAATAACATTCAGATAAGGTCTTTTAGTAGTTCAAAAAAAGAAGTATCTTTGCACTTTACATTTTAAAATAAATTTATGTTTAAGAAATTATTTACCAAAGAAGTTAAAATTGGTGTTGCTTTTATTGCAGCATTGGCATGTATTTTTTTCGGAATCAATTATTTAAAAGGTATTAATATTTTTACACCAAGTAATCACTATTACGCAGAATTTGATCAACTAGGAGGCCTTGTAACCTCAAATGGAGTGTTTGTTAAGGGTTATAAAGTAGGTCAGGTACGCGAAATTAGCTACGATTTTAAGCGTGAACATCCTTTTGTGGTAGATTTATTGGTGAATGATGATATCAAACTTCCTAAGGGCTCAAAAGTTGTTTTAAAAGATGATGGCCTCATGGGTGGAAAGATTATTGAATTGGTTTACACAGAGGCAGATAATTTATATGCATCTGGTGATACCATTCCTTCAGAGGTAGAAGGTGGCTTGATGGCACAAATGGGCGAGTTGGTACCAAAATTAGAACAAACATTTAGTCAGGTAGACTCTCTTTTGAGTTCACTGAATGCCATTACCTCTTCATCGGAAGTGAAAAAGAGTTTAAGCTCAATCGAAAAAACGACAGCTGATTTACAAAGTACATCTGCTCAGTTGAAAAAAGTTATGAACAATCAAGTTCCTGCCATTTTATCTGATGTAAATGTGATCACAGGTGATCTTAAAAAAGTATCTGGCGATTTGAAACAAGTAGAGTTTGCACAGCTATTTGCACGTATCGATAAAACGGTAAATAACTTGCAAATATTCTCTGATAATTTGAATAGTCAAAATGGTACCTTGGGCTTGTTGATGACTGATAAGTCGTTGTATAACAACTTAAATAGCACGGCCAAGAGCGCTGATAATTTATTGATTGACTTAAAAGCAAACCCTAAACGTTACGTTCATTTTTCACTTTGGGGTAGCAAAGAAAAGAAGTAAAAAAGAGCATTTTGTACGTGTTAAAATAATTAAGTTGTTTTGACAAAATCTAAATAAAAGAAATAGTAAAAGAAACTTGATACTAAAAATTAAAAGAACCGAACTGCCTTGCCAATAGACATTTCGGTTTTTTTACCGCCATTTTTAACATTTTTATAGCTATTTTATTAACTGCTTAATAATGAGTATTGTTAAAAAATATATTTAGCTAATCAATTGTAAATCAACAAAAAATACTAATTTGTTGAAAATAAAAGCAATACCATTTTTCTAAAATCTCAATTAAAAATGCCATTTTTTTTATTGGCAAAAGAATACGAATTTTGTATCGTGAAAAAGAGTCTACGACCTGTTGATAATTTTTTGAAAAACATATTAACACATTTACTTTTTATTTCCTTTAATAATGATGACACCAGCCGATTTGTGGAACAGATGCTTAAAAGTAATCAAGGATAATATCTCTGAGGCAGCTTACAAAACATGGTTTGAACCTATTGTCCCATTGAAATATGAGAATGGGGAATTCGTAGTACAAGTTCCAAGTATGTTTTTCTACGAGTACATCGAAGAAAAATTTGCGGAGTTGTTGCGCGTAACTTTGTATCGTGAAGTAGGTGAAGGTACAAAGTTATTGTATCGTGTTATGGTTGATAAAACCACTCAAAAGACTACAGATTATCCTACTGCTTCTACACAAAGCAACGAAAAGGTATCCACACCTAAGGTTTTGGCGTCAAATTCGGTTTCACCATTTCAACAACGTTTTGTTCCACAGGAAATAGACCCACAGTTAAATGCTGCTTATAATTTCAATACGTATGTAGAAGGTGGTAGCAATAAATTGGCTCGTACAGCCGGTATTAGTATTGGTAACGATCCAGGCAACACTATTTTTAATCCTTTATTTCTGTATGGCAAATCGGGTGTAGGTAAAACTCACTTGGTAAATGCTATAGGGATGATGGCGAAACAACTATATCCTGAAAAAAGGGTCCTTTATGTGTCTGCCAATTTATTTCAAATTCAGTATACAGATGCAGTTCGTCAGAATACTCAGAATGATTTTTTGAATTTCTATAGTAGTATTGATGTACTCATTTTAGATGATATTCATGAATTTATCAATAAAACAGGTACTCAAAATACATTTTTCCATATATTCAACCATTTACACCAAAATGGTAAACAGTTGATATTAACCTGTGACCGTGCTCCTGGTGTTTTGGAAGGAATGGAGGAACGCTTATTAACTCGTTTTAAATGGGGATTGAGTGCAGAAATTGAAATGCCTGATTTTGAATTACGGAAAGCAATCTTGAAAAGCAAAATCTATAAAGATGGCTTGGAAATTTCAGAAGAGGTGATTGATTATATTGCCGAAAATGTAACAGACAGTGTTCGTAACTTGGAAGGTGTACTTGTGTCGTTGTTGGCTCATGCTACCTTGACTGACGCGGATATTGATTTAGCTTTAGCTGAAAAAGTTGTTGGTAAAGTGATATCTTCAACACCTAATGTGATTTCGGTAGAAAAAATTCGTGATTTGGTTTGTGAATATTTTGCGTTACCAATGGACACATTAATGTCTAAAACACGTAAACGTGAAATTGCTACAGCTCGTCAAGTAGCTATGTATTTGTCAAAACAATATACCAAAAGTTCATTGTCCGCTATTGGTAAAATTATAGGGAATAGAGACCATGCAACAGTATTACATGCTTGTGGTGTGGTGAATGATTTGATGGATACGGATAAAACGTTCCGTCTTAGTGTTCAAGAGCTAGAACAACGTATTAAGCATTAAATTTGAAAAAGGTGATCTGAATTTCTAAGGCATCCAAAAATAGATTTCTGTTTTTGGATGTTTCTTTTTAAACCGAAGTCATGAAATACAATCTTGTAACCATATTAGGTCCAACTGCTACAGGTAAGACTCAATTAGCTACAGCGTTGGCTGCACGTATTGATGGAGAAATCATAAGTGCTGACTCACGCCAAATTTATCGTGGAATGGATATTGGCACAGGTAAAGATTTAGCCGAATATGTGGTTGATGGCAAACCTATTCCTTATCATTTGATAGATATAGTAGATGCTGGTTACAAATATAATGTGTTTGAATATCAGCGAGATTTTCTCAAAGCATTTGAATCTGTTAATCAGCAAGGACATTTGCCCATTTTATGTGGTGGAACAGGTTTATATATAGAAGCGGTTTTAAATGGTTATAAACTATTGGCAGTACCAGATAATAAAATGTTACGTGAGCAACTAACAAATAAAACGCTAGATGAGCTAACTGCCATTCTAAGCGGTTATAAGAAACTCCACAATCAAACGGATGTAGATACCGTAAAACGTGCCATACGTGCCATAGAGATAGAAGCGTATTATCAAACACATGAAGAAGATACATTAGAGTATCCCGAGTTAAAATCGTTAATAATAGGCGTAGGCATAGATCGCGAAGTGCGTCGTGAAAAAATTACCAAACGATTGAAAGCACGCTTGAACGAAGGCATGATTGATGAAGTAAAAAAGCTTTTGGATAGTGGTATACCGCCAGATGATTTAATTTATTATGGTTTGGAATATAAGTTTGTAACCAACTATTTGTTAGGTAAACTTACATTTGACGAGTTATTTACACAATTAGAGATTGCCATTCACCAATTTGCGAAGCGTCAAATGACCTGGTTTCGTGGAATGGAACGTCGTGGTTTTACTATTTATTGGATAGATGCTTTAAAATCAATGGATGAGAAGTTGGAGGAAATAGAGTCTCTTTTAAAACAGTAACTTTTTTGAAAAAAACTTGCAAAAAAGTTTGCTTTTATTGAAAAAAGGCGTACCTTTGCACTCGCTTTTGAGAAACAAAGCGCTTCGTATTCGGGGTGTAGCGCAGTCCGGTTAGCGCACCTGCTTTGGGAGCAGGGGGTCGTGGGTTCGAATCCCGCTACCCCGACGAAAAAAATCACTTACAGTTATGTAGGTGATTTTTTTTTGTTTATATGATATCAGTTGTTTCTAACTGGTGTATGGCCTCTCGAATATTTGAGGTCAATGTTTTTTGCATGAGGCGTTTCTTGTAATAATGGATGGTGTCTATCGTAATACCTAGTTGCTGAGATAATTGCTTTTCCAGCGTGCCACGAGAGGTTTCATAGGCAATAAATCTTTCACGGTCGGATAATATTAATTTGGGTAATGGTTTTATCGTTTTTTGTTCCGTAGATAACAAATATCGTTGGTTGCTTTGTTTGTCATTGATAATGAAACTTTTCATATCGACTGCTGTAGTAGGGCGAAATGTAAATAGAATCATCCAAATGTTATCATCAGGAGTAAATAAGAATGGCTTCCCTTGTACTCGAAAAGCCACTTCCTCTCCAGAATTCCCTTTTAAAACGAGATTGTGGGCTATAGATAATGAATGACGTTTTTTTGCCGATAATTGATAGAAGTAACTAAATGCCATATTATTAATCTGTTCCAAGTCTTTAATTCGCTCTTCTGACATCGTTTCAGCATATATTTCATAACCAGCCAGTAGCACGTTGTTGATAGTGTGCCCACCAAGTAAAGGGCTGTCAGGTTTTGTAGATATATAGAAAAATTGTTTTTTATAATAATCGACTACATAAAAGTCATGTGGCAGTATGCTTGACATGGCATCTAGTAAAGGTTTAATTCCAGATAATTGTTTGTAATCTGGAGTACTTTTAAATTCCACAGGCCTTAATCCTGATAAATAACGGGTGGTGATTTTTTTTGTTGGCATGGCACTAAAACACTACACTAAAATGTAGTTGCAAAGCTATAATAAAAAGTTTAATTTTACTGCATATTATTTAATAAAAATGAAGCAATACCGTATAACCCTGTTTTTTGTTGCATTGATATTCTGTGAATTACCAATTTTAGGGCAAATCATACTCAGTTATGATTCAGTTACAATTTGTCAAGGTTTATCTAATGGCTTACAACAATCCCCAAACAAGGATGTTATTATACCTGTAGAAAATCAGATAATCACTCTACACGATACTACATTAAAGATGGTTTCTGTGGAAGCAAATGCCACTATTCCTACTACTGGTACGTTGTTATTTAAAGAAGATTTTGGAGGAAATGCAGTGGGAGATCCTTCAATAAGTACAACACCAATTTCACAGTGTAATCTTAACTTTAAAATGGATGGGAATCCGAAAGGGGCTGGAAATTACGTTATTCGAAAATTTAGTTATCCATCACATAATTCTTGGTATCCACGTTTGAGTGATCATACACATCCTAATGATACTGCACGAGGTTATTTGATGCAAGTTGATGGCTCGGCTACAGCTGGGCAGTTTTATACTTGTCAAATAGATAATTTATGTGCCGAAGCGGAACTTTATCTATCAGTTTGGGGTATGGGATCATGTAATTCCACTTCATGGACGGATGCTTCTCTGACTTTAGTGGTTAAGAATTTAGCAAATACAGAATTAGGCCGCCAAAATATTACACTCGAACAAGGTGACGGTGTTTGGAAACAACATGGTATGCCATTTAAAATGCCGATAGGTGAAACCTCCATCATTTTTAGTGTTATTAATAATACGGCAGATGCATCTGGTAATGATTTTATGCTCGACGATATTGAGGTACGCTTATGTACACCACCTGTGACCGTATCAATAGCACCAACGGACACTGTCTGCGGAGGAACGAATGTTTCTATGGTAGGTATGTTTAATAATGATGGAACGTTTACTGAACCGTTGGAGTATCGTTGGCTTTATAGCGCCACAGGTGATTTAACATCGCAAGCTTCGTGGACTGCCGTTGGGATAAATGCTACCACATTAGAAATGATATCAGCCCAACCGACAAAAAGTGGTTATTATCGTTTAGCTGTTGCTAGTTCTGGCAGTATTGATTTGGAAAATTGCCGTGCTATGAGTGATCCTGTGCATTTGTTTGTTAATCAATGTTCTCATGTTGTAACGTCAATAAATGATACTATTGTGGCTTTGGCTTGTGATTCTACAGCTATCATAAAATTTCTAAGTAATGATACCTATACGTGTGCAACCCCAAAAATTAGTTTATTAACAAAACCAACTGTGTTAGGTGCTATTGCTACCATTCAAAGTGATTCTTTAGTATACAGTATTATATCAGGACATGCGGCGATAGATTCTGTACAATATTCGATTACATGCGATGGTGTTTCTGCATCGGCTTGGGCCTATTTTGTGGTTCAATCGAATAGTCTTATTACAACCGAAGTTTTTCCCAATGATACTATTTGTAAAGGTGAAAACTTATTGTTCTCTGGTAAATTAACCAATGTAGGAACATTAAATTCACCACTAATGTATCAATGGCAGAAAAGTAATGATGGAGTAGTATGGGTTGCTGTGGACAATTCCAGTTGGACATCATTTGGTTCTGGAGCTGGATCTGCTACGGCCATGTTACAGACTGCTGGTGCGGGAATAACTTATTACCGTTTGATGATTGCGGAATTAGGTGATGAATTACTTAAAAAGTGTTTTGTTACGTCATCGGTGCTACCTGTATATGTGGTTCAGCCCACTGTCGATACATTACGATTGTCTGGTTGTGGGCTCGTTGAATATGAGAATAAAACATTTGTGTCCGATTCAACCTTTGTTGTAGAGACACAAAATGCTGGTGGCTGTGCTAATGAATTGACGGTGGAAATTACCGTGAAGCCAGAGCCATTGGGTGAAAAAACGGTTACAGATTGTGATTCAGTGACCTATCTAGGCATTACTTATTTTCATGATACAGATTTGACAGAACGGTTTTCTTCTTCGGGTGAATGTGATAGTTTGTTTGTGACTCATATTGATGTAGATAATTGTTTATCAGGTTATTTGGTGGAAGATTTAATCGTTAATAAATATGATTGGATAGTACTGTGTAATAATACAAAAGCGAAAAAATTAGTTCCAAATTATGAGGAAATTCATTATCAATGGTACAAAGATGGTCAAAAAATGATAGGAGAACTGGATGATTATTATACGGAAGATAGATTGTTATTTGGATGTTTCTTTTTACGATTACTCATAATGGCTGAAGGTCAGGCTCATCCTTTTATTTCAGAAACATTGTGTATTAACCATGAGAACCTAACAATTTCACCTAATCCAGTTACATTATCGCAAAATGCTGTTATTAATTATGATTTTACCGATGAAGAAAAAGTCGGTTTATATGTTGAAATTTATAATTATCAGGGGGTGAAAATTACACGGTTTGAACCGGTTGCATATCCAATCAATTTGCCAGCCGGACTCACGCAAGGCGTATATTATGTGAAAGTGATTACAGGTACAAATCGTATTTTTGGCGTAAAATTGATAGTCAACTAATGAATTCTTCTAAATATATACGTTTTATTTTAGTGTTTTTACTTTTTGTAGTAGGTACTATTCAGGCTCAAGTGTTGAAGTCTGAAGATATATTCTCACACTCTTTTTCTAGGGCTCCACAGTTATATTATTACAATAAAGATTGTAATTGTGGGGTACAACAAGGTTCGTATGATAGCCGTGATAAAAATCAGAGCGTATTGCGTCAGTTTACCATCGCGGCACGCTTAGGTATGGCTGGCTTAACTTATCAGACTGATTTTGGTATTCTGAATCCAGGAATAAATACGGGTATAGAATTAACCTACGCGATGTTTTTAAATGATGTTGTAGGAGTTCGATTTGGTTTGAATTTGGCCTATTCGTCCAGTACATTTGAAGCCATTAATTATAGCGACAAATACACAGTAATTGATGTTGAAAACGATGTAATGGATGTTTATTATAGCATCAATAAGTTGACTGAACGTCATACGCAATTGTTAGTTGAATTTCCTTTGCAATTGGCGCTGCGTTTTGATCCAATTAGTATAAATGTGGGACCTAAATTTGTTATTCCAATAGTTAAAAAATATCAGGAACGACTCGAAGGCGTCGATTTGCGTTGTTATTATCCAGCGTATGATGTTGAAATTGATCAAGCTTTAGCATTAGCCACAGGTAAAAATGGTGAAATTTTTCTAGCTGATGAGTTAGTCCATATGCCTGCTATTTGGTGTACTTTATCAGCCGATTTTTCCTATAATATTGCCCTTAAATCAGGCAATGAACTAGGGATTGGTCTATATGTCGATTATGCTCTGAATAACTATCATGTGCCAAAAACTAGCAACTTATCTCTTCTTTCTATTACCGATACGCATGCAGGTGTGCCTGTGAGTAGAATAGTCTCCAGTGTTTTACAAAGCAATCATGTAGCCTCAAATAAGCAGGTTGTCACAGATTTTGGTTATCTTTGCGGCGGTTTTAAATTGTCGTATAACCTTATGCCAAATTCATCGTCGTCTAAAAAACGTCGTTGAGCAAATCTGTAGTTGTAGGAATGAATAGAAATGTAACTGTTGATATTGCCAAAGCTATAGGCATTATTTTGGTGGTGATGGGGCATGCTAATTTTGCGCCAGCGTCGCCTGGGCGGTTTTTCTATATGCCGTTATTCTTCTTCTTAACTGGTTATTTGTCGTCATTTAATCAAGATTTTAAGGTCTTTATCTCCAACAAGGTAAAAAGTCTTTATCTTCCTTTTTTGATCTGTGAACTTGTCTTTATTGCCTTACATAACTTCTTTTATACCATAGGAATTCTTGAAAATCAATATACGTTTTCGAGTTTTTTATCCAGCGTATTTCATGTCTTTTTGTTTGATAGTAGTGAGTTGATGTTGGCTCCTTTGTGGTTTATGACCGCTTTGTTTGTGGTTAATATCCTCTCGTATGGTGTCTGTTTTATACGTAAAAAATGGCATGTATCACAAATGTTATTGCTGGTCATTACTTTCTTGTTGATGTTATTTGGAGTTATTTCTACGCGATTTCAGCTTATTTCGCTGCCATGGTCGTATAATTTTAAAGAGGGCATTAATGTCATCTTAGTAGCTTTGTTTTTTTGCTACTTGGGTCATGTCGTTAAACATAGTGATAAAATACGTTTTACGAGTTGGCTGATTACATCAATAGGCGTAATCTATTTATACGTAGCAAAATTGGTATTACATCTTTCGGTGGATATGCGTGTTAATGGTTATAGCAATGTGGTATTTTGGTTGCTAGCTTGTTTTCTGGGTATTTATTCGGTTATGTTCATGGCTCAAAAGTTGAGTCAACTTCGCTCTGTGGGCGGTTTACTGGCCTATGTTGGTCGTAATTCGTTGATTATTTTGTTTTTACATATTATCTCATTCAAATTGGTTGGATTAGTTCAAGTTCACCTATTTCATTATCCGATTGATTTATTGGCCGGATGGCGCCATGTTGATTCCACTGGTTGGTGGTCTATTTTCTATGTGATTGCGGGAGTGGCAGTGCCGTTAATTCTAGAGTTTGGTTTCAAACGCTTTAAAACGGTTCTTTTACAGCGTCAATCTTAATCTTGTGCCTAAAAATGATATTGGCTACTAGGTTTTTTGTATCTTTGTGGCTATAAAATTATAATGACTTATGAAACTATTGATTACTGGTGCCTATGGCCAATTAGGCAATGAAATGCGTGTGGCACTTGAACGTTATCCTCATTTAGAATCTATATTTACGGATGTTGATACGCTCGATATTACAGATAAAAATGCAGTTGATGCATTTGTTGAATTACATCAACCAAATGTGTTAATCAATTGTGCTGCTTATACGGCCGTGGATAAAGCTGAAGACGATTTGGCATTATGTTATAAGATTAATTGCGATGCTGTACGTAATTTGGGTGAAGTAGCACAAGCGCATGGCATCAGGGTTATACATATCTCTACCGATTATGTGTTTGATGGAACTAGTCATATTCCTTATACAGAAGATATGGCTGTGTCTCCAACTAATGTTTATGGAAAATCGAAATTGGCTGGCGAACGTGAGTTGCGTAAAGCATGTCCTGGAGCAATTATTATTCGCACATCGTGGTTATATTCGGGTTTTGGTAATAATTTTGTAAAAACGATGCTGAAACTTGGTAATGAACGTAGTCAATTGAAAGTGATTTTCGATCAAATAGGAACTCCTACTTATGCTGCCGATTTAGCGGATGCCATGTTGCAAATCATTGATTCTGGCAAATTTGTGCCAGGTATTTATCATTTTTCGAACGAAGGAGTTTGTAGTTGGTACGATTTTACTAAAATGATATTTAAATTGGCCCATGTCGAATGCGAAGTGTTGCCAATAGAATCAAAAGATTATGCAGTTCGTACACCACGACCACATTATAGTGTTTTGAATAAGAGTAAGTTAAAGTCTACCTATAATCAAGCCATTCCTTATTGGATGGATGGGCTTGAGCGCTGTTTGCATGTGTTACTGTCTGAATCTAAATAACAAAAAGAACCACGAAAGTGGTTCTTTTTTTGTCGCCTAAATTCGTTTAATGCCAATAATCAAAAATAGTTGTGATTTAAACCATTCAAAATAAGCAGTACACTTTATGTGGTATGTCGCTTAAAATGTTTACCTTTGCTTATTACAAATGATTTTTCGATGAAAGGTTTTTTAAAAGCTATTTACTTACGCTTGCGGCTGATTTTACAGCCATTTTTTGCTTTCCTGTGGTCTTTGCTGCGGGTGGTCAATATATTTTCGTCGCTCTTAATAGTTGGTGTTGTTATTTACGGTGTTGGCTTTCAAATGGAAGCTCAAATGATGCGCGTGGCATCTCTTTTTTATGTGGCGTATCTGCTGTTCTTCGGCGAACTGACTGTGAGTCTTCTCAAATCATTTATTGCCACTCATAAAACAAAACAATGGTATATTATCTTCCTGTTTTACTTGTTATTGCTCTATGTGGCCATTGTGTGGTTTGTGTTACCTGATTCAGTAGTTTTTGCTTATCCATTTTTGGCATTTGCTCATCAGGTGTATGTTGTGTTTGGTGCTGTTATTTTTATTTCAATTATCAAATTGTCGGTTGTTGTAACACAGTCACTCACGTCAAGGCTGAATCCAACTTGGATTTTTGTCGGGAGTTTTGCTCTTTTGATTATGTTAGGTGCAGGGCTTTTATTTTTGCCACGTGCCACCACACATCCCATACGTTTTATCGATGCCTTATTTACCTCTGTCAGCGCCGTTTGTGTTACGGGGTTAACCACAGTCGATGTGTCGTCCACTTTTACACTGATGGGCAAAAGTGTCATTGCGTTGCTGATTCAGTTGGGCGGTATTGGTATTATGACGTTTACTAGTTTTTTTGGTCTATTTTTTATTGGCAAGCATTTAACCCAAAACAAATTATTAATTAAAGATTTAATTGATCCTGAAAAAGGAATAGGACAGATTTTTAAAACTTTGTGGTATATTATTTTTGTCACCTTTACGGTGGAATTAATAGGTGCTTATTTTATATTTGTGTCTATCGGAGGACATACGTGGAATGATGTTGGATTTGCTGTATTTCATTCTATTTCAGCATTTTGTAATGCTGGTTTTTCCACAGTCAGTGGAGGATTATTCAATGAAGCATTACAAGCCAATTACCAATTGCATGTCATTATTGCTTTTTTAATTGTCATCGGAGGATTAGGTTTTCCTATTATTTTTAATCTTGGTAGATGGCTTTTACATATTGTACGTAATTTGTTTAGACGCTTGTTCGGCAAAGAAAAACGGTATTTGCATATTCCACATTTGTTGACTTCTAATACATGGATTGTACTCACGGTTACCTCAGTTTTATTAATCGGAGGGTCGGTTGTTTTTTATGTTACTGAATACAATAACTTGCTAGCCAATTTATCTTCTTCAGGTAAAATAATAACGGCCTTTTTTATGTCAGTTACACCACGAACGGCAGGCTTTAATACATTTGATATGGGAAATATGCATCCTATGACTATTTTATGGATGATTGTGCTTATGTGGATTGGTGCCTCGCCTATGTCTACGGGTGGTGGTGTTAAAACCACAACTATTGGTATTGCGTTTTTAAATGTGTGGCATACATTGCGAGGTCGCAATCATATTGAACTGCGCAAACGCCGTATTTCAGAAACCACTGTAAATCGCGCATTTATTATTATTTTTGTATCTTTAGTTGTGCTTGCTATTGGAGTTGGATGCTTAGCTTGGTTTGAGCCTAATACATCGTTACAGGCTTTATTGTTTGAGGCCGTTTCAGCTTTTAGTACAGTAGGCTTGTCTCTTAATTTGACGCCATTGTTATCTGATGAAAGTCATGTGGTGTTAATTGTATTGATGTTTGTTGGTAGAGTGGGCTTGATTAGTATTTTATCTTGTTTGGTGAAGCCAAAACAACATTTAAATTATCAATATCCAAGTGAATCGATTCCAATTAATTAATAAAAGAACATTTAAATAGAGAAATTATGACTTATATCGTGATTGGATTAGGAAATTTTGGAGTCTCCTTGGCTGAGCGTTTGACTCGTATGGGGCATGACGTGATAGGTGTAGATTCAGATATCAATTTGGTAGAAGAATATAAAAATTCCATTAGTTCAACTATTTGTCTTAATTTGAGTGATTCGGCCTCACTGAATGTACTTCCACTCGACGATGCTCACCAAGTAATTGTGACTTTGGGTGAAAAAGTGGGAAATTCTGTATTGATAGTAGCGTTGCTCAAACAACATGGTGTTAAACATTTAGTGGCTCGTGCAGGTAGTAAATTACATCAAACTATTTTAGAGGCGATAGGTGTAGACGAAGTTATTATGCCTGAAAGTTATGCGGCCGACTTATTTGCACTTTCTACAGAAGCTCCTCAAATTAAAGGTGCTTATCCCGTAACAGAAACACACCAATTGGTAGAATTGGAAATACCTAACATTTTGATATCTCAGACTTTAGGTCAAGCCAATTTGGAGGAGCTATTTCATGTTCAATTGGTTGGAGTGAAACGTCGTAAAGTAAAAGTGAATGTGTTAGGCGCTAATAGTTTTTATTACGAAATGGCAGATTTGAATCCAGAGTTCACTTTTCAGGAGTACGATTGTATATTACTGTTTGGCGAAATGAAAGCACTTCAAAAACTTCAGAAAAAATTGTATTAAGTTATGTTTGATGACGCGTATTTCATGAAAAAAGCCTTGGTTGAGGCGAACGTTGCTTTTGATATGGATGAAATTCCTATTGGAGCGGTGGTTGTATGTCAAAATCAAATTATTGCTCGTGCACATAATCTCACGGAACAACTCACTGATGTGACAGCTCATGCCGAGATGCAAGCAATTACTGCTGCTGCCAATTATTTGGGTGGTAAATATTTGACAGATTGCACATTATACGTGACAGTTGAACCTTGTGTCATGTGTGCTGGAGCACTCGGTTGGTCTCAAATTGGTCGTGTGGTTTTTGGAGCACGCGACGAAAAACGCGGTTTTCAAAAATTCGCGCCAGAGGCATTGCATGTTAAAACGGAGTTGGTCTCAGGCATTTTGGCTGACGAGTGTGGTGCGTTGATGCAAGATTTCTTTGCACGAAAACGCCGATAAGAGCAAAAAAAATGTATCTTTGTAAAAATTATAATTTATATTACCGAATTTATCTATATGGCTAAAAAAGAATCAACTACATCGACTTCTTCTGGTTTCTTTGCTTCTCTAAAAGCATTTATCGTCGACGAGCGTACGTGTTTTGCGTTGGGTTTGGTTTTGCTTTTGTGTACGTTGTATCTATTATTGAGTATGGTCTCTTTTTTCTTTACTGGTGACATTGACCAAAGCATTGTAAATGCCTCTTGGTACCAGTTGGGAGAACATTCAAAAGATATTCAAAATTGGACAGGAGCACGTGGTGCTTTTTTGGCTGAAATTTTTATTAATAGATGGTTTGGATTGGCTTCCTTCGCTATGTTGTGGTTCTTGTTCGTAGTGGCCTTCCGTTTAATGAAAGTCAAAATAATGGCTTTGTGGAAAGCATTTTTGTTTTCTGCTTTGTTTTTGATTTGGTTTTCACTCTTTTTCGCTTTTTTCTTCGCTCCTTTTTTCGAAAACTCATTTATCAATTTGGGAGGAGAGCATGGCGCTTATGCCAGCGACTTTCTGAAAGCAAATATAGGTATTCCAGGAACATTTTTCCTGTTGTTAGGTACGGGCTTGTTATTCGCCATTTTTGCATTTAGCCAAACAGTACCATTTTTACGCGGATTATTTCATCGTAAACCTAAAGTGGATGTTCCTATTGCTGCTGAAATGGATACAGATGTTGAGGTAGAAACCGTCGATCCAGATGCTTTGTCTGTTAAAATTGGTGATGAAATAGTTCCACCTGAATGGGTTATCATGGATGCCGACGAAAATGTTGAAGAAGATGTTATTGAAGCAGATGATGAATTGACTGAGCCAGTGCCATTATCTACCATTCCTGTGGAAACTGTATCTGTGCACGAAGAAAATATATCTGGTGATATGGTAGAAACTGAATCGGTTGATGCCACAGAAAATGATGATTCTGCTATTTATGATCCATTGGCAGAACAAGGGCCATACGATCCTAAAGCGGATTTAGGTGAGTATAAATATCCCACAGTTGATTTGTTGAAAGATTACGGTACACCTACCGAAACGGTTACTAAAGAGGAGCAAATTGCTAATCAACAGCGTATTATTACCACGCTAAAACATTATGGCATTGGTATCAAAAAAATATATGAAACCATTGGGCCAACTATTACATTGTATGAAATTGTACCAGAAGACGGCGTGAGAATTAGTAAAATACGTAATCTCGAAGCTGATATTATGTTGAGTTTGGCAGCTACTGGTATTCGTATCATTGCTCCAATCCCTGGAAAGGGAACCATTGGTATTGAAGTTCCTAATAGCCATCCACGTATTGTGTCGATGTTTGCAACGATTGGTTCAAAAAAATTCCAAGAATCGACTTACGATTTGCCTATTGCATTAGGACGTACTATTACCAATGAAGTATTTATGTTCGACTTATGCAAAATGCCACACGTATTGGTTGCTGGTGCTACTGGTCAAGGAAAATCGGTTGGGTTGAATGCCATTATCACATCACTTTTATATAAAAAACATCCTTCAGAATTGAAGTTTGTATTGGTTGATCCTAAAAAGGTGGAATTTAACATTTATGCCGATATTGAGAAGCATTTCTTGGCAAAATTACCCGATGGAGAAGAGCCTGTAATTACCGATACAAGTAAAGTCGTACAAACGCTTAACTCGCTTTGTAAAGAGATGGATCAGCGTTACGATTTACTTAAAATTGCTCACGTACGTAATATTAAAGAATACAACGAACGCTTTATCAGTCGCAAGCTAAACCCAAATAAAGGGCATAAATTTTTGCCTTATATTGTGGTAATTGTCGATGAGTTTGGCGATTTAATAATGACCGCAGGAAAAGAAGTTGAAATGCCAATAGCGCGTATCGCACAACTTGCTCGTGCCGTTGGTATTCACATGATTTTGGCAACACAACGTCCATCTGTGAATATTATCACAGGTGTGATTAAAGCCAACTTCCCAGCTCGTATTGCCTTCAAAGTATCGGCTATGGTCGACTCTAAAACGATTTTAGATGGCTCAGGTGCCCAGCAATTGGTAGGGAAGGGTGATTTACTCTTTTCGCAAGGTAATGATGCTACACGCGTTCAATGTGCGTTTGTGGATACACCCGAAGTTGAAAATATTGTACATTTTATATCTGAACAACGCGGCTATCCGTCCGCATTTGAACTGCCAGAACCTGACTTTACAGAAGGTGAAGGCGATGTTACAAGTGTAGATATGACTCGTCGTGATGAGAAATTTGAAGAAGCGGCACGATTTGTGGTAGCAACACAACAAGGTTCGGTTTCTATGATTCAACGTAAGTTCGAAGTTGGTTTCAATCGCGCAGCTCGTATTATGGATCAATTGGAAGCAGCTGGTATTGTAGGTGCGGCTTCAGGGAGCAAACCTCGTCAGGTGCTTATACATACCGAATATGAACTAGAACAAATGCTTCATAACTTTTAATAGTCAGTATTATGAATAAGATTTTTTCGGTATTTTGTTTAATGCTTGTTACGCTAAGTTTAGGTGCTCAAACGAGTGATCCTAAGGCTAAAACTATTGTGGATAAGGCTATTTCGCAATTATATAAAACGCCTTCAAAATTTGATTTTACGACTACCTATATTGCTGGCAATACCAACCAAAAAGAAGTTCAGAAGGGTGTTTGTGCCATCAATGGTAAAAAAGCGTACATTTCGTTAGCTGGCATGGAGACGTTTTTTGATGGTAAAACACAATGGGTTTATGTAAAAGCCAATAATGAAGTGTCGATTAGTGAACCTACGCCACAAGAACAGAAAGAGATGAATCCTTTAATGATGATTCGTGGATATGAAAAAACACATCGCGTAGCTTTTGATGAAACGACCAATGACCCAACCGTATGGTACCTTTTTTTATATCCTACTGTGTCTAAGAAAGTCGACTATTTTCGTATTCGGTTGAGTATCGATAAAAATACAAGTCAATTAAAAAAGATTGAGTTTTCACAACGCAATGCTGATAAATTGATTTTTACCATACAAAAACAGCAACCTATTAAGGATGTCGCTATTTTTACTTTTGATAAGAGCCGGTATCCTAAAGTAGAGTTAAATGATTTGCGATAAAATAGTATTTCATAAAAAAAGCGCTGAAAAGATTTTCAGCGCTTTTTTTATGGAGAATTATTGGATTACATATTCATACCACCACAGCAGTGAATTACTTGTCCACTCACATAGCTCGATAAATCAGAAGCAAGGAATGCAGCCACATTTGCTACATCTTCAGGAGTACCTCCACGGCGTAATGGTATTTGTTTAGCCCATTGTTCTTTAACTTCTTCGCTTAATGCACCAGTCATTTCAGTAATAATAAAGCCAGGAGCAATACAGTTAGCACGAATACCACGTGAACCAACTTCTTTCGCAATAGATTTAGCTAAACCAATCATACCAGCTTTTGATGCTGAATAATTACATTGTCCAGCGTTACCACTTACACCAACTACCGAGCTCATATTAACGATAGAACCGTTCTTTTGACGCATCATAATAGGAGTAACAGCATGAACGAAGTTGAAAGCAGATTTTAAGTTTACATTGATAACAGCATCCCATTGTTGTTCTGTCATGCGCATCATTAAACCATCTTTTGTAATACCAGCATTGTTGATAAGTACATCGATATGACCGAAATCTTTAAGAATTTCTTCCACTACGGTGTGTGTGTCTTCAAAATTAGCAGCATTTGAAGCATAAGCTTTAACTTTAACTCCTAAGGCAGCTATTTCTGCTTCTGTGTTTTTGGCATTTTCGTCAATGTTCAAATCTGTAAAAGCAATATCAGCACCTTCTGCTGCAAATTTTAAAGCAATGGCTTTACCAATGCCACGAGCAGCTCCCGTAACAATAGCTACTTTACCTTCTAATAATTTCATAATTAATAATTTAATGTTTAATAATTACACGAATAAGCTTACTTTATTCGTTTTTTTGGTTCACAATTTGGTTAATATTCTTGTTTGTTAATTCTATCTATTACTTGTAAATCAAAAAGATACAAGGACGTTTGTGTAGTTCTGGAGTGGGAGTTGATTTCCATTCCTTCACTGTCTTTGTGTGTATATACTCGTCATGCGATGTTATATCTACAGCAACACACACTTTTGTTTGAGGTTGCAATGATTTCAGCAATTCCTCTAGTAATTGATTGTTCCGATAAGGCGTTTCTATAAATAACTGTGTTTGATGTTCGTTATAGATGCGTCTTTCGAGTTGTTTCAATTTTTCGGAACGTTGTGCTTTGTCTATTGGCAAATAACCGTGAAAAGCAAAACTTTGCCCATTGAAACCGCTTGCCATAAGCGATAACAGAATACTTGATGGCCCAACTAATGGCACCACTTTTATGTTTCTTTGTTGTGCTAACGCTACGATGTCGGCACCTGGGTCTGCAATGGCTGGGCAACCAGCTTCTGAAATTATTCCAATATTTTGACCTTTTTGTAACGGTTCTAAATAGCTGCTAATTTGATTAAGATCTGTATGCTCGTTTAATTCAAAAAATAGCAACTCATCAATGTTAATAGTTCGGTCTACTTGTTTTAAAAAGCGTCTTGCCGTGCGTATGTTTTCGACAATAAAAACCTTTAACTCTTTAATAATAGAGTTGTTTCCTTCAGGCAGCACTTGCGATAATGCGCAATCACCCAAAGTGGTAGGTATTAAATATAGTACGCCTGGTGTCACTTACTTTTTATTAGGCAATTCTACGCCGTAACCTTTTTTCTTATCTTCAGCTTTCAACCAAATGGCTAAAACAAAAGCTAAAACTCCTAATGCAGCAAAAATCAGCATCGGTACGGTATAATTATAACCTTTTGGGTCGAGTACACCTTTATTAGTCATCTGTAATGACCAACCAATGAGCATAGGGAAAGCCATTAAACCAATATTTTGAATCCAGAAAATGACAGAATATGCCGATCCTAAATAACGATTTTCGACTAATTTAGGAACCGATGGCCATAAAGCTGCAGGAACCAAAGAGAATGAGATACCTAAAACCAATATAGCAGAATAAGCTATAAAAGGAGTGAATTGTTCGGCTGGAACTAAAGCAAATACCAAGTGGCAGGAGCACATGAGCACTGAGCCAATGATAAGCATGGTAGCACCTTTTCCTTTATTATCTAAGAAAGCACCTAAAAGTGGAGTCAATAACATAGCACCAATTGGGAACCATGAGAAAATATCGCTAGCTTCTTTATTCGAAATAGCTAAACGATTTTCTAACATATTAGCAGCAAATTTTTGAAATGGGAAAATAGCAGAGTAGTATAACACGCACAAACCAGCTACAATTAAGAAGGTTTTGCTGGTAAACAACTTACCTATATCACTTAATTTAAATGGTTCTTCAGGTTCTTCACCACTTTCACCCATCTGTTTTTCTAATTTTTTATCCATGAAGAAGTACACGGTACATGAAATCAAACCTATCAAAAGAAGCACTAAACAGAATAAAACAGGAGAACTAATATGTCCTGTAACATCTGCTACACGTGGTGAAATACGGAAAATAGCAAAAACGCCTAAACGAGCAATAGCCATTTCGATACCCATAGCTAAAGCTAATTCTTTGCCATTAAACCATTTAACAATTCCTTTTGATACGGTTACGCCCGCCATTTCAACACCACATCCAAAAATCATAAAGCCTAATGAGGCTAATTTAGCTGATGCAGGAAACGATGTCCAGAATGAGTTTAACAGTGTCTCGATTCCACTTCCTGCAAAGGCTTCACTAACAGCATAAAATTTAATAGATGCGCCTATTACCATCACAAAACCTGATAAAATAGCTGTAAAACGGACTCCCATTTTATCCAATATAATACCAGCAAAGATGAGGAAGAAAACAAATACGTTTAAGAAATATTCTGAACTCGCAAATGTTCCGTATATATCAGGAGTCCAGTTGAGCTGTGCTTGCAACATACTTTGTAGAGGAGAGAGCACATCTACAAACATATACGCAAAGAACATAGTGGAAGCTAATAAAATGAGTGCTGTCCAACGAGCCACTGCATTATCACGCATGAGGGTTTGAATCTTTTCTGTCATAAATTCTAAATTGATGTTTTTACTAAAAAATTGCTGCAAAAGTACGAATTTATACGTTAATAGCACCATGTTTATCATAAAATTTACCAAAGTAGCTCTATGGTTGACGTTTTTATGGTCTGTTTTTTCAAATAAATGAAAACTAGTTCTTATTTTAAGAAGCAAATAAATAATTGATTATTAAAGTAATAATTCTTTTATTGGCTGGTTTTGATTGGTTAAAGTTGGTTAACCCTATTAATAGTTGTCTTTTTTGCACTATATTTGTACACTGAATAATTGTTCTCGTTAAAATAAGGAGGTTATTATGAACAAGTTTAAACTATTTTTGTTGATTAGTTGTTTATCATCTTTGTCAGCTTTTGCTCAATATGACGATATCTATTTTAATCCCAAAACAGATATCCCCAAAAAGGATGTACGCAAAGTAGTAAAATACTCTGATGTGGAGGCTGAACAACCTTCCGTGCTATTGGATGGCAATGTGAGTCTTACGGAAGAGGATTATACCTACACTCAGCGATTAAATGCGTTTCATAACGAAAATTTATTAGTGCATATCGAAGGCAATGATACCACTATTTATGATTTAGCTAATGGCGACTATAATGTCTCTGTTGGTGATAATGGTGTCGATATTTCGGGTAACAATACGAATGTAAATAACAACCCATATTATAATAATTATTACGACAATATGGGTTGGGGCTGGTCTTGGAATTCTTGGTATGGTATGCCATTTTATTATAACAACTATTATAGCTATTGGGGTTGGATGCCTGCCAATTATTGGAGTCCATTTTATTATGATCCTTGGTACTATCCTTATTATGATTGTTATTCGTGTTATAATCCAGGTCATAATGGCAGTTCAAGTTATTCCGATATGTCCAATGAAACGTATCGTCGTCAGCATAATAGCGCGGGTCGTTATGATGGCACACGTAGTACGACTTCCACAACATCATCAAATAATGTTGGATCACGTAATCGTGAAGCTTCTTCCACTCAAAGTGTAGGAACTACGAACACACGAAGGTCTCAAAGTTCAACCGTGTCTACGTCATCCAATTCAGAATCTACGCGTGGAAGTTACAGCTCTGGATCAACTGTGCGTGTAACTACTTCTTCATCAGATAATGGAAGTCGCTATTCAGGAACATCTTCGAGTTCGTCAAGTAGTAGCGGAAGTCGTTCTGGATTTTCTTCTGGAACTCACTCTACATCTGGCAGCGGTACTCGTTCTACGGGAACTTCTAGTGGCTCAAGTAGTGGAGGAAGCCGCGGCGGAGGTTCTTCTTCAGTTGGTGGTGGATCTCGTGGAGGTGGTAGTAGTACTACACGTCGTTAACGTTTAATTCAAAAATAATCATGACCATTATGAAACGTAATATAATCACATTAACCTTATTGCTCTTTGGTATCTCGGTTTCGGCACAAGGCATTTTTGATGCTTTGCGTTATGCTGATAATTCGATTAATGGAACTGCTCGTTATATGAGTATGGCAGGTGCCTTTGGAGCTTTAGGTGGCGATGCTTCGAGTATTGTAGATAATCCTGCAGGATTGGCCATTTATAGAAGTTCAGAAATGACCATAACAGGTAATTTTATGACTGTACAAACCAATTCTAAGTGGGATCAGGCAGCTTCAGGATCTAAATTCAATTTTAATATTAATAATGCAGCCTTAATATTTGCTTATGTTGATCCGATGCGAGAGCGAGGCTTAGTGGCTAGCAATTTTAGCTTCTCCTATAATCGTTTGAAAAATTTTCACCGTTATGCTGATATTCGTGGTGGTGAATCATTGAATTCTATGACTGACTACATGGCTGGCTTCACAAATGGTTTTGCAGAATCAGCCTTGGAAAAAACAGATTCGTATGATCCATATGATAATATAAATGTACCATGGTTCTCGGAGTTGGCTTATCAAGGTTATTTAATTAATCCTGGTGCTGGAGCAGATTCACTAAATTGGTATTCATTATTAGCTAATGGTGAAAAATCTACAGGACGTTACAAAGCTGTGGAAAGTGGCAGTATTGACGAGTTTGGTTTTAATTATGGTGCCAATATTAGTAATGTGTTGTATCTCGGAGCAGGTTTTAATTTACAATCTATTGATTATGCCATTACATCTGTTTATGGAGAACAATTTCAGGCTGGTGGTAATTTTGTGCTAAAAAATAATTTTTACACCACCGGGGTTGGCGTGAATTTTAAGTTTGGAGCTATCGTTCGTCCTGCATCGTTTATGCGCTTAGGCTTATCGTTTCATACGCCTACTTATTATGCTATGACCGATCGGTTTTATGCCGAAATGGATTATGATATACAACATGTTGATAATAAACGATATGTAGGTACAGCTAAAGCGCCAAGTGGATATGCTTCATATAGTTACAGAACACCGCTTAAGTTTCAGGCTAGTACAGCCTTTATTATCGGAAAGTCTGCTATTATTAGTTTTGATTATCTGTTTACTGACTATAAAGGGTCTACTCGTTTAAAATCGGAAGTGAACGAAACTGATGTTTTTGAGAATGGTAATGCTTATGCGTTAGACAATGATGATATAAATAAGTATGCTTTATCTGGTCATACATTTAAAGCTGGTGCAGAATATCGTTTGTCAGAGGCCTTTTCCGTCCGTGGTGGTTTTGCTTATCAAACGGCATCGGTTGGGGATAATGCTATTAAATCTGTTCCACTGAATACTATTCGTACCGATATGGAATATTTTAAAGATCAAGGTTCAATTTATGGAACAGGCGGTTTTGGTTATCGTCACGAAGGTTTTGGCATTGATTTAACGTATGCTTATCGTCAAAAAAACGAATTATTCAAACCGTATGAGACTACAGCATTTAATGCCTCCAAAGTTGTTACCAATTCACATAATGTAGTTTTATCCTTATCGTATAGATTTTAATCACTGTGTTATATAATAAATAAGCCTTACTTTTTATAGTAAGGCTTTTTTATTGATTCCATATTTCATAAGCTGCTTCTGCTTGATTAATAAGCATTTCTAAACCATTTTTTATGGTGGCACCGCGTGCTTCTCCTTGTAATAAAAATTGTGTTTTGACGGGATTATATACCAAATCGTAAAGTAAGTGTTTTTCACTTATTGCGTTATAAGGAATGTTGGGATAACTCTCCAAATCGGGAAACATACCGAGTGGTGTTGTGTTAATTATCAACGTATGTGTCGAAATGATTTCAGACGTAAGCTCCTCGTACCCTAACTTATTAAGACCAGCTTCACGCGATACGTATACGTATGGAATGTTTAATTGAGTGAGGACGTAAGTTACAGCTTTTGAGGCACCACCAGTGCCTAAAACTAAAGCGCGTGTATGCTGTGTTTGTAAGAGTGGTTTCAGTGTAGTCTCAAATCCGATAACATCCGTATTAAAGCCTTTTAGCCATGTTTGTCCCTCTTTTTTACTAAATTGAATGGTGTTTACAGCTCCTATTTGTGTCGCTAGGTCATCCACCTCGTTTAAAAAAGGTATTATTTGCTCTTTGTATGGAATGGTAACATTTAATCCTTGCCATTTTTTTGAGAATACATCTTTTATTTCTTCTACATTTGCTAATTCGCACAAAGAGTAATCAGCGTCAATATGTGCTCTTTCAAATTTACTTGTAAAGTAATCTTTTGAAAAAGAGTGTTTTAGTGATTTTCCAATGAGTCCGTAATGTAACATAATGAGCAGAAGGAATACCTTTATTAAAAATGACCTGCTATCTTATTTTTTGCGTTTGATTAGTGCTTTAGCAATAAACCAAATGGCAGCTAGGCCAACTAAACCTAGCACTACTAGCGATAATTCGTGGCTATATTTGTTAATTAAGTCTGCTTGACCATGCGCTAAATAACCAATAAAGGCTAATATATTATTCCATATACCGGCTCCAAGTGTCGTATAAAGAATAAAACTACCCAAATTCATTTTGGCTAAACCAGCAGGGATTGAAATTAATTGTCGAATACCAGGAACCAAACGACCGATAAAAGTGGATACTTTTCCATGGTCGTTAAAATAATCTTCTGCTTTTTTAATTTTTTCGCTACTTAAAAGACATAAATGTCCAAGTTTGCTATCTGCAAATTTGTAAATAATTGGTCGACCAAGCCATAAAGCCAAGTAATAATTAATGAGTGCCCCAATAATAGCCCCTAATGTACCAAACAGCACCACTAAAAAGATATTTAAATCACTTTCGGGTTTGCTGGCAACATAAGCTGCTGGTGGAATTACTATTTCTGATGGAAATGGAATAAATGAACTTTCGATGGTCATCAAAATGGTAATATTGGTATAATTCATATTGGCATCATACCATTGTTCTACCTCCTGAATGATAGATAATGAATCTTTAGGAGCTGCTTCTTGAGCGAATAAAGAGATTGGTAACATTAATAAAATGGTCAATAATAGTTTTTTCATAGAAATTATTTAATTAGTAATGATTTGGCTTCGGGAAATACGGACAAAAATATTTCGAGCGCATTGCTGTAAGTTTGTTCGGCTAAGCTAAAGAATTCCAACATTTTATCGTATTCTTTTATGCCATAATAGGCCATTGACATAAGGAGCGTGAGTTTGTCGAGTGTGGAGTCTAATTCAAATGCTTTTTCGTAACAAGGCACTGCTTGATCAAATTCACCAGATTGCATGTACAAATCGCCTAATTCTTTCCAAGTCTCAGGTTGTTTTTGGTCTAATTCTAACGAGTGAAGATACGCTATTTTTGATTCTTCAATTAAATTGTTTTTGTCTAAAATCTCGCCTAAAACAGCGTAACTTTCGGCAGAATCTGGATTAGCGTCAATGGCTTTTTTAATGTAGTCAAAGCCTTTCAGGTAGTCTTCTGTTTCCACCATACAAATGGCTGCACCAAGCCAAGCGTCAGCATTGTCAGGATTTAGTTTGGCAGCTTGCAAAAAACAGGTTAACGCCAAATCGAACACTTCACAGTTTTCATAACATTCACCTAGAAATGCTGTAACAACACTGTCTTCAGGATAGTCGGCTAAATATTTTTTGTAAGCTTTGATAGATGGCACGTAATCTTCTAAATTGAAATGACAGTGACCTTTTTGCAACCATGCAATGGTGTCGTTAGGATTTATGGCGATGTTAAAATCAAAAGCATCTAATGCTTCACGATAATGTTCTAAATTGAAGTGGAGTAGTCCTAAACAAAACCAAGCCGATGCTTTGTAAGGATCAATATCGAGAATACGATTATAGATTGCAATAGCTTTTTCTGCTTCATTCAGTTGTTCTAATGCCACAGCATATTCGACTAATAGGTCTAAATTTACAGAATCTTTTTTTAATCCTTTTTGTATGAAATAAGCACTATTGTGATAGTCTTGAAAAACATGTAGCATCATGACTATATCCAAGCAAATTTCTGCTAAATCATCGTCAGCGTAATTATCTACCAATTCTTTAAAAAGCATTATAGCTTCCGCTTTGTGGTCTGTTTTGAGCAAAATTTCAGCTTTTGTAAATGTGTGTGCAGGGTTGCCTGCCTCTTGATATTTTTCAATAAGCGCCAGTGCTTCGTCAAAACGACCTAAATTGGTATAAATACGCGCCTTTTTACATTGTAGATAAGAACTGTCGGGGTGTAATTTGAGCGCAAATTGAAGTGCATCTTGGGCATTTTCCAAATCGCCTAAATGTAAGTAGTGTTCAATAATAAATTCCAAATCTTCTACATCAAAATATTCTGATTGCCCCTTTTTATGAGCTTCTTCATAGTTTTTGATGATAGCCAATTCTTCGTTTGTTAAATCAAAGTCGTTACCACGCATAAATCCAAGTTTGAATTACAAAAGTAGCTCAAATTGTGCATTTTATAAAGGGTTTACGTAAAAAGTTATTAACACGAATTGACTTGGCTGTATATATTTCGAGGTATTTGACGGCATATACAGAAAAAGCTGTATATGTTCTATATACAGCTTCAAAATTATATTTTTACTTTCGGATTTACTCAGAAATTTCTTTTGCTTCAAATGCCGAAATTTGGCGATTGAAGACTTCATCAAGTGAAATTAAAAAAGTTTCTGTATTACCAATCCCTACAATAGGAGTAATTTTTTCAACAATAATATTCATTAAATGACGATTATCTTTAGCATAGATTTTTACAAACATGGTGTAATGACCTGTTGTTGAATGACATTCTACCACCTCAGGAATGTTTTTGAGCGATTCTATGACACTCTTGAAATACGACATGTCTTTAATGGTAATACCTACGTAGGCACAAGTTTGGTAACCTATTTTATAAGTGTCTATAATGAATTCAGAACCTTTTATGACGCCAATATTTATAAGCTTTTGTACACGTTGGTGAATAGCAGCTCCTGATACATTGCATTCGCGAGCAACTTCTAAAAATGGAATGCGCGCATTTTGCGAAATCATTTGGAGAATTTTTTTGTCCAATCTATCAATTTGATGTCCCATAAATTAAGAGGTATGTTTAAGTGGTTAAAAAAAGTGCTCAAAGGTAATGATTTTTTTTATATTTGGCAAAAAAAATAACAAATAAATAGAAAAAAGCGTATTTTTGTGGTTATAAATAGAAAGTCACATGTTTTGAGAGTTGGCGTGTTGATAACTTTTATGTATTTGTAATCGAATTAAATAGAGCGTTTTTATCGTCTGTTTATGTATTCAAGTAATAATGACGATTTTTTCAATCAATTTTTTTATGTAATTTTGCACGAATTTTCACACAATACATCAGTATGAAACCAACATTGTTAGTTTTGGCGGCTGGAATGGGTAGCCGTTATGGGAGTCTCAAACAGTTAGATGGCGTTGGTCCTAATGGTGAAACCATTATGGATTATTCTGTTTACGATGCTGTTAGAGCAGGATTTGGTAAGGTTGTTTTTGTTATTCGCCACAGCTTTGAAGCTGAATTTCGCAAACAAATTGTAAGCAAATACGAAAATCATGTTCCTGTTGAAGTGGTTTTTCAGGAGATAGACAGCGTACCACAAGGTATCGCTTACGATAAAGAACGTGTTAAACCTTGGGGAACCAATCACGCCGTATTGATGGCAAAAGATGTGATTGATACACCTTTTGCGGTCATCAATTCTGATGATTTTTATGGACGCGAATCGTATCAACTATTAGCTGATTTTTTGACCAATGTAACAGGTCAAGTTGGCCGTTATTGCATGATAGGTTACCATATTAGTAATACGTTGTCGGAAAGTGGCGCTGTAAACCGTGGTATTTGTAGCGTAAATGAACAAAAACTTTTGACTTCGGTGGTAGAGCGTACTAAAATAGAATGTGAAAGTGGGGTTATTCAATATCCATTGGAACATGGGGGTTATGAAACTATTCCTAACGCTTCGTTAGTTTCTATGAATATGTGGGGTTTTACACCTGATTATTTTGCTTTTTCTGAAAAATCATTTGCAAAATTTTTGACAGAGCGCGGCATGGAGCCTAAATCAGAATATTACATTCCAACAGTGGTTGATGAGTTGATTAGCAATAATCAAGCTACCTGTGAGGTAATTGATACGCCAGCTAAATGGTTTGGCGTAACTTATGCCGAAGATCGTCCGCAAGTCGTATTGCAAATTAGTAAATTAATTCGTGAAGGAGTTTATCCACAACAATTATGGAAGTAACAAAAAAACTAAAGCAAATGATGAGCATGTTTACATCGTCACCAAAAGTGTTGGTTACAGGCGGTACGGGCTATATTGGCTCACATACTGTAGTGGCGCTACTTGAAGCTGGTTATGACGTGTATGTGGTAGATAACTTATCAAATTCAAACATTGAAGTACTTAATGGCATTGAGCAAATAACGGACAAACGTCCAATATTTGAAAATATCGACTGTACCGATTATGTCGCTATGGATAAGTTCTTCACGAAACATGAAGGAATTAAAGCTGTTATTCACTTTGCTGCAAGTAAGGCAGTCGGAGAATCTGTTGAAATGCCATTGAAATATTATCGTAATAATGTGGTTTCACTGGTCAATTTGCTTGAATTAATGCCAATTCATAAGGTAGAAGGTTTGGTATTCTCTTCATCCTGTACGGTTTACGGACAGCCTGATGTGTTGCCAGTAGACGAAAAAGCACCAATTAAAAAAGCCTTATCTCCATACGGTAATACAAAGCAAATTTGTGAAGATATTATTATGGATACTGTGCATGCGAATCATGCTCTGAAAAGCATTTTGTTGCGCTATTTTAATCCGATTGGTGCGCATCCGTCAGCTGCTATTGGCGAATTACCTAATGGCGTTCCTAATAATTTAGTGCCATTTGTAGCACAAACAGCGGCAGGAATTCATAAAAAAATCAAGGTTTTTGGTAACGACTATAATACGCCTGATGGAACTTGTATTCGCGACTATATCAATGTTATGGACTTGGCATATGCTCATGTTACAGCCGTAGATCGTTTGCTTAATAAAGATTTACAAGAACCAGAAGTGTACAATTTAGGTACAGGAAAAGGGTTATCAGTCATGGAATTGATTAAAACATTCGAAGCTGTAAATGGCGTTAAAGTTCCTTATGAAATAGTTGGCCGCCGTGAAGGTGATATTGAGCAAGTTTGGGCAAATCCATCGTTGGCTCAAAAAGTGCTGAAATGGAAAGCTAAAGCGAGTGTTGAAGAGACTTTGGCCTCTGCTTGGAAATGGCAGCAACGTTGTATGGAGCGTAAATAAAACTCCCGTAAATATAATTATAAAACCAAATAAGAACTGTAACTCGTTCTTATTTGGTTTTTTTGTTTTTGGTAGTGCTATAGATTCAGCAAATTTTCTTATCTTTGTAAGTTAAAATATAACCCTAATTTTATGTTAACCAAAATTATTCTTGAAGACAATGTTTCCCGTTCGTATAAGCTAATAGAAGCTGCTGAACGTATTGTGATTTTGACTCATTTATCTCCGGATGGCGATGCTGTTGGTTCTTCGCTTGGACTGTATCATTTTTTGAAAGAAATTGGGAAAGAGCCTGTTGTGATTGTTCCAAATCGTTTTCCTGGTTTTTTAAATTGGATGTCGGGAGCTTCAGATATTGTCGTTTTGGAGGAAAAACATAAGGAAGTACAGGGTTTAATTACAGAAGCTGATTTGTTGATTTGTGTCGATTTTAATGATTTGAAACGTATTGATGGTGCAAAGCCATTTGTAGAACAGTCGCACGCAAAGAAAATTTTAATAGATCATCATTTATCACCCGAAGCATTTGCTGACGTCACCATTTCGCATCCCGAAATTTCATCGTCTAGTGAACTCGTTTTTCGGTTGATTTGTCGCATGGGTTTTTTCCAAAATATAACACAAGCATGTGCGGAATCCATTTATGTGGGTATGATGACTGATACAGGCAATTTCTCATATGCCTCTCAAAGTCCTGAAATTTATCATATTATTTCGGAATTATTGTCAAAAGGAATTGATAAGGATAATATTTATCGCTTGGTATATAACACCTATTCTGAAAATCGCATGCGTTTGATGGGTTTTTGTTTAGTTGAAAAAATGAAGCTTTACAAAGAGCAACGAACAGCCGTTATTAGCTTGTCGTTGGATGAATTAGCTCGTTTCGATTACCAAGTAGGTGATGCAGAGGGATTTGTTAATATTCCTTTGTCGATTGAAGGGATTGATATTTCTGTTTTCGTGCGAGAAGATGTGAAAAAAGTGAAGATGTCGTTCCGTTCGCAAGGAACATTCCCTGTTAATAAAATGGCTGCAACTTATTTCAATGGCGGTGGTCATTTAAATGCTGCTGGTGGCGAAAGTTATCTCTCGTTGGCGGAAACGCTTGAGAAATTAGAACAGGTTATTATTAAAAACGACATTAAAGCATAATGAAATACATAGTCATTTTAGGTGATGGTATGGCCGATGAGCCGATAGCAGCATTGGGGAACAAAACTCCTTTGCAGGTGGCTCATAAACCAACCATGGATAGAGTGACTGAATTAGGACAATCTGGTTTATTGCATACGGTGCCTGAAGGGTTTCATCCTGGGAGCGAAATTGCCAATTTATCGGTTTTAGGATATGATGTGGCAAAAGTATTCGAAGGTCGTGGTACGTTGGAAGCTGCTAGCATGGGCGTTCCTATCGAATCCGATGAAATGGTGATGCGATGTAACTTGATTTGCATTGAACAAAATAAAATTAAAAATCATTCGGCTGGTCATATTTCTAACGAAGAAGCTGCCGAATTAATAGCCTTTTTACAAGCGGAATTAGGTTCTGCATTGGTCCATTTTTTTAATGGTATTTCGTATCGACATTTATGTAAATTGAAGCATGGTGATAAACGCATAACGTGTACGCCACCGCACGATGTAGTTGGAACTCCTTTTAAAGATGTACTGATTACAGCGCAAGTGCCAGAAGCAGTTGAAACAGCAAACATACTGAATGATTTGATTTTACGTTCGCAATTGTTGCTCGAAAATCATCCAGTCAATATAAAACGTCGCGCCGAAGGTAAAGATCCTGCCAATAGTATTTGGTTTTGGTCGCCAGGTTACCAGTCGGTTATGCAACCGTTGTCGGAGTTGTTTGGAATTCAATCAGGTTCAGTTATTTCTGCGGTCGATTTAATAAAAGGTATTGGTATTAATGCCGGATTAAAATCGATTGATGTAGAAGGTGCCACAGGTTTGTACAATACAAACTATGAAGGTAAAGCGCAAGCAGCTATTGAGGCATTAAAAACGGATGATTTTGTATTTGTACATGTTGAGGCAAGCGATGAAGCTGGTCACGAGGGTGATGTGGAACTAAAAATTAAAACTATTGAGTATCTTTCTGAACGCTTGATTAAACCAATTTTCGAGGCAATAAGTACGATGTCTGAACCCGTGACAATAGCGATTTTGCCTGATCATCCAACACCATGTCGCCTACGTACACATACAGCGGAAGCGGTTCCGTTTGTAATCTATAATCCAACAAAAATGCCCGATACGGTGACTCAATTTGATGAATTTTCGGCACAAAATGGTGCATTTGGCATTTTAGCGGGTGATGAATTTATGAAACAGCTATTTAGCAAATAAGATAATATAAACAAAACTAATTATAACGTTATGGAACTCTCAGAACAAGAATTATTTAGACGTCAGAGTCTTGACACCATGCGTGAAATGGGTATTGAACCATATCCAGCAGCGCAGTATCCAACCGATGCTTTTTCTACCGATATAAAAGCAGACTTTAAAGACGAAGAACCTGGTAAACCTGTATGTATTGCAGGTCGTATCATGAGTCGTCGTATAATGGGTAAAGCGTCGTTTGTTGAATTACAAGATTCAAAAGGTCGTATTCAAGTTTATATTTCGCGCGACGATATTTCAACCGAAGCGCAGCCAGAAATGTACAATATTGTGTTTAAAAAATTACTAGATATTGGTGATTTTATTGGCATTAAAGGCTTTGTGTTCCGCACACAAATGGGCGAAATTAGTGTTCATTGTCAAGAATTGACAGTACTTGGTAAATCGTTGCGTCCACTTCCTATTGTAAAATATAAAGATGGTGTAGCTTACGATAAATTTGAAGACCCAGAAATGCGCTACCGTCAACGTTATGTGGATTTGGTAGTCAATGACGGCGTTAAAGAAATTTTTCAAAAACGGACGAAAGTTTATCAGTCTATGCGCGATTTTTTCAACGCGTATGACTACATGGAAGTGGAAACGCCAATTCTACAATCCATTCCTGGCGGAGCTGCTGCACGTCCTTTTATGACGCATCACAATGCATTAGACATTCCTTTGTACTTGCGTATTGCCGATGAATTATATCTAAAACGCTTAATTGTTGGTGGTTTTGAAGGTGTTTATGAATTTTCGAAAAATTTCCGTAACGAAGGGATGGATCGCACACATAATCCAGAGTTTACCTGTATGGAAATTTATGTTTCATACAAGGATTACAACTGGATGATGGATTTTACCGAACGTATGCTCGATAAAATTTGTATGGACGTGAATGGAACACACGATGTAAAAGTCGGAGAACAAGTGATTAGTTTTAAAGCGCCATTCAAACGTATTACCATGCTCGATTCTATTAAAGAATTTACAGGACATGATTTGACAGGAAAAACGGAAGAAGAAATTCGCACGGTGTGCAAAACTTTGAAAATGAATGTTGACGATACGATGGGTAAAGGTAAGTTGATTGATGAAATCTTCGGCGAATTCTGCGAAGGTAATTACATTCAACCAACGTTTATTACGGATTATCCAAAAGAGATGTCGCCGCTTACAAAAAAACACCGTGATAATCCAGATTTAACAGAACGTTTTGAGTTGATGGTGAATGGGAAAGAATTGTGTAACGCCTATTCGGAACTCAATGACCCAATCGACCAATTGGAACGCTTTCAAGAACAATTGAAATTGAGCGAAAAGGGTGATGATGAAGCCATGTTTATTGACATGGACTTTGTACGCGCTTTGGAATATGGTATGCCACCAACATCTGGTATGGGTATTGGCATGGATCGTTTGGTGATGTTGATGACAGGTCAAACAACTATTCAAGAAGTATTGTTTTTCCCTCAAATGAAACCTGAAAAAGTTCAGAAAAAGGACGATACCAATAAATTTTTAGTTTTAGGTGTAGCTCCTGAATGGATTGAACCTTTGCAAAAATTGGGCTTTGATATGGTGGACAAATTAAAGGGACAAAACCCAAATAAACTGCATCAAGATTTATGCGGTTATAACAAAAAAAATAAACTAAGTTTGGCAAATCCTGCTAAAGAGGATGTCGAAAACTGGGTAAAATAACCATTTTTAAACACGTAAAACTTATGAAAACACTTGTAAAATCGCTGTTTTTAGCTTTTATGCTGATGTGTAGCTGTGCCGTTTTTGCTGTGAATACTAAAGCAACCTTGAAAAAGGCCAATGTCTATTTTAATGGGGCAGAGTTGATTCACACCGCTTCGGCTTCATTAACGAGTGGCGAAAATGAAATCTCTATTGAAGGTCTAAGTCCTCGAATCGACCGTAATAGCTTGAAAATTAGAGTGAATAATGGTGTGATGGTTACAGCATCAGAATTTTCAGTGAATTATTTGGAACCAACCAAAGACAATCTTTCTGTTAAATTATTGCGCGATTCTTTGGAACTGTATCAAGCGGATTTAACCAAAGTTTCAGCAGCTATCAAGATTAATAAGGATTTATTGACTTTATTACGTAAAGGCGTTGAACATAATTTATCTTTGGTAGAAAAGGGCGCTACAGTAGCCGAAATTAATACCAATATGGATTTGTACAAGACTAAGGCCACGGCTTTAGATGCACTTATTGTAGCTGATACGAAAAAGAAAGAGCAATTGGATCAACAAATTGCGCGTCTCAACAATCAATTACAACAAGAAATTGGCAAAGGTGGTAAAAATACAGGCGTTTTGAAGTTAACATTGGTTGCTCCTGCGGCTACATCAGCTACATTTAGCATTAGCTATTTTACCACATCGGCTAGTTGGACACCGTATTACGATATTAATATTGCGTCTACCGATAAACCAATTAATATACTGGGTAAGGCTAAAGTACGTCAAACCACAGGATTGGATTGGAATCAAGTAAAACTAACGCTTGCAACGGCGAAGCCTTCATTTAATAAAGAAGCTTCGTATTTTAGTACGTGGTTTTTAGATTATGTGCAATTTAAATCATCTATAAATTATGCATTAGAAGGGAAAGTGGCTGGTGTTCAGGTGGAAAAAAGTAGTTATGACGCAGAGTCGCCCTCTATTCGCATTCGTGGAACTGGTTCAATTGCTGAAAGCTTGCCTCTTTATGTTCTTGATGGCGAAATTGTTAGCGCAGATTATGCTCAATCGATAAATCCCAATGCTATTAAATCAATAGAAATACTGAAAGATGATCAGGCAGAGGCACAATACGGTTCGGAAGGTAAAAATGGGGTTATTAAAATCGCCACAAAAAGTATGGAAGATTTTATTACTCAAACTGAAACCGCTTTGAATGTAGAGTATAAAATGGAAATGCCTTTTACCATACCCGGCAATGGAAAAGAACAAACAGTTGATTTGAAATCGTACCAAACGGAGGCTAATTTCAACTATTATTGTGCTCCAAAACTCGATGCCGAAACGTTTTTATTAGCAGAAATTTCTGATTGGGCAAGTTTGAATTTATTGAGTGGAAAAGCCAATATTACGTATGACGGTTCGTATGTAGGTGAAACTAACATTAATGCGAATTCTACCGAAGATAAATTGAAATTAACTTTGGGAACAGATAAACGTGTTAGTGTTATCCGCGAAAAAGTAAAAGACTTTAGCAGTGTTAAAACACTTGGTTCTACCACTAAAGCCGTTCTTACGTACAAATTGACTATTAAAAATAATCAAACCAAAGCCATTCATGCGGTGTTGAAAGATCAATATCCAATTTCGACAAAAAAAGATATTGTGGTAGAATTACTCAAAGAAACCACGCCAGCTTGTTATAATGATAAAGAAACTGGTTTGTTGACTTGGGAACTTGATTTACAACCAGGCGAATCGCAATCGTTTACGCTAAGTTATAGCGTTCAATATCCCAAAGGGAGTCGCCTCAATTTGGAATAAATTCAGCATGAGGGCTGATTTCTATTAACATTTTTTGTACCTTTGCAATCCAATAATTTAAAATTAAATTTTAATCCTAATATATTCATATGAACACAGTAGAACAACTGAACAAAGCTGCCGACAATATTCGTCTTTTAGCAGCATCAATGGTCGAAAAAGCAAACTCAGGTCACCCAGGTGGCGCTATGGGTGGTGCCGATTTTATCAACGTACTTTACTCTGAATTTTTGGAATACGATCCACAAAACCCACGTTGGGAAGGTCGCGATCGCTTTTTCTTAGATCCAGGTCACATGTCGGCTATGTTATATTCTGTATTAGCTTGCACTGGCAAATATTCATTGGAAGATTTAGCACAATTCCGTCAATGGGATAGTGTAACACCTGGACACCCAGAAGTGGATGTTATGCGTGGTGTTGAAAATACATCTGGTCCTCTAGGACAAGGTCATACATTTGCTGTTGGAGCTGCAATCGCTGCTAAATTTTTGAAATCAAAATTTGGCCCGATGATGAATCAAACCATTTATGCTTACATTTCTGATGGTGGTGTACAAGAAGAGATTTCACAAGGCGCAGGACGTTTAGCAGGGCACCTTGGTTTGAACAATTTAATCATGTTCTATGATTCAAACGATATTCAATTATCTACAGAAACCAATGCTGTGACAAGCGAAAATGTAGCTCAAAAATATGCAGCTTGGGGCTGGCGTGTTATCGAAATCAATGGTAACGATGCTAACCAAATTCGCGAAGCGTTGAAAGCTGCTAAAGCAGAAGCAGAAAAACCTACTATCATTATTGGTAAAACCATTATGGGTAAAGGCGGACGTAAAGCTGATAATTCAAGTTATGAACGTAACTGCGAAACTCATGGTGCTCCATTTGGTGGCGATGCTTATATCAATACGGTTAAAAACTTGGGTGGAAATCCTGAGAATCCATTTGTATTCTTCGAAGAAACAAAAGCAATTTATGCTAAACGTGCCGAAGAATTGAAAGTGTTAGTAGCTCAAAAACAAGCTGAAAAAGCAGCTTGGACAAAAGCTAATCCAGAATTAGCTGCTAAAATGGAATTATTCTTCTCTGGAAAAGCTCCTAAAGTAGATTGGTCATTAGTAGAGCAAAAAGCAAATCAAGCAACTCGTACCGCTTCGGCTACCGTGTTAGCTTCTTTAGCAAAACAAGTTGAAAATATGGTGGTTGCTAGTGCCGACTTGTCGAACTCTGATAAAACAGATGGTTTCTTGAAACAAACACACGCTATGACTCGCACCGATTTTTCGGGCGCATTCTTACAAGCTGGTGTTGCTGAATTAACTATGGCTTGCGTTTGTCTTGGTATGGCTTTACATGGTGGCGTTATTCCTGCTTGTGCTACCTTCTTTGTATTCTCTGATTATATGAAACCAGCTGTTCGCATGGCTGCTTTGATGGAATTACCCGTGAAATTTATTTGGTCGCACGATGCATTCCGTGTGGGTGAAGATGGACCAACTCACGAACCAGTAGAGCAAGAAGCTCAAATTCGTTTGATGGAAAAACTCAAAAATCACCATGGTCATAATTCTATGTTGGTATTGCGTCCTGCTGATGTTTATGAAACAACAGCTTCTTATAAATTGATGCTCGAAAATGTATCAACACCATCAGCTATCATTTTAAGTCGTCAAAATATCAACGACTTACCAGGCGATCGTAACGTAGAATCATACAAAGCTGAGAAAGGTGCTTATATTGTTAGCTGCGATGGAAATCCTGATGTTATTTTGGTGGCATCTGGCTCTGAAGTATCTACATTAGTAGATGCAGCCACTATTTTACGCAGTGAAGGCAAAAAAGTACGTATTGTTTCTGTTCCATCCGAAGGTTTATTTCGTTCACAATCGGCTGAATACCAAGAACAAGTATTACCTCGTAATGTAAAAACGTTTGGGTTGACTGCTGGTTTACCAGTTAATTTACTTGGATTAGTTGGCGCTAACGGTATGGTATTTGGTTTGGAATCATTTGGATTCTCTGCTCCATACAAAGTGTTGGACGAAAAACTGGGCTTTACTCCAGTTCAAGTGGCTCAACAAATTCGTCAATTTTTGGCTTAATTTATAGCTCCCATTCAAAAAACGGTTCTCTGTAAAAAGAGAACCGTTTTTTTTGTCTATTATTGACTGTGTGAGTTGCCGTTTGTTGTTACTTCAAGTATCATGGTTCGAGTGCGTTAGTTTATCGTATTGGAGAGGTTCTGTTATTTGAGTGTTTTTTATTTCGGAAAACTTTTTCACAATGTTGATAAATTAAAATCTTTATAATCAAGCAATTAAAAAATATTCTGGAAAACATTGTAAAAAATAAACTTACTCTATTGTTTTATTTTGGAAATAGTTGTAATATTGCAAAGAGGTTCTGTTCGACGCGAAACCCTTAAAAATCGTGAAAATATCATTTATAATTTATATTAAAAGTTTACTATCGTGAAAAAACAAATTTTCTCAGAAGAAGAGGCAAAAAAAGCTTCGTGTGATTATTTTGGAGGCGATGAATTAGCTGCACAAGTTTGGGTGAATAAGTATGCTCTGAAAGATTCAGAACAAAACTTATACGAACGTACGCCCGATGACATGCACTGGCGTTTGGCTAACGAAATTGCACGTATCGAACACAAGTACCCAAATCCATTATCAGGAGAGGATGTTTTTGAGTTACTTAGAGACTTTAAGTACATCGTACCAGCAGGTAGCCCTATGACCGGTATTGGTAACAATCATCAAGTATCTTCATTGTCGAACTGTTTTGTTATTGGTATAGATGGCGACGCTGACTCGTATGGTGCTATTATCAAATTGGATGAAGAACAAGTGCAATTGATGAAACGCCGTGGTGGTGTTGGTCACGATTTATCTCAAATTCGTCCAGAAGGTTCGCCCGTAAAGAACTCTGCGCTCACGTCTACGGGCATTGTTCCTTTTATGGAACGTTATTCTAACTCAACGCGTGAAGT
>JAQVJY010000014.1 GCA_028694915.1 Paludibacteraceae bacterium
CAAGACGTACCACATTGGGAGAAAAGTAAGATTTATCTACAATTTTACTCATAGTTAGCAACTAAAATTTAAACTTCTAAATGAAGGCTCAAAGGTACAAAAAAAGAGAAGAAAAATCCCCATTTTTGCAAAAAACAAAAATGGGGATTTAAAGTCATTTCAATGCGTTCATTTTCAAACATTTTCAACAATCAAACCATCGCGCATAGAAATTACTCTATCCGAAATGGAGGCCAGTTCCATGTCGTGGGTGACTATTAAAATAGTTTGATTAAAATTATCGCGTAAATCGAACAGCAAACGATGTAATTCTTCTTTATTTTTACTATCCAAACTGCCCGACGGCTCGTCGGCCAAAATCACAGATGGTTTATTGATTAACGCACGCGCCACGGCTACGCGCTGTTTTTCGCCACCCGATAACTCGGACGGTTTATGCTCCACACGATCAGTCAATTTGAGGTAATCGAGCAGTTTATGAGCTTCAGCTTGAGCTTCTTTAAAACTCACACCCGCAATTAACGCTGGCATCATCACATTTTCAAGTGCAGTAAACTCAGGTAGTAATTGGTGGAATTGAAACACGAAACCAATATGTTTATTACGAAACAGAGACATCGCTCGTTCGTTCAACCCAAGTACATCGACACCAGCTATTTGAATCGTTCCCGTATCCGGTTTATCCAACGTGCCAAGCAGTTGCAACAAGGTAGTTTTTCCTGCTCCACTAGGGCCTATAATAGATACGATTTCACGTGGTGCAATATGCAAATCGACACCCTTCAACACTTGCAGTGTATCGAAACTTTTCGTTATATTTTTTGCAATAATCATAATCTGTAAAATTTAATTTTCACTCTTTAGGTAAAACCAATTGACGAATAATGTGCGATGCTAAATAACAACCAAAAATGGCTGGCATATAAGACACCGTTCCCACATTCGATTTTTTATTTTGTTCGCCTTCGGTTATCATAACACGTTCAGCAGGAACCACTTCGGCAGAAAAAACCACCGTAATGCCTTTACGAACGCCCAACTTATGAAGGCGTTTACGAACCATACGAGCCAACTTACAATAATCGGATTTAGCTATATCACAAATTTTTACTTGCGTAGGATCCAATTTACCACCAGAACCCATACTTGAAACCGTTGGTATTCCGAGCAAATAGGCTTGTTGCAACATAAAAACTTTAGGACTCAGCGTATCAATTGCATCCACCAAATAATCGTAGTGCGCCATTTTAAGCAACTCCACCGTGCGTTCGTCGCGCAAAAACTCGGGATAAAGATGTAGTTTTACATCTGGATTTATATCACGTAAACGAGCTGCCAACACGTCTGTTTTTAATTTTCCTACAGTAGATGTGAGTGCCACCAATTGCCTATTTCGATTGGAATCATTGACCTTGTCGCCATCGACCAACGTAAATTCGCCAACACCAGCTCGGCAAAGCATTTCTACCGCATAAGCGCCAACACCCCCTAATCCAACAACCATCACATGAGCTTGATGCAACTGCGGCATACGCTCAACACCAAACATTAATTCTGTACGACTTTGCCAACTCATTCAATCTCAATAATAAGAACATCAATAAATAAGCAACCCTAATACGGCCGCCACCACAATCATTAATATCGGGTGAACTTTGAGCCATTTAGTTGCCACAAAAGCAACTGCAAAAATAATCCAACTCATATAATCAGCACACTGTGGGCCAAAATTTTCCTCATTCATAAGCAATAACGCCGCAGCAGCAATCAAGCCAACTACCACAGGACGAAGGCCTTGCATGGCGCTGTCCACATACTTATTATTTTTCATTTTCGACATCACACGAGCTATGATCAGCATAATAATAAACGACGGCAAAACCACACCTACCGTAGCCACCAACGAACCAAACACATTGCCCGATGCCAAATAACCGGCATACGTTGCCGAATTAATACCAATGGGACCAGGTGTCATTTGCGAAACAGCAACCATATTGGTAAACTCCGCCGATGTCAACCAACCATAATGTTCCACCAATTCAAACTGAATCAATGGCAACATAGCAGCACCGCCACCAAAGCCAAATAAGCCAATCTGAAAAAACGTAGAAAAAAGTTGCCAATATAACATAGCTAATCTATTTTTTATTTACCGGTTTCGACGATTTATAATCGCGATATAACCGTACCAAAATTCCCGCCACACCTGCTACAAAGATAATCCACACGGGCGACACACCAAAATACCAAATCAAAAATGCCGACAAGATTGGAATCCAGACGGTTTTCCAACTCAATTTGGCTGATTTTGCCAAATTAAATACGGGCACCGCAATCAGTGCTACAACCGCTGGACGAACGGCTTTAAACATTTTTTGCAACGCTGGAGAATCTTGATATTTAGACAGAAAAAATGCAAAAACCAATATTGCCACAAACGAGGGTAAAGCCGAACCTAAAGTACTCACAAAAGCGCCTTTTTTACCACGCAATTTATTACCTACCAAAATGGAAATATTTACCGCCAAAATACCAGGCGCCGTTTGTGCCATCACAATCATATCCAAAAATTCTTCAGAAGCAATCCACTTCCGATTGGTCACCACTTCACGTTCAATAAGCGGCAGCATAGCATAGCCGCCTCCAATAGTAAAGGCGCCAATCTTTGTAAATGTTCCAAACAGTTGCCACAATGTTACCATAACCATGTAAAATTAACTAAATCATCAAAATGTCAGCATCCGGAAATTTGTATTCTTTTTACAGCGCAAAGATAATCATTTTTTGGGTGTTGTTGATAAGTTTTTATGGGTTTTAGGCGGTAAAATCAAATATATTTTGTACATTTGTTCGCTTAAAACGCTTTATCTAAAACGACTAATAATTATCTAATAAATAACATTTTATATGTCAGAAGAAGTAAAAAATAATACTGGTGGCGACTATGGAGCGAGTAGCATTCAGGTGCTCGAAGGTTTAGAAGCCGTTCGTAAACGTCCTTCCATGTACATTGGCGACACTGGTGTTAAAGGTTTGCATCATTTAGTGTACGAGGTAGTTGACAACTCTATTGACGAAGCCTTAGCTGGCCATTGTAGTCATATTGAGGTCACAATTAATACTGACAATTCGATTACTGTAACCGATAATGGCCGTGGTATCCCTGTTGATATGCACGAAAAAGAAGGAAAATCGGCTCTTGAAGTGGTTATGACCGTGCTTCACGCTGGTGGTAAATTCGACAAAGGATCTTATAAAGTGTCTGGTGGTTTGCACGGTGTGGGTGTATCGTGCGTCAATGCCTTATCAACGCTATTACACGTAGAAGTTTGCCGCAACGGTAAAATCTATATGCAAGAATACAGCTGTGGTATCCCACAATTTGATGTAAAAGAGATTGGAACCTCTACACACACAGGAACTTCGGTTACATTCCATCCTGATAAAGATATTTTCCACGAAACAGTTTACCAATATAGCATTTTAGCAGCTCGTTTGCGCGAATTAGCTTATCTAAACGCAGGTATCCACTTGCAAATTACAGATATGCGCGTTGAAGGCGAAAATGGTCAACCAAAAGTAGAAGTATTTCACTCCGAAGAAGGCTTACGTGAATTTGTAAAATACATCGATTCATCACGCGAGCCTTTGATTCAGGACGTGATACACATTAGTACCGATAAATATGGCACACCAGTAGAAGTAGCCATGGTATACAACACCTCTTATTCTGAAAACTTACATTCGTACGTTAACAATATCAACACCATCGAAGGCGGAACACACGTAACCGGTTTCCGTACGGCGTTGACACGTACGTTGAAAAAATATGCCGAAGACAATAAGTTACTAGAAAAAGCCAAAGTTGAAATTAGCGGCGATGACTTCCGCGAAGGTTTAACTGCGGTCATTTCAGTAAAAGTAGCTGAACCACAATTCGAAGGACAAACCAAAACCAAACTTGGTAACGACGAAGTAAAAGGGATGGTGGATAAAGCTGTGGGCGAAGCACTTGGCAATTATTTGGAAGAGCATCCAAACGAAGCAAAAACTATTGTTCAAAAAGTAATCTTGGCCGCTACAGCCCGTAATGCTGCACGTAAAGCGCGCGAATTAGTACAACGTAAATCGCCACTTTCAGGCAGCGGTTTACCTGGCAAATTAGCGGACTGTTCAAGCAAAGACCCAGCATTAAGCGAACTGTTTTTAGTCGAAGGGGATTCTGCAGGTGGTTCTGCAAAAAGTGGTCGCGACCGTCAATTCCAAGCTATTTTGCCATTACGCGGTAAAATTTTGAACGTAGAAAAAGCAATGTTCCACAAAGCATTCGAAAGCGAAGAAATTCGTAATATTTACACCGCACTTGGTGTAACTATTGGTACCGAAGAAGATAGCAAAGCATTGAACATGTCGAAATTGCGTTATCACAAAGTAGTGATTATGACCGATGCCGACGTCGATGGTAGCCACATTGCTACATTGATTTTAACTTTCTTCTTCCGTTATATGAAAGAGCTGATTGAAAATGGCTATGTTTACATTGCCACTCCTCCACTCTATTTATGTAAAAAAGGTAAAGTAGCCGAATATTGCTGGACAGAAGAGCAACGCCTCAAATTTATCGACACCTATGGTGGTGGTAACGAAGGCGGCATTACACAACAACGCTACAAAGGTCTTGGCGAAATGAACCCAGAACAACTTTGGGACACAACCATGAACCCAGAAAACCGCACCTTGCGCCAAATCACGATTGAGAACGCTGCTGAAGCAGATCAAATTTTCTCCATGTTAATGGGCGATGATGTTGGTCCACGTCGCGAATTTATCGAAGCAAACGCTACATACGCACGTATCGACGCTTAACGCCACAATATATCCATAAAAAATCCCAGCCGTAAAGCTGGGATTTTTTTAGTTTACCACATCAACTGTTGTTTTGAATTTTCGCGCCATCCGGCTTGGTAATCGTAATCGACGAAGTAGATTTTCAAATCGGCTTGATAATCGTATTTGGTAAAATAAATTTTCTTATCCGCTTGATAGGAATAGTCTGTAAAGAACCACTTTCCATCATTTTTGCCTGCCTGATAATCGTATTTTACCTTATATACTTTTAAGTCTGCTTGATACTCATATTGTACCACATACACTTTCACATCAGCCTGATAATCGTAATCGACCGAATACACCTTCTGAGCCCACATGAGACATGAGCTACACGCCAAAAGTAAAAGAATACCGACTTTTTTCATCACAACATATATTTATGTCACGTTATTCGTATTGAGCCGAATCTGTCATATCCGTAATAGTGTAATCAGCAGGCACAGTAAACGCATTGACAGGAACAGACGTAGTAAATGAAGTAGCTCTCACTTCATTCATAACAAAGGAAATACGTTCCCAACCACCATATTTAGAACCATCTTCAGAATCAGTATAGACGGTACATTTTTTACCGGCAATCGTTTCAGACGATTTCTTCACATTTTCGTTATAATTAGCCAATTTCCAAGTTTCTTCCAAGAAACAATAAGCGGTATTGAACAAATATTCGCCAGAATATTGGTATTTGTAACCTGTTTTCTCCTCTGTATTCAACGAATAATAAGTACTATCAATGTAGATAAGCACTTCTGTGCCTTTTTCGATACGTTGTTTTTTACCATATTCAGCAAACGACAATGTAGTAGAATCGCTGTAAGTAATGGTAGCAGTAGGAATTGTAAATACTTTCCCTTCCATTACTTCTGCAATTTCTTTTAAAGAATCACTCAAATCGCCCAAAATAAAGCAACTTGACATACCAACCGCAAGTGCTACAAACACTCCAACGCCTAAAATTCGGTGCAAACGTTTCATAATTTTTTAGATTAAAAAATGTAAATAAAAATGTTTTATAATTAAGAGACAAAAATAGGATATATTTTAAAACAAAACAATAAAAATAACATCTTTTTTTTAGGTAAAGTAATGAAAAACAGATAGAAACACTACGCAAATTAGCAATCGTATAAAATGTACGAATTGCATTACTACGTGACATTCCACTTCAATAGCTTAAAATAAGTTATAAAACACCGATTTTAAAACAAAAAGCCCTCACTCAGTAGAGCAAGGGCTTTTAATAAATTTGAAGATGTCTTTATTTGAGTAACGAGATACTGCGTTTTACAAAATCAGACAAATCTTTACCTTTTAGCATATTGTTAGCCAATAAAGCGATGTCAATAAGTTGTTTAATCTTGGGTTGTGTGGCTGCAAAGGTGGCATAAACCGTCTTTTTCTGTGCAGATAATTCACCGATTTGTTTATCGAGTGTTTCCAATTCCGCTTTTTCAGCTTGTGGCACTTCTTCGTCTTTTTTATCTTTGTGCGTATCTTTTATTTCGTTACGACGTTTTTCCAGTTGCCCAATGGCATCCACCAATGGATTTATCTTTTCAGAACACGCCGCATCCTCCTCTTTCAATAAAACATCCACTAATGGATGAGCCGTATTCACTACCAAATTGTAGCTATCAGGCATTTCGCCATAAAAACTCATCATTGGATTACCGCCGCCCGTAGCCGACATATCTTTCATACGGCGCATAAACTCATTTTGTGTAATCACAATTGGTTGATCGTCGGCACCGAGTTGCTCCATAGTCACCAAGAATTCAGTTTTATTGAGTTTTGGTAATTGCGATTGGAACAAGCTGGTTAAAGCGGTTTGTTGTTCAGCGTTGAGGGTCACTTTTGGTGCATCGGCTTTCACAATGAGTTTTTCTACCACATCACTATCGACACGCACAAAACGCGATTTTTCGTTTTTCTGTTCTAATTGGCTAATCCAGTGAATATCCAACTGACCATCCATAAGCAACACATCGTAACCTTTGTTTTTCGCTGCTTCGATGTAAGCATGTTGTTCTTCGGCATTGGTGGCGTACAAATAAATCACATTGCCATCTTTGTCGGTCTGTTCTACACTGATTAAATCTTTGTATTCGGTAAATGTAAATGCTTTTCCATCTACATTTTGAAGCAAAGCAAACTCTTTGGCGCGGTCGTAAAATTTCTCGTCGCTCAACATACCGTACACAATGAAAATGCGGAGTGCATCCCATTTTTCTTCGAACGAAGCGCGTTCATTTTTGAAAATTTCTTGCAAGCGGTCCGCCACTTTTTTAGTGATATGTGTCGAAATTTTCTTCACATTTTGGTCGCTTTGTAAATAGGAACGGCTCACATTCAACGGAATATCTGGCGAATCGATTACGCCATGCAACAGCGTCAAGAAATCGGGCACAATGCCTTCCACCGAATCAGTGACAAACACCTGGTTGCAGTACAACTGAATTTTATTACGTTGTAAATCGATGTTATTTTTAATGCGTGGAAAATAGAGAATCCCCGTCAAATTGAATGGATAATCCACATTCAAATGAATATGGAACAATGGATCTTCGGCGTAAGGATACAACTCACGGTAGAAGTTGGCATAATCCTCATCTTTCAAATCAGCTGGTTTTTTAGTCCACGCTGGCTCTGGATTATTGATAATATTGGGTTCGTTTGTCTCTACCTCTTTGCCATCTTTCCACTCTTTTTTAGTACCAAAAGCGATAGGAACCGGCAAAAATTTACAGTATTTGGTCAACAAACCGCTAATGCGTGCCTCTTCCAAAAAGTCTTTGTTGTCGTCGTCTATGTGCAACACAATATCCGTTCCGCGTTCTGCTTTATCGCACGCTTCGAGCGTATATTCTGGCGAACCGTCGCAGCTCCAATGTTGTGCAGGCGCATCGGTGTACGATTTGGTGAAAATTTCCACCTGTTTGGCTACCATAAACGCCGAATAGAAACCCAAACCGAAATGACCAATAATGGCATTAGCGTCCTCTTTGTATTTGTCCAAAAAATCGGTAGCGCCCGAAAATGCAATTTGATTGATGTATTTTTCAATCTCTTCGGCAGTCATACCCACGCCACGGTCGCTAATAGTCAAGGTGCCAGCTTCGGCATCTAGTTTCACTTCCACTTGCAAGTCGCCCACTTCACCTTGATATTCGCCAACAGAAGCTAATGTTTTTAACTTTTGTGTCGCATCTACAGCGTTTGACACCAACTCACGTAGAAAAATTTCATGATCACTGTACAAAAATTTCTTAATAACGGGGAAAATATTGTCCGTCGTTACTCCAATGTTTCCTTTTGCCATACTATAATAAGTTTTTAAAATTGAAAAATAAGTAAGTCAGCGCAGCCGACCGTGCTTTGGTTTTCAAATAAAATGCCAAACCGCAATTGCTGACAATTTGACACACCAACTCGCCCAAATACGACAAACGGCTCTGAAGTATGCCTTCAAAGCCGTTTATGTTCTTTTACGTATTATATTATAACGAGCGGTCACTGACCAAAGGGAAGTAAATCCGCCACGACAAGAAAACCAAAAAACTCTGTCTTAAACAGTTTTGATTAACTGTTTATCGTGGCTGAAGGGGTTGTAAAATTGTTGTGATGGAATGGTCACATTTCCCCAAATTGTTTGCAGAATCCATACATTTACAACCACAAATTTCACCTAGTTCGTTATATTCAAAATCACAATTGTCGCAAATAACACCTCTACATTGGTGAGCAATAACTGCTTTTGTTTTTGCACTGTTATCTTTTGAGACAATAGGATACGCTACTTTGTGATGGACTGTAACACCTAATGAATCTGTATTATGTCCTTTGATTATCAAATAAGCAAATCCTTTTGTTTTTGTTGTCTGTAACCGTAAATTATCAACGATAATACTTTGTTCATTTGGGTAAAAAACAAAAGAGTCTTTTTCTTGTAAGCCAACAAATAACAATTTTGAAGATTTAGAATTTATTCCAGCAACTGGGATATCAGTATTTGGAAAATAATACATTTCTTTTTGATCCAATGTATTACATGCAGAAATCCAAAACATAAATAGTATTACAATAATTAAATTTTGTGTTTTCATAATGTTATAAATTTAAAATAATTATTTAGGACCTAATGGCTTTAATGTTGTTGTACTAAAAATACAGTCTCCGAATGGATTATTTTCTTTACAATTGCAACCATTTGGAGTTCCTCCATCATCCTCCAAAAATTCACAAAAGCTGCAATTTTTACCATCACATTTATAAGAAGTAACTCTTGACTTGGTGGAGATGGTGGAGATAGGATAAGCGATGCTAATAGTTGAATTGTGATCACTTTTGCAAATTCCTCTAATTATTAAATAAGCTCTTTGAGGATCTTTAGTTAATTTAATTTCTTCTGTAAGCATTTCGAATTTTTCATTTCCTATATTGATAAATGATTTTACAGGCTTTAATATAGAGGACTTACCCCCTAATTCAACCTTGGCTGCAGGCAAATTTCCTAAGTAATAAATGGTTGCATCCTCTGCCGTTGTACAAGACGCTAAAATGTACAGCAAGGCAACAATACATGTCATGCTTTTGAATGTTGTTTTTCCCATATTATTAAAATTTAAATTAATAATATGTAAAGTTATTTAATAATAATGATAACTAAATAAAACTTTAACTATAATTAATATATTTAATATCAGATTGAGGAGGATTAGTAATCCATTAAACTATTTACAACCATTTTGGGACAAGTAAAGAAACTTACGTCTAAATAGAAATCATTATTGTCCAGAGGTGAATCGATACATGCCAATAATTTTTAATTTGTAGTTGTCTTTTGGTCAGTCATACAGTCCGTTGTAAAAGTCTCCGTTGATAATCTGTCGATTGTTCTTTTGTTTTACTCATAAAAGAACTTTATTAACAATAACCCGTAGTGCATTTGTAAAAAAGCAACAAAAAAAGTTGTTCATTTCGGAAAAAATCCGTATATTTGTTTGAAAACCAATCAATTAAATATAATGAACAACTTCAATACAAAGTACGACAAAATTCTCGAGATATTAAAACAATTTGAGACAAAAAGTAACTTTCTGAATCAAATTCGTCGTCCACGTTTGAGCGATATTGAACTAATCGCTGTTGATTTGACAGCAGAATCTTTAAGCATAGATTCTGAATGTCAATTATTTAGAGTTTTACCCAGCTCACTAAGTTCACGCATTGAACGAAGTGTATATAATCGCCGGAGACGAAAATTATTTTTTATTAAAGAGCGAATCCGCAAGGCGATGTCGGATAAACTGACCGGAACTGAAAATTATTTTATAGTTGACAGTATGCCATTGGAAATATGTAAGTTATCTCGATCTTCTAGAATTACAATCTGTAAAGAAGATTACTTAACAAGCCCTTCCAAAGGATATTGTGCCAGTCAGAAATTGCATTTTTATGGCTACAAATTACACGCTGTATGTAGTGCCAGTGGTGTTTTTTCAAACTTTGAGCTAACTCAGGCTGCTGTACATGACATACATTATTTGAAAAACATAAAAACCAATCTTTCTTCTTGTGTTTTAATAGGAGACAAAGGCTACCTAAGTGCTGATTATCAAAAACAGCCTTATATCTTTAGAAAAACAAGAAAACGTATTGAAACACTTTTTTCTCAGCTTTGTGACCAGTTCTTGATTCGTCGAAACTACGCTAAGTCGTTTGACGGATACAAAAATAGAATTTTATCCAAAATCACTGCTTTGACAGTGATTCAATTGATAAACAAACTTTTAAATAGAAATATAAACAACATTAAATCACTTGTAGTCTAAATGCACTACGGGTTAACAATAATAAGATATTATATATTCCCCTAAAACCACATTTTTCCCCGCCTGAAATTGTTCTGAAGGAATGGCAGAAGTACGTGTCAAACACTGAAACAAAGCCAGAAAAACCAAGTAGAATATTGGTTATCAACGTCAAATCCGAGTTATTATTGTTTAGTAAGAGACGTTTGAATTCTTTACATATTATCAACTTTTTATAAAAATATCCGCCACAAAGCCACTTATCATGGATGACGCATTGAAAAAATGTCAAAAAACGGTAATCTTTGCACGTTTCTCACGTGATTTTAGTACTTTTGGCATCGAGAAACAACCACGCTGTGAATACAAAAAAACTCCTTGTTTTTCACTGAATTAATAAAATACGGATTCCATAATACGAGGTTCTATGATACGTAAATTTGATTTTTTGATTGTCGGTAGTGGTATCGCAGGCATGAGTTTCGCACTCAAAGTGGCGAATAAAGGGAAAGTGGCCATTCTTTGTAAAACCACGTTGGACGAAGCCAACACCGCTTTGGCGCAAGGTGGCATTTCGTCGGTAACCAACACGGTAGTAGATAATTACGAAAAACACATACAAGACACACTCATCGCTGGCGATGGCATTTGCGACCTGAAAGCGGTAGAAAAAGTGGTAAAAAATGCGCCCGCACAAATTAAACAGTTGCTCGAATGGGGCGTGGATTTCGATAAAACGCCCGACGGCGCGTTCGATTTACACAAAGAAGGCGGACACTCCGAATTTCGTATTTTACATCACAAAGATTCTACGGGTGCCGAAATTCAACAAAGTTTAATCGAACGGATTCAATCGCACCCCAATATTACAGTGTTTGAACACTATTTTGCCATTGATATTCTCACACAACATCATTTGGGCGAAATTGTGACACGCCACACACCGAATATCGAGTGTTATGGCATTTATGCGCTCAACACACGCAATCAACATATCGATACATTTTTGGGTAAAGTGACCATGTTGGCCACAGGCGGCATTGGCAACGTGTACCAAACTACGACTAATCCACTCGTGGCGACAGGCGACGGCATTGCTATGGTGCATCGTGCTCGTGGCGTGATTCGCGACATGGAATTTGTACAATTCCACCCAACAGCGTTCTTCCATCCAGGCGTTCATCCTTCGTTTTTAATTACCGAGGCCATGCGTGGCTATGGTGCAGTGTTACGCACCAAAAAAGGCGAAGAATTTATGCACAAATACGACCAACGTGGCTCGTTAGCACCTCGTGATATTGTGGCACGCGCCATCGATAACGAGATGAAATTGGCAGGAACCGACCACGTTTACCTCGACGTAACGCATAAATCGGCCGAAGAAACGAAAAAACATTTCCCAATGATTTATGAAAAATGTCTATCATTCGGTGTCGACATTACCAAACAATATATTCCTGTAGCCCCAGCAGCGCACTATTTGTGTGGTGGCATTGTGGTGGATGACCGTGGCAAAACCAGCATCAACCGTTTATATGCCGCAGGCGAATGTTCGTGCACGGGTTTACATGGTGCTAATCGTTTGGCTTCAAATTCGTTAATCGAAGCGATTGTGTATGCCGATGCGGCAGCGGAAGATGTTTTGGGACACGTAGACCAATTAACGTATCAAGAAGCTATTCCTGAATGGAACGACGAGGGCACATCGCTGCCCGAAGAGATGATATTAATCACGCAAAGTTTGAAAGAAGTTCAGCAAATTATGTCGTCGTACGTGGGCATTGTGCGGTCGAACTTACGCCTAAAACGCGCCATGACGCGCTTGGAAATTCTGTTTCGTGAAACCGAAAGTTTATTCGACCGTTCGGTGGTTTCTCGCGATATTTGCGAACTGCGTAATTGCATCAGTGTGGCTTACCTTATTATAAAGCAAGCCACCGCTCGCAAAGAAAGTAGAGGACTACATTACACCATAGATTATCCACACAAAAACGATTAAATAAGGTATTCCACAATTCTAGTATTTTTTGTTATCTTTGCGCTGCAATTTTTAATGATAATCACATTATAAAAGAACCATAATGAAACGATTCAAATTGTTCAACAACATCGTGGGCTGGCTGGCTTTTGCCATCGCTGCGGTCACTTATTTACTCACCATAGAACCAACAGCTAGCTTTTGGGATTGTGGTGAATTTATTTCATCTGCCTTTAAATTGGAAGTAGGTCACCCACCTGGCGCACCTTTTTTCATGATGACAGCACGTCTGTTCACCTTGTTTGCATCCGATACTACACAAGTAGCGGCTATGGTTAACTCTATGTCGGCTATATGCAGTGCGTTCACCATTTTATTCTTATTTTGGACCATTACACATTTAGCGCGCAAAATCTTATTGAAAGAGGACGAAGAAATGTCCGTTACCAAAATCATTGCTATTTTGGGTGCAGGTCTGGTAGGTGCATTAGCATACACATTTTCCGATACGTTCTGGTTTTCGGCTGTTGAAGGTGAAGTTTATGCGTATTCTTCGTTATTCACCGCAGTGGTATTTTGGGTGATGCTCAAATGGGAAGATGCTGCGGATAAACCAGGTTCTGACCGTTGGATTATTTTGATTGCTTACCTCATGGGGTTAAGTATTGGCGTCCACTTGTTGAACTTATTAGCGATACCAGCGATTGTTTTAGTTTATTATTTCAAAAAATATACACCAACTACGAAAGGCGTTTTAATCGCCATTGCTGTATCTGGAGCGATTTTAGTGGCGGTGCTTTACGGTTTGATTCCAGGTTTTGTAAAAGTAGCTAGCTGGTTCGAATTGCTATTTGTCAATTCACTTGGCATGGCGTTTAACACAGGCTTAATCATTTATTTGATTGTGGTAACTGCTACGCTTGTATGGGCTATTTACGAAACACAAGCGGGCAAAAACATAGTACGCATCAAAATCGCGTTCTTATCAGCGTTAACACTCCTTGGTATTCCATTCGTGGGCGACAATGTGATACTTGGTTTACTGCTTGTGATTGGTGGTGGCTTATTTTTGTTTTTATACAAAAAAGAGATTAGCCGTCGTTGGTTAAATACCATTGTGTTATGTGCTGCCATGATGTTGGTGGGCTATGCGTCATACGCCATGATTGTGATTCGTTCGGCAGCTAATACACCGATGGATCAAAACTCACCTGACGATGTATTCTCATTACAATATTATTTGAATCGTGAACAATATGGCGATCGCCCATTAATTTACGGTGCCATTTACTCTGCGCCCGAAAAATTAGAAGTGGTAGGTAACAATTGTATGCCGATACAAAAAGAAGGTTCTCCTGTGTGGATTCGCAAAGAAAAAACAACAGAAGGAGAAAAAGATTCATACACCATATCGGGTTACAAACACCGCGGTTACGAAATGGACGAGCGTTTTATGATGCTGTTCCCTCGTATGTACAGCACAAACGAAGATCATATCAATGCGTATAAAAGTTGGGCAAACATAAAAGGTAACCGCATCAAAGTTGACCGTTGCGGCAATATGGAATCCATAGTATGTCCTACGTTTGGCGAAAATTTGAAATTTTTCTTCAAATATCAATTGAATTTTATGTACTTCCGCTATTTCATGTGGAACTTTAGCGGTCGTCAAAACGATATCCAAAGCCACGGCGAAATTGACCATGGTAACTGGATTACAGGTTTAAGTTTTATTGATAACGCCATGCTCGGTGACCAAACCAATGCACCCGCTATTATGCGTAAAAATAAAGGTAACAACCGTTATTTCTTATTGCCGTTATTATTGGGTATTTTAGGTATTCTATGGCAATTAGGCAACGGTAAAAAAGGCACTCAAAGTTTCTGGATAACTTTTACGTTATTCTTCATGACTGGTATTGCTATCGTTATCTATTTGAATCAAACGCCTTACCAACCACGCGAACGCGATTATGCGTATGCAGGTTCGTTCTATGCGTTCTCTATTTGGATTGGTTTAGGAATTCTAGCCGTGATACAAGGACTTAAAAAATTCATGCCAAAAACGGTAGCTACTGTACTTGCCGTGATACTTGGCTTGGGCGTTCCTACCCTTATGGCAGCCGAAAACTGGGACGACCACGACCGTAGCGGTCGCACCACGGCACGCGATTTTGGAGCTAATTACTTAAATAGTTGCGCACCAAATTCTATCTATTTTTGCAATGGCGATAACGACACCTTCCCTATTTGGTACAACCAAGAAGTAGAAGGCACACGTACCGACGTACGCGCTTGTAACTTGAGCTACCTCTCCACCGACTGGTACATCGACCAAATGAAACGTGAAGCATACGAATCGAAACCTCTTCCAATTTCATGGGATCGCAAAGATTATGTAAGCGGTAATTTAGATATTTCACGGGTGATTGACCATCCAAATTTTGGCGGTCAAATGCCTTTAAAAACCGCTTTAGAATTAATTCGTCTTCCCGAATTTATTGAAGACGGCATTGGTACGATGTTCGCTAGCACAGTGACAGTTCCAGTGAACAAAGATCAAGTACTAAAAACAGGTACTGTAAAACCAGAAGAGGCTGACAAAATTGTAGATGAAATGAGTATTAAACTCGGCCGTTCTGCTCAAAAATCTGATTTGATGGTGCTTGAAATGATCAACAGCAATAATTGGGAACGTCCTATGTACTTTGCCGTAACAGTAGGTGAACAATTTTATCCAAATGTCAAAGAGTACTTGCAGTTGGAAGGATTAGCTTACCGTTTGGTGCCAATAAAAGGCAATGCAGAACGCGTAAACACCGAGGTTATGTTTGACAATATGATGCACAAATTCAAATATGGAGGCGTTGATAATCCAAACGTATATTTGGACGAAAACAATTTACGTATGTGTCGTACATTCCGCCTGATGTTCTCGGAATTGATTGGTGCTTTAATCAAAGAAGGAAAAACTGATAAAGCGTTGGAAGCGTTGGATTATTGTTTGAAAGTTATTCCTGCCGAAACAGTGCCACACGACTACACATCGATGCTCTTAGCCAATTACTATTACGAATTGGGTAAACATGAACAAGCCGATGCGTTAGTCAATAACATCGCAGCGCAAATCTACGAGCGCTTAGATTGGATTGCGAGTTTGCCAAACGACAAACGTAGCAACTTATCACGCGAAATGAGCGTACAACAAAATATGGGTATGCTGCAAAATATTTATTATAATTGTGCTGATGCAAAAAGTACGTTGACAGAGTCATTACGTACCAATTTTGAAAAATATTATCAACTGTTACCTATACGTTAATAAACAAATAAAGCCTCTTCTGGATTAGAAGAGGCTTTATTTATACTATAAAACTACGCCTTATAGACTTATGTTCGTTGAACAACCACCACATTTTTTACGTTTAATTTGGAAAGGTACTTGGCGCAAAAAACAAGCCGGTAAAAAAGTCGTCTATCTCACGTTCGACGATGGACCATCGCCTGTGACTACACCCAAGCTGTTAGATCTTTTGGATGAGCATACTATTAAAGCGACTTTTTTCTGTGTGGGTGATAATGTACGCAAATATCCCAATTTATTTCAAGAAATCAAGCGTAGAGGGCACCAAGTAGGCAATCACACCATGCATCACCTCAAAGGATTTTGTACAGATTACGATACCTACATTCGCGATGTGACCATAGCCGACAAACTCATACAAAGTCATCTCATGCGTCCTCCTTATGGCCGCATAAAACCACAACAACTACGCACGTTGTCAAAAAAATATGAAATTGTGATGTGGGATGTGATTACACGCGATTACAACAACAAACTCACACCCGAAGAAGTATACACCATTGTGAAACGATACACGCGTAATGGCTCCATCATCGTTTTTCACGATTCGGAGAAAGCTGCTAAGAATATGTTTGGAGCATTACCCGCTTCCATTCGCTTCTTAAAAGAGAATGGTTACTCGTTTGAATTACTTTAAGAGTAATTTAAAAAAACACCTTAATATATTTATCACCCGACCTCACCAAATAAACTTGACCGTGAGGTAAAGTCATATATTGCGTATTAGTATTAGGTTCAACCACAGTCCACAACTGACCTTGTGCATTGTAAATGTAAATCGGTTCTGAAGCTGTTATCACCAAACCGTCAGCGTCACATTCTACACCTTCAATAGCAGATGTAATATCCTTCAAAGTTTCTACTTCAATTCGATTGGAAAGTTCTGTGACATAATCAGGATAGTCTACATTCGGAGAATTAGTGGCCGATACTTGATAGTAATAACTCGTTAACGACGTCAAATCAGAGGCATAATAAAATGTATCGCGTACACAAATAGTTGCCGATCGATAATCAAAATGACGATACGATTGTTGATGTGTTTCATTGATAGGCTCTAATTGCAAATAATAAGCGGTTGCCCCTTTTACAGATTGCCAACGCGCCACAAACGAATTAGAGGTAACCTCGACAGGATTTAACGCCACTGGAACAGCCAACTCCGCAGGCGAAGCATAACCAATTAAATTAATATCATTAGTATGCTCATAATTTGTAACATTCACATAATCGGAGTGTCCAAACTCATCAGATGGCACCATTGGGAAATAACGAATATCAACACGTTGTACGATAGCGGATTTACCGGCTTCTGGGGTAATCATTATTTTTTCGGTACTCCAATCGGTGTCCTTTGTACGCATCTGGAAATAATCGCCCATTTCAAAACTTAATTCTAAATTATCATCAACAGCCGTACTCGCCACCATTACTGATTGAATTGGCGACGGAGTTAACTGCTCTGTTTCAAAAATCAGACGAGGCTCACTCACCGCCACATTCGAGATATCATCGTCATCATCTTCTAAAAACTTGAATATAATAACGCTATCTTGCTCAATAATAGTTGATAATTCATAATCGACACCAATAAAATTATCAAATTCATCAACTCGTTGAACTCCAGGAAATGGATCTCCCGCTAAATCAGTTGTAGCTTGATCGGCCTCAATAATATCAACGCCCATAGCTGTAGCATAATTATTAACCGCATTATTATTCCAACGTGTAGCGTTATATTTAATGCGCGTAATCAATAGTCCATGTCCAGGCAGTGCTAAACTATCCCAGCCTATAGGCTGTCTATTTTCCAATAAGTAGAATTGTAACGGATTAGGATTTGTAGGTATTAAATTATGTCGAGCACTTGCCACCAAATAAGCTTCATTAGATATAATGAGAGGTTCTATCACAGTGAGTTGACTGCGAGAAAGTTGTTTAGGAGTGAGATAACCTAGATAAAAACGTTCGTATGCTGAATAACTAGGAGGTGTACGACCGTTGTTATTATAAGGACCGCGATCCATAATATCCCAATTACCAAGCGTGTAATGACTAGCACCGTTAGTCGTATACAAATCGGGTAATCCAAGTACATGGCTAAATTCGTGAACAAACGTTCCGATACCACACATCTGAGCCTCCGAATTTCCCCTTAATTCAGACGTACAGGCATAATTATAAACCTTTACCCCATCTACAGACAATTTAGGAGCCAAATTCCAATGATGTGGCCAAATAGTACTTGTTCCACCACCTTCGGCTTCATTATAACCAGCATAAATAACAAACACATTATCCACATTGCCATTGGCATCAGCATCATATGTTTTGAAATCAACGTCTGCATTGGCTGCTTCGCAAGCATGTTTTATCATGTCTCTTGGTCGGCCGTCGTTACCAGATACATTTGCCCCATAATAAGCATAATCGTAAGGCAGCGTATAAGGGCCCACCACATCAAACTGAGGTTGAAATAAGCCAGCCGTACTAGCCTCAAAATAATCAGCTGCAGAACCTGTGGCACCATTATCGGTATAGCCTTTTTGATTCAAAAGATTGGAAAATTGTTGGGCTGAATTTGGTGTTACAAAGCGTTGAGTTGGAAATTCCACTAAAATGACCAAGGCTTTATAGAAACCCCTCACCCCATTTGGAGCACGATCCTCAAACAAGCCTTGTCGCACTTTAGCACGCTCAGCACGATACCTAGCGACATCTTGACTATACATCGCATCTGAAGCGACTTGATTGAGTAAATTCCATTCATCAACAGAACGTTGATCTGGATTATGAGCTTGTACGCCCAAACTGATAAGAGTACCTTTTGTAGAAAGAGTGGCGTATTCATAACCACCATTCACTTCTATTAACCAATACCCATCTACGGTGGTAGCATAATTAAAAAATTCATCACCACACAAACGCATCGACAATGCACTTCCATCCGGTTGTTGATGGAATAAAACATCAGGATAAGCCGTCACAGCCAATAATGAAGATAACGACATCAGTAGGAGAGAGAGTGTTAGGTAAATGATTTTCTTCATAACTACATGTGTTAATGAATAAAATGTTATATAAAACGAAACGAGATTATGACTCATAATCCCGACTTCGCACTTATATCATCCTCTTATGTGAATGAACGAACTTACCCCACAAATATATAAAATTATTTTAATATATCCTAATTATGGAAAAATTTGATAAAAAAAGTTAGCAGAAGGATCTGTACGCTTAATATGACCCTTCAAGCCATACTTAATCACGCAAAAAACATTGGTTGGTAACGTTGGAATATCAATAATGTTACTAGTTGGTTGAATCTCTGCCAATAATTGACCGTTTGCAGAATAAACATACAAACGATAATCAGGATCAAAATGTTCGACCTCTACCTGATAACCAGTTTGGGAGGAAAAACGAACCGTAAGGGGAGAAATATTCGATTTTGTTAAGACGTCAACTTCATTGGAATACGCTGTAATATTCTCATAATAATCGGTCTTGTCAGTAGCTTGAACACGGTACTTGTAAGCTGTATTAGGCAATAATCCTACTACAGTTTCACTTAAATTAGTGGTATGTTTGTGATGACACACATACGACACATTATATGTAAAATGCACTGTAAAATCATCAAACACAACATTCCCTTTATTTTTGTTATACGTCATTCTAAAACGAGAGAATGTATTAGATGCAGGCAATGACATCTCTTTAATACCATTTGGCATATTAGCTGCAATAACAAATGTATCAATAGGAATCCATTGCTGACCATCAAACCCATCAACACGCAACTCACTACCAGTAGCGCTCATACTCCTTAACCAGAAACTAATTTTTTCAATTGGGAATAAATAACGTTCTGTAACTAACGTGTCTTGATTCGTAACAAAAGTCAATGCTGGTGATGCATAACCATAATACGTGGTATTTTTTGAGGTTAAATTCGATTTCCAATCAGTAGGGATATTATCAGAAAGAAGTGACTCAAAACCTTCAGATAGTTGATTAGAAGTGCCTGTAAACGAATATACAGATAAATAATAACCTGTTGCATCAAACGACGGTTCCCAATTAGCAACAAAAGATGAGCTCGTTGTGTCTGAAGCAACAAGAGCTACCGGAACATGTACCAAAATAGGGCGACTAGATTGTCCACTTAAAGGGATTTCATACTGCGTATATTGATCACAAGTAATCAACAATGTATCACGATGATACCCATTAAAAGAAGCTAACATAGGAAGATAGCGAATAGCGATAGTTACATTCAATGTGGAATCAGCTGATGGCGACAATAACAACGAGCTATTAGTCCACTCCGAGGATGAAGTTGCCATAGAGCGCATAAAAAAGTTTTCTCCATTTTTTAATTCCAATTTTAACGGTTGTACTAAATCTTGACCGAGCACCGGCAAAAGCTGAGAATCTGATGGGGACTCCTGAACGGTAACAAACAAATTCATAGCAGAAGGAAAATCTTCATAGTGAGGAAAGCCTTCACCACCACCATCATAGCGAAATGAAACAATTCCACCTGATTCGGAAATGTAAGTTAATGGTTGATTAATATCAATCCCACTACGTAAAGTAGGACGAAAAGACGTTACATTCGCTGTACCAGGAAATGGATCACTCGCTGAGTTAACAGCATAAGAACCAGCCTCGATAATATCGACACCTAAAGCAGTAGCTGTATTATTAGGTTTATTAGAAGCCCATGTGGATGCATTATAATTTACACGCGTCACCAACAAACCATGACCAGGCAAATAAGCATCCCAGCTCGTTTTTTGACGATTTTCAAGCATTATAAACTGTGTTGGGTTAGGTGATGCCCCATTTAAATTATGATTACGCGATTCGGTTATAAGATAAGCTTTATTTGTTGACAACAATGATTCCAAAGTGACCAAAGTCGGGTCTTTTAGAATCGTAGGTGTAAGCCATCCTAAGAAAAAACGTTCATAAGCAGAATACCCAGGTGGTGTTCTACCTGCATTATTATAAGGACCCGCATCCATTACATCCCACGATCCTAACGTTGCATGTTCTGCACCATTTGTAGCATAAAAGTCAGGCAAGCCTAATACGTGCCCAAATTCATGTACAAACGTCCCAATTCCACACATATTAGAACCAGTATAACCCTTTAACTCTGAGGTACAAGCATAATCATAAATTTTTTTTCCGTCTATTACATAAGGAGATGACAGCATCCAACGATGTGGCCAAACGGTTTCTTCTGAGCCACCTTCGGCTTCATTAAATCCTGCATAATAGACAAAAACATTATCAACAAAACCATCACCATCGGTATCATACTCCGAAAAATCGACACCTAGTGTATCTGCTTTTTTACAGGCATCAATAATCATTTGGCGTGGATTGGCATCACTTTCATTGATATTTTGTCCATAATAATTAAACGTTTGATCCAAAGAGACTGGTCCAACCACCACAAAAGCAGGACTAAAGGCACCATTTGAATTATCACTAAAATAATCACGAGCAGAACCTGTACCGCCATTTGCACTATAACCAATCTGATTTAACAAAGCGGTATAGGCTTGTTGTGGCTCACTAACAGAAAATTTTTTATTGGTAAATTCGACCAAAATAACTAAACTTTTAGGACTTCCTGATAGAGGATATGACTTTTGTACACCCATGGAACGTTTTCTATTAGGTGCAACAACATCGGATGATCGGGTTGCTAAAGACGTAGCAGTTTTTAAAAATCGTTTTTCTTTAGCTGTACGATGATTCGCATTTTTGGCTATCACTCCACGCGTACGAACGCCCCCCCAAAGATCCATCTCGGCATATTCATAAACGCCTAAAGTATTTTGCGTGACCAGATAACCATCTTCAGTGGTAGTATAATTAAACGACTCATCTCCATGACGTAAAATAGATAAGCTGGTTCCATCTGGCTGGTTAATAACCATAACACCTTTAAACGCTGGCACAGCGAAAAGACTTGAAAAAGACAATAACAGTAGTAAATATGTTAATTTTATTCTTTTCATAACCATATTAATTCAATTTAAAACTTTAAACCACAAAGATAGTCATTTTAAAAAGATTTGGCAACCCCTTTAAGTCTTTTTATAGATTAAACAAAAAAAGAGGACTGTCGTTTGACAGTCCTCTTTAATAAATCAAGTTCTAGAATACTTATTCTTTTACAAATTTAGCGGTATGAACACCTGCTGCATCTCTTACAGTCATGATATAAAGACCAGCTGATAATCCACTGATAGAAACACCATTTTTACCTGTATTAGCGCTATAAGCAACTACTTGTTTACCTGTAATGTCAGCAATTGTAATTGTTGAATTATCTACCAAGTTGTTAATATAAAGCATGTCCTTTGCAGGATTTGGGTAAACTACCAAATTATTATCTGCGGTTACATGTTTAATAGCGATTGGCTCTTCAACTGTACCTGCTAAATAGCCAAAGGTAACAGCAGAATTAATTGCCAAACTTACTAAATCAGCATAACCAGTAACGCCATAAGTATTTGAATAATAAGGTTCTGTGTAATCTTCAGCATAATTCATCCAACCATCAGCATCATTGAAACTCAAATACGCGGTATAAGGACTAAATGCATTATACACTTGACCACGACGAATAGATAATAGATCTACATAGTTATTATCAACTGTTGCTGTCAACGTATCGACTTGTGGTAAATCAATAACTACAAAATATTTACCTTTTACGCCTATTGGTTGATCAAAAGTAACAGCCGTAGGCACTAAATTAGGAGATTGAATATAGGCATTATTACCAAGTACGGAAGCAAAAGTTGCTTCGTAACGACCAAATTCCCAATCATTTCTTGGACGACCATTTTCGTCAGCACCCAATATACGAATCACACAAATAGAATCTGCATAGTTTTCCAAATAAGCTTCATAGAATGTGAATGATACACCTGTCAAAGCAGCATAACCATCTTTTCCTAATACTTCAAAACTTTCAGCGTACGACATTGGAGAATTAGTACTCAAACCAAACATACCTATAGAATTATAAGATTCTGAAGGAGCTAAGTTGGTTAATGTATCGGTAGAGTTAGCTACAGGTGAAACAACTCCTTCTGATGGTAATACAGCAGTAGTGTCACCTTCGGCGTTTGATGCTTTTAATGACAAAACAATTGATGAATTAGCAGGAAGTGTAAGTGACATAGCATACGTAGTATCAACAGGAAGACCAGCATCATCTAACAATGCAATTTCAGCTCCAGTCACAGTCCATTTATAATCAGTTGTGAAATTACAATCAGCACTAACATTAACCAATGCAGAATCTGATGAAACATACACTTTAGGAGATTCTGTATTGGTACTCCAAGCGGCATTCCATGCAGCAGCTGTAAACCCGTTAATCATTGGTTTTGGATTTTGAGGTTCGGTAGTAGAAACCATGAAATAATCCATAGCAGCATACCAAGAATCAGCAGCACCCTTGTGATTAAAAGCAAAATAATAAGAACCTGTAGCAGGCACTGTAAATGAAGCTTTAACCAAAGTCCATTCAGCCATACCTACGGCGTTAGCACCTGTTTTGTCAATAACAACAGTAGTATGAGTCGTATCAGCTGTAGCACCCATGGTAATTTTCAAGTCTTGAACACCATAAGAATCAGGAGCCATAACAAAAGCAGACGCCCAATAAGTTACACCTTGTGTTAACTCTACAGCAACATTAGAAATTGCCCAAGCATTAACAGGTGCTGCAGGATCGTAATCAGAAACAAGATACATCTCACCCATTGCAGCAGAAATATCACCAGTAGAAGTCTCAACACTAGACCCAACATAAAGACCGTAATAATTTTCACTGGCGCCAAAAGATTGGAGAAGAGTCCAAGTATTATCCTTGTCTTCAAAATCTTCTACATATACAGCAGAAGCAGGAATTTTAGCTGGTGCTACAGCACTTTTTGCCAAGCCAGGAACGGTAGTTTCGACTGACACTTTTTCAGAACCAGATAAAGCTTTAAACGCTTTTTTCTGAGGAACAATCGCCGATACCGCAATTGAGGTGGCGAGCAAAATAATCAACGAGTAAATTTTCGTTTTCATAATCTGTTTTTTTTAGAATTAAACAATTAATATAATTTCAATTTTTCTATAAAGAGACCTTGTTTCGTATTTTGATGATGACGTACAGCAATCCACACTTTTGAATGATTATATTCTTGAGGAATAGCTATTGAACGTTCTACAAAGCGTAATGAATCAGGGACAGTTGTAACACCTACTGGATAAGAAAATGTCAAAGAATCCAACACTGCTGCTTGATCACAATTCGTTAATGTGATGGAATCTTTAGAAATAAGAATAGAATACTTATCACTACAAAAAGCAGCAGTTGTACCAGTTGGATAGACCATAAAATCCAATTTCATATCTATACCGATAGTCTTTCCTGGTAAAACGAACAGATTATCTGGCGTATAAATATTGGGACCTTGTTTTGCATAAGAGATATAACCTTTATGAGTTAACTTAAATATAGAGAACTCAAAATTACGTCCATCTCCATCTTTGTCCACTTGATAAAAGTTTTTACTTTCCCAAACAGATTGATCCATAGCACCATTCACATCAAGGATAGAAGCATAAGTTGCACCCGTTCTAAACAAAGACGGGTCTCCGTATGTAACACCGTTATAATTAACAGCATAAGTAGCGTAAGCGTAATCCGTATTCGGGGATAAACCCTTAAAAATAGAGTCAAAATCATTCGTTAAAACAGACGCTTTCATCGAAATCATATTTCTGCTAGGAATTAATCCTTGCAAAACTGCTTTCTCAAAGCTACCATCAGCTTTATTTAATATAGAATCTGGGCAATATACAAAACCAAAATCAACTAGGTTAGCATATTCAGATACCTCGCCAGCAAAGCGTGCTTTAGTCATATATACATCAGCATCCAACGTAACAACACCCTTTGGGGCTTTGTTAGTATCTACTGGATAATCGTAGTCGCTTTTTATTGGTGACTCTTCACAAGCTGTGAAAGTAACAATTAAGGCGGCATAAACGATTGGCAATAATAGCCTAAAAGTTCTTTTCATCTTATTTGTGTTTTTATATTAATTAATTAATTATTTATTATTGTCATCTTTCCCTATGGCTGAATTTTCTTGAATTTCACTCAATGGGATTTGATAAGTCCATCGAACATCGCCTGCTGCAATTTTCAACAAACCATCTGGCGTTCTATGGTTAGTACCTTCGTAAGTACGATCTATACCTTTATGCAAACGTTTCAAGTCAAAGTAAGCAAAACCTTCACCCCACAATTCTATACGACGTTGAAAAAGAACTTCATCAACCGTAATAGTTGTATTGTGCCAAGCTGTATCACGTAAAGCCATGAAAGGTTTCAAAGCTGTTGCAGCATCCGTCATTTTGTTTTGGCGAGCCAATGCTTCCGCTTCAATCAAATACATTTCAGATGCACGCATATATACGTAATCCATCGTCCATGAACCATCCCAACCAAACTTCAAGTTTGCATAAGGACCTTGTGCACCAGCATTTGCTTGTTCTGTATTTTTTGCGGAACCGTTGAATAATCCTTTACGATAATCTGTTGCAGGAATATTATCATATAAACGTCTATCAATGGCACGAGGTGCATAATTCAAACCAGCATACCCAGGTGTAAGGTTAGAAACATGAGAGAAAAATGAAGCATACATAGAATTAGTTTCTGAATTATGATCAAATCCCCACATCCACTCGGGTGTGGCCAATGTCATAAAACCAGAATACAATGCGGTTTTATCCATTAAAGGATACCCATTTCTTGCAGACACAGCAGCAGCTGCTGCATTATCCCAGTCACCTATCATTAAGTAATAACGTGCTAATAAACCTTGAACCACACATTGATCTATATTAATTTTTGAGTCACGAGAAAAGCCTGTAAGCATTGCATTAGCCTCATCCAAATCAGCTTTTATCATGTCTAGAATATCACCCACTGTGTTACGAGAATAATCCGTTTCTTTACCAACCTCATTTTTAGCAAAATACATAGGGACAGCTGGTAAAGAACGATCAATTTTTGAGCCAGACGCATCCGGTTCTCCAATAAATGGATTTTGGAATAATTGCACCAAATACATATAAGAGAAGGCACGTAAAGCCAATGCTTGACCATAATAAGGACGTAATTTCGATCCTGGAAGTTCAACCGCATCTTGATCAATAGCTGCAATTACACCATTTGCTTGTGAAATAGTTGTATAAAAGGTTTTCCAGATAGAAGATGGGCGACGATAGTTCTCCATACGATTATCATGTGTATAGTCGTAAGTAAACCAGTGAGAAATAGTTTGTACCATATCTTCTGTCATCAAATCAGTTGCATGCAACGTACCCATCAAATTGATATCATCATGAGCATCCGCACCACCTGCATTCCAGCTAGCTAGATACAAATAGGTGCCCGATAATGTAGAACCCAAAACTTCAGGATTTTTTGCAACAATTTCTTGATATTTGTCTCCTGTCACAGTACTTGTACCATTCACTGACAAATAATCCTCACAGGACACCAAGGATACCATGGTTAAGCCTGCTATTATTAATTTATTAAATTTCATATGAATTTATTTTAAAAATTAAAAACCTAATGTAATACCACCTGACACAGTAGTCATGGCTGAATAAGAGTAACCTGTTTCACCACTAAAACTCTGACGTGGATCTAATCCCTTACGAGCAGAAACCAAAGCCAAATTATCACCTACTAGATAAACACGGAACGTTCTAATTTTGGCTTTATTCAACCACTTTTTAGGGAATGTATAACCAAATGTTATATTACGTAAGCTAAAATAGCTTGCGGAGGTCAACCAACGGTCAGCACCTTCACTAATAGATTGAGATGATGCTTGTACACGTGGCACATTGGTATCTGTATTCGTTGGCGTCCAACGTTTAAAAATATCTTTATGCCAGTTTTGACCGTATTCACCACCATGCATTAAGCTAGCATAGTAAGAATCATCCACATAGCCTCCCAATTGGAAAGCAGTCTGCACACTTAAATCAAAACCATAAGCGTCTAAATTGGTTGATAAACCACCATACAAATTAGGTAACGCACTTTTACCCGTTTCTAAACGAGAGGCATAACTTGTTTGAGATACAAAATAAGTACCATCAGCTAATTGTCCGTGTTCTAGACCTCCTACCGCATTGAAATCGTCAGCATTATAATCTTCGTTTTTTACAGTGTACATAGGAGAACCTGTTTCGGCATTCACTCCTAGGTAATGATAATCATAAAAATCATACAAAGAACCACCAACTGAACGCCAGTAACCTCCAACAGCATAACCGCCATCTTCGGCAATAGCATCAGCTTTGTCCGAAGGTAAACGCGTTAATGAATTTTTATAGGTTGTCAAGTTCAAATCAACATCCCATTTAACGTTACGAGTTTTTACAATGGTTGCACCTAATTCAATTTCAACACCTACATTACGCATATCCATTTCATTGGTATACATCCATGAAGGAGAACCTATTGATGGAGGTAACGGTTTCGCATAAAGCATATCATTGGTTTCTTTAATAAAGAAATCAGCTTCCAAATCAAAACGATCAAACAACCCTAATTCAAAACCTACGTTAAAGTTATTACTCTTTTCCCATGTTAAATTAGGATTTCCACGATAAGCAAAAGATGGAGAAGGCATACCATCAACACGGCTCAAGCTATATTGATCTAAATAAGGAGTAGCACCCGCTCCAAGTGCGTCATTACCTTGAGTACCATAACTCGTTTTCAATTTCAAATCATGAATAGCACTTATATCTTGTAAAAAGCTCTCTTCTTTCATACGCCAAGAAGCTCCAACAGACCAAAAATTACCCCAACGAACATCAGGATGAAAATAAGAAGAACCATCGCGGCGGAATGACGCTGACAAATAATATTTATCAGAATAATCATATTCCACACGGCTCAAGAGACCTTGTATATTGTAACCAGAAGTATATGACGATAAATCGGTAATAGTTCCTGCATTAGCAAATTCAGGATTTGTAGGGTCATAAAATTGTTGCATAGAACCAGATAAAACCTCTGTCTCATCCATTTTTAATTCATGACCAAGCAATACATTAATGCTATGGCCATCAAAATCATGTTCATATGTCAGCAATTGGTTAGTATTAAAGGCTGCGTAACGTTGCATTGCCTTAGAACCTGTACCTCCATTTTCAATGGCATTACCATTCGTTGGCGACATAAATTCCGTCGATGAAAAATTAAATACATCATAACTTGCATTAACCGTGAATTTAAAATCTTTCAAGAATGAAAATTCTAAATAACCACGCAAGCTCAAGTTATCAGCAATATAACGATAAATATCACTACCTAAATAAGACAATGGATTTTGTTTAGACGCATAAGGACGACCATTTTCATCACCAAAGTCATACTTTTGATTGCCTTCAGCATCTAGAATAGCTTCACCTGTTGTTTGATTATACAAATAAATTGGATAAATAGGTGCAATGCTTTGCGAGAACATAAACAAGTTACTATAATCTGATCCTCCTGCACTTGGGGCATCTTGACTGGTTTGTGTATAAGCAATATTAGCACCTGCTTTGAACCATTTTGTAACTTCTTGATCCACTTTTACGCGAGAGTTAAATCGCTCAAAACCAGAACCTTGAATATATCCATTATCTTCAAGATAACCAGCTGATATATAATATGAAGATTTATCAGAACCACCACTAATATTAACATTGTATTCTTGGCGTAATCCAGTTTGAAAAGGGTCTATTGCCCAATTATCATTCCATTTTCTTTGAGTAGCATTAGGATTTATTTGACCTGTAACGGGGTCAATCAATTGATTATTCGGGACACCTTTATATATATTATATTTCAAATATTTGTCAATCAATTCATTTGATGCCGCAATACCAGAAGCCAAATAAGTACTACCTGAGGCTAAATACATATTACGAATAGATTCCCACGACATTTCATAATAGTCAGCAGGATTAGAAATAATATCATACGTTGGTACGCCACGCATGTTTCCACCCACACGAGCCTCGAAATTCACTTTGGCATTGCCATCTGATCCTTTTTTGGTTGTAATCAAAATTACACCATTAGACCCACGTGCACCATACATAGAGTTTGCAGCAGCATCCTTCAATACGGTTAATGAAGCAATATCCTGAGTAGGAATAGAATTCAAAGAACCTTCGTAAGGAATACCATCGACAACTATCAACGGGCTTTGTGATGCTGAAATTGATCCCACACCACGAATACGGATAGAAGCTGACTCGCCAGGCTGACCTGAACTTGAAGACACTTGCACACCCGACATGGCACCATCTAACGATTTAGAAACGTCAGACACCTGCATTTTTGCCAATTCTTCACCTGTCTTAGTTTGCGCAGAACCTGTAAATGCTTTTTTAGTTGAGGTACCATAAGCTACAGCAATAACCTCATCAATTAATACGGCATCTGATTCCATTGCAATCACCATACCTTTTTTGGCCACCACTTCCGTAGTTTTTAAACCAACATATGAAACGACCAAGACAGCACCGTCTGAAACTTGGATTTCAAAACTGCCATCAACATCAGAGATAGTTCCTGTTGTGGTTCCCTTTACCAAAATAGTAGCACCAATAACCGGTTCATTGTCATCTAAAGAGACAACCTTACCCGAAATCGTTCTACTTTGGCCATAAACTGCGCTTGAACACAACATAAACAAGCCAGCTACCAATAGTGTTAATTTTCTCATAGATTTCACCTTTTGTAGAATAAATAACTGTTTGAATTAATATAAAAATTGTTTTGTAATTACAATCTGTAACTTAAAAATTTACGTAGAAAGCTTTTAACCTCACAAAGTTAAACTATTGCCCCATACAAAACAAGAGTTTCAAAGAGAAAAGTCAAAAAAAATAACTTTTTATATACTTATAGAAAAAAAATAACACTATCATTTATCGTTTTATAATAAATGATTTTTAATAAAAATTTATAAATCAACGAGTTATAAAAAATGAAGAAAAACGAGCATTTTTAAGCAAAAAAGAAGAAAAAAACGACATTTAAGCTTATTTCTTATGCTAAAAAACATATTTTATAGACAAGCGAGAAGCTGAAAGTTTCAATTTTAACACTTTATTCAGACTCACAAAAGGACAAAAAGAGTCACTTTTTTGTTATAAGAAATAAAAAACAGGCTCTTTTTTTGTGATTTATTTATAAAAATGCGAAAATCTCTTTCAAATTGATAATAGTTTGAGGTTTATTGTCAATTGACGAACCGTTTCTGTTAAAATGAAGCGCATCTATACCAAACTGACGAGCTCCCACAATGTCCACTTCATAATTATCGCCAACTAGTATTACTTGACTAACATTGGCAGCACTTTTTTCGAGGGCGTGCTCAAAAAAACGTGGATCTGGCTTCATAAAGCCCACCTCTTGCGATAGCACAATGGTGTCAAAATAATGCAGAAGTCCACTGTTACGTAATTTATCATACTGCACATCGCGAAAACCATTCGACACAATGGTCAAATGATACGCATGAGCGCGTAATTCGTCAAGTACTTCTTGAGCGTGCGGTATCAATTTTGTTTTGGTAATCATAATCGCCAAAAAATCAGTACTCAATAGTCGTGCAAAGGCTTTATTGTGAACACCGACCAAACGTAAAGGATAACTAAAACGCTCGAGACTTAAAAACTCTTTAGTAATAGTACCAGCACCATACAACCCCCACAATTCCAAATTTTTAGGTTCGTACAACTGATAAAAATGGTCGAAAGAGGTAAAATAACGATGTAATTGATGTTTCTCGAACAAATCCATGAGCGCCTCATGTGCATTGTAACGAAAATCCCACAAGGTATCATCCAAATCGAAAAACAAATGTGTATAACGTGCCATAACTCTACAAATAAAAAAAAGCAAGCAAAGCGTACATAATCCACTTTGCTTGCTTACATATTACTTAAAATGGAATTTTAATCAACTTCAATAACTAAATATTTAGATACACTCCAAAAGGCCTTGGTATCTGTAATATATAATGTGTATTGACCATCTTTAAGTTCCAAACGATAAGCCGTTTTAGGATGATTGGTCAACATTATAACACGTTTAGCATAAAGCGGAATCTCTTTGACCTCACGCGCATCAATTTTCACAAAGTAATCTTTATTAAAATCGCTTTGCAATACTTTAGTAGGAGAAACCAAACCATCTGTTGAAATAATTTTTTGTGTTTTCAACTCTTTACGCGTACCAAATACGTACCAAGCAGCGTGTAAAGCTTCATCTTGACGAGCAATGGTTTGTTGACGTTGTTCATTTTGACTACGTAAATCATTCACATCGGTACGAAGTCCCTCAATAGAAGCATCCTGTTGGGCTATTAAGGCATCTTTTTGTGATAATTGCGACAACAACGTATCAATGGTACTATTTTGTTGCTCCACCAAAAGCGTTAAACGTTTCACCGATGAATCCAGTTCTTTAATTTTCAATCCGCTACGTCTCAAATCTTTATTCAAACGATCAATTTCAGCTTGATTCTTTTGAACAATCTCAGTCACCAAAGCGATATTTTTGTTGATACGTTCAGCTTGATCAATTTCGATACCTTCGCTATTACTCTGCAACGAAAGATATCCTTCAATCTCTTTCACGCGATCCAAATTTTGTTCGATATCATTCATCGTTTTCAGATACGTATTCACTTCTCGCTCTATTTGCGATTTGGCTAAACGTAACGAATCGTTTTCCGAGCGTAACTCTTGGACTTCGGAAGTCATAAACGAACATGCCGTAAATAGTGGCAAACAAACAAAAGCAATCAAAAGCTTTTTCATGTTATAAATCTCCTTTTTAAAAACGTAAGTATACTAAACTGTGAAATTATTTATTGCAACCTTCAACCACCATCACAAATTCGCCTTTAGGTGGATTTTCTGTAAAATGAACAATTAATTCTGAGAGCGTGCCTCGCACGGTCTCTTCAAATTTTTTTGAAATTTCGCGTGAAACCGATGCTTTACGCTCAGCGCCCCAATATTCGGCCATTTGCTCCAATGTTTTTACAATACGAAATGGCGATTCGTAAAAAATCATGGTGCGCTCCTCTGCAGCCAACTCTTTAAATTTAGTTTGACGCCCTTTTTTCTGAGGTAAAAAACCTTCGAAACAAAAACGGTCATTAGGTAAACCCGAATTGACTAATGCTGGAACAAACGCTGTGGCGCCTGGCAAACATTCCACGTCCACGTCGTGAGCCACACAAGCACGAACTAATAAAAAACCTGGGTCTGAAATAGCTGGCGTGCCCGCATCTGAAATTAAAGCCACCGTTGTACCTTGCTGAATACGTTCCACCAAATGTTCAACGGTTTTATGTTCGTTGAATTTATGATGTGACGTCATCGGTGTGTGAATATCAAAGTGTTTCAAAAGAACTGAGGAGGTACGCGTATCTTCAGCCAAAATAAGATCTACTTCGTTGAGCACACGAACGGCACGCATAGTCATATCTTCCAAATTGCCGACAGGAGTTGGTACTACGTATAATTTACTCAAAGCGTTTTATAATTAAACGTGATTAATTAGTGTAACGACGTTGCAATAACGTCATAAAATCCACCACATTATCATCATCAGCTACCCACTTAAAATGTTTAGCCAAATAATCTTGAGCTTTTTCCAACGTATCCAACTGGTTTAAATCGCTCAATACTTGGTTCATTTTTTCACCATTACCATCAAATAATTCGCGTTGAAAGCGAAAACGATCGGCAATACTGATAGCTTGTTTAATATCTTGAATAGGTTGTTTCGCAATGGTTGATCCTAATGATTCATCCGATTTTAAAAGTGAGTCGCTCACCGTAGCTGTTTTGTGAATCGTCTCGGCCACAATATGTTGTGTGGTTTGTTCTGTAACCACAGATGTTACGTGTTCCACGTGCTCTTCAACCACCGCTGTCTCTTCCGATTGGGTCATCTCTGTGGTAGTTTCAGTCACAATTACAGTTTCTAACACAGCTTCTGGCTGTGGCTTTTCTTCCACTTTTGCCACCACTGGAATAGGCTCTGGTTTTTTCTCAGCAACAACTTCCACAACAGGCAATGTCGCTTTAGGCAAATTCAATAAGCATTCGCGTAAATTATCGGCCTTAGCTACAGCTAAATCAAGCAATGTTTTTGGGAATTCAGGCATTTCAGAGAAGCCCTTGGTAAGTGTTTGCAACTCATTGATTTCCTTTTCAATAAGTACAATTAACGTTTCTCTTGTCATAATTCCTGTGATTTTTAATAAACAAATATTGAATTTTACTATCTTTGCAAGCAACAAAATTAGTGCCACAAAGATACTACTTTTCGAGACAATTTTAAACATTGAAAAAAAGATTTTTAGCACCTAACAAAAACTTTAATCTCAGCCTCTTAAACACATGAATTTTTTTGAATCAAATATCCATTCTGGCAAAAAACGCGGGAGTATTGAGGTCGTTTGCGGCTCCATGTTTTCAGGTAAAACCGAAGAGCTTATTCGCCGTTTAAAACGTGCCAAAATTGCCAAACAACGCGTTGAAATTTTCAAACCGTGCATTGACACACGCTACTCTGATACAGAAGTTGTTAGCCACGACCATACGAGCATTAACTCCACACCCGTAGATTCGTCACAAAACATTTTGCTGATGACTGGCGATGTGGACGTAATTGGTATTGATGAAGCCCAATTTTTTGATGAAGGATTAACAGAAGTTTGTAACACGTTGGCCAATCAAGGTTTTAGAGTGATTATTGCCGGACTTGATATGGATTTTAGAGGCGTTCCATTTGGTCCGATGCCTGCGCTCATGGCTATTGCCGATGATGTAACCAAAGTACATGCCATTTGTGTGCGTTGTGGTTCGCCCGCTTACATTTCTCACCGTTTGGTGGCTGGCGAAAGTCAAGTATTATTAGGAGAAACTGATAAATATGAACCTATCTGTCGCCAATGTTATAACGAGTTAGCGGAAGAAGAACGATAAAAATAGCACAAACATAAACAAAGAGGTTGATTTTTTTACGAATCAACCTCTTTTTGCTTGATAATGAGCTTGTACAAATCGCAATTGCGTATAGGAAATACGCTCATCAAAAGCGTCGTAAACTTCGGTAAGACTCTCCGCTGTTGCCAATTTGGCCACAATTTCGGTAACTACCGTTTCGTCGATAAAATCGTATACCGACAAAGAGCCTTCTGTAATTAATTTCACCACGTGCGATTCGATAGTGGAAAGTGCCATTTGTCGTTCTTGTGCTATTTCTTGCAACGATTTTCCCTCGCGACACATCATTTCTGTGGTTTTATAAGTAGCGCCCTTCTCCGCTTTGGGTTTGGTTTCTTGGGTACTTTTTTCTTTCTTTGTTTTCGTTTTGGTTACCGACACTTCAATTTCGATTTCGTCGAAATCGAGCCCTTCTTGCATGCCATGAGCCAAACCATTTTCTTTACAATAGACACGTACCAAATCCAAAAACCGAAAACCGTAACGCTGTACTTTCATTTTACCAAAGCCTTTAATCCGCATCAGTTCTTCAGGCGTTTGAGGTAACGAATTGCTGACTTCAACCAACATTTTAGTGTCGGCCACCATATACACCGGCACATTCAACTCCTGACATAGTTCGTTGCGTAAAGTTGCCAATTCATGATACAGATGGGCATTTTTTATTGGTAATTTTTGCTTCGCTTTTTTATCGCCCGCATACACGTGTACATTAAATTTAGGTACTTTAAACGTGGCTTTTAATTCAAAATAATGAGTTACCGAAAAATCCCCTCGAATACCTGCCAAAAGGTATTTCTTTGCCGCCAATTGTTCGTAGATATTAGTTAGCCGCGCGGCATAATCGAGTGCTTCGGTGCGACTATCGGTCACAGCAGGCGACTGTTCCGCCAAATCCATTATTTCATAAATGGCTGTCACAAAAAAATCGGATGCTGCGATTAAACGTTCTTGCAATTTTTCAGTATCATTGGCTGTACAAAGTGCTGTTAACTGACGCAGAAATTTATCGGATACCGTTTGTAATTCGTACACTTGTGTTTGTAAAGCATCCAAAAACGGTTGAGTTTCTTCGTTAAAATCGAGAATGAGTGACCCAATGTAGTTGACAAACGAACGTGTCATGCCAGCTATCATCGAAAAATCGAATGCGGTGTGTAAAATCTCAGCATTATATTGCGATTTAAACGCTTGCACCTGTTGTTCTAATTCTGACTCCGCCGTTTTTCTCTCCGAAAAATCCAAAACATGTTCGTCGACCACCAAACTCCGTTGATTAATGGGCGTAGTGAGCACAATGCCGTCCAACGATCGACAGCGGCTCAGCGCTACATACACTTGACCTGAGGCAAAAGCAGAACCAGCATCAATAACAACTTTATCGAACGTTAAGCCTTGACTTTTATGTATAGTGATGGCCCACGCCAATCGCAGTGGAAATTGGGTGTAAGAACCCAACTCTTCCTCTTCTATTTGGTTAGTTTCTTTATTGACACTATAACGAATGTTTTGCCACGTTTCCTGAATCACCAACAACGGTTCGGTTTCGCCATCGCACGTCACAAAAATCTCCGTTTCGGAGAGTGATGTCACTATGCCAAGTTTTCCATTGAAATATTTGCGATCGGCACCCACATCATTGGCAATAAACATCACTTTCGCACCCACTTTGAGCGCCAATAAGGCATCGTTTGGATAACTTTTATCGGAGAATTCGCCTTGAATTTTGGCTTCATACGTAAAAATAGGCGCCTCAATCTTGGCCATTTCCTCGGCATTAATGGTGTCCGCTTTGCGATTGTGTGTGGTTAATGTGATGTAACCATCGCCCTCTTGCGGACGAAAATCGGGATTATAACGCAAATTTAATAATTCAAAACCGTCGGCTGACAGTTGATTATTGCGCACCTCGTTGAGTAGTCGAATAAATTGTTGATTGG
>JAQVJY010000031.1 GCA_028694915.1 Paludibacteraceae bacterium
TTTTAGCGGGCGAATATCCTGTGTGGATGCACGCAAATCGCTCATCACAAAGATATGTTCTTTGCTCAAAATATCTATGGCAGGCAAGTTGTGAGGTAAATTCAGAGGCATAATTTCAAACAGCTTGATATAATCAATAAATTTCTAATTGAATATAGCTAATTGTATCTGTTTATTTGTTGGATTCTTTCTTTTGTATACTCCATCCCGATTTACCGATAAATTGGCCTAATCCATAATATTTATTCTGCACATAAACAAGTGGTCTGGCACGTTCCAAATCGAATTTTCCGGTTTCCGGATCAAAATATTTCTCATCGGCTTTAATGTTGACCACCTCCGAAATAAACATGTCGTGCGACCCTAGCGAAATGATTTCTTTTACCTTGCATTCAATAGACAGGGGTGCTTCTTCGATAATCGGAGCATTGACCACTGTGGCTTTACCGGGTGTAAGCTGCATTTCTTTGAATTTATCATGATTGCGTCCGGAGCGGTTACCACACCAGTCGGTTGCTTTTGCCAATTTTTCGGTTGTGAGATTAATCACATATTCTTTGTTTCGTTTGATAATATCGTGCGAGTGTCTTTCGGGACGTATGGATATATAGCACATGGGAGGATTGCTGCAAATGGTTCCTACCCAGCTTGCGGTAATAATGTTATATTCTTCCGGTGTACTTCCACAACTAATCATCACTGCCGGCAGGGGATAGATCATTGTTGCCGGTTTTAGGTCTTTTTTCATCATAAAATAATCTCCTCTTTTTTTATTTTAATTTCACAATAGTGGCATTGCAGCTCTACTTTCTCTTTGTCAATGATATGAAAACGAGTTTTCATCGGTTCGTTGTTGGTGATGCATTTCGGATTATTGCATTTTACGATTCCAATAATTTCATCGGGTAATATAACTTTTTTCTTTTCAATTACCTCATAGTTTTTTATAATATTCAGTGTTACGTTGGGTGCTACTAAAGCGATACGATTAATTTCGTCTTCTTCGAAAAATTTGTCGGCCACTTTAATGATGCCCTTTGTCCCTATTTTGCTGCTCCTTAGATTATTCCCAATAGTAATTCGATTATTGAGCTGTTGCAACTGCAATAACGACACCACTTTAAATAATGCTTGTGGCGGAATGTGGTCAATGGCGGTGCCATTTTCGAGAGCAGCTACTTGTAATGCTTTTCTCATAGGTTTCTATTTTTTGTCTTTTTTCTGTGTATTATACCACTTCAATCCTCATCAGATCGCAAATTACGGCCTGGCGTGTAAACATGCCGTTTCTTGCTTGTTGGAAATAATATGCTTTGGGGTTATCGTCCACATCCTGGTCAATTTCTTTTACTCGTGGAAGCGGATGCAATACTTTCAAGTTGTCTTTTGAATTTTTCAGCATATCGTTGTGGAGCACATATACATTTTTTACTTTTTCGTATTCCATGAGGTCGGTAAAACGCTCACGTTGTACGCGTGTCATGTACAAAATGTCGGCACTATTGATGGCTTCGATTGAAAACTCGGCAAATTCCTTGTACCGGATGCCTTTTTGATCGCAGAACGTTTTATATTTCTCGGGGATTTTAAGCTCTTCCGGAGCTACAAAATTGAAGGTCGGATTAAAGTAAGACAACCCCTCGATCAACGAATGTACGGCACGACCGTATTTGAGGTCACCAACAACGGTGATGGTGAGATTTTCGAGTGTTCCTTGCGTTTCGTAAATGGAAAACAAATCGAGCAACGTTTGTGTTGGATGTTGATTGGAACCGTCGCCCGCATTGATAATGGGAACAGGTGAAATTTCGGAAGCATATCGTGCCGATCCTTCCAAATAGTGACGCATGATGATAAGATCAACATAATTGCTGACTATCATTATGGTATCTTTCAATGACTCGCCTTTGGTCAGACTACTTGTTGCCGTATCGGAGAAACCGATAACGCGTCCTTGTAGGCGATTGATTGCTGTTTCGAAACTTAGACGAGTACGCGTAGAAGGTTCAAAGAAGAGCGTTGCGCAAACTTTTCCTTTTAAAAAATCTCTATCGGGATTGGCTTTGAATTTAGCAGCATTGTTAAGTATGCGCAAAATATCATCTTTGTTGTAGTCGTTAATATCAACCAGACTTTTGGGTTTCATAGGGAGTATTTCCATTGAAGTGGATTTTTGTCGACCACAAAAATAGAAAAAAAGAGGGTGTATAAAAAGTCGTAATTCGTTGAATAAATAATATTTAACATTACAGGTTGCCGGATGTGCGATTTTGAGGTTTGTTTTTTTGCGATACGAATTGGTTATTCATATTTTCCATTTCTTTCATAGCCGCTTTTGCTGATGAAAATTTCCCAGTCAACTTTAGAAAAGGTGTGTTGTTTACGTAAGATTCCGCTTCCACTTTTGTCGGAGTTGGTTTTAGGGAAACATGTGTTTCTGCAAAGAAAATAAATTTCACCGTTTTCTTTTTCCGACAGGTTGAATTCGATTATAGAAGGTTCATCATTGCTTACTCCATGTTTAAAGGCATTTTCTATAAGCGAAATATAAATTAAAGGGGCAACCATTGTATTGCTTTTTTCTGAAATATCGAAAGTTGTGTAAACTTTCACATTATCCGTCAGTCTTAACTGCATCAATTCGATGTAGTTTCGGATAAAATCGACTTCTTCGCGCAGAGGAACATATGTTTTATCATTGTCATACAATACATATCGGAGCAATTCGCTCAGCTCCAGAATAGCAGACGATGATTTTGGCGGATCAAACTGTGAGAGCGCATAAATATTATTCAGCGTGTTAAGCAGAAAATGAGGATTGATCTGATTCTTCAGATTTTTAAGTTCGGCTTCCGTCATAGCTTTTTCCATCTCTTTTTGTTTTGTCTGCATTTGCGACAAACGCATGGTGATTTTGATAGCGATGCTTAATACTGCTACAATGGCAAGTGAGGATATATCGCGGATAATGAATGCAATCTTAGGTAATTTGTTTTCACCGGGGGGAGGAATTTTTTTTGTGATCATTAACGATTGCTCCATTTCATGCCAGAGATGCAACATTAAAGCGATTCCTATAATTAATCCGATGTTTATGAGGATGAACTCGGTAATTTTACGTTTAAACAACAGCTGTTCGGTGAGATAGAAATAGTTGGCATAAAAGGTAATCATGAAGGAAATCGGTATCGGGAGGAAAGAAAAGAAATCTTGCCAATTGAAAAATCCGCCCCGATGTGCAAAATAGGCAGGCAAACCGAAAACAAAGCACCAACCCAGGATATGAACAAACACATTATCTTTGTGTTCTGTAGAAATTGTGTTTTGCCTTTTTATTTTTGTTGTAAACGAATTCATTTTCCCGGATTTTTTTTGATTTATTCGCTGCTAAGTTTTATTCGTATCGGAGTGCTTCGATGGGATCGAGTCCCGCTGCTTTTCTGGCCGGATACCAGCCAAAAAAGATACCGATTGCCGAGCACACAACAAACGAAAGGGCCACACTCCACGGCTCGATGAAAACCGGCCATCCGGCAAAGAATTTTACGCCATAGGAGGAGAAGAACCCGAAAATTACCCCTATCAATCCGCCCGTTATGCTGATAAGAATGGATTCGATGAGAAATTGCATCAAGATGTCTTTTTCTCGGGCACCCACGCTCATGCGCAATCCAATTTCCTTGATTCGTTCAGTTACCGAAACATACATGATATTCATTATTCCGATGCCGCCCACAAGCAAACTTATGCCTGCCACACATGCCAACAGGATGGTCATCATATCGGATGTGGATGTCAGCATCTCACTTAATTCTTCCTGAGAACGGATTTCGAAATCGTAATCGTCCGGATTGCCGATATTGTGGTTGTTAGCTAATATTTGAGTGATGCTTTCCACCGCTTTTGGTGCCAAATCCTCACTTTCGGCAGAGCAGAAAATACCATGCAAATAATCAATGGCCAGAATGCGTTTTTGTACGGCAGTATAAGGAGCTAGCACAATTTCATCCTGATCCATTCCCATCGAGTTGTAACCTTTGCTTTCCAATACGCCAATGACCTGAAAAGGTATGGAATTGAAACGAATGATTTTCCCTACAGGGTTTTCGCCTTTAGTAAACAAATTGTCTGCAATGGTTTTACCGATAACACATACCTTATTATACCTTTTCACATCGGAATCGGTAAACATGTGACCCGATTTTATTTTTAATTGACGAATTTCAAGATACGACGGAGCCACACCGGAAATGCTTGCAGGATAATTGTTGTTTTGATAGATAAATTGGCCACTGCTGCTTACATAAGGCGAAACGTCTTTTACATATTGAGCCTTATTGCGGATATCTTCACAATCCTTGATTTTAAGTGTTTGTACGTTTGAAGCACTCATGCGTACGCCGCCCACGGCTTTATTATCGTACGGCATAATCATGATCATATTAGCGCCCATTTCCGAAATTTGTTTTTCGATGCTTCGTTTCGACCCTTCTCCAATGGCTAGCATAGCGATCACAGAGGCTACCCCGATGATAATTCCCAACATCGTAAGAAAAGCCCTCATTTTATTTTTATTCAATGCACGCCAGGCAATTCTGAACAAATTGGACAAATTCATATTACTTCCTCCTCTTCATTTTCCTCTTTTGGTAATCGTTCCAACGCTTCGGCTGCCGAAAGGATAGTTTGGTTATAGGTGTCACTTATAATTTTTCCGTCGCGTAACACAATATTTCGTTCGCTAAACGAGGCAATTTCATTGTTGTGCGTTACAAAAACGATGGTCTTGCCTTCCCTATGAAGCTCTTGAAACAGTTTGAGAATACTGTACGATGTTCTGGTATCCAAGTTTCCTGTGGCTTCATCGGCAAGAATAACGGCAGGATTGTTTACCAGCGCCCTGGCAATTGCTACACGTTGCATTTGCCCACCACTCATTTGGTTACTTTTGTGATATAGTCGGTCTCCCAACTCAACGACCTTCAATGCTTCGATGGCTTTTTTTTGCCGTTCCGAAGTTGATACTTCAGGGTTATACATTAGAGGTAGCTCAACATTTTCGATTGCCGTAGTATTTGGCAGCAAGTTGTAATTCTGGAAAACAAATCCGATTTTGCGGTTTCTCACCCTTGCCCGTTGATCTTTGTTCATGGATTGTACCAACGAACCGTCCAGCAGATAAGTTCCTGAAGTGGGTGTATCCAGGCAACCCAAGATGTTGAGTAACGTACTTTTTCCGCTACCCGATTTTCCCATGATGGTTACAAACTGTCCCTCTTCAATGGAAAACGAAATGCCTTTCAATGCATGAACGATTTCGGTTCCAACTTCAAAATTACGTTTAATGTTTGTAAGTTCGATGATTTTTCTTTTCTCCATTGTTCGTTTTTTATCTTGATCCACCACCGTTTCCACGTCTTGCAGGCGGTTTTGGCATGAATGGACTGTCATTTTGAGCGTTCTTTGTTGTATCCATATGTTGAGGAGTAATTCCGGAAGTTGATCCGATGACCACTTTTTCACCTTCCGAAAGACCGGAAACGACTTCTGTGAGTGTGCCGGATTGATTTCCGATTTCAATTTCTTTTGGAATAATCGTATCTTCCTTTACTACCCAAACTGTACGCTTATTTTCGTTTTGAATATTTGTTTGTGAAGCGTTTTCAGGAGTAAACGTAATAGCCTCAGAAGGAATGGTTAATACTTCATTTTTCTCCAGTGTAAAAATAGAAACCGTGGCCGTCAATCCGGGTTTCAACTTCAAATCGGGGTTAGGGGCATTAATTACTACTTCATATGTTACCACGTTGTTGGTGATAGTGGCAGATTGTCTCACCTCGGTAATTTCTCCTTGAAATTCTTGATCGGGATAAGCATCAACCGTGAAAGTAACACGCTGCCCTTTCATCACATTTCCTATATCGGCTTCATCTACATCGGCAATGACACGCATTTTGGTCAGATCGTTTGCAATGATGAAAAGGGTAGGAGTGGAGAAACTTGCTGCTACTGTTTGTCCTTCTTCAACTTCACGACTTAGTACTACGCCATCTATGGGAGAATAGATTTTTGCATAACTTAGGTTAGTATGTGCTATTCGATAATTGTTGAGGCTTTCGTTATAGTCGTTCGTTGCTTTTTCGTAATTGTATTGCACCGATTCGAAATCAGCGGTACTGACCAATTGCTTCTCATACAGTGTTTTATAACGTTCGTAGTTTTTCTTTTGAAGTTCCATTTGGCTTTTTGCCGATGCCAGTGAACTTTCTGCCGATGAAAGATTGGCAGAAAGTACGGTTTGATCGATTTCGGCCAGTAAATCTCCTTTTTTAACTTCGCTATTATAATCTACATAAATGGTTTCAATTCTTCCACTGACTTGGGTACCCACCTCAACTTCGGTAATCGGTTCGAGTGTGCCTGTGCAAGTAACAATGTTCGAGATGCTCTCTTTTGTTACTGTAGCAGTAATCCATTTTTCTTCCGTTTTTTTGTTCTTTTTGCAGGATGATATTCCCAACATCACGAGGAGGGCTGCACCTGCTCCCAGCAAAATGATTTTACTCTGTTTATTTAAATTGATTTTCATAGAGTTGTATTTGTTTCGTGTTTCATATTTCATATTAAACCTTGATAGTAATCCAATACTTTTCGGCTCAACAAAGCCATGTATTTTGCTTGAAGCAATTCATGTTGAGCGTTGATCAACGTATTTTTTTCTGTTAATAATTCGATGGTGTTTCGAAGTCCCAACCTAAATTGTTCGTCCAACACATTATAGCTTTCCCTGCTGCTTTCTACTTTTTCTTTGGCGGCCATATATTGCGATTGTGCGTTGATGGCGTTCAGATAAGCCGTTTCGATGTTGGCATACAACTCTTTTTGGATGCTCAATCCATTCAGTTTAGATGTCTCCACATTTATTTGCGCTTTTTCTATTGCACTTTTCACTTCACGATTCGAAAAAATGGGGATGTTTACGGAAATTCCGACCGTGTTGTTCCAATTATTCTTCAACTGTGTACCGAAATCGTATGTTGAATGATTATATATGTTACCTGTCGTGGCTCCTGCTTGAAGGCTTATTTTGGGCAGATAACCTGCTTTGGCTTTTGCAATTCCCAATTCGGAATACTCTGTTTCCAGTTTACTGCTTTTGATTTGCGGCATCACATTCATTGCTGTTTGGTAAATGAATTTTTTATCGGGAAGTAACCTTAAAACTTCTTCTTCTTCGGGCTCGATGATGACAATATTCATGGTTTCCAGTGTATCCAACTCTAAAAGTTGTTTGAGTTGAAGCTTGTAGTTTTCCAATGTGACTTTGGCATTGGTTAATTGGTATAAGTCCGATGCATGTTGAGATTCCCATTGTGCCACATCGCTTTTAGTTACGGTACCGGTTTGTAATTTCTCCTTATTGCTCTCCAATTGCTCAGCGCTCAACTTTACTGCATTTTCACATGTTTTCACTGCTTCATCGGCATAAAGAATTTGCAGATAGTTTTGGATAATGGATAGTTTGATGTTGTTTTCGCTTTCCTCGATGTTCAATTGGGCGATCTCATCATTTATATTCGCTTGCTTGATGTTGTGTGTACGGGCTCCCCCATCAAATATTTGCCACGATGCATTTATGCCATAATTTCCTGTTGTCGAAGAAGATGAGGCGTTATCCGTTGGAAAAGGATAATTGCTCAGGTTCTGATTGATCGACGCCGATAAAGAAGGTAATAAGGCTGCTCGTGCCAGTTTGGTATCTACCTTGCTGCTTTCTTTTCCTGCAACTGCCTGTTTTACCTGAATGTTGTTTGCCAGTGCATAGTCGATACATGTTTGCAAATCCCATTGTTGAGGAAGCGAATTTTGTTGAGAAAACAGCATTCCGGCATTGAGGGTTAGGGATAAGAACAAAATATATTTTCGTATCCTGTTTTTACTTTCTCTTTCCATCTTTTTAGTATTTATTTTTTAGCAAAAATAATTTGAGAAAAAGTCGCGAGCAAATGAAAAGGACAAAGGGAAAAGATGTATCGACGAACAGGGCTGTTTTTTATACAAAGTGCAGTATTATTTTTAACAATGCACAAAAATAGGCATCATCTATTGAATTACAACCTTCATTATTTTTAATAAACCGTTGTATGTTGGATTAATAGACAGGGTATAAGCGCGATATTTGATTGTTATATAAAACTTAACGATAATGTAATTTTTTCTTAATGGGTTTGTAACAATAAAAACCGAGCTTTGCAACAAAAAAAGAGAAGATAGAATGTTTAAGAGAAAATCAACATTA
>JAQVJY010000015.1 GCA_028694915.1 Paludibacteraceae bacterium
CAAAAATGGCATATATTCTTCATTCTTTTTACTGTATTGATTTACACGCAACTTCGTTTTCTCTAATTGATCTATTTCTTGATAAATAGATTTCAACTTAGTGTTATCGGTAGCTCGAAAATAAGCTCCACCAGTCAACTCAGCCACCTCGCGCAACATATCTTCGTCAATATCAACTGGCAAATCTTGGTAGCGAATTCCAACTGGTGTTTGAACTGGATAAGGTGCCACTCCACGTGTACCTACTCCGATAGTATAAACACGAATACCGAATGATTGAGCAATTTCCGCAGCCGTCATCGGCGCTACATCACCAGCATTATTAGATCCGTCGGTGAGCAAAATAATCACTTTAGACTTCGCTTCACTATCTTTTATACGGCTCACGGCATTAGCCAATCCTAGTCCAATAGCAGTACCATCTTCAATCATGCCGTATTGCACACCTTGGAACAAATTAACCAAAACGCCATGATCATTGGTCAATGGACATTGGGTAAAACTTTCGCCTGCAAACACTACCAATCCAATATTATCATTGGGACGACCAGAGACAAATTCGGTAGCCACATTTTTGGCTGCCTCCAATCGGTTTGGACGTAAATCTTCGGCCAACATAGTTCCCGAAATATCCAAAGACAACATAATATCAATGCCTTCGGTAGTCTCGGTTTGAAAGCTATTACTTAATTGAGGGCGTGCTAATACTAAAACCAACAAGATAATAACCAAAGCACGCAACGCAAACAGGGCATAAAAATAGTAATGTTTACGACTTCTAGGCATTTTTGAGAATGGCTCGGTAGTCGAAATTTGCATACTTGCATCCGATTGAAACTGCTTGAAAACATACCACAAAATAAGTGGTATCAAAATCAAGAGCAACCATAAATATTCGGGATTATTAAATTTCATATGCTTCCTTAGACTTCTTTATTAGTAACATCGTCATCTATTGCTTGTGATTCTTCGACCACTTGTTTGGTGTTTTCTACAAAACTATAAGCCCGCGACAAACTTTTCTCATCTTCTTCTATCAATGGATGATATTTAGCAAACTTCACCAAATCGGCTAGTTGTAATATATTTTGCAACAACGTAAATGATTCTTTTTGTTCCTTCAAAGCAGGTTGAATCGCCTGTAACACTTCGGCTGAAGTTTGTTCAGAAGCATTGATTCCAAAACGACGATAAATATAATCGCGCAAAACATTGGTCAATTGTGTATGATAATCCTTGGGGCGACCTTTTTGCCACAATTTCTCCTGACGAATTTCATTTAAACGTTCCAATGCTATTTCATAAGCTGGACGCGTATCCTGCATTTCAAATTCTTGTTCTTTGGCCACGTGTTGTTTTTTGTAACGACGATACAACCAAATTCCCAATACAACAACTGCAATTACCAACAATTGAATCCATACAATCTGCCAAAACAAAGGCCAATTAAAAGGTGGTTTGTATACGGGTTTTATATCAGCAATTGCCTGTTGAGTGGTATCTACAGGAATAGAAACAACTTTTAATGATAACGCGTTTGTATACTGTGTATCTTGACCCAAGATAAAAGGTTGTGGTGGAATAAATAATAAAGCAGAATCAAAACTTGTCACCAAAAAACTTTGTTTTATCAGCACATCAGTTTCCCCATTTTCAGTGGTATCAATAGGTAAACGCTCCACAATTTCAAGACCCGACACAATGGTGTCAGAAAATAAAGGTGCCTGTACTTTAGCTTTTTTAGGTTGCGACCACTCAAATGTAATTTTGGTTTGTTCGCCCACATATAAAACCGTAGAATCGATGGCAGCTGACACTGAAAAAGTTTGTGCAAATATAGGCAGTGCTAACACTCCCACCAGACACACTGTAATAAGCTTTTTGAAATTCATACTACGCTTTCCCTCTTTGTTTAAATAATCCAATCAACGCCTTAATATAATCGTCCTCACTGACATCAATAGAAATACTATCAACGCCTGCTTTCATCAACAAGTGCTGTAACTTTAAACGACTTTCGTCCCATAAATTCTTATACAACATACGCCAACGACGATCATCGGTGTCAATCCAAAGACGTTCCCCCGTCTCTGCATCTTTCACTTTCATCAAACCAACTGGAGGCAATTCTGCTTCACGTTTATCATACACACGCAATGCAATAACATCATGTTTACGATTAGCAATAACTAATGCATCCTCAAATGATTTTGAGTCTAACAAGTCGGATATCAAAAACGCCGTACAACGTTTTTTGATAATATTGGTAAAGTACTTCAAAGCCAAAGCAATATCTGTTTTATTACTTTCTGGCTTGAAATCAATCAACTCACGTATGATGTATAAAATATGTTTACGCCCTTTTTGAGCTGGAATGAATTTCTCTATCTTATCTGAGAAGAAAATCACACCAATTTTATCATTATTTTGGATTGCCGAAAAAGCCAAAGTCGCTGCTAATTCGGTCATAACATCACGTTTATACAAATTACCAGTACCAAAATCGTGACTTGCCGAAACGTCAATTAACAACATAACGGTCATTTCGCGCTCTTCTTCAAATATTTTGACATACGGATGTTGAAAGCGAGCCGTCACATTCCAATCAATACTGCGCACATCGTCGCCATATTGATATTCGCGAACTTCAGCAAAGGTCATACCGCGGCCTTTAAACGCCGAATGATATTCACCGGCAAAAATATTGCGCGATAAACCACGGGTTTTTATCTCGATACGACGGACTTTTTGTAATAATTCGCTGGTTTCCAAAACAGTTATCTGTTAATGTTGTTAATACACTTAAAGTTACTTACTCTCTTTTCCCAAAACAGTATGTTAAGGCACTTCAACCGCATTCAATATTTCGTTGATAATTTCTTCTGAAGTTAAATTGTTCGCTTCAGCCTCATAACTTAAACCAATACGATGACGCAAAACGTCGTAAGCCACAGCACGTACGTCTTCTGGAATAACATATCCACGACGTTTAATAAACGCATAAGCACGAGCTGCCAAAGCTAAATTGATAGACGCACGAGGCGAACCACCAAAAGAAATCATACTCTTCAATGTTTTCAATCCATAATCTTCAGGTGAACGTGTCGCAAATACGATATCGATAATGTAACGTTCAATTTTTTCGTCCATGTAAACCTCACGAACCACTTTACGAGCTTCCAAGATGTCCTGCAACTTAAGAATTGGCTTACCTATCACTTTGGCTTCACCAATATTCTGACGAAGAATTAATTTTTCTTCTTCTTTTTGAGGGTAATTTACCACCACTTTCAACATAAAACGGTCGACCTGAGCTTCTGGCAACGGATAGGTTCCTTCTTGCTCAATAGGATTTTGAGTAGCCATCACTAAAAATGGAGCTGGCAATGGAAAAGTTTCTTCACCAATAGTAACCTGACGCTCTTGCATGGCTTCAAGTAAAGCACTTTGTACTTTAGCTGGAGCACGATTTATCTCATCAGCCAAGATAAAGTTGGCAAAAATAGGCCCTTTTTTAATAGAGAATTCTTCTTTTTTCTGACTGTAAATTAATGTACCAAGAACATCGGCAGGCAATAAATCGGGAGTAAACTGAATACGGCTAAAATCCGCATCAATCAATTGCGACAATGTTTTAATGGCTAATGTTTTTGCCAAGCCAGGAACACCTTCGAGCAAAATATGACCATCGGACAATAAGCCAATGAGTAACGACTCCACTAAATGTTTCTGACCAACAATAGTTTGGTTCATACCCATTACTAACGCATCAACAAAAGCACTTTGACGTTCAATACGCTCGTTTAATTCTCGGATATCAATAACTTGATTCATGATGATAAATAATTATATGTGTTTTATATAAATTCAATTGCAAAAATAATCTTTTATGTTAAAATTAAACGTTTAAATGCGTTAAAAAAAGAAATTTATACATATTTAACATAAAAACATACATGTGTCAGTTTCTATTCTCTTAAAACGATAAGTCCTTTTTGTGTTCTAACAACCTCACTTTGCGCACAACAAACTAGTAGTATAGCTCATAATGTGTATAAAAAGTGGTTCAAAAGGACGTTATATTTACAAAAATAAAGCAGGAAAGGAATATCCGTTTTCTGCTTTATGATTTATGACTGTCACTGTTATTCAACAATTCTTACCGAAACTATACTTTCGATATGGTTCAAGTTAAAATTAGGGCGTACCAATAATTTATCGAGCATCAAGACATCTTCAGAAATAGCCATGACTACGAATTATCTAAGACCGACGTATTGATCATGCAACTTACGAGCATAAACTAGCGACTCCGAATTATCTAAATTGATTAATTCTGGATTTAGTTTTGGTATGCGCACCAATGTACCCACTTCTACCTTATCTGGATTTTGAATTTTTTCTTTATTAGCTTCGTAAATATAGACCCAAAAATCTTTATGTCCATAATATTTTTGAGAAATCAGCGTCAAACGACCACCATCAGGGACACGCACGTCGGCTATAAATTCGGTATATTCACGAGGTTGATCAAACACAGAAGTTTCTACAACAGGAGTTTCCGTAATAGAATCCGTAGCAGCAACTGCTACTTGTTCAACTGGTTTAGCTGGCTCGATTGCCTGTTTTGGCTGTTTATCCGATTGCCAATCTGCCACCAAATTCATCACTGACGTTTGAATCATCGTTCCATAAAAATAGTACACAGCGAATCCGCCACCGCCCAACAGCAGTGCTAAAAGAGTTATCCAAAGCCAGGTTAGTTTCCGTTTTTTAGGTGCTGGAACCATAGAAGCATTAGAAGAAATGGTATTCAATATAGGCTTTGATTCTTCAACGGTTGCCACAGGTGTATAACGACGCTCCGCCGATGGAGTTTCAACCGAAGTTGGGACATCAAGCGCCTCGTATTTAACCACTTCTGGCTCAGTTTCAACAACAGGCTCGGGTTGTATCTCCACTACTGGTTCAGGCTCATTGATAGACGACAAAATATCTTGAATCTCAATAGCTTGCGAAGCTAATTTTTGCAAAGGCATCTCTTTCGATACCTCCACTTTTTTCACAGGAGCACCATCCATGGACGTTGTCTCAAGATGTGAAAATGGTTCATTCACACGTTCTTTCAAACTAGTTTCAGGAGCAAAAACCACTTTATAATGTCCTGCGATCTCAATAGCTTCGCCTGTTTGAACATTCACGCTACGACGAGGTTCCACCCATTGCAAACGAAAGGTTCCGAGCCCAGTGATTTTTACATTTTTATCACGCAATAGACCTTCTTGAAAGATATCTTGAAATGCAGCAACAAAAGCCTCTGCATTCTTCTTGGTAATAGTGGTTCGACGTGCTAAAGCATCCGTCAAATCAGAAACATTTACTTTTTCGTCGCTCATGATTGTGATTGATTTTTAAGTTTGTCTTTGAACGTGCCTGTAACACGAAATGCAGGAGTCAATTTTTGTGGCACCAACATACGCTTTTGAGTCGTTGGATTAACTGATACACGTGACTCCTTTTTACGGACCTCAAGTACACCAACTCCCAGAAAAGCAACCTGCTTTCCTTCAGTTAATTGTACATTAACTTCCTCAACAAATGCAGCTAAATGTGCAGCTGTCTCTTTTTGAGAGATACCTAATTTTTTAGACAATTCTGCCTGTAATTCTTTGTTGTTCACGACAAGTATATTAAATTAAAAGATGGGTGCAAGTTACATTTTTTTTTGAAATGTACAAACTTACACTTTTAAATCGCCATATAAATCAAAAGTATCGGCACGCGTTATAGCGATTGGATATAAGGCCCCTATTTCTAACGATGGATTTGATTCAATAGGTATCAAAACTTCGCCATCGACTTCAGGAGAATCATATTCGGTACGACCAATAAAGTATTCTCCTTCTTGACGGTCAATCATAACACGCAACGTACGACCAACTTTCTGTTCATTAAGTTCGGCAGCAATGCCTTCTTGTATCGACATTATTTCGTCCACACGTTGTTGTTTCACGTCAAACGGGATGTCGTCCGAATAGGTTTTATTAGAATAGGTTCCTTCCTCGTCGGAGTAAGCAAAAGCTCCCAATCGATCAAAACGAATGTCTCGTATAAATTGTTTGAGTTGTTCTACATCATCTTCTGTTTCACCAGGATGCCCCAGCAATAAGGTAGTTCTCAAATGAATACCGGGAACTTCGTCGCGCAGTCGATGCATCAAATCATAGGTTTGTTGAGAGGTAATGTGTCGGCGCATCTTAGTCAACATATTATCAGAAATATGTTGTAAGGCAATATCTAAATAGTTACAAACGTTGTCACGCTCGCGCATAACACGTAACAAGTCGAATGGGAATTGTGCAGGATAAGCATAATGCAAACGAAGCCATTCCACACCTGGAATATCAGATAAACGCTCTACTAACTCTGGCAACTTGAGCGATTTATACAAATCCATACCATAGTAAGACAAATCTTGCGCAATAATTTGAAATTCCTTAACACCTTGTGAGGTCAACCAACGCAATTCCTGTTCTATATCCTCCATAGAACGACTTTGGTGATGACCTGTTATGATAGGAATAGCACAATAGGAACACATACGGTTACAGCCTTCCGAAATCTTGACGTAAGCATAATGACGAGGTGTTGTAATAACACGTTCCAACTGAAAATTAGGTTGAAATTGTTTACCTAAATCGGCCACCAATTCATTGTAATTAAATTTACCGTAGAATTTATCCACTTCAGGAATCTCAATCTGCAACTCTTTCAAATAACGCTCAGACAAACAGCCCATAACAAACAACTGTTTTAACTGTTTGCGTTTTTTTCGCGCAGCAAACTGAAGAATCATATCAATGCTCTCTTCCTTAGCATCACCAATAAAACCACACGTATTCACCACCACGACATCTCCATCTGGTTCTGGCGCATCGTGACGAACGGTATAGCCCACAGCTTCTAGCTGACGCATCAGGCGTTCAGTGTCCACCAAATTTTTAGAGCAACCTAACGTTATAAAATCTATCAGTATCATAAATTTTAACCAAGTAAAGAGTCAACAAACTCTTCTTTATTAAACAATTGCAAATGTTCCAACCCTTCACCCAGACCGATATATTTTACAGGCACTTTAAATTGATCTGAAATACCAATAACCACACCGCCTTTAGCCGTACCGTCCAATTTGGTAATGGCCAACGCAGTAACCTGAGTTGCTTTGGTAAATTGTTTGGCTTGTTCAAAAGCATTTTGTCCAGTAGAGCCATCGAGCACCAAAAGCACTTCGTGTGGTGTATCGGACACTACTTTACTCATCACATTACGAATTTTGGTCAACTCATTCATTAAGTTCACCTTATTGTGTAAACGACCAGCGGTATCAATAATTACAACATCCGCATCATTCGTTTTAGCCGACATAAGTGTATCATAAGCAACAGAAGCTGGATCTGCTCCCATTTTTTGTTTGATAACGGGAACACCTACGCGATCGCCCCAGATAGAAAGTTGTTCAATAGCCGCCGCGCGAAAAGTATCGGCAGCACCTAAATAAACTTTTTTACCAGCCTGCGTAAATTGATAAGCCAATTTCCCTATGGTAGTAGTTTTACCAACACCATTCACACCAACCACCATAATTACATAAGGCTTAGCTGGTAATTCAGCTCCAAAATCAAGAGCAGTAGTTGTTTCATTTTCGGCCAACAACTTAACTATTTCGTCCTTGAGAATTACATTTAATTCGGCCGTGTTAATGTACTTATCACGAGCCACACGTTCTTCGATACGCTCTATAATACGCAACGTAGTTTCCACGCCGACGTCAGATGTAACAAGAGCTTCTTCCAAGTTATCAAGTACCTCTTCATCGACTCGTGATTTACCCGCTACAGCGCGCGTCAATTTATCAAACACATTTTCCTTGGTTTTTGACAACCCAGAATCAAGCGTTTCTTTCTTTTCTTTGCTGAAAAAATTAAAAAATCCCATAATTCTTTCTATATTCTAAATTAAAGACAAAAATACAATTTTTTCTCGATTTTATCAATAAAAAAATCCTCATATCTTCGATACAAGGATTCTTTTATTATTGTAAAGATAATAATATCTTATTTAGCGAAAAAATCTTTTACTTTTTCGTTTAATACCATTTCTTCGTGGAAGACATAAGCTCCCGTTTTTGGTGATTTCACCATCTTGATTACTTTGGCGTAACCACGACCTTCACCTCTTTGCAACGATGCAACCGCTTTCTTTGCCATAGTAGTTTATCTTATTTAATTTCTTTGTGAACAGTTACTCTTTTCAAAATCGGATTATACTTTTTAAGCTCTAAACGCTCTGTTGTATTTTTACGATTTTTGGTGGTAATATAACGAGAAGTACCCGGCATACCACTTTCTTTATGCTCTGTGCATTCCAAAATCACTTGGACTCTTGCTTCTTTTGATTTTTTAGCCATTTTGCTTTTCTCCTAAATTAAGCGATGATACGAATATTTTTCCAATCGCAATACCCTTTGGTTACAGCATCTTTAAGAGCGGCATCCAAACCTTTTTTGTTAATGGTACGAAGACCAGCAGCCGAAACTTTAAGGCTGATCCAGCATTCTTGCTCTACATAATAGAACTTTTTAGCAAACAAATTCACGTCAAATGTACGTTTTGTACGACGTTTTGAGTGTGAAACATTGTTCCCAACCATTGCTTTTTTACCGGTAATCTGACAAATTTTTGACATTTTACTATTATATTTTTGCGTTTTACATTCCCTGAAAAGAGTGTGCAAAGGTAATATATTATTTCTTATTGGGCAAGTGTTTTAGAAATATTTTTCAAAAAAGTGAAAATCAATACCTCTTTCTACTTAACACCAATACCTTCGTACACAAAACCTGCCTCCCGTAATTCATTGCCATCGTAAATGTTACGACCATCAATGATAATATTTCCTGCCATGGCTTTACGCACTACCGACCAATTTGGGGCACGGAATTCTTTCCATTCTGTAACTAAAAAGAGCGCTTCTGCATCGTTCACAGCATCATAAATATCCGAAGCATAGTAGACCGTATCGCCCAATTGTTTGTGAGCTTCTTCCATGGCAATAGGGTCATACACCTTCACCTTACAGCCTGCGGCTAATAAAGCGTTAGCAAGAACAACGGAAGGAGCCTCACGCATATCATCGGTATTAGGTTTAAATGATAAACCCCACAAAGCGACTGTAACACCTTTTAAGCGGTTTACTGAAATATATTTTTGCAACTTGCGAAACAAAATTGTTTTTTGAAATTCATTAACCACCTCAACAGCTTGAAGCACGCCCATTGGGACGCCATATTCATCACCCGTTTTTATCAATGCTTTCACATCTTTAGGGAAACAGGAACCACCATAACCACAACCTGCATACAAAAACTTAGAGCCGATACGTCCATCTGCACCAATACCTTTGCGTACCATATTGATATCAGCTCCTACTTTATCACACAAATTAGCAATATCATTCATAAAACTAATGCGAGTGGCCAACATGGCATTGGCAGCATATTTTGTCATCTCAGCAGAAGCTACGTCCATAAAAATAACTCGGAAATTATTCAATAAAAATGGACGATATAAGCGAGACAAAACTTCTTTCGCCTTTTCAGAATCAACGCCTACCACTACTCTATCGGGCGTCATAAAATCTTTAATAGCATCACCTTCTTTAAGAAACTCAGGATTAGAAGCAACATCAAACGAAATATCAACGCCACGTTTATCTAATTCTGCCTGAATAGTTTGTTTTACCAATTTAGCGGTACCAACGGGCACGGTACTTTTATCGACAATCAAACAGTATTGTGATAAATTTTCGCCAATAGTTTTAGCTACTTGTAGGACGTATTTTAAGTCGGCACTACCATCAACACTAGTTGGTGTACCAACTGCAATGAACAAGACAGCGGCCTCTACTAATGCTTCGGGCAACGAAGTTGTAAAGGTCAAACGACCTGCCGCTGTATTACGCACAACCATTTCGTCCAAACCTGGTTCGTAAATTGGTATTTCACCCTTTTGTAAACGTGCGACTTTATTGGCATCTACGTCAACGCACTGAACATGCATACCCATTTCGGCAAAACATGTTCCCGAAACTAATCCAACATAACCTGTTCCAACAATTACTACATTCATGTGTTTTTATACTTTATTGGTGTTATTTTCTTCAAATTCCGTCTGAACATAATAGCCACTACGATCGCCATAAGCACTATTACCGTAACCATAACCGTTACCATAATTTCCTAGTTTCTTCACGTCAATATCATTCAAAATGAGATAAACATTAGGCACTCTGTCGGCCTTTACTTGCGAAATAAAACTCTTGAAGAAGGCTTTATTCGTTTTTCCACTACGAGCTACAATCAATGTAACATCCACCAAACTCGATAACGAATAAGCATCAGCCACTAAACCCAGCGGGCTAGTATCGATAACAATGTAATCGTATCTGGTTTTCAACTCCATGATAATATTCTTCAATTTTTCAGAGCGAATAAGCTCACCTGGATTAGGAGGAATAACGCCACCTAGCAAGATATCGAATCCAAGAGTTTCATCCTTAATAATGGCTTCATCCAATGTAATATCGCCAATCAAATGATTCACCAAACCTTTGTCATGTTTATGCAATAAGGCAGCAATACTAGGCTTACGAAAATCAAGGTCAATCAACAATGTTTTTTTACTTATCAAACTGTAGACACCCGCAAAATTAGCCGAGAAATAAGTTTTCCCATCGCCAGATTCTGCTGAGGTTACCATAACACAAACTGGGGCTTTACGTTGTGCCACAAACTCAATGCGAGTTCGTATAATACGCAACGACTCGGTAAATGCAGATTTCGGAACCAATGTGGACAAAACAGCTTTATCGCTATTGGTATGACGAACGCCACCAATCAAGGTAAACTTGGTTAATTTTTCAAGATCTTTTTCGGTACGAATAGTGACATTAAACATCTCGCGCAAAATAATGAATGCCGCAGGAAGTAACAAACCTATGATGCAAAACATCATGTAAGTACGCGATTTTTTATCGCCATTGACCAACGAAATAACACGTGCTTGTTGCAAAATAGAATTATCTGGGCTATTCGACGCTTTACGAATTTGAGCTTCAGAACGTTTTTGTAGCAAGAATGTATAATAATTGTCGTTAATTTTATACTCACGTTCCATGTTAATCATCGCATTTTCCTTCTCTGGCAATAAACGACTTTCGGCCAAAGCTTTAGCATATTGTTCGTTAAAACTCGTACGATCTAAATCATACACACTACGGACATTACGCAACACCTCAAGCAACATGTTTCGCACCTTCTCCATCTGACGAGAATAGCGTTCATAATTAGGATTTTTAGGGCCCACGTCTGAGCGTTGTAGCTGTAATTCATTGTATTGACCAACCAAATCGAGTAAAGTAGGATCAGAAACGCCAATACTAGAAGGCGCCACTAATACATCTTCGGTTATGTTGTCCTTTAGATATTTAGAAAGATATCTGAAATAACGCTCTTTTTGATCGAGCACCATACGCTGTTCGTCCAAAGTGGTCAACTTGGTGAGCACATTACCCATGTAACTATTGACATCAATAATGTTGTTTTCGCGACGAAAATCACGCAAACGACCTTCCGATTCGGAAAGCGAACTGGCAATTAATCCTAACTGCTCATCAATAAATTCAATTGTTCGGATAGCCTCGGCATTCTTTTTATCTAAATTATTCGCTAAAAATTCATTAGCCAGAGCATTTAAAAAATCTTGATCACGGACAATATTTTCGCCAACCAACGTAGCGCTGATTACGGATGACATATCACCCACATAACTCAACGATAAACGTCCTGAAAATTCACCCTCCAATGATTCTAATGTTCTAAACCTTAGAAAAAATTTACTACCATCGGTCATATTACGTTTTCGAACGGTAGCAAACATGAGCGAATGTTCAAAAGGGACTCCGAATTTACCTTTGATAACTATCGGCTTATCACTTTCGCCATCAGCTGTTAACGTAAACGTATTGTCGTCAATTACATTACACTCAAATTCATATCCATAAGCCCGTTCATCCAAATATGCCAACTCAACACTTATAGGTTCTCTGCCGTATAAACTGTTAGTCTTGAATCGTCCACGAGTATAATAATCCACGCCAAACGGTAACTTATTAAGTGTTTGACGAATCAAGTCAAAAGAGCCTAACAATAGTAATTGATTATTGCTGTTGCGATAATTGTTGTTCACGCCAAATCCCTGCATAAAATTATACTGATTGGCCGAATTATCTTCAATAACAATTTTGGTTTCCGTGACATATTGCGGCACCCAACTACGATTTTGGAAATAGGCAATTCCCAACGCTATCACAACTCCAGCAACAAACAAATACCAATTACGTAAAAAGCGTATAATCCACTCCATAAAATTGAATGACGAGTTGTCGTCGTCATCAAATAGAGGTTGATTTGGTTGCGTATTTTCAGGATAATAATTTTCCATAATTTCAGAATTTATTTAGCTGTGGTATTATTCCAAACCGTCAAAAAGAGTGTTATAGACGATGTTATAATCGACAAGAAATTCGAGTATGATTCAACTGCCCAAAAGCTCTTCTTAGTTACATCCACATAAATAATATCATTCGGATAAACATAGTAATATTCGGAATCCAGTAAACTTTTAGATCGCAAATCAAATGATACTATCTTCGTTCCTTCGGGTGTTTCTCTAATAATTTTCACCGCGCTATAATCGCCAGACTCATTAAGCCCTCCTGACAAGGCTAGTGCTTGAAAAATAGTTAAACGCTCTTTATAGATGGAGAAGTAACCTCGACCAGCATCACCGATAACACAAAAAGTGCTAGTAGCGAGTGCCAACTTAACTTGTACATCAGGGATATAAGGCTTCAACTGTTCTCTCACAAAAGCTTCAGCTTCTTCAAGCGTCAAGCCCACCACTGGAACTTTACTCAAAAAAGGTAAATCTACTGTGCCATCAGGATAAATACGGTACGAATAGGTTTGGCTCACACTCATAGTTTGCTGTGCACCAAACATTTCTGCAGATTCTTTATTAGACGTAATAATGCGGGCGGTTAACTCATCGTTTGGACGCAGTTTATACTCATGGTAAGCACCTTGGTCATAAATTGGCAGTCCTGTCCGTTCTTGCAACAAACCAATACTCCTATTGGTGTAACAAGAAGCGAATAAAAAAATCGCTACAAAACAAAGTATGTATTTAAATGCTTTCATTGAGGTTTGACAAATCCATAAATAAGTAATCCAAACGAAAATGTAGAAATAACAAGCGATAGCACACCTGTTATATGAGATACTCCAAAAAATTTAGCATTATCAAAAGGCACATAAATCACGTCGTTTGGTTGAATATAATAATATTCGGAATTGATAATGGATTGACTTCTTAGGTCGAATGTTTTCACAACGGTGCCATGTTCTGTCTGACGAATAATCTGAATTTTACTCCGTTTAGCATACAACGACATATCGCCGCTCATGGCTAAAGCTTGAAAGATCGTAAGTTTTTCTTTCGGGATGGAATAGCGTCCAGAACCAGACTCACCTAGAACTGAAAAAGACCGATTCGACAATTTAACATCTACGGAGAACGCTGATATAGATTCACGTAAAACATCTTCTAACAAGAACTTTACTTCTCGAGTAGTTTTATTCAATACTTGTAATTTCCCAACATAGGGATAATTAATAGTTCCATCTTCAGCTACTAAGTACAGTAACAAGCGTGCATTCGCATTATCACCAGCTTGCGACAATTGTTGATATTGATTAGAGTTGCTTGTTGTTCCATTGTAAGTGGCCAAATCTTCAGGGTTTGGAGAGTAAATGCGAATATATAAATAATCGCCCTTTTGCAGTCGATAATCCTCATATTCTATAGAATCTGCATATTGAGGAATACCAGAGCCCGTTTGAAGATAATTCAAACGTTTCGTGGTCATACAAGATGACAATAATAAGACCAGCGGTAAAAATAGCAGTAAAAGTTTGGTCTTCATGGTTATTGTGCGATTTTTTCCATAGTAGCTTGCAAAGATACAGCTTTTTTCTAATTTTTTATAGTTCTAAAAAAAAATCTCGCCATAAACATGTTTATAGGAGATTTTTTTAGATATCAATACTATTTTACCTTCTTGCTTGTTCTATACAATTCCGTAAAAATTCGTTGAAATCATGAGATTCCAAAAGACTTTCCAGCGTCATGTGCATGCGATATCGCCAACTAAAAAGAGAATTTGAAGGAACATTAATACGCTCATCATTCGGATTTTCACGACGTAATTCTGGCGACATTCCCATTAAATCTTGCCATTGGAAAATAGCCCACATAGCTGGTGAATATAAATGTTGTAGTACAACATCACGATTGACCCACCACTCGCAGAAATAAGGTGCTTTACCCCAATGGCCTAATTGTGAATTATAAAAACGTTGCGCCACACCATAATCCTCTTCCCACCAACCACGAACAGTGCTCATATCATGCGTCGAAGGAGTTACTACTGACAAATAAGGTGCATCTGCTGGATGAAAAAATTCTATTTTATCATCTTTAGGTGCTCGTTGGATTTCAAGACTCAAAATACCTAATTCTTTCATAACCGAGGTCACACAATGTGTCATCATACCCAAATCTTCACCACAAATTAACATATTGGAAGCTCGCTTCAATGCTGGTAATTTACGCATACCCGATTGGTACCAAAACGCATCTTGACGGCGGTAAAAATAATCAACTGATAATTCGCGGAATACACGTTTTTGATGTTCATCCAACGCCTGAAAAGTAGACAACGCTTCCATTCCATAACGTGGATAGTACTGCCGTCCCTGACTATCGGGAACTTCAAACAATAAAACGTTTGATATTAAATCAAACAAACCCCATTTTACACGTTCAGAAATTTTTCCATCTTCATGCAATTTCTTAACTGCCTTTTGCGAAAGATATTCAGACTTAAGACGATAAGCAAAGCCATGCTCAAGATTCAAACAATTTTGGCGCACCCAATCGGCTTCTTCTCCGAAATTTTCCCACAAAATATGGTCGGTAATGTAAGGTTTAGTAAAACGTTCATAATCGAACCAAACACCACGACTCTCAAATTCGTCCACATAAAGAGGAACAGATGGATTTAAGTAACCCATAATACCCTCTTCTTGCTCCATTGGGATTTGCCAAATACGGAAAAATCCCAAAATATGATCAATACGGAACGTATCAAAATAGCACGACATCTGTTGGAAGCGTTTTTTCCACCAATCGAAATCGGCACTTTCTATCACGTCCCAATTATAGGTAGGCAACTCCCAATTTTGACCTTTTACAGCAAACATATCGGGCGGCGCACCAGCTTGCATATCCATGTGAAATAATTCGGGAGCAACCCAAGTATCCACACTATTACGATTCACGCCTATTGGAATATCGCCCTTAAGCACAACGCCTTGCGTGTGTGCATACGATACCGCATCTCGCAATTGTAAATGCAATTGATATTGTATAAACCAATGTACCGCTACTTCGTCGAACCACGCATGACTTGGCGCCATCAACGGCTCTACCTTCGACTCATCATAAACCGCAAAATCGTTCCAATGACGATAATCGCACGTACCAAATTTGTCGCGTAAGCAACAGTAAATAGCATATGGTTTGAGCCAATAAGCGTTATTTTTGAAAAATTGATTGAAATCCGTATCCACTAAAAAGACCTTTTTTTGTAGCAAATAGGCCTCTTTGGCATACTTTAATTTATACGTAATTACGGACATGAAATCCATCAACGGAAGTTCATTTAAACGCTGTTGCTCTGAGGCATAGTTTTTTTGTAACGGATGCTCGGCAGGCAATTGTATACGTTCAAGATTTAAGAACAAAGGATTGAGGGCGAAAGCAGAAATTGCCGCATAAGGCAGAACGTCTGCATCGGAATGAGTGCCAATCGTATCATTGAGCGGTAACACTTGAATAAGTTTCATGCCCACGCGTTTCGCCCAATCAACCATCAACTTCAAATCGGCAAAATCACCAACACCAAAACTCTTATTGGAGCGTAAACTAAATACAGGAATACTTACACCTGCGCCGTGAAATGATTGGTTATCAACTCTAACAAATGTATCGTTAACAATAACTTGTTCCTTTTTGGCAGCACTTGGCACTATACGATCTGCACCGTGTTCAAAATAGCTAAACTGTTTATTGTCAATATTCCAAATACCATATTTGTAGTGAACATCACCCTCTATTTTAGATAAATCGACAGACACATGCCACGACGACGCATCATAATTCATAATTAATGCATGATGGGTATCCCAAGCACCTAAAAGAGGCGAACTTCCAACCATACAAAGCGCTTCATGCTCTTTGAGAAGAGGTGCTTTCACTCGAAAAACATGCGTACTATTTTTGGGAGTTTGAGTGCCTAAAAAAGATGCCCGTTTAAGCAATACTTCTTGAAAAGGAGCGGTCATAAATACATTATCAAGCACGGATACACTATTCCAAGCATCAACTAATGTGAGTTGATTCAATGTTTGTGGATTCACCGTAACTAAACGTCCATCGCCCCACTCCCAGGTTTCTGTGTGCGTATTCTCATCTTTTAAAAAATAACGATAATGGACTTCAGTCGTCGCTTTTAAGGTAATAGGCAACACTAACTCCCATGTTTCAGAAGGGACAAAATGCATGGGAACAGCTTTTGAAACATCATCATTCCCTAACTCTGGGATATTACCAACCACATAAATATTCTGACCCCAATGGGTAAAATACGAGATTTTAAAGTGAAGTTTCATTGATCAATTAGTTTTAGTTGAACAACACACCATTAATTTTAACGTTCAAAGATAATTGTTTTTTTTTATTCTCAAACGGCTCACTCTCTAAAAAATAGAATGAAAAAGAGATTCACACCATCACGCAAAGATTTTTACCTTTTTTATTGGTCACGATATTAAGAATCTGTATCTTTGCAGGAAGTTTCCAAACACATTCAACCCCTGTTTGTATGTCAATACTACCTTACAAAATCTTTTCAGGTACTAAAAGCCAATATCTGGCAGAAAAAATTTGTCAACATCTCGATTGTGAATTAGGGCAAATGAAAGTGATGCGTTTTGCCGATGGCGAATTTGCCGTTTCGTATGAAGAAACTGTACGTGGACGTTACGTATATCTGGTGCAATCAACCTTTTCGCCTTCGGACAACCTTATGGAGTTGTTATTGATGATTGATGCTGCTAAGAGAGCTTCAGCGTATAAAATCGTAGCCGTTATACCTTATTTTGGATGGGCGCGTCAGGACCGTAAGGACCAACCACGTGTATCGATTGGAGCAAAACTGATGGCCGACTTACTCAGCGCTGCTGGCGTTGACCGCGTTATCACGATGGACTTACACGCAGAACAAATCCAAGGATTTTTCGATGTTCCCGTTGACCACTTATACGCCTCAACCATTTTTATTCCATTTATCAAAAGTTTAAATTTGGAAAACTTGGCTATTGCTTCTCCAGACATGGGTGGTTCAAAACGAGCAAACTCTTATGCCAAGCATTTAGGGGCGTCATTAGTGTTGTGTCACAAAACACGCGAAAAAGCAAATGAGGTAGCTCAAATGCGCATCATTGGTGATGTAGAAGGTAAAAATGTCATTATTGTTGACGATTTAGTAGATACGGCGAACACCTTGTGTAGAGCTGCTGACTTAATGATGGAAAAAGGAGCAAAAAGTGTTCGTGCTATTGTAACACACCCTGTCATGTCTGGTAAAGCAGCCGAAAATATTATGAATTCTAAAATGGAAGAGATTATTTTTACCGATTCCATTCCGTTCGATCAGGCACGATGCTCTAAAGCACGTATTATATCTATTTCCGATATTTTTGCTGAAACCATCTCGAGTGTTTACAACAATCAATCAATCAGTTCACATTATTTGCTATAAAATAAGCTCATAATCAAATACCAAAAAAGGATATTCCCAAAGAATATCCTTTTTTGGTATAATCACATCCACTAATTCTATATTTTCAAATTCAAGCCAATAAAATAGGTACGCGGTAATGATGGTCCATAAATATACCCAGCATCACGATTAACACCTTTATCTATATCAGGTTGAAAACTATCTAAAATATTCTTCACGCCAGCATTTAGTTCGAGTGTATAAAAACGGTACAACGGAATTTCATAAGCCAATTTAAGGCCTAAATCCCAAAATGGCAGCGTTTCTACTTCTTCATCTTGAGCTACGTAACCAGCAAAATGTTGCACCAACATTGGTCCAGTGTATTTGCCAGAAACTGACACAGAAAAATCCCTAAAAGGATTAACATTCACTAAGGCATAACCATAGCTATCCGGTGTGCGGAACATACGTGTTTGAGGTACAATATTGGAATTGTTCGACCATTGAACAGGATCAATATAGCGACTTTTTTGATAGGTGTAACCCAATTGAAGACCCAAAAGTTTACGATATGATAGTTTGCCCTCCACATTAAGTCCTCCTACGCGAGCACCCGAGGCATTAGTCCGCAATAAAAGCAAATTGCCTGCAGCATCATGTCCTTGATCTTCCAATGTAAAAACATCATTAAGTTGCGTGAAAAATCCTTCCAAGGTTAAATTTGTATCCCACTTACCCCAACGTTTGTATAAATCGATTGATCCACTCACACTATGCGAATATTCTGGTTTTAAATTAGGATCCAACGAGATAAGCGACACTTCGCCTCCCACTGCACCTACGTGTAAATCTTCTTCATAAGTTTGTGGCGCACGATAACCACTTGAATAACTTACCCTTAAAATAATGTTTTCAATAGGCGTATATCGCAAATTAGCACGCGGTGAGAGTACTGGCTTGTTAATAAGGCTATGTTTTTCAAGACGCGCACCAATCAAGAAACTAAGAACAGAATTTTTCCATTCATTCTGTACGTAACCACCATATAAATGCACTTGTTGGTGTAAATCGCGATGATAACCAAGAATTTGATCGTGTAATTTATTGTACGAATATTCGGCTCCCGCACTCAAATCGGCTGGCATAAACAGAAACTTATCCATAGAGAAACGATATTGCGCTCCCACAACTGCGGTGATATCTTGCGATTGACCATAGGCCTTTAAATTTTGCTGCGTGCCAAAATAACTTTCACGGGCTATATGCTGAGCAGAAACATAAGTCGACAAAAAGTGCTTACTATCGGGCGTAAAATAATCGAACTTCACACTTCCTGCATCAATATTATGTCGCAATTGTTCGGCAATATCAGCTTCATGCGGAGGACGGTCCAGATTATTACCGCCACGACGAAACTCTCCTAAATGATGATATTCAGCCGTAATTTTTGAGTAATCACTGGTTTTAAAATAACTTCTAAAACCAACCGTCGAACTATTTAACGTAGGAATTTCCGAAAAACCATCATCGTCGCGATCATACGCTTCTCTATTACGATGAACGCCAAACAAAAATACGCCAATCTTAGAGTCCGAAGTCACAAATGAACCGTTCAACGTCGTATTCATATCTAATGCTTTGGCTCCTATGTAATTGGTATGATTCGAGATATTTACAAAATTACGCACAGGTTCTTTCGTAATAATATTCACTACACCGCCAATGGCATTCGCTCCAAACAAAGCAGAACCGCCACCACGAATGACTTCTACACGGTCAACCATGCCTGTGGGGATTTGCTCCAAGCCATACACCGAAGCTAACGAACTAAATATGGGCCGACTATCCATTAAAATTTGCGAATATTGACCTTCCAAACCATTAATACGCAGTTGTGGTACACCACAATTTTGACACGACATTTCAACACGTAAACCCGTTTGATAATCGAGCACTTCTGCCATATTATTGGACGAAGTAGTTTCAAAAATAAGGGGCGATATCACATTCACAATACTCACCGCTTGTTTCTGTTTCGTTTCGTACTTATTAGCAGTAACCACCACGTTATCAATTAAAAATGACGCCTCATTCATTTTTACATGCAATTCCACCGTACTATTTCCTTTCACAGTAACCACACGTTCTTCAGACGTGTAGCCCACCATCGAAAAGAGCAATGTATGTTCACCTAAAGGTAGATTCCTAAGAAAGAAATGTCCTGATTCATCAGTAGTGGTACCAATAGAAGAACCTTTTATTTGAATATTAACAAATGGAATATGTTCACCAGTGACATCATCAATCACATGACCAGTAATATGAGCATCTGTCACTTCCAACGATCGACCTTTGCCGTAACGATGTTGATTTTGCTGTGCGTAAGTTATAGACGACAGAGATATAAAAACAAGTACTACCATAAGGCAGTATAAAGTAGATTTTTTCATTTAGTTGCAATAATTAGTTATAAAAATAGCGATGGAAATTCGGAGGATATACTCGAATTTTCATCAAAAAGAATAGAAAATAACTGATTTATTAACAACTAGGAGGTGCTCGAAGTGGGGCAAGAGGATTATAAAAACGGATATAGTCAAACAAATCACGTTTGCAAACTATAATTTGCATGACATAACAAAAAACAGAGGCAAAAACTATGGCAAAAGCAATGGTAACAGCCAACGAGAGTGATCTAATTAAGCTAAAATCAGCGGAGGAGTGCTGATGTTGAGCATTGGAATATGGGTGCGAGTGAGTGACGAAACGAGAACCTTCGACATGAACGTGGGTAAAAAATACACCATTCATGTAATGAAACATAAACAGCACTACCAATAACCACTTCAATAAAGGATAATTCCTTAAGCGCATACTTATTTAGAAATTGTCTAATTAAAGAAGCGCAAAGATAAACAAAAATGGCGAAGAAATACGTTGCTTATTTCTTCGCCATGATATTTTAGTTTTATTTAACAAAATAAGTGATTTATGAAGCAATACCTATACTGCGTTGTAATTCCACAAAAGCGACAGCACGACTATAAAGCGTTTCCACATATTGTTGTTGCACATCATCATAAGTACGTTGAGCATCAAGAACTTCTAACAAGGAACAGTCACCGCGTTGATATGCATAGATTTTTGAATTAATAACCTCTTTAGCCCGTGCCAATAAATCACTGTCATAATTTACCACTTGATTACACAAGCCTCGATAAGTCGTATAGTTTTGCAACACTTCAGTTTTTACACGGCGTTTCTCTTGTTCATACAATTGCTGAGCTTGTTGAATGCGCAATTCTTGCGCACGAATAGCACCTTTATTCAGATTTGACAACTTTAGAGGAACACTTACGCCAACGGTAAAGCCAGTAAACGAGGGAGCTGGAGCTTCTTGGTTACGTACTCGTGTATTATAATTTCCGCCTAAAGAGATATCCATATCTGTATTTCTTTCGGCATGTGTCACTTTTAAAACACGCTTAGCCACTTCAACATTATGCAGAGCTACAGCCAAATCAGCCCTATTCTCTATCGCTATTTGTTGTAATGAATCAACATTATAATCAACCACTACCATTGCTAATTCACCTATAAGTGAATAATGAGGTGACTCATTTTGCACAAAAAACAGTAATAAATCTCCCATCGACTTATCAAACTCGACAGCCGCTTGCACCATTTGATTATTTGCAATACCGGCCTCTAAGCGACTTTGAATAGCATTCGTTTCCGAAATTTTTCCTTTAGCAAACCGCACACTATCAGCATCCGCAAGCTGTTTAATGTTTTGGTATGCATTATGTACAATGTCTAATTGATTGCGACTACGCAATACGTTAAAATAAGCAATGGCAGCATCAGCACGCAAATTACGTAAATAATCATCCAGCAAAGCAGCCGTTAAGGCTTGCTCACTTGTTGCTAAATCAATATTGGCACGCCGTTTCCCAAATGAAAATGTTTTCGACAATCCAACAGAAACACCTTGCCCCATCAATAAATTCCAGTCTGCATTATTGGCATATTCTGCCGAAAACGTCACATCATTAAACACGTGTGCGGCCTTAACTTCGGCATCGGCCACATCCATATTAAGTCGTTCAGCCGCATATCCAATGTTGCTATCAATAACTAGATGCATATAATCAGAGAAAGATAGTTGCACTTGGGCAAACGAACTTATAAAGTTACTACAAATAAATAGTATAATTAAGCCTTGTCGTTTTTTCATTTTGCCTCCATTTTTTTAAGTTCTTTTTTTTCATGTCGCCGCTCAACCATGTAATAAAGATTTGGTAGAATATAGAGCGTAATAACCGTAGCACACAACAGGCCATAAACAATCACAGTTGCCAATGGTCTCTGTACATCGCTACCAATACCCGTAGATAACGATGCTGGCAATAAGCCTAAAATAGCAACAGTAGCAGTCATCAAAACAGGACGAAAACGATGCCGCGTACCATCTTCAATAGCTTGACGTAGTGACATCCCTTGTTCTTGTCGTAAATGATTAATATGTGAAATCATAATAACACCATTTTGAATAGCCACTCCAAACAAGGCGATAAAGCCAACGGCTGAAGAAACATTAAAAGTCATTCCCCTGATGTTCAAGGCTGCCATACCACCAAACAAAGCCAAAGGCAAAATACTCATGAGCATCACCGCTTGGCGAAAATTACCACAAGCAAAAACCAATAATAACAACATGATAGCTAAAGCTAATGGTATAACAAGAGCCAAACGAGCATAAGCACGATGTTGATTTTCGAATTGTCCAGCCCATTGAAGTTTTACATTAGTGTGATTATATGGCACCTGTGATTCTATTTGACGATTTGCTTTATTCAAAAAGGTAGTCAAATCGACACCTCGCAGATTCACGCGCACTGTAGTGTGACGACGATTCATTTCCCGCATAATAGTACTAGCACCCAGTGTGGTTTTTATTTCCGCCACTTGTGACAGAGGTATTTTTACGCCTTCGTGTGTTGTGAGCATCAATTGTCCAATTTTCTCTGGTGTATTCCGGTATTCATCGGCATAACGACAAGTAACATCATACACTTTACTTCCTACAAAAATTTCAGAAACTGCTTTTCCTCCAATCGCCAGTTCAATCAATTCAGCTACATCCGAAGCATTCACACCATATTGCGCAATTCGTTCACGATTAACAAGAATTTGTAACTGGGGTGTTGGAGGCTCCTGATCCACTACTACGTCAGTAGCACCTTCAATGCCAGACAATACTTTAGCTATATGATCGGCAATATGACGACCTTCGACAATATCATCTGAATAAATTTTAACCGCTAAATCGCTATGAGTACCAGCAATTTGATCCATCACCATATCCATAATGGGCTGCGAAAAACCAACCGTAAAACCAGGTAGTTTTTTTATCTCTTCAGACATAGCCTCTATGAGCTCAGCTTTCGTTCGTTTACTTTTCCAAGTATCATAAGGGTGTAAGCCGACACTCACTTCTATATGTGAAAGAGAAAAGCACTCGGCTCCTTCATCATCACGTCCCACTTGAGTCATAACATACGACACTTCATCGAATTTACTAATCACCCGACGTAATTCCCGTTCCATGGCTTTGGCTTTATCAAGTGAAATACCAGAAGGCAGTTGCGTTTGAATCCAAATAGAGCCTTCGTCAAGCGGAGGTAAAAAATCTTTTCCAACAGTATAACTTAAAATACCCGCTCCCAATAACACAATACACAAAGTAGTGATGACCCAACGCGGTTTATCCAACAAATATTTAATATGCACATTATAACGTTCCGTAAGTTTTTGTAACCATCGATTATTATAAGGTTTACGAGGTTTACGATAAATAAGAAATGCTAAGCCAGGAATCAATAATAAAGCAACGGCCAAAGCTCCAAGTAACGCATAACCAACCGTATAAGCCATCGGCGTAAACAATTTACTTTCAATATGTTCAAAAGCGAACAAGGGCAAATAGGCAGTAATAATAATTAGAGTGGAAAAGAAAATCGGTCGAGCTACTTCCCTAGCACGATTAGACACATTCTCTTGTTCAAGAAGTTCATCAGGATGGCGCTCACGCTGTTTCAAAATGGTTTCCATCATAACAATAGAACCATCCACCAAGATACCGAAGTCAATAGCTCCCAATGATAGCAAATTAGCAGGGATATGAGTCACCTGCATTAAAATAAAAGCAATCAATAAAGATAGAGGAATAGTAAGAGCGACCAACAACGCTCCACGTGGACTTCCTAGAAAAATCATCAAAACCAAAATCACCAACAACATACCAGCCAACAACGTGTGTTCTACCGTATGTAAAGTTGTTCCGACCAATTGAGTACGATCCATAAAAGGGTGAATGGTAACTCCTTCTGGTAAAATCCCGTTATTCAACTCGTCCACGGCCCGATGCACTCCCGATAAGACAGTAGATGGATTTTGACCTCGCAACATTTGCACTATTCCTTCTACGGCTTCATCGTAATCACGTTCGGAGTCGGTAAACCCAAGCACTCCTTTTCGTTCCAAGTTTCCATATTTTAATTCGCCTAAATCCTTAAGGAAAACTGGAGCTCCATTTTTGGATTGAATCACAATATTACCTAAATCGGGTAAGTCTTTTACCAATCCAATTCCACGAACAACATACGTTAAATCACCACGAAACAAAATACTCCCCCCAGAATTAACATTGTTTTGTTCTATCTTTTCAGTAACGTCGCTCAACGAAACGCCATATTGCTCCAATTTGATAGGATTCAACTCTATTTGATATTGAGTAGTAATACCTCCAAAATTGCTCACATCAGCAACTCCAGTAACCTGTTTAAGATAAGGAATTATCACCCACTTATTAATATCGGTTAGCTCGCGCAAATCATGATTTTTACCTTCTATTAAATAACGATAAATTTCACCCGTAGGCGAAGTTAAAGGATTTAATTCTGGCTTAGCATCATAAGGCAACTCAACTGTTGCTAGGCGTTCCTCGACACGTTGCCGTGCCCAATAATCTTCCACGCCATCATCAAACACCAAAACAATGGTGGATAATCCAAAGGTGTTTTTACTACGCATAACTTGCAAACCAGGCATCCCATTCATCGCTCTTTCGAGCGGAATAGATATCTGTTGTTCAATCTCTTCAGTAGCTAAACCAGGTACTTGCGTCACCACTTGCACAGTAGTATCTGCAATATCAGGATAAGCATCTATAACCAGGTTATTCCAAGCAACAATACCTATAACAGCTAGAATAACAAATAAAATGATAATCAATGTACGCTTTTGTAAGGCAATATCTATTAAATGCTTCATATCTTCTCGTATTATTTATAATCAATTAAATAATAAGCACCCTCACCAATAATTTCATCGCCAACTTTTAATCCTGAAGTAACGACTGAATGTGTAGCATCTGCTGCTGAAATATTAACCGCTATTTTTTTGTAGCTATCAGGTCCTATTTTTTTTACCACATAGGCCGATTCCTCAGCTTGTAACAATGCTGAATTAGGAATCATTACAACTGATTGAGCTACATCTGTAAAAATAACAGTTCCATATAAATTCGGTTTCATTATGTGATTTGGATTAGCGCAGGCCACCACCACTTCTACAGAACGTGTTTCTGGATCAAGCAGTTCACCCACATTAATAACTTCACCTGAAATTAATTTACCAGGCATCATTGCGAGCTCTACTTTTACATGTCGTATCTGATTTACCAATGACAAATCTCGCTCACGCACATTGGCAACTACCCACACTTGGTCTAAATCGGCAACGAGAACCTGCGGTTCAGCATCCGTTTTCACGTATTGCCCTATCACTAAAGCATTTTTCACAATGTCACCAGAAATAGGGGAAATCACTGTTAAAGACTGACCCACAGTCAACTTTCGTACATCAATATTAAATGCCCTCAAGACAGCAGCCGAATTATCCACTTCTTGTTTTGCCTTATAATAAATGGCTTCAGCTTCTTCAACATCTTTAACGACTCCAACTTTATTCGACAACAAATCTTTTTCACGTTGATAAGTTTTATAAGCTAATTCCATATCTTGTTGGGCATGAAAATAGTTTTTGCTCGCCTCAAAAAAATCGGGCGAAGATATTTCAAACAATGGTGCGCCTTTACTCACATGCTGTCCGAGTTTAACATACGATTTTACAATTCTACCATCAAAAGGCAAAGACACTTCGGCATAACAAGAAGGGATAGCCCGAATTACACCTGAAGTTGTGAACGAAGGAGCAAATGTGGTAGTATCCACTCGTATCGTCTTAAGTTTAGACGAAACTACCGATTTAGAATTCACCAAGATAGTATCGCCATGTACCACGACATCTTGATCATCAGAAGATTGCTTAGTGTTAGCACAACTAACTAGCACACACAATAATAATGGAAAAATATTTTTTTTCATTTATCTTAAAATTGAGAAATTATAGGCATATCAGTAAACATGCACAGATAGGAGAATACATTTATATACATCTTAAGTTCAATAACTCAGACGTATACATGAAATTAAAAATAGACGAATACTATTTTTAAGAAAAACGAATGTCTGAAGGAGGTGCCCTTAGTGAAGAAAGGGCATAATATGAAGACATTAACCTAGATTCGGTCACCAATAATAAAACAACAAACAAATAAGCTACAACTCCAAAAATAAATAGAAGCTCACTACCAACAAACAATGCCGTTTCCAATATATCTAGAAATTGAAACTGAGCGGCTGTATGTGAATGTTCAGGTTGGTTATTATCGGATGGGAAATAAGGATGAGAGTGGGTTATGACACCATTAGGCAAGTAGTGAGCGTGATAAAATAAGTGCGTAGACGCCCAAAAACATACATACAGTATGCTCAGCGCTATAGCTATGTGGCGGCGTTTATTCATAACTTGGGCGCAAAGGTAGATAAAAAAATGGCGAAGAAATACATATTGTACAACTTCGCCACCATGTTTTAATGTTATTTAACTATACAATGCCTTGTGCCAACATCGCTTTAGCCACTTTCAAGAAGCCAGCCACATTAGCGCCTTTCACATAGTTGATATAACCACTAGGTTCTTTACCATGTTTAACACATTGTGAATGAATATCACTCATAATTTGATGTAGTCGTTGATCTACTTCTTCGGCAGCCCAACTGATATGCATCGCATTTTGCGTCATTTCTAAACCTGATGTAGCCACCCCACCTGCATTTACAGCTTTACCAGGAGCAAATAGAATTTTATGTTCAATAAACAAATCAATAGCGTCTGGTGTACATCCCATGTTGGAAACTTCACCCACACAAAGTACTTTATTTGCAATCAAAAGTTTTGCATCATCACCATTCAACTCATTTTGTGTAGCACATGGCAAAGCTACATCCACTTTTACTTCCCAAGGTTTTTTACCAGCTACAAATTTAGCACCAAATTCTTCGGCATAAGGTGCCACAATGTCGTTACAAGTAGCGCGCAATTCCAACATGTAGTCGATTTTTTCACCCGAGATACCGTTTTCGTCATAAATATAGCCATCAGGACCCGAAATAGTAACCACCTTTGCCCCCAATTCGGTAGCTTTAATCACTGCGCCCCAAGCCACATTTCCAAAACCAGAAACAGCAACTGTTTTTCCTTTAAGACTGTGACCTGCATTTTCGAGCATTTGCTTCACAAAATAGAGTGCGCCAAAACCCGTAGCCTCAGGACGAACCAACGAGCCACCAAATTCAAGGCCTTTACCTGTCAACACACCCGTATTTTCACGTGCTAGTTTTTTATACATGCCGTATAAATAGCCTATTTCACGTCCACCAACACCAATATCACCAGCAGGGACATCGGTATCTGGGCCAATTTGGCGCCACAACTCCAACATAAATGCTTGGCAGAAACGCATCACTTCAGCATCCGATTTACCTTTTGGATTAAAATCCGAGCCACCTTTGCCACCGCCCATAGGCAAAGTAGTTAGAGCATTTTTAAATGTTTGTTCAAAACCTAGAAACTTCAGAATCGATAAATTTACAGACGGGTGAAAACGCAAACCACCTTTATAAGGTCCAATAGCATTATTAAATTGTACGCGATAACCCAAATTTACTTGTACATCGCCACGATCATCAGTCCATGCCACACGAAATGTAGAAATACGATCTGGTTCAACCATACGCTCAATGATTTTTGCTTTTTCAAATTCAGGATGTTGAGCATAAACATCTTCAATAGAAAGTAATACTTCATGTACGGCCTGAAGAAATTCTTTTTCGGAAGGGTGTTTTGCTTCAAGCGCATTCATTAAATTTTTAACGTCCATAGTAATAAGATTTATAGGTTATGAAAAATTGTTTTTATGGATTCGAAGCAGCTAAAACGCCACCTCGGCAAGGAACAATAAGTGCTCCAAAATTCACAGCAATTGTAAGGTTTATTTTCCAAAAAAAAAAGGGTTTTGAGTAATTATTTTTCGTGCTCATTTTAATTCTGAACCTTAAAAAAAGAGGGCAAAATGAATCAAAATGCAAGTTTAAAATAGGAAAAAACAACAAACATTTAAAGTGAACAAAAAATATACGACTCACTTAACAAAAAAAACCGTTTAATTTACTAATTTTGTCCTGAAAATTGATTCAAAATATTGTTTACATGAACAAAACTCCAAACATAAAAAAGCTCTATTTCAAAGATACGTCGTTTGCTAATTTAATGAACAAACGTATTTATAATGTACTACTCATTGCAAGTAACTACGATGCCTTTATGTTGGAAGAAGATGGTCGCATCGATGAACAAATTTTCAATGAATATCATTCGCTCAACTTACGTTATCCACCACGTTTCACACTTGCCAGTAGCGAAGAAGAAGCAAACGAACTGCTACACAAGTGGGCCTTTGATTTAATTATCATCATGCCCAATAACGAAAGTATCGACACCTTTAATTATGCAAAAACGGTTAAAGAAAAATTTTCAGAATTACCAATTGTCTTATTAACTCCTTTTTCACACCAAATAACACAAAGACTGGAAAACGAAGATTTAAGTGCCATCGACTATGTATTTAGTTGGCTCGGGAATTCGGACTTACTCTTGGCTATCATCAAACTATTTGAGGATATAATGAATGTTGATACTGATGTCGACTCCGTAGGTGTTCAGGTAATACTTTTGGTAGAAGATTCAGTGAGATTCTATTCCTCATTTCTGCCTCACGTATACAAAGTTATTTTCACCCAATCGCGCTCATTCATGACGGAAGCTCTCAACGAACATGAACAAATGTTACGTATGCGAGGAAGACCGAAGGTAATGTTGGCTCGCACATACGAAGAAGCATTGCAAATTTACACCAAATATCAAACACACATATTAGGTATTATTTCGGATGTAGATTTTCCAAAAAACGGAGAACTTACCAAATTAGCAGGATTTCATCTATGTCAAAAAATACGCGTAACAGACCCATTCCTACCAATTATTTTACAATCTTCCGACAGTAAAAATGAAGAATTGGCAGACTTAATAAACGGTTCATTTATTGATAAAAATTCTAAAAAGCTGGATGTAGAATTGCGTGATGCAATTATTACCAAATTTGGTTTTGGCGATTTTGTATTCCGTGATCCACAAACTAGAGAACAGGTGGCAATCTGTCGGAATTTGAAAGATTTACAAAATCTTATATTCTCAATCCCGAGTAATGTCCTTTACAACCACCTGGCTCACAATGACGTATCTCGTTGGCTATGCTCACGAGCCATGTTTCCACTCTCCGATTTTTTAAAACAAATATCAATTGAACATTTAAAAGATATAGACGAAGCTCGCCAAATTATTTTTGATGCCATCGTACATTATCGACGCATCAAAAACCGAGGTATAATAGCCGTTTTCCAACGCGACCGATTCGATATGTATTCTAATTTTGCACGTATTGGGGATGGTTCATTAGGAGGTAAAGCACGCGGATTGGCTTTTATTGATGCTATGTTAAAACGCAATCAAAACTACATGGAATATGCAAATGTACAAATCAATATTCCACGTACCGTGGTTTTGTGTACCGACAATTTTGATACCTTCATGACATCAAATAATTTGTACCCAATTGCCCTATCCGACGCATCTGATGAAGAAATTCTCACAGCTTTTTTGGCGGCCAAACTCCCCAAACATTTGTTAGGCGATTTGTACGCTTTATTATCAACCATTCAAGGCCCAATTGCAGTGCGTTCTTCAAGTCTTCTAGAAGATTCTCACTATCAACCATTTGCTGGCATTTATTCCACTTACATGGTGCCATTCAGCGATAAAAGTAAAACACACATGCTCATGGTATTGTGCGAAGCCATCAAAGCTGTTTACGCCTCCGTGTATTACAAAGACAGCAAAGCATACATGACCGCCACACGCAATGTGATTGACCAAGAAAAAATGGGTATTGTATTACAAGAAGTTATAGGTCAAAATTACGAACATCACTTTTATCCTTCCTTTTCAGGCGTAGCTCGCTCGCTCAACTTTTATCCCATTGGAGCAGAACGACCAGAAGAAGGTGTTGCCAACATTGCATTGGGACTTGGGAAATACATTGTTGATGGTGGTGTTACGCTCCGTTTTTCGCCAAAACATCCACATAGTATATTGCAAACAAGTACACTTGAATTAGCTTTACGCGAAACGCAGACTCATTTTTTTGCACTCAATACAGAAGAATTATCATTCAAACCAGAGGTAAATGACGGTTTCAATTTATTAAAATTACAGATAAAAGATGCCGAAAAAGATGGAGCATTACAATACATTGCTTCTACATTCAACCCTCACGATCAAGCGATTTATGATAACATCAGCGAAGGTGGCCGAAAAATTATTACTTTCGCCAACGTTCTTCAGCACGACGTGATGCCGTTAGCAAACATTTTGGAAAAAATATTGACTATCGGCGAGCGCGAAATGGGCAAACCTATCGAAATAGAATTTGCCGCTAATCTGAACACCACAACCAATCAACATCAATTTTATATCCTACAAATTAGACCTATTGTAGATAATCAGGAAATGTTACACGAAAATTTAGATACTATTCCGCAAGAAGAATTATTAATATCATCTCACAATGCGCTCGGACACGGTATAAACAAAGAGGTATGCGATATCGTCTACATCAAAACAGAGCAGTTTAATCCAGCCAACAACCAGCTTGCAGCTTACGACGTGGCCACCATTAATGAATGGATGCAGACCAACGACAAACACTATATTTTAATTGGACCTGGTCGGTGGGGTTCTAGCGATACATGGTTAGGGATTCCGGTAAAATGGGCAAACATTTCGATGGCGAAAGCAATTGTAGAATGTGGATTAGAACACTATCGCATCGACCCAAGTCAAGGTACACACTTTTTCCAAAATTTGACCTCTTTCGGAGTTGGGTATTTCACCATTAACCCTTATATCAACGATGGTTATATAGACTACGACTTTTTAAACCAATTGCCTGCGATTCATGAAACAAATTACCTACGTCATGTGCGTTTAGAACAACCAATGACGATTAAAATTGATGGTAAAAAAAATAGAGGAGTAATTTTGAAACCTGAAACAGAAGATTCAAATTTCTAAACAGCTATCGAATTCTTATTTATGACCGGAGTATAATAAAAATGCTTCGGTCGTTTCGTTTCCGTAACTTTTCGATACCGATATCTGTTTCAAACCTGGCACATCAAGCTCTAAATTTATTTCATCATTATGACGACGTAAAGCCACCACATGCTCAAAATTAACCATGTAGGAACGATGACAGCGTCGCAAAGACGTACTTTGAAATTCTTCGGCCATTTTCTTTAACGTATTGCGCAACAAAAATTCAGACAATTTACCTTGATTAACATACTTAATCACCACATAATTGTCAGCTGCCTCCAAAAATATAATATTTTCAAAGGCTACCGAAAAACGCAACTCACCTTTTTCGTCTTTAAACTGCGCCACTGCAGGACCTTTAGGTAAAGGCAAGACTCCTTGTTCCATCATTTGTAGACGCATTTTTTTGTCGTCATACGAAAAATAAAGCCACGACACTGCATATGGTAACACAATCACTAGCACAGTGTTAATGTTGGCATTTTTAAATACCTCGAGCACATCTTCCCACGACCACCAACTCAAATGATCATTTACCGCAATAGTATATAAGGTATAAAAACCTGAAAGTACAACTATTTCAGCAATAATCCACAACGCATATTCAATGTAATACAAAGAATAACGGTGCACAAAGCGGTACATTAAGAATCGACTAAAGGCAATTACCAAAATACCGGTAAGTACCAATAAAAAGGAAAATAAGAAATATTTGATTGGCGAGACATGATACCAATTCTGAGAATTGAACGGGCGATAAATATTTATGAAGCACAGCGCAAATACTGCTGTAAAAGCAATCAACTTCACCAAATTCGCCTTGTTGATAAGATAATCATCTACTGATTTTCCTTTCGGACGCCAAGATAGGTTTAATTTCATAAATAAATACTTTTGTGCAAAAATAGTTTTTTTTTTCGTACAAACAATCATTAAAACAGCACAAACACAAAGCAAAGACCACAGATAATTAAAATTCACCACATTCCCACCCCACAAAGAATCACGGAATAACTAAAAACGCCCCAAATAGGCTATTTTTACCCCAAATGAAGGCTCTTAACACCTAACCCTAGGCAATTATCCCATTTATTTTTACGCCCCAATAGAATAATGTTCTTTTGTAACACCCAAAGTTTAACCCTAAAAGAAGTGATGTATGACCAATTGGAATATCAACGAACGCATTCCGCTTTTACAAACACTGTTTAAGACACCAAGTACAACTACAGATAATATTTCTGAAGTTAAAATTGACTTTGTCGATTTTAAACAACACCAATGCGACGGACTAGTAGAAGAACAACAGACAAGCTTTTGTCAACCTGATTTTTGCGATACGGCCGATAATTACATTGACGAAAATAAACAATTTAAATACCCAATTTTTCACAAAGGAGAAGCCATAAAAGCTAGTGAATGTATCATTTTATTACATGGGTTAAACGAACGCAGCTGGGAGAAATATCTACCCTGGGGAGATTATTTGGCAAACTATACAGGCAAACCAGTCATCCTTTTTCCAATTGCTTTTCATATTAATAGAACTCCAACTTCATGGTACAATCCACGGAGTATAATGAAATGGGTTTTGGAGCGAAATCATCAATGTGGGAATCCCAACAATTTAACCTTTGCAAATCTGGCATTAAGCGATCGCTTGAGCAGTTCTCCGGAACGGTTTTACACCTCTGGACGTGAAACAGGGCTCAATATAGTACAGTTAATAAACGAAATTCAAAGCGGCAATCACCCCTATTTTAAGGAAAATACCAAAATTGACTTTTTTGCTTATTCCATAGGTGCACTGTTAGCACAAGTATTATTCCTAAGTAATCCACAGAAATTGTTTAGTCACTCACGCTTATTCATGTTTTGTGGCGGTTCCATTTTTAACGAAATGAATGGCAACTCACGTTATATTATGGATGAAACATCTTTTAAACAAATGC
>JAQVJY010000016.1 GCA_028694915.1 Paludibacteraceae bacterium
ACAACGACACCTTTACTACCAAATTAATTAAATCACACTAATAGAAACATTATGAAGAAATTGAATTTTTTAATTATGCTAACACTTGCAAGCACTATGATGACTGCGCAAAATCCCTTTTTCAAGCAGGCGAAAACGCCACACGAAACATTTCCGTTCAATGAATTAAAAGACGAGTATTATATGCCGGCTTTTGAAGAAGGCATCAAGCAACATCAAGCCGAAATCAATAAAATTGCGAACAACAAACAGCTTCCTACCTTCGAAAATACGATTGTAGCCATGGAGCGATCTGGCGCTTTACTCAACAAAGTAGCCACTGTATTTTTTGCCCTCAATGGTGCAGAAACAAACGATGAGATGCAAGAAATTGCACAAAAAGTGTCTCCTCTACTTACAGAGCACAGCACAGCCATAAACCTCAATGAAAAACTATTTGCTCGTGTCAAAGCGGTATATGATCAACGCGAGAAACTGAACTTATCAGTAGAAGATGCAAAATTATTAGAAGACACTTACGAAGGTTTTGCTAGTAATGGAGCTAATTTACCTGCCGATAAAAAAGAAATTTTTAAACAAATCAGCAAAGATTTAAGCTTGGCTTCCGTTCAATTTGGACAAAATGTATTAAAAGAAACCAATGGCTACTCATTACTGATTACAGATAAAAATGTATTAGCTGGAATGCCAGATGACTTCATGGAAATGACCGCATCAAAAGCCAAAGAAGCTGGCAAAGATGGCTGGTTGCTTAATCTACGTTCTACATGCTACGGCCCTATTATGACCTATGCTAACAATCGCGATCTTCGTCGTGAATTATGGATGGCTTATAATACACAATGCTTACCTAACAGCCAGTATGACAATACCCAATTAATTCAACGTATCATCAATCTTCAATTGCAAAAAGCCAACTTATTGGGCTATGAAACGTACGCTGATTATGCATTACGTCACCGTATGGCTGAAAAGCCAGGCAATGTGTACAAATTGCTCAACGATTTAATGGAAGCCTATAAGCCTGCTGCACAAAAAGAATTAAAAGATGTACAAGATTATGCTAGTGCTCATGGCGCTTATTTCACCATTCAACCTTGGGACTTTGGATATTACAGCGAAAAATTAAAAACAGAACGTTTTGATGTCAACGATGAAATTCTAAAACCATATTTTGAACTTGAAAACGTAAAAAAAGGTGTTTTTGGATTAGCTACCAAACTCTATGGCTTACACTTTACCAAAAACGAAAAAATACAAGTATATCATCCTGAGGTAGAAGCTTTTGATGTAACAGATAACAAAGGTAAATTTATTGCCGTTTTGTACACCGATTTTCATCCTCGCGAAGGTAAACGTTCTGGTGCTTGGATGACAGAATACAAATCGCAGTACAAAAATGCAAAAGGTAAAGATAGCCGTCCGCACATCACCATTGTAATGAATTTTACACGACCAACAGAAACTAAACCTGCGTTGCTCGAATTTGATGAAGTAAATACCTTCTTACACGAATTTGGTCACGCACTTCATGGAATGTTAGCCGATGGAACTTACGCAAGCCTTTCTGGCACAAACGTATACCGCGATTTTGTAGAATTACCTTCTCAATTTATGGAAAACTTTCTCACAGAGAAAGAATTCCTCGATGGTTTTGCTGTGCATTATCAAACTGGCGAAAAAATTCCTGCCGAATTAATTCAAAAAATTATTGACGCATCGAATTTTAACGTTGCTTATGCTTGTTTACGACAACTAGCATTTGGGTATGAAGATATGGCATTCTACACCATTACAGAGCCATTTAGTGGCGACGTTATCGCATTCGAAAAAGCCGCCACAGCACCAGTAAGCCTACTTCCATCTATTCCAGAAACAGCTAGAAGCACCACCTTCTCGCATATTTTCTCTGGCGGTTATGCCGCAGGTTACTATAGCTACAAATGGGCAGAAGTACTAGATGCTGACGCATTTTCAGTATTCAAAGCCAATGGCATTTATGATGCAAAAACAGCAAAATCTTTCAAAGAAAATATTCTTATGAAAGGAGGAAGTGAGCATCCTATGGTTTTATATAAACGCTTCCGTGGACAAGAACCTACTATTGACGCCTTGTTAAAACGAACCGGTATTAAATAAGTAACATACAAACTTTTAAAAAAGCCTTACATTCTTTTGTAAGGCTTTTTTGTTACATCTAATAAAATCTGTATATTTGCAACTATAGATTTTATGAAATAGTTAATCAAAACTAATAGCTAATAATATGAAACGTACTAAATTATTTCTACCCGTCATTTTGCTAGTGTGTCTAATGAGTTGTGGACATCTACCCAAAGAATATGCCACAATCAATGATTATCCACTGTATGAAGGAACCGATTTAGGAGCAACCTATTACGCCACGCACACAAAATTTCGAGTTTGGTCACCTGCTGCACAAGCTGTTCGACTCAATATCTATGAACATGGACTTAATGGGAAGCCGTTAGCAGTTTACGGGATGAATCGTTCAGAGAAAGGCACTTGGACCTACAGTGTAAAACAAGACCTCAAAGGAAAGTTTTACACCTTCCAAATACAAAAAAATGGGAAATGGCTTGGCGAAACTCCAAGTTTATGGTGTAAAGCTGTTGGCGTCAACGGGAATCGCGGAGCCATAATTGATCTGAAAGAAACAAATCCTCAAGGTTGGGAAACGGACAAACGACCTGAAATGAAATCATTTACCGACGCCGTTATCTACGAAGTTCACATGCGTGATTTTACCATTGCACCAAATTCCGGAAGTTCATATCCAGGAAAATTTTTAGGCCTTAGCGAAAGTGGAACTCGTTCTCCTGAAGGTTTCAAAACAGGACTTGATCATTTAAAAGAATTAGGCATTACACACTTACAAATTCTACCATCATACGATTATGCATCTATTGATGAGACCCAACTCGATAAAAACGAATATAATTGGGGATACGACCCTAAAAACTACAATGTTCCAGAAGGCGGTTACTCTACAGATCCTTATAACCCCGTAACACGCATTAAGGAAATGAAAGAAATGATTCACCAACTTCATGCCAATGGCATTAGAGTCATTATGGATGTAGTCTATAATCACACCTTCGTAGGCGAAGATTCGCATCTAAACTTAATGGTTCCTGGTTATTTCTATCGTTTTAACAACGATGGCTCATGGGGCAATTCATCGGGATGTGGCAATGAAACAGCATCGGAACGGTTAATGACACGCCAATTTATCATCGAATCGGTTAAACATTGGATTAATGAGTATCACATCGATGGTTTCCGTTTTGATTTAATGGGAATTCACGATATAGAAACGATGAATGCCATACGTCAAGCCATCAATGAAATAGACCCAACCATTAGTATTCATGGCGAAGGCTGGGCGGCTGGTGGCTCACCGCTACCCGAAAACTTACGAGCCGTGAAACAAAATGCACCTCAATTTTATCCGATTGGCGTTTTTAGCGACGACATACGCGATGCGCTTCGTGGCAATTGGATGGATGGTAATAAAGGTGGTTTTTTAGTGGGCAATGGTTATGAAGAAAGTATCAAATTTGGTATTGTTGGTGCCGTATCACATCCACAAATCGACCTCACAAAAATTGTACACAGCCAAACGGCCTATGCCAAAACTCCAGCACAAGTCATCAACTACGTATCTTGTCACGACGACCCTTGTTTGGTTGACAAATTGAAAGCAACCATACCAGAAGCTAGCGAGCAAGAACTTATTGCCATGAACAAATTGGCACAAACTATCGTCTTTACATCACAAGGTGTACCTTTTATTTACGCCGGCGAAGAAATTTTTCGAGATAAAAAAGGCGTTCATAACACCTACAAATCACCCGATGCTGTCAACCAAATTAATTGGAGCAACAAAGCTAAATATCACGACGTATTTAATTATTACCAGCAATTAATAGCACTACGTAAAGCACATCCGGCTTTTCGTATGTCAACCGCAGAACAAGTAAATAAGCATTTAACTTTTAGAACTCAGGACAAGAATTTAGTAAGCTATATGATACAGGATTATGCCAATGGCGACTCTTGGAAAACGATTTTAGTCATTTTCAATGGGAACAGACAGGATATTTCATACACATTGCCTGCAGGAAATTGGACTGCTGTATGCGAACATGGCAAACTAAATCAATCAGGGTTAGGCACCTACACGCAAACCATAAATGTGTCGGCTTCATCGGCCACCATTCTATATCAACCATAGCGAAAAGAATTACAAAAATCTTTAAAGAACCTATTGCGTAATTAAAAAAAGTAGTGTATCTTTGCACCACTTTTCGGAGAGATGGCAGAGTGGTCGATTGCAGCGGTCTTGAAAACCGCCGTACTGAGAGGTACCGGGGGTTCGAATCCCTCTCTCTCCGCAACTAAAAAACAAATTTTATAAAAAATGAAACAAGGAATTCACCCAGAAAGCTATCGTCCCGTAGCATTTAAAGATATGTCGAACGAAGATGTATTCATCACTCGTTCTACTGTAGCTACGAAAGAAACCATCGACATCGATGGGGTAACTTATCCTTTGGTAAAACTCGAAATTTCGAGCTCTTCTCACCCATTCTACACTGGCAAAAGCAAGTTGGTTGACACTGCTGGTCGCGTAGATAAGTTCATGAACCGTTACCAAAACAGAGCTAGCAAAACCACAAAATAACTGCTTGCTTAGGTTACAACGATATTATAAAAAAGCTCCGAATTTTCGGAGCTTTTTTGTATTTAATACCTTCCTCTTCTCTATTGCATAATCGAAAATAAAACCCTATATTTGTGCTCATTAACCATGAACTAGCGCATGAAACAAATTATATTGGCATTATTGCTCGGCTTATCGTTATCGGCACTCGCACAAACTAAAGCACCAATTTCGATTAGGTCTTATGCCGAATATGGCTACAACTACACATGGGAAAACTATGGAGGTTTAGCCGTTATAGCTAACATACCTATCAATTCCTACTTTTCATTGGAAGGTGGCCTCAACACAAACACCAGCAATGTGCACGCCATCAACGCAAGAGCTATTGTGCACTTCCCTTTAGCAGTTGGTAATTTAACATTAGAAAATCGCTATTTACATCGTCTTTATTTACGAAATAACACGAATGATTTAGCCGCTGGAATCATTGTGGGCTATACCAGAGATTATATTAAAGCGAGCTTAGGTTTATATGGACGCGTTTATGGTAGTATCAATTGGGAAAGCCATAATGAAAGTGCCGCTAATGTAATGGAACCATTTAATCTAATTTACAACCTCGAAGGACAACTATTTAAACAAGATCACAATTGGAATATAGGCTTGGGCGTAAGTAATCACGACGATTTTCAGATTGAACGCATGTACAAACCAATTTTCACACTAAAAGGCAATTTTGTCCCTGCTCAACATTTTAACTTATTAGCAGAATTATCGTGTAAACCAGTAGGAATTTTTCATGGTTCGGCTAATTTTTATGCGCTTTATACACGCTTAGGATTCATTTACACATGGTAAAAAAAATCACATATTGTTTGATTACGCTAGTTTTAACAGCTTGCGACATGGATTTTATCGGATTTATTGCTCCAACAAGCGATACCACCGAACAACGTTTTGAACAATCACTAGCATGGAACACTGAACATGGGTACACATCGCTCAATGTTCCAATTGATGATTACAAATTCTACGTTGGAACCGATATTCACACCGCTATTTCAGTAAAAAACATTACCACTCTGGTAACCGCTTTACGCAACGATTCTAATGCTTATTTCGGTATTTTAACAGGAGATTTAGTGAATCAAAAAGGAGGTTTTCACAATTTGATGCCAGCCTTAACTTTCAACCCACTCACACAAGAGCGAAATGATACGTTATTTGCCACTCTTGGCAATCACGATTTATATTTTAATCAATGGGAAGATTATAAATCCTACTGGGGCACTTCCTCTTATTGGTTCGAAGTAAAAACACCGAACTACCAAGATTTATTTATCAGCTTGGATACGGGCAACGGTACCTTGGGAGCTAAACAATTAAAATGGTTACGCACTATTTTAGAGAGCAAACGCACTAATTACCGACATTGCATCGTTTATACGCATACAAACTTATTCAAAGAAGAAGAATCGCAATTTCCAACCAGTAACATGACGTTAGAGGAAACATTTGAAATAACAGAGTTGATGAGCAAACATCACGTTAATTTATTTCTGCAAGGTCACGACCACAACCGAGAGGTTTTACGCTACAAAGATGTACTCTATATTATAGTCGATGCCATGTTGGATGACTCCAAAGCACCATTTTATATGATTGCCACTTGTGGCGAAACTATTGATTATAAATTTATTGCTTTATAATTATGGGAACTACTCACCCTTTAAACTTGTTCAAATTCTGTCCACGCTGTGGTTCAGAACGTTTTGTAGAACACAACACAAAGGCCAAAGTATGTCGCCAATGTGGATTTCAATACTATCATAATAGTTCAGCCGCAGTGGCTGGATTTATTATCTCTAGCAACGGACAAGAATTACTGCTCTGTACACGTGCCAAAAATCCCTATAAAGGAACATTGGACTTAACAGGCGGATTTGTTGACAATGATGAAACAGCCGAAGAAGCTATTTGTCGTGAAATAAAAGAAGAGCTAAACTTAGATGTAACTAAAGCAACTTACTTATTTTCATTGCCAAACACCTATCCGTATTCTGACTTTACGGTACACACCCTAGACCTTTTTTTCTTGGTTGAAATAGCCAATATAGAAAATCTTAAATGTGCTGACGATGTATCGGCCGCTCAATTTATTCCATTTAAAAACATAGATATCAACGCCATAGGATTATCATCAGTAAAAAAAGCTGTTAATAAATTTTTGATGGAACACGTGTGATTTTTTTATACTTTTGTACAAAATATTCTGATTATGAAGAAACTGATTTTCACTTTAGCAATTCTACTTTCGTATGGTTGCCTATCTGCACAAGAAACTGCTATAAATCTCAACGAAGATTACCTCTTTTATCAAGGAAAAACGCTTTTTGAACAACGCAACTTTGCAGCTTCCACCCAATATTTCGAAAAATTTTTGGATGCAAACACCAACAAAAATAATAGCTTGAGCCAAGAAGCAGCTTACTACATTGCTTGTAACGCTTACGAATTAAAACAAAAAAATGCTTTAGCCTTGTTGCAAGAGTATTTAAAAGCATATCCTTATTCGCCTATGCGCGAGCGTGTAGCCTACATGATTGGCCGTTCGTACTACGAAAACAAAAAATACAAAGAAACTATTCAATGGTACGGTCAATTAAAAAACAATCAGTTAGATGGCGATGAAAATATGGCTTACCTTTTCACCAAAGGTGTCTCTTACATTGCTTTGAAAGATTATGAGCCTGCACGTGTTATTTTTGCGAACTTATATGGGAAAAAGACTATTTATGAAGTAGATGCACTCTACTATTATTCCTATTCTGAATTTTGTCTTGGCAATTACGCAAAAGCGCTCCCTGGCTTTGTTGAGTTAGCAAAAGATTCAAAATACGCAGAAGCATCTTCATATCACTTACTACAAATTTATGATCAACAAGGTGAAAACCAAAAAGCAGTAGAATATGGACAAGCGTTAATTAAAAAATATCCAGGCAGCAGTTATAATTCTGAAGCGTATCGGATTCTTGGAGAAGCATCGTATCGTGGGAAGTCATACAAACAAGCCATTGATTATTTAAGAAAATATGAACGTAACGAGAAAAAAGTACAACGTTCAGATATGTACATGCTTGGTTTATCTTACTTTAACACCGCCGATTATAAAAATGCCGTAAGTTATTTGTCAAAAGTAACCACGGAAAAAGATGCGTTATCGCAAAATGCCTATCTTCACATTGGCTTAAGTTACGTCAAACTAAATGACAAAACCAACGCTAAAATGGCGTTCCAAACCGCAGCAAAAGATAATTTTGATAAAACGGCTAAAGAAGAGGCTGCCTACAACTACGTACTCGCGGTATATGAAGAAGCTGCTCCTTTTGGTGAAGCCATTACCGCATTTGAGCGTTTTATAGCGGACTATCCAAAATCAAAACATTTAGATGATATTTATGGCCATTTGGTGACCATTTATATGATGGAAAAGAACTACGAAACAGCTTATGCATCCATACAAAAGATTAAAACATCTAATCCAAAAATAAAAGCCGCCAAAGAAAATGCCCTATTCCAAATTGGCGCTTCTGCATTTTTGAAAAAAGATTACAAACAGGCCTTGAACTATTTCACATTCGCTATCGCAGAATATACGGAACAATCATTCTCCGCACAAGCATTTTTATGGCGAGGTGAAACATATTATCAATTAGGTGAATATGCCAAAGCACGAGTTGATTTAACGAAGTTCGTGGACCAAAAACAAAAACGTACGCAAGATGAAACATTAAAAGCGTATTACACCATTGCATACAGTTACTTTGAAGAAGAGGCATTTACGCCTGCACTCGATTGGTATATTAAATTTCTTGGACTCGAAAAAAATCATAAAAATCCACTATTCACAGATGTTGTAAATCGTACAGGTGACTGTTATTACTACACACGCGACTTTGATACTGCACGTAAGTACTATATGCAAATAGCAAACAGTTCATCTCTTTCTGGCGATTATGCAGCTTTCCAAAATGGTTTTATTTTAGGTATACAGAAAAAATATGATGAGAAAATAGCAGCTATGAACATGCTACTCTCCACCTATCCTAAATCAGATTATTCAGATGACGCTTTGTACGAAATAGGTAGAACGTATGTTTTGATAGAACAAAATGAGAAAGCAATTGACACTTATCAAAAAATAACCGCACTTTACCCTAAAACTAATTTAGCACGAAAAGCTGCACTCGAAATTGGTATGTTGTTTGCCAATAAAGGAGATATGGAACAAGCTATTGCAGCTTACAAAGCCGTAGTGAATAGTTATCCAAGTAGCGAAGAAGCTAAAGTGGCAATTGAAAGTATGCAAACCATTTATGTCGAAAATAATCAAATTACAGAATACCTCAATTATCGTGAATCGATTGCTGGTAGCACGATTTCAACGGTAAAAAAGAGCCTAGAAGATTCACTTAATTTTGTGGCAGCAGAACGTCTATTTGTAAAAGAAAAATACAAAGAAGCTACTGCTAGTTTAAAAAATTATTTAGTAACGTACTGCGACAAACAAACGCTCAATTGTATTTCTGCACAATATTACTTAGCAGAAAGCTATTATAAAACAGAACAATTAGACAAAGCCTTAACCAGTTTTGAACGATTAACCAAGCTTACTGGTAATCCTTATCAAGAAGAAGCTTTGATTCGTAGTGCTGAAATAACCTACGATCAAAAAGCGTATAAACCAGCTTTGGAATACTTTGAACAACTATTTGAAACTGCTAGTAATAAAGAAAATAAAAATAGCGCACGCGTAGGTATTCTACGTTGTAGTTATGCTTTAAAGAACTATGATAAAACCATCTTAGCAGCCAACAACCTATTAGAAGAAGCCTCTACTGATGCATCTTTAGTAAGAGAAGCACGTTATTGCAGAGCCAAATCATACATCGAAAGTAATGAAGCAACCTTGGCCACAGATGATTTAAAAGAATTAAGCAAGGATTTACGTCAAGAGATGGGTGCTGAAGCAAAATATCTATTGGCACAACAGCTCTATGAGCAAACACAATATGGTTCAGCAGAAACAGAAATTATGGACTTCATTGAACGTAATACACCTCACCAATACTGGTTAGCACGTGCCTTTGTACTCCTTGCCGACGTTTACATCAAACAAAACGATGATTTCCAAGCTAAACAATACCTCATCAGTTTGGAAGAAAATTACAAAGGGAACGACGACATTAAACAGATGATTGATGTTCGTTTGAGTCAAATTAGAGAAAGAGAAAAACAACAAGTTTATTGATAATTGAAAAAATACCATATACAATGAAACGATTACATTATCTGATCATCGCCACTTCAATCTGCGTCACAGCCGTAGCTCAGGACAATGACTCTACCGTTACACATAACGTAAGCATTGAAAAAGAATATATACCACAGGTGATAAAGGTCAAACGTACTGACATTGAATTACCTTCGACAGAGCCAACAGTTACAAAAACCGAGGTAACTTACAGTACCGAAACCAAGGCAATGGAAACAAAATCAAATTTTTATCCCGCTAAAGAATCGGAATTAAAAAGCATGAAACGTCCAGCCTACAAATCAGGCTTTATCCGTTTTGGCGTAGGTTTTCCACTCAATTGGTTAGGTGAATTATGGTATCCTGTTTTTAACACTAACACCGATTACTTCGACATCAATCTTAATCATTATGGCATTAGCAATAATGGTAAGAAATTAATCGATACCGATTTAGATTTGCGTTATAGTAAAAAATTACGGACAGGACAATTGTATTCCTCTTTAGGTCTTGCCAACACTGGATTCAATTATTATGGCAAGGATTCTGTGTTTACAGATAACAACGTATTTTACGATTTCAATAATGAAAAAGTGGCTGGCAAGAACTTGATTCCAACAAAACAATCCATCACACAATTAAATGCGAATCTTGGGTTCCGCTCATTGAAAGAAGTGAATAATTGGAGCTACGACGGAGTGCTAAATTATCATCTATTAGGCGCCACTAATAGCCTTCGCGAACATCAAATAGGGCTTAATCTTAATGCAGGATATAGCCTCGGCGAAAACCATATCATAGCCGATTTACAAGGCAATGTTTACCTATACAATGCTCCAATACTTCAGTACACCTCTGATTCTATTTGGGCACCTCAAGCTGTCATTTCATTTCGTCCTCGTTACGAAAGACAATGGGATAATTTGAAAGTACGAGCTGGAGCTAAACTCTGGTTTTCGATCAATAAGGGCAATGTTGTAGCAGCATCACCTGATATTGAAGTGCGTTATGCCGTGGCGAAACTCTTGGATGTATATGGTGGAATTGGTGGCAGCTACGAATTTACAAGTTTAGCAACCACCTTCAAAGAAAATCGCTACTACAATATGAATGAACGCATGGAAGCCAACGACTATACACCTTTTGATTTCTTTGGAGGATTTAACATCAGACCTTTCAGAGGCTTCGTCTTTGATGCTTCTATCAGCTATAAACTAATTTCTAATCAACATTTTTTCTATAATAAACAATTTGATTGCTTATCGACTCCTAACGAATGGCCTGACAAACAAGATTCAGAACGTGTTTATAGTAACACCTATACTGTGGACGATGCACGTGCTACCCTACTCAACATCGAAGCCCGTTTAGCATACAATTTGAAAGAGCGCTATAACTTTCATGTAAAAGGTAAATATAATGGTTGGAATGTGCTCACACCAGGCGTACAAGCTTGGAACAAACCAACATGGGAAGGTGATGCCGGCATCGAAGCAATGATTACCAAAAACTTCAATTTAAATGCTAATTTCTATTACGCTTCTGAACGATTGAACAAGTTACCTAAAAAAGATGGTACACTCGATGTGCGTACATTAGCACCTATTTACGATTTGAATTTATCAGCTAGCTATACGTTTCAAAAACAATGGAGCCTATTTGTACAAGCCAACAATATTCTTGGCTCATCAAAAGCATTTAGCTACCAACAATGGTATGGTTACGACAATATTGGGTTTAATATCTTAATAGGTGCCACTATCGCATTTTAATAGAGAATAATCACCTACATTAAAAAAGGTCACTCTCAATGAGAGTGACCTTTTTTAAATAGTAGTATTTAAACTGCTTATTCTTCGTTCAAAGTAACACGTTTGAAGGCAGTTGGAGTTGCGCCATTAGCTTTAGCATAAGCACCTACTGTCATTTTGCCATCTTTGATAAAGGCTTGTTCTACCAAAGTTGATTCTTGATAGAATTTATTCAAACGACCTTCAGCAATTTTGTCTAGCATGTTTTCAGGCTTACCCTCTTCACGAGCTTTTTCGCGTCCGATTTTCAATTCTTCTTCTACAACTTTAGATGGAACTGATTCGCGATTCAATGAAATAGGATTCATTGCAGCTACTTGCATTGCAATATCACGAGCAACTTGGTGGTCAACATTAGCTTCGGCAAAAGCAACCAGCGTAGCTAATTTATTACCTGGGTGAATATATTCTACAGTAGTAGCACCTTCTACGATTTCGTAAAAACCGATTTCCATTTTTTCACCTGTCACACCACTACGATCTGTTACTAAATCAGCAATAGAACGACCAGCAATCTGAATAGCATTCAAGTCAGCCAATGTAGCCGCTTTCATTTCTAATGCTTTATCAAGAATTTGTTGAGTTAATGCGATAAATTCAGCATTTTTAGCAACGAAATCTGTTTCACATTTTAAAGCTACAATAGCACCAAAGCCGTTTTTAACACCAGCTAAAACACAACCTTCTGATGCTTCGCGATCACTACGTTTTGCAGCGATAGCTTGACCGCGTTTGCGAATCAACTCAATTGCCAAATCCATATCGCTATTAGCTTCTGTAAGCGCATTTTTACAATCCATCATACCAGCGCCTGTCATTGTGCGGAGTTTAGTAATTTCCGCCATTGTTACTGCCATAATTATAATATTTAATTGATTATTAATTTAAATTTAAGAGAAAAAAGCGTTACAAAACACACGAATGATGGGTGTCTGCAACGCTCTTTTATGTTGTTGTACAACTGATTATTCTTCAGTAGCTGCAGCAGGTGTTTCTTCTACGTCAGCATCTTTTTGAACACGTTTAGAAGCGCGAGTACGTTTTTCTTTTACTTCAGGAACTTCTTCTTCGTTTTCAGCTTTATCCATTTTACGTTCCAAAGCACCTTCTTTCAATGCATCAACCATAGCACTCAAAATGATTTCGATTGATTTTGTTGCATCGTCATTAGCTGGAATTACGAAATCAATATTATTCGGATTTGAGTTAGTATCAACAATACCAAATACAGGGATACCTAAGCGTACTGCTTCAGCCACTGCAATATTTTCTTTCATCACATCCACTACAAATAAAGCAGCTGGCAAACGGTTCAAATCAGCAATAGAACCTAAGTTCTTTTCCAATTTAGCACGTTGACGAGTGATTTGTAATTTTTCGCGTTTTGACAAGTTATCAAAAGTACCATCCGTAGCCATTTTGTCGATAGAATCCATCTTTTTCACAGCCTTACGAATAGTTGGGAAGTTTGTTAACATACCACCAGCCCAACGTTCAGTAATGTATGGCATACCAACTTCCGAAGCTTTTTCTGCCACAATTTCTTTTGCTTGTTTCTTAGTAGCAACAAACAATACGCGTTTGCCAGATTTAGCAATTTGTTTCATTGCATCAGCAGCTTCATCGATTTTAGCAACTGTTTTATGAAGGTCGATGATATGAATACCATTACGTTCCATAAAAATGTATGGAGCCATAGCTGGATTCCATTTACGTTTAAGGTGACCAAAATGTGCACCTGCATCCAATAGATCTTGGAAATTTGTTCTTGACATGTTTTTTGTTTTAAAAAATTGTTTACTTTCTTTTTAACTTTTTGTTAAGCAATCATCAAGTAGTTACACGGTGGTAAGTCTAAATGATTTAGATACTAAACAAATGAGGTTGAACATCGCCTTGCTCGAATAAAAACGAACAAGGTGATGCCAAACACATATATTAACGTTTTGAGAATTGGAAACGTTTACGAGCTTTTGGTTGACCTGGTTTTTTACGTTCAACTTCGCGAGCATCGCGAGTCATAAAGCCAGCCGACTTCAAAGCCGATTTATCTTCTGGGTTCATTTTCACCAAAGCACGAGCAATTGCTAAACGCAAAGCTTCTGCTTGACCTTTGAAACCACCACCATCAAGATTTACTTTGATATCATATTTTTCAGTAACATCCAATTTTGCTAATGGTTGTTTAACCACATATTGAAGGATTGTTGATGGAAAATAGTTATCAAATTCACGTTTATTGATGACAATTTTACCTGTTCCAGGAGTTACGAATACGCGAGCAATTGCCGCTTTTCTTCTACCTATAGCATTTATTACTTCCATATCCGATTATTTAATAAGGTTTAAATCAATTACTTTGGGTTGTTGTGCTTCGTGTGGGTGTTCTGCACCTGCATATACATGCAAGTTTTTCAATATAGCTGCACCTAAAATATTTTTAGGGAGCATACCTTTTACCACTTTTTGAATCAATTTTTCAGGACTTTTTTCCATCATTTCAGCAGGAGTCGTTGCACGTTGACCACCTGGATACATAGAATATGTCATATATTCTCTGTCTGTCCATTTATTACCCGTCAAACGCACTTTATCGGCGTTGATAATAATCACATTATCGCCACAGTCAACGTGAGGTGTAAAATTTGGTTTATATTTGCCTCTTAATAATTTGGCAACTTTAGAACCCATACGACCTAACACCATATCAGTAGCATCAACCAGAACCCACTCTTTGGTAACAGTTGCTTTATTGGCTGAAACTGTTTTAAAACTTAATGTATCCACAATAGTTTAATGTTTGAGAATTTAACAATTTTCACTTCAAAATGTGATTGGAGTCTCGCGGGCTAATTCACTCAAAAACCAATTAATCACCTGAAAATGAAAGATCTACAATAACTGGATAATATTTCGGACTGCAAAGGTACAACTTTATTGCTGACTATCAAAACATTTTACTTCATTTTTCCATAAAATTATTAACAATCAAAGTCGTATAACAAACGATAGTAGCCTCTTTTTCTCATAAATTTAACTTTGGATTATTTTGCGTACCTTTGCGCACGTTTATTGCTTGACAATGGAGTTTTATTATTCTGCTTCCTACTCCACATCAACACACTTCTAAAAAACAATTACCAATCTAGGAATCAGACAAAATCATCCGCAAGGATTACAAAATACGAGTATAACACAAGTTTATACTCACTTTAGTTTATGACATTTGAACAATTCCACCTCATTCCACAAATTCTAGAAGCCTTAAGTCAAGAAGGCTATGTAACACCAACTCCTATTCAAGAAAAAGCTATACCGATAGTATTGGCTGGTCGTGATTTATTAGGCTGCGCTCAAACAGGAACAGGTAAAACAGCGGCTTTTTCTATTCCTATTATTCAGAATTTACAAGCAAAACCACGCACGCCCGGTCGTAGACCCATCAAAGCCTTGGTATTAACACCAACACGTGAATTAGCGATACAAATAGATCAAAGCTTCGAGTCGTACGGTCACTTAACACACCTGCGACACGCCGTTATTTTTGGCGGAGTTTCGCAACAACCACAAACCAATGCGTTGAATCAAGGTATCGACGTATTAGTTGCTACACCTGGGCGACTACTCGACTTAATAAGCCAAAAACTGGTTGATTTACGCCAGTTAGACTATTTTGTATTGGACGAAGCCGATCGCATGTTGGATATGGGTTTTATTCATGATATTAAACGTATCTTACCCCTATTACCCAAACAACGCCAAACGCTTTTCTTCTCGGCCACTATGCCACCTGAAATCGCGGAATTGGCAGATTCTATTTTACAAAATCCAGAAAAAGTAGCTATCACACCACCCTCATCAACTGTAGATATGATTGATCAATCACTCTATTTCGTTGAGAAAAATGATAAAAAGCCTTTGTTGATTGAATTATTAAAAAATAAAGATATCACATCTGCCCTCGTCTTTTCACGTACTAAACATGGAGCAGACAAAATTGCACGTTTTTTGGTTCAAGCAGGAATCTCCGCAGATGCTATCCATGGCGAAAAATCACAAAATGCACGTCAACGAGCGCTAAACAATTTCAAAGACCACAAAATAAAAGTACTTGTTGCAACGGATATCGCGGCACGCGGTATTGATATTGACGAACTCAGTCATGTATTCAATAATGACTTACCCGAAGTGCCAGAAACCTACGTCCATCGCATTGGCCGAACAGGGCGAGCCGGAAATAATGGTACAGCAATCTCTTTTTGTAGCTCAGACGAGATGCAACAACTGAAAGATATTCAAAAATTAATTGGGAAACAGATTCCTGTTATAGAAAATCACAATTATGTATCAGACTTAGCCACCATTGCACAATACCAAGCAAAAGCCAAAGTAGCAGAAAAAGAAAAAGCGAAAAAGAAATGGACTGGCAATAAAGGCAATGGAGATTACTGGAGACGGCAGAAACGACAAAACTAACGACATAAAAAAAGAGCGAAAATTCGCTCTTTTTTTATGTCGTTAGTCTATTAGACTTATTTTGATTTAGTTACATAATTACCATAACCGTAACCATACAAATCGGTTTCAGGGACTCCATTCAAAACTAAAGACACGTTCTTCAATTTTTCTTCTGATACATAACCTGCCAAATTCTGCACATGTTCACGCGGCGTAATACCTTGACGAGTAACATATAAAACTGCATCGACCACATGATTTATAATAAAGGTATCTGACACCAAACCAATCGGAGCTGAGTCGATAATAACATAATCATATTCGGCACGCAACACTTCAAATAATTCATCCAAACGACTATCGTTCAATAATTCGGCAGGATTAGGAGGAATAGTACCACCCACATAAACATCCAAATTTGCATTTTGAGGTGAAGGAACAACAATATCCGACACCTTCATCGATTTATCAGATAAAAAGTTCGTAACACCTGGAGCATTCTTAACATTCAAGTATTTAGCCAACATTGGCTTACGAATATCCAAACCAACTAACGCTACTCGCTTATTAAGCATGGCTAATGACAAAGCCAAGTTAATGGAGAAGAAAGACTTACCTTCACCAGCAATACTTGACGTAACCAACATCACCTTCTCGTTTGGATTTTTCAATACAAACTTCAAATTAGCCCTAATCGAACGGAACATTTCATCAATAACACCATGATTTTGAGTAGAAACCACCACATAAGAAGTGCCTCTTACAAATGGGATATAACCAATAATCGGCAATTTCGTTAAATGTTTCAACTCGTGTTTATCTTGAATACGATTATTAAATGAAGCGTACACATACAAATAAGCAGCACCTAAAGCACCCCCCAATACAAATGCGATCAACAGTAAAAGCTTAAGTTTAGGCGCTACTGGCGTTTCGGCTGTATAAGCAGCATCAATAATTTTTGCAGATTCAGTGGTGGAAGCTAACGTCAATTGGGTTTCTTCACGTTTCTGAAGCAACGACATATATAGACCTTGTTTGATACGTTGTTGACGGGAAATAGCCACATATTCACGCTCCATAGTAGGAACATCACTGATTTGGTCGGTAAATTTTTTATTCTTCTCTTTCAAATCAGTTTTCGTAATTTCAATACTTTTTTTGACATTACGAATTGTTTGAAGAATATTTTGACGAAGCAACGCTATTTGATGTTGCGTTTGTTCTACAATCGGATTTGTTTCATTCGTAGAGCGACCCATACGAAGGTATTTAAGCACCAATTCATTATAAGAAACAATCAAGTCCCCTAATGATTTGTCCTCAATACCTGTATTATTTGGTATTAAATCATAATCCGTTGATTTTTTTAAATAGTTTTCGACAAACGACACTAAACTATATTGAATGTCAGCTTCAGCAATACGTTTTTCATACTCGCTAGAAGTTTCAAGAAACAACTGCGATTGTGTACTTATATTAGCAATATTATGCTCACGACGATAATTTTCGACATCAATTTCAGCTTCTTTCAATTCTGCCGAAATTAACACCAAACGATCAGTGATAAAATTAGCCATTTGCATAGAAGTCCTATTTTTGTCAGATAGAGCGTCTAAATTATACAAATCAATAATCTTATTAAGAATAGCTTCATTTTTAGCCGGACAACTTGATGTGTAAGATAAACTAACAGCATTTGATTTTTTGGAAGCTAACGCAACATTGATTAATTGCACATACGAGTCAATCTGAGATTTGCTACTCGACAACTTAAATTTCAATGCATAACTACCATCTTGTCCATCGCCAACTTGTATATTTTCAGGATGTTCTACAAATGAAAAAACACCCCAAGGAGTTTTCACTGGCTTAGCCAACGAAGTAACAGAGCATTTATAAGACTCTCTATCAATATATTTACGCTTGAACTTAAACGTGTATTTACCATCAGCATTCTTATCAACAACGATTTCCAAAGACCCACGAATAGTTGTTTCAAAATTAGGAGGATATACAACTGTCAAAGGCTCACCACCATACATCTCAATATAGCGCATTCCTTTTTTCTTAAACACAGCTGTACGAATTCCCAACTCGTCAATCATCTGTTTAACAAGTTTTTTTGAACGCAATATCTCCATTTCATCGTCAACCGCTTTGGTTGTACCCAAAAGATCCGAAGCCATAAAACCATCGAAATTCATCCCTTGAAGTGGATTCATGGGATCGTCCGTTTTTATGAGGATTGTAGCAGTTGTCGAATACTGTGGTGCCTTAGTCAAAAAATAAAAAGCAGCTACAGCAAAAGCAGCAACCATGGTTATGACAAACACATACCACTTCCGTTTCAACAAACGTACAATAGCCACTATATCAATCTCGTTTTGATCTACACTTTTATTTTCCAATTCCATAAGTTATTTACTATTTACTAATGCAACAATAACTGTAACCATTGATGCTAAGGTTGAAACGGCACCCAAATACAACGAAACGTTCACAGAGGCAGCTGCACTCAAACGTGTTTTATTAGGCTCTATGTATATCACATCATTTTGTTGCAAATAATAATAAGGTGACGACAATAAATCAGTTGAATTTAAATTGATTCGCACAAAGGCTTTCGATCCACCAGAGTTTTCACGAATTAATAATACGTTATCGCGACGACCAAAAACGGTCATATCACCAGCCAAACCCAAAGCCTCCATCATAGTAATACGTTCATTACTGATCGTGTAAGACCCCGGACGCGCCACTTCACCAAGAACCGTTACTTTATAATTCATGAACTGCATGGTCACAATCGGGTCCTTTAGATAAACGTCTAGCATACTTTTCAAATGTGCAATGGCTTCCGATTTTTTCAAACCACCCACTTTGACTTTTCCTAATACGGGGAAATTAATGTAACCATTAAGATCAACCAAATAGGGTTGAAAAGTTGGCGTTTGATAGAGTTTGTCGGAATTAGGCGAGATGTAGGCTACTACTGGTAAATTAAATGGTGCCACAGCTTCGGGATCAATTCCTGAAACTGTAATAGACAACATATCATCAGGACAAATCTGCGCTTCATGCTGCGACACACCAGCAATAGAATCAGTTGATTCTAAACCTTTAAAGTAAGGGATTTTTTTATTCATGCCACACGAACCCAACAAAAAAGGGATAGCAAGCAATAAATAAAGAGCTGTTTTTTTATTTATCATATTCACTTAACGATTTGTATATTGTTTTTCGTAGTATTGTTGATAGGCGCCACTTGTAATGCGATCGACCCATGCCTCATTTGCCAAGTACCAATCTACGGTTTTCTCAAGGCCCTCTTCAAATTGCAAAGATGGTTTCCAACCTAATTCACGTTGTAATTTTGAAGAATCGATAGCATAACGCAAATCATGCCCAGCACGGTCGGTTACGTAAGTAATCAGTTTAGCAGACTCTCCTTCTGCGCGTCCTAATTTACGATCCATAATAGAACACAATAAACGAATCAAATCGATATTAGTCCATTCATTATTACCACCAATATTATAAGTATCACCATCTTTACCTGTGTGAAAAATAACATCAATAGCACGTGCATGATCATCTACAAATAACCAGTCGCGAATATTTTCACCTTTACCATAAATAGGTATAGGGCGATTATGTTTAATATTATTAATGGCAAGGGGAATTAATTTTTCAGGAAAATGGTGTGAACCATAGTTATTCGAGCAGTTTGATATTACCACTGGCATACCATACGTATCGTGATACGCTCTCACAAAATGATCGGACGAAGATTTACTAGCTGAATAAGGAGAATGAGGATCATATTTTGTTGTTTCAACAAAGAAAGTTCCATCTTTTTCCAAAGCGCCATACACTTCATCAGTCGAAATATGATAAAAACGCTTTCCTTCCATTTGCCCTTTCCACAATTCTTTAGCTACATGCAATAAGTTGCAAGTTCCCATCACATTGGTACGAATGAAAGCAAATGGATCTGTTATAGAACGGTCAACATGCGATTCCGCTGCCAAATGGATAACACCATCGGGTTTGTATTGAGAAAATACGGCAGAAATGGCTTCATAGTCGGTAATATCAGCTTTCACAAATGTGTAGTTTGGGCAGTTTGCCACATCGGTCAAATTCTCTAAATTGCCAGCATAGGTCAGCGCATCTAAATTAACAATTTGATATTCAGGGTATTTGTTAACAAATAAACGTACGACGTGTGAGCCAATAAAGCCCGCACCACCAGTAATAATGATTGTTTTTTTCATGACAAAATTAAGAATTAAACATACAAGGTCGCAAAAGTAATACTTTTTGCTGGTATTAAAAAATTTTTTTTAGTCCTAAAACTAATGAGGTACTGCACTCTAAAAGAGTCAGAACTATATTTCAACGTAAAAGTTGCTTTCATATTGTAAGTAAGATAAGAAAATAACATAAAACAGAAGTTAAAAAAATAATCCACGAGCTACTTGTAGGACTAAAAAAATAAGAGTACCTTTGCAACCGCTTTTCGAGTAAAAGCATGTTTAGGTATTAATTTAATAAAAAACAAAACAAATGGCAACTAAAATTAGATTGCAAAGACACGGTCGCAAAGGGTACGCCTATTACCACATCGTAATTGCTGACAGCCGTGCACCACGTGATGGTAAATTTATCGAACGTATCGGTTCGTACAACCCAAACACAAACCCTGCTACAGTTGATTTGAAATTCGACCGTGCATTGTATTGGGTAGAAACAGGTGCTCAACCAACTGACACTGTAAACACAATCCTTTCAAACGAAGGCGTATTGTTAAAAAAACACCTCCTTGGTGGTGTTCGCAAAGGTGCATTTGATGCAGCAACAGCTGAAAAGAAATTTGAAGCTTGGAAAGCTGACAAAGAAAAAAACAAAGAAGGTATTAAAGTTAATGCCGTAAATGCAAAAGCAGCAGAAGCAAAAAAACGCTTAGACGCAGAAAAAGAAGCTAACAAGGCGAAAGTGGCTGAATTAGCAAAGAAAAAAGCTGAAACTCTAGAAGCAGAAGTAGCTGCAGCCGCAGAAGAAGTGGCTACCCCAGAGGTAGAAGCTACCGAAGCTCCAGTTGCAGAATAATACGCTTATGTAAAAGACAAAAAGCCTGAAAGCAATTTCAGGCTTTTTTATTTTGGCGACTTCGTATATTTGTCCTACCTTTGTACACCTTACAGCATTTAACTAATACCACGAACCAAAAAATAGCATGATTTATCTAAGTATATTGTGTATATGCCTATTAGCTATCAGCTACATTTGCTCCAACGAAAACATTTTCTCTCCTGGAGTTTTAACCAATAGTATTTGGCTCGTCTGTATTGGTTTATGGTATATTTTACCACATCATCTTCCTCCATTATCTTCGAACTTCATATTCGCAATAAGCCTTTGGATTAGTTTACTCACCGTTACCGCACTTCTACTACAAGCGGTAACAATACCATCGTCCATCAAAGACATTAAGCCAAGCATACTAATAAAGGATATTTATTTTTGGCTTTCAATTGCAACTATACCCTTACTAATTTCTTTTGTTTATAATGCTATCACACATGGTTCATCTGGAAACTGGATGTATGATTTAAGAATGGCTGCCATCGGTGAAAATGGAGAAGAAGAAGTCTATACTCCTTTTTATTCTTTATTATGGATTGCAACTTATTTGCTTTATCTTTATAACACCAATAGAAACAATTGGTTACGCACTATGATTTTAGGGCTGATGGTTTTTAGCTTTAGCTTTGCCTGTATGTCAAAGATTATGATACTGAACTTTGTTGTCATGACCTTATTTATTCTTTACATAAAAAAAATTGTTACCACAAAACACATTGTAATTATTCTATGTGTTCTATTTTTTGGACTTATCACCTTACAAGGTTTACGACATGCCATAAAGATGGATGAAACTGGCGTGGAAAATACGTTAATCACTTATTTTTTAAGTAGTATGAGCGCTTTTGACACTTTAGACCCAAACTCTTCTGCGCATTATGCTGAAAATTCATTTCGTTTAGTATATGCAATAAAGTATAAGCTAGGAGTATCAACAATAGAACCTGTAGAAACCCTTTTACCTTGGATTTCTAAGCCTATACCTACAAACACTTATACAACACTATATCCATTTTACAAAGACTTTGGAGTATGGGGTATTGGCATTTTTGCAATAATCGCTGGCATCATATATGGCTCTATTTTCAAGCAAGTATTAAAGAAAAATCATTTTTTTATTCTCCTATGGGCATACCTTAGCATGATAGTTATAACACAATATGTTGCCGATGCACTGTTTACCAATTTAGCTGGGCATATCAAAATGGTGATTTTGTTATATATTCCCTTTTTCGCCAGCAAATACCATTTATTTGAAAAAAATAAACAATGAATAATTCGGTACTATTTATATTAGTTTTATATAAAACCAAATTAAAAGAGAGCATTACTTTCGCCTCCTTAAATAAGTTACTGCACAATGATATCTTGCAGAAACAGTTATTTATATATAATAATTCTCCCGAAATACCAATTACAAGTGAGTGTGGTATCATACAAACAGGATCAAAAAATGAAATGCTGGTTGGAGCTTATAATGCAGGGCTACAATATGCTCAAGACAACCATTTTCAATGGATAATTTTACTCGATCAGGATACAGAAATAACTGCGGCATACATCGATGCGGTAAACGCATTTATCAACGACCCTAAAAATGCGATAGCAGCTGTACCAACCATCCAAAATAACAATCGCATTTTATCGCCATTTTGGTATAATCCAAACAAAGGTCCATTTGCCAACAAATCTCATCAGCCCAGGCACAACGAGTGCCTAACAGCATTTAATTCTGGAGTAATTTTACAAGTTGAATTTCTCTTGAACATAGGAGGGTTTAACACCCAATACCCATTAGATTACTTGGATTATTGGTATTTTCATGAAATATATCTTTTGAAACAAGAAGTTACAATTCTTGGAACAACACTAACACACTCCCTATCTGTGTTGAATTATCGTGACTATATGACCAAAGCGCGTTATAAATCACTCCTAGCAGGGGAAAAACGATTCGCAACACAATTAGGAAAGCAAGCGCTTTGCTATTATAAATTTCGACTACTTGGTCGATGTGTGAAATTATGTATAAAGATGCCACAATATATTGGCATCACTTTACGTTCAATTCTAGAATGAAAGTATCAGTTTGCATTGCTACCTACAATGGCGAGAATTATATACGCCAACAATTAGAATCCATTCTATTGCAAATAGGAAGAAACGATGAAATAATTATTTCGGATGACGGCTCCACCGACAATACGATTAACATTATTAAATCGTTAGAAGATGCACGTATCAAAATAACATATGCCAACGGACATAACTTCAAAAAAAATTTTGAAAATGCTCTTTGCCACGCCACGGGAGATTACATTTTTCTCTCTGATCAAGATGATGTTTGGATAGAAGGTAAATACACTAGCTGTTTAAAAGAACTCCAAACCTGTGATTTAGTAATCACGAATTCAAGTGTGGTTGATAACAATATGAATATTATCATACCCTCGTTTTTTGATTATTATCATTCTGGCCCTGGCGTGTTGAAAAACAGTTTAAACAACACTTATTTCGGTGCTTGTATGGCCTTTAACCAAAAAATTCTTAACTTCGCACTCCCATTTCCTAAAACAAAGGAAATTGGACATGACATTTGGATTGGTTTGGTTGCCGAAATTGTTGGCAAAGTACATTTTATTAACCAACCATTTTTATTGTATCGACGACATGATTTGTCACTAACTAATATCTCCACTAATTTAGTTACACGAAGTCAAAGAGGACTCTTCACAAAGCTAATTAGTAGATTTATAGTTTTATATCACGTCGCCATCTTTTACCTGAAACACAAATTATGACCGACAATCTAGTATCCATTATCACTCCTTTATACAACGGAGAGCGCTTTGTGGCGGAAACTATCGAGAGTGTCCTAACGCAAACTTATCCACATTGGGAGATGATTATCATCAATGATGGTTCCAAAGACAATAGTGAAGCTATTGTGCAAAAATATACCGAAAAAGATGCCAGAATAAAACTCGTGTCACAACCAAACGCAGGCTCAGCTGCTGCGCGAAACAATGGTATACGAAGAGCCGCTGGTCGTTACATCGCCTTATTAGATGCTGATGATTTATGGGAACCATTCTTCTTAGAATCGCAATTAGATCTTATGCACAAGACTGGTGCCTTGCTAGTATATGGTTCACACAAACGTATTGATGCTCAAAATCAGGAATGTTTAAAGCCATTTTACGTACCAGAAAAAGTAATCTATACCGATCTGCTAAAAACTTGTTCCATCACCTGCTTAACAGGACTATACGACACCTCGAAATACGGAAAAGTATATCTTAACGAAGCGTTCAAAAGTCTACGCGATGACCACATTTATTGGTTAGATATTCTAAAAATGACAGGTGTAGCATATGGTAATCCACAAATTATTGGTTCTTATCGCATTTTAGGAAATTCAGTTTCCAGAAACAAGAAAAAGGTGATTATTCCACAATTCAAAGTGTATTATGAATGTGAAAAATTAGGACTACTTAAGAGCCTTTATTATCTTACCAATTGGGCCATTAATGGTTATTTTAAATACAAAGCATAAAACATGGAACACAAACAGGAAAAATACGATTTTTTAATTGTAGGTAGTGGACTTTTTGGTGCTGTTTTTGCGCATAAAGCCACCGCCTTGGGCAAGTCGTGTTTGGTGGTCGATAAGCGTTCACATGTGGGTGGAAACGTTTTCTGTCGAAACATACAAGGTATTCAAGTACACAATTATGGAGCGCACATCTTTCACACATCCGACAAAGAGGTTTGGGATTTTGTGAATCAATTCGTACCATTCAATCGTTATACAAATAGCCCGTTGGCCAAATACGGTGAAGAGTTGTATAATTTGCCGTTCAATATGAACACCTTCCACCAACTGTGGGGCATCAAAACCCCAGAGGAAGCTCGCAAAAAAATAGCCGAACAGCGTGGCAAATATGCCAATATCAACCCACAAAATTTGGAGGAACAAGCGCTACAATTGGTAGGACACGACATCTACAAAAAACTGATTAAAGGCTACACTGAAAAACAATGGGGTTGTAAAGCCACAGAATTACCTAGTTTTATTATTCGCCGATTACCACTACGTTTCACCTACGATAATAATTATTTCAACGACAAATATCAGGGTATTCCAGAAGGTGGATACAACATACTTATAAATAGATTGTTAGAAAATAGTGACATTATTTTAAATACCGACTTTTTACAACAGCGCGAAGAATTAATGGAAAAAGCCGAGACCATTCTCTATACGGGCATGTTGGACGCCTACTTTAACTATCAATATGGCAACCTAGAGTTTCGTAGCTTACGATTTGAAACACAATTACTCGACATCGACAATTTCCAAGGGAATGCTGTGGTCAACTATACAGATGCAGAAACTCCTTTCACTCGTATCATCGAACACAAACATTTTGATTACGGCACACAACCAAAAACCGTCATCACAAAAGAGTACCCTCAACCTTGGGATCAGACTAAGGAGGCCTATTATCCAGTAAACAACGATAAAAACGAACAATTGGCTGCAAAATATAAATTTTTAGCAAATCAAGAACCGAATGTTATTTTTGGTGGCCGTTTAGCCGACTACAAATATTACGATATGGACGAAGTCATCCGTTTAGCTTTAGACAAAGCCGATGCTATTTTAAAACAATAATATGCTAAATGTCTCGATTGTATTATATCATACCAACATCCGTGAAGTTACGGCTTTAGTGGATGTTTTGCGTGATAGTACTCATGTCAATACTATTTTCTTAATTGACAATTCCGAGACAAAAAATCCAGATTTTGAACTCCTACCAGCAACCTACCTATTCAACGGAAAAAATTTAGGTTACGGCGCAGCACACAATATTGCCATTCGGCAAACACTCACTCACCACACTCCATATCATTTAGTAGTCAATTCCGACATCTACTTTCAATCTGAAAGCATAGGTCAACTACTTGATTTTATGGAGGATCATCAAGATATTGGGAGCTTAATGCCAAAAATATTTTATCCTGACGAAAAAATTCAATACCTTTGCAAACTCATTCCTACACCATTAGATTTATTCGGCAGACGATTTTTGCCGCGTAAATGGATGCAAAAAAGGATTGAACACTTTGAATTACAACAATTTGGATACGACAAAATAATGGATGTTCCTTATCTTTCTGGCTGCTTTATGTTGTTACGTTCCGAAGCACTGGAGAAAGTAGGCCTATTTGATGAACGTTTTTTCATGTATCCTGAAGATATCGACTTAACCCGTCGTGTCAGAGAGTACTATCGTACTGTTTTTTATCCCCATGTGTCTGTTATTCACAACCACGCGCAAGGCTCGTATAAAAGCAAAAAATTACTTTGGATTCACATCATCAACCTTATTCGGTATTTCAATAAATGGGGATGGTTCTGTGATAAAAAACGACAACTGATAAACAAGGAAACCCTTAATCAATTTAAAAATAACAAATTATGAATTTCAGTATAATGGAAATCGCGAGTGCGTTCATCGTTCTATTCGCCATCATCGACATTTTGGGTTCTATTCCAATTATTCTGAATTTACAGAAAAAAGGAGAACAACTTCATCCGTTTAGAACGAGTGCGGTTGCATTGTCTATCATGTTATTATTTCTGTTTGCGGGTGATTTAGTGCTCCAACTATTCAATGTAGATATCCGTTCATTCGCCGTGGCGGGTGCACTTATTATCTTCATTATGGCACTCGAAATGGTACTCGATGTAGAACTTTTTAAAAATAAAGGACCGGAAGGCAGTGCAGCTATTGTGCCATTGGCTTTCCCATTGGTAGCAGGTCCTGGCTCTTTTACAGCACTACTCTCTTTACGTGCTGAATATGCTACCGAGAATATTGTAATAGCCTTGGTTTTGAACCTTATTTTTGTATTTCTTGTGTTGAGTTCAACCAAAAAGATTGAGAAAATTTTTGGAGAAGGCGGCATTTATATTCTACGTAAATTTTTCGGAATTATCCTATTAGCTATTTCTGTCAAACTATTTGTCGAAAATATCAGCTATTTGATAAAATTGTAACAAGAAATGTCGGTTATTATACTTCCAACAGCTTATCTTGCGCCGGTATCTTATTATAAATATCTCGTCAATTCTCCTGTCATCATAGAGAAACACGCCTTTTACGTAAAACAAACTTACGCCAATCGGTGTCAAATAGCTACGGCCAACGGTGTCGAAAACTTAACCATTCCTGTGGAACACCAAGCGCACAAAGTGGCGATGAAGGATGTGCAAATTTCAGAACATTCCAACTGGCAAACTTTACATTGGAGAGCCATAGAAACCGCCTACAACTCAACTCCTTTTTTTGACTACTACAAAGAAGACTTACAACCTTTTTTTGAGCAAAAATTCACTTTTTTGCTTGATTTCAACCAACAAATACAACAAACAGTACTTGATATACTTGGCTTCGACACAACCATCACGCTTAGTGATAGTTATAAAGAAGCATACATTTCTGGTGAAATTGACCTTCGCGAAATACTTCACCCTAAGAAAAAACTCGTACCTTTGGACGTTCATTTGGAACACCAAAATTATTACCAAGTGTTTAACCACAAATTTGGTTTTTTGCCTAATTTAAGCATCATCGACTTGCTTTTTAATATGGGTAACGAAGCTCGTTTGATTTTAAAAAAATAATAAAGATGGAAACAATTGATTGGAAAAACATCGGATTTGGCTACATACCAACCGATCACAACGTTCGCTGCACATTTACCAACGGTGCTTGGGGCGAACTTCGTACACACGACGACGCATATCTCAACTTACATATGGCAGCCTCTTGCTTGCATTATGCTCAAGAAGCATTTGAAGGTTTAAAAGCCTTCCGTGGAGTCGATGGTAAAATACGCATATTCCGTATGGAAGAAAATGCAAAACGTTTACAAGATTCGTGTAAAGGCATCATGATGCCTGAACTACCAATTGACAAATTCAAAGAAGCAATTCTAAAAGTAGTAAAACTAAATGAACGATTCATTCCGCCATACGAAAGTGGTGCATCGTTATACATTCGTCCGATGATTATTGGAACAACTGCCTTAGTTGGCGTAAAACCCGCTAACGAATACGAATTTATTGTATTCGTTACACCTGTAGGTCCTTATTTCAAAGGAGGATTCCAAGCTACTCCATTTATGTTAAGCCGTAAATACGACCGTGCAGCTCCACTAGGCACAGGTATGTACAAAATTGGTGGTAATTACGCATCGGGCATGGCAGCTGGTGTACACGCACACGAAATGGGTTATTCTGCTATTTTCTACCTCGACCCTAAAGAAAAAAAATACATCGACGAGTGTGGTGCAGCTAACTTCTTTGGCATCAAAGGCAATACATATCTCACCCCTAAGTCAAGCTCTATCTTACCATCCATTACAAATCGTAGTTTGATGACACTGGCCAAAGATTTAGGTATGACTGTGGAACATCGCCCTATTGCTGTAGAAGAATTGGAGACATTAGATGAAGCAGGTGCTTGCGGAACAGCAGCCGTAATCAGTCCAATAACAAAAATAGACGATATTGATTATGGACATTCTTATGTATTCTCACACGACGGTAAACCAGGACCTAAATGCACCGAATTATACAATCATTTACGTGGCATCCAATATGGTGAAAAAGCAGACAAATTTGGTTGGATAACCATTGTTGAATAATTCAAAATAATACAGAATCATAAAAAAAGGGGCAGCTAACAGACTGCTCCTTTTTTATAACCAGATAACTATTTTTAGGTGTTTTTTTTTGGTAGTACATAAAAAAAAGCGTAATTTTGTGCCTCCAAACAAAGAGTTATTTCATTTAAATAAAAACAATAGTATTATGATTAAATTAGGTATTAATGGATTTGGCCGTATTGGCCGTATGGTATTCCGCGCTGCCGTGGAAAACTTTGGTAACGATATCCAAGTTGTAGGTATCAATGACCTTTTGGATGCTGATTACTTAGCATATATGTTGAAATACGATTCAGTACATGGTCGTTTCGATGGCGAAGTAAAAGTAGAAAATGGTGCGTTGGTTGTAAATGGTAACAAAATCCGTTTAACAGCTGAACGCGATCCTGCAAATTTGAAATGGAACGAAGTGGCTGCTGATGTTGTTGTTGAATCTACAGGTTTCTTCTTGGATGATGCTTCAGCTCGCAAACACATCGAAGCAGGTGCTAAAAAAGTAATTATGTCAGCTCCTTCTAAAGATGCTACTCCAATGTTCGTTTATGGTGTTAACCACAAATCTTACGCTGGTCAAGATATCATCTCTAACGCTTCTTGTACAACTAACTGTTTAGCTCCAATCGCTAAAGTTTTGAACGATAAATTTGGTATCGCTAAAGGTTTGATGACAACTGTTCACGCTGCAACTGCAACTCAAAAAACAGTTGACGGTCCTTCTGCAAAAGACTGGAGAGGTGGTCGTGGTATCTTGGAAAACATTATCCCTTCATCAACAGGTGCTGCTAAAGCAGTAGGCAAAGTGCTTCCTGTATTGAATGGCAAATTGACTGGTATGGCTTTCCGTGTTCCAACTTCTGACGTTTCAGTTGTAGATTTAACTGTAGTTTTGGAAAAACCAGCTACAATGGACGAAATCAACGCTGCTATGAAAGCTGCTTCTGAAGGCGAATTGAAAGGCGTATTAGCTTATACTGAAGATGCCGTTGTTTCAACCGATTTCCGTGGTTGTTCAGATACTTCTATCTACGATGCTAAAGCTGGTATCTCTTTGGATGCTAACTTCGCAAAAGTAGTTTCTTGGTATGACAACGAATGGGGCTATTCAAACAAAGTTTGTGAAATGGCTCGTGTTATTGCTAAATAAGTAATTACATAAACATAGAAAAAGCTCCGAAAAATATTTTTTCGGAGTTTTTTTATTGCACAAATTTGACTATTTGGTTATCTTTACAACATTCAAAACTAAAATGATGATAACACAACATTCCACCGCACAAGAGATAAAAGAGATGCTATTTAAGCTCTCTGATCCACAAAAAAAAGATTTTCTGCCTTACTTTTTTAAAACAGGTAAAGGACAATACGGAGAAGACGATAAATTCATCGGAGTGGTAGTGCCCAAACAACGAGCATTAGCAAAAACGATACAAAAAATTGAATTATCAGAAATAGAGCTATTACTCTGTGATCCTTATCACGAATGCCGTCTTACAGGGTTGTTACTATTAGTACAAATTTATCAAAAAGCCTCGACAGAAGAAGATAAAAAGGTCATTTTTGATTTCTACATTGCAAATTGTACACACATCAATAATTGGGATTTAGTGGACTTATCCGCACCTCAAATTGTAGGCGATTATTTACTTACACATCCACGAGAAGTTTTGGTGACATACGCCCAGAGTAATCATTTGTGGCTCCAACGTATTGCCATCATTAGTACGTTCGCTTTTATTAAAAAGAATCAATTGGCAGACACGTTTGCAATAGCTGACTTGCTTTTAAACCATTCTCACGACCTAATTCACAAAGCCGTAGGTTGGATGCTTCGAGAAGCAGGGAAACGCGATTTTGAGGCGGAATATGACTTTCTACTGACTAACGAAAGATACAAGCGGATGCCTCGCACGATGTTGCGCTATGCAATCGAAAAATTTCCAGAACCCATGCGCCAAGACTTTTTAAAAGGTCGTTTATAAAAAAAGAGATGTTTAGAATTTTCTAAGCATCTCTTTCTATATTAAAGAATGGAATCTAAATGAACATCTCGGAATCCCAAAAAGTACAAAATTCCGTCCAACCCAATCGTCGATATCGACTGACGGGCATTTTCTTTTACTTTTGGCTTTGCATGAAATGCAATGCCTAAACCAGCTAAATTTAACATTGGTAAATCATTAGCCCCATCACCAACAGCAATAACTTGTTCTAATTCAATTTTCTCAACCTGAGCAATCAAATTCAGCAATTCCGCTTTACGCTTACCATCCACAATATCTCCTAGGTGACGTCCTGTAAGTTTACCATCTTCGATTTCCAGTTGATTTGCATACACATAATCAACGCCAAACCGTTTTTGTAAATATTGACCAAAGTAAGTGAATCCACCAGATAAAATAGCAATTTTAAACCCACATTTTTTTAGGACCGACATAAGACGGTCGGCGCCATCCATAATGGGTAAGTTTTCTGCAATTTCACGCATAACCGATTCGTCCAAACCTTTTAATAAAGCAACTCGTTGGCGAAAACTTTCATTAAAATCAATTTCGCCGCGCATGGCCGATTCGGTAATAGCACGTACTTGTTCACCTACACCAGCTCTATCTGCCAATTCATCAATTACTTCTGTTTTAATGAGCGTCGAATCCATATCAAAACAAATAAGACGTCTATTACGGCGATACATATCATCCTTTTGAAAGGAAATATCAATTCCTTCCTGAGCAGAAATTTCAAGGAATTTAGTCGAAAATAGGTTCTTATCAACTAACTCACCACGTACCGAAAATTCAACGCAAGAGCGTAGATGATCTAAATCCTTTTCGTCTAACGATGGACGTCCTGTTAAACGTTTGATAGAATCAATATTTAACTGTTGTTCTGATACAGCTTTAGTAACCAGCCCTATTTGGCGAGCAGTAATCATCCGCCCCAAAACTGTTACCACATAGCGACTTTTCCCTTGACGAACCACCCAATTGTTATATTTTTCTTCCGTTACGGGAGTAAAACGTACGTGTACACCTAATTCCGAACACCTAAACAAAATATCTTTCAAAATATGACCTGAATGTTCAGCAGAATCCATTTTAAAAAGAATCCCCAAAGATAGCGTATGATGAATATCAGCCTGACCTATATCCAAAATAGTGGCATTATACTGCCCTAAAATCTCTGTAATTGAAGCTGTTACTCCCGGTTTATCTTCCCCTGAAATACTAATTAAAATAATTTCGCTTGGCATAATTAAATAATGAAAGGATTTATAATGCAAATATACGCAAAAATGAGCAAAAAAAAGGCATTATTGCAAAAAAAAGAGCCGAGTATACAGTTGTATACTCGGCTCTGAAAAAGGCGGCTACCTACTCTCCCACCTTGTGGGCAGTACCATCGGCGTAAGCGAGCTTAACTTCTCTGTTCGGAATGGGAAGAGGTGGA